>PJER01000129.1 GCA_002825465.1 Candidatus Thorarchaeota archaeon MP8T_1
TGCTTACTGTCTTTACACGGATAGCGTATACTTCTGCTTGACTCGCACCGCTTTTTTCAGCTATGGCTACCGTCTTATCAGCAATATCAACGAGGTCCATCTTACCCACCTCCAACTACCATCACTGCACGCATATGCGGACCTCCTGTAGATACAGGTATGAAGTCTTCTTCGCCCTTTCCACATGTTCCACCACCAGAGAAAGTAAGAGTGTCTCCTACAGCATCAACTGTCTTTAGAATATCAAGAACCTTTCCAGCAAGTGTCATACTTCGAACGAGCTGCGTTATTTCACCATTCTTGATCATATAGCCTTTGAGCGCAGAGCATTGCACGCCACCACCAACTACGTCTTCCATTCCAGACAGGGTCTTTAATACATACAGACCTTCTTTCGTTTCTGAGATTATTTCATCATCCTTCCAGTCGCCGGAGTCAAAGAATGTGTTAGTCATCCGTGCGAAAATACGACGATTATAATCTTGAGAACGTCCATTTCCGGTTGGTGATGTTCCCATGAGTGCAGCGGTTTCAAGAGTATGCAAGTATCCGTTGTATGTACCATCTTTAATAATCACTGTCCGCGATGAGGGCGTACCTTCAGAATCAAAAGGTATTCTGCCTGGGACACCTTCCAATGTCCCATCATCTACAAGTGTGACTTGATCGGTACCAACTTCTACTCCGACCATGCCTGTGAGAAATGATCTTTTCTTGACCACCTCATCAGCCTCACTAGCATGACCGCAGACTTCGTGTGCAATGAGACCTGCAATATCGCCATCTGCAATCACTGTCATAGAACCAGAGGGTGGTTTCTCCGCGCTTAGAAGGTCGATGGCGCCCTTGGCACACTTTCCGCCAAACTCCTCAGGATCTAGTGACTTCAACAACTCGTATCCTGCACTCCCACCCTTTACTTCATAATTAAACTGCATACGATTGCCTTCTCGAGCAACTGGCTGGACTGCTGATGTAATTCGTAACTCATCCCATTCTAATTTGGAGCCAACAGTGTTAACAAGACGATATATTATATGGTCTTAGAATCGTTGTATACTGAATTTGTGTTAACGATATGATCATCAATCTTCTGAGCTTTATCAAGGGACATGACAAGCTCTAGTTTTTCTTCAGTTGAAACTTCGGCTGGATCTAATTTGCATTTCTGCCATACTGCCTTCTCTATAGGTTGCACGTTAGAAAGGTCGAGAGCCCTTTTTGAAAAACGGGCGTTCGCTTTCGCACTTTTTGCAGCATCAGAAAGCAGTTCTTTGCAAATCGAAACTGATAGTGGTTCAGATGTTGAAGACATCCCCCAGCAATCACCTACTAGCGCCCTTGCTACGGTTCCAGATTTCGTAGCTCTGCCAAATCTCCGAATTATTGCATTGCTTACATTAATCTGTGTAGAAGCATGGGATTCCTGACGAATATCAGCAAAGGACACATCTTTGTTTCGAAAACTGTCTATTGCTTCTGTCATTATCTCTAGCATGAGGACTCACTGAGGCTCCCGGCTTTATTATGGAAATAAGTGTTTGGAGCAAAGCATTACTCTGTCACAAAAGATACGCGATTGTCTAAAAGAAAAGTTTGCCCTTGAAGACAACGACTCCTGTGCCACTAACTTTGACCTGCTCGATTGACTCTTTATCACCACGTACCTCAACAAAAATGAGACCAGGCCGACCAACATAGTGACCCTGTTCAATAACGATGCTCGTCACTGGATATGTGGATTCCATAAAGCCATAGCGAATCAAATAACTAGCCAAACTGCCTGCTGCTGAACCAGATACAGGATCCTCATAGACACCCAGTGCAGGAGCAAAATGGCGAACCTGAGCATCAGAGGTCGGTTCGCGTGTATCTCTTGTGAATACACTTATGGATACATAATCTGATTCCCTCTGAAGTTCCTTGAGTCTATCATAGTTTGGTTTTATCCTATCTAGAGACCTCATCGTTGAAACAGGCAATATTAGATGTGGCGTTCCTGTACTGACTGTCTGAATAGGATTTGGAGATTGAAAATCAGCAAGTGAGAGACCAAGAGCTTCAAGATAATCCTTTGGATCATAGGTCTCCAAGAAGTCTGGCTTTCTATGAGTAATCTGAATCTCATGACGACCAGAAGACTCGTTCTTGACTATTTCAATATTCAAAATTCCAGCTTTTGTTTCAAGGCTTGTCATCGTGACATCTTTTACAGCTTCGATGAGACCTTCTCTAAGTAGCGCATGAAAAGCTGCGATTGTGGGATGGCCCGAAAATCCAATCTCAATCTTAGGTGTGAAATATCGGAATCGAAAGGAGGCTACGTCTGATTTCATTACAAAAACAGTCTCTCGCGTATTCATTTCGCGGGCTATCCTGTGCAGCACTTCATCCTCAAGACGGTCTGCACCCAAAACAACTGATGCAGGATTTCCTCCGAAAGGTTTGTCAGTAAATGCATCAACATGAAAGATATCCAGTTCACTTCGGTGTGACATTATGCATCATCTTTGGTGCAGCACTGTCTATGTTAATTAACCATTGCATACGGTTATCGTGAAAGACTAAGCTCTTGTCGGAATATCCCAAAGTCATATAGCAGAGTGCTCAAAAGAATAAACCATGACTATCAACATAATTCCCTTTTTTTCTTCAGTGTCCCCAGCGGATCTAAGTAAGGACATCTTGAAGGTATTGGAACAGGATGGCGTGAACATCCTTGGTACCGACAGTGAAATCACGCCTAGTGAGTCAACATATATCTTCATTGGAACTGGAGGTACTGAGAATGATGTATCAAAGTTTCTTGAAGAAACAAGACTTAGTTCACCTGTTATTCTACTCAGTTATGATGAACGAAATTCACTTCCAGCCGCGATGGAGATACGGTCATACTTGGAGAGGAAAGGAATTGATGCAAGGATTGTTCACATGCCACTATCACAACTACATGCTCTTCTGGGCAGATGGTCCAAATATAATGGCATTGTGGAATTTCTTAGAGGAGCGAGGCTTGGTGTTATTGGCGAACCTTCATCATGGTTGATTGCATCTCACGTGAATCCGCAAAAGGTCAAGGCGAGGTGGGGAATAAACATTGAGGATATTCCAATAGATGCCTTAACAAAGAGACTGCCTTCTGAAATCAGCAAGGAGTTCTTAGACCGCATTGACTCTTTCAAGTCCGGGGCTACTTGTCAGAACGTGTCTGATGATGAGATTGAAAAAGCGGGAATTGTCGCACAGAGATTGTCAGAACTGACCAAGAGTGAGAAATTGGATGCAGTCACAGTACAGTGCTTTTCACTCCTGCAAGATACAGGCATCTCAGGATGTTACTCTCTTTCATACCTAAATGACACTGAAGATTTTGTTGCAGGATGTGAGGGAGATATTCCAGCGACATTTACTATGCTTCTTGCTAGATTACTCACAGGATCTCCATCGTTCATGGCAAATGTGGCAAGTGTTGACCAAGAACTCAACACAGCAGTCTTCGCACACTGCACAATATCCACATCCATTATTGATGATTATGAAATCACAAACCACTTTGAAACAGGGATGAGTATTGGCATAAGAGGTAAACTAGCTTTAACTGAGGTTACGGTCTTGAAGGTCTTTGGAGAGGCCTTGAATGAATACTGGATTTCCGGGGGCACTATTATTGACAACCTCGTCAATGACAAGGGATGTAGAACCCAGATCCGTGTAGCAATGGATGAATCCGTGGATTATTTTCTTGAAGAGTCATTAGCCAATCATCACATAATCATTCCAGGGGACCATGTCCAAGAGATCATCGAATTCTTTGACTTCATCAATAGAGAGTAGTATAGAGAAGAATTAAGAAGTAATAAGGTGGCGAGCATGCGGGAAATCGTGGTAGGAGGGGGGAGTTTCGTAATTGAGGGCATGTAACGAAAAACTAGCCCACACACTCGCCTATGCTTTTTACATGGAGGGGAATCTTGCCCATGACCCTCCGCACAATAACACCTAGCCGAGGTGACTTATTAAAGTTTGCTTAGGTGTAGGAATTCATTTTATCAGTTTATGAAATGTTTAACTTTCTGATTTTATCTACAAATCTGATTGTAGAAGGTGGAATAATAGAGAAAAACTCACGTAGAAGGCATTTCAGTAGCTTGAACTCATGTTACTAGAATTCTTGTTACGTTTCTTATTAATCTGAATCTAAACGGCGTTAAGAAATTATAATCGCACTATAACATCGAAATTAGGAGTTTCTTGAAGAAAGAGAAGAGGTGTGAAGCTCTTCAAAGAAAAGACTAACACACCTACGATTCGAAGTTTTATTGACTACTTGTGTATGGTTTGTTGATACTGTCCTCTTCTACCTGAGTCGGTTTGTGACCTCTACGCCACTCCTCGATAGGCTTTGAGAACTTCTCTTCAACGCGCGATCTATGAATCGTGTTCATCGTGCAGAATGGAATGATTCTACCATCTGGTACTGCATAGTTGATATCACAATGTTGTATCCTCTCTAGGTCGAAGTTGTAGGGATCTTGGAAGTGCATCATTCCGAGCATGATAACACGTCGCATAAACTGTGCAAGAGAGTCATAATCTCCACGGTTGAGAAAAGCACTAAGAAGATCCTTGAGAATACCTTTCTTCTTGATATGACGAACACCTGCAGCCAATTTTGCCTTTGCCCGTGCACTTGCTGCTTTCTTCTGATCAGCGAACAGATTAGCAATCTCTTCAAGAAGCACCAGAAACTTGTCTACATCGATAACCTCTGTGATTGGTTTATAGCTACCATCGTCATCAATGAAAATGAATGTAGACATTCCACATGCAAAATGTGAACTAAGTTCTAATTCAGGCCCGCCCTTGATTAAACCAAGTGCTCGACCAACAGGCATCATTGAGGGTACTGGATACCACTCACTAGCAGGTATCTTCCCTCCAGTTTGTTCTTCAATGAGATGAATAGCATCGGGAATTGTGATTCTCATCTCATGACGCGCTGCATGGTCAATGCGACCGGTAATACTCACAGGCTGGAAATTCACACATCTTACTACATCACGGTTATCCACTGCAAACTGAATAATGTCACCTAGTTGGTCATCATTTACACCACGAACAACTGTTGGTACAAGGACAAGTGACTCCATTCCAACTTCTCTAGCATTCTGAATTGCCTGCTTCTTTAGAGGTAATAGATCAGTTCCACGTGCTGCTAGATACGGTCCAGGGGTCACACCATCGAATTGCATATAGATGGTAGAGAGACCTGCATCACGTAGTTCCTGTAGGTACTCCTTACTCTTTCCAATTCGTATGACATTGCTGGCTATCTGAACGTGTCTGAAACCAAGCTGCTTTGCCCATTTGATATACTGTGGGAGATTCTTGCTGACCGTTGGCTCGCCACCAGCAAACTGAACAGCGGGAGCTGGAACAGGCAAGTTACTTCGGAGGTTCTTGAGCATATCAAAGACCTCTTGTGGTTCCGGTTCATAGACAGTACCGCCTTCAGCAGCAACGGCAAAGCAAATAGGACACCGGAGATTACATCGATTTGTAACATCTAATAGGGCTAGAGCAGTGTGCGACTTGTGTTCTGGGCATTGGCCACAGTCCTCAGGACAACCCTTAACGGTCTCGGTTCGTGGATTATCTAGACCTACGGATTTATACCACCACTTCTGTGCTTTTTTGAATAGATCAACATCGCCCCAATAAACATCAATAAACTCCCCGTGCTTCTCGCAAGTCTTTTTGTACATGACCTTGCCATTGTCTTCGTAGAGTGTTGCATCAATGACATGGACTTCGTCGTCAGAAAGGAAACACTCAGGACAGATAGACTGAGTTGTATAGGGGAGCTCCTTCACTGGATACCTCTCGACACGATACCTAGAAATATCACCATCTTCATGTCGAACTGGTTCTTCAGGTACCGGTTTAATATCATCTGTAGCCATATTTGTTAGCTCCATAAACTAATTATTACCACCACTAAACAGGGTGGTATCTTATAGGTTGGAGCGCAATTTAGTGAATATAACCTTTGTCAGATGTTTCAGAGTATGTATAGTGAGCTAATCGAGGTCATTATCCAGTTCTTCAGTAAGGACGTATCCTTGCTTGAATCCGCCGCGGTACAGCTTCTTAGTTTCGCGTTGGAGATCCAACATTGCTCTATCGGCTTTTCGAAGTTCAATTAGAGCATCAATTACCTCAAGAATGTCCACGATTTCTTCTGAGTCACCAGACTCAAGAAGTTCTTGAGCCTCTTCAACAATCTTAGCACGGAGGAAAACATCAAACTCTTTAGATGTGACAATACGAATTGACGGATTAAGTCCCTTCTCTTTTAGAATTTCAGGTATCTTATCACGAACCAATTTCTCAGTCACTTCTGTTTCCTCACAAGTAATTCATCGTAATGCCAACGCTGCTTCGACTTGGAACTTAGCTACTGATAAGAACGAATCAATGGCAGCTCGTACGATACCAGGCATTTCTGTCGTCCAAGGCGATACATCATCGCGTGGTGTGGATTCAGTCATGGACGAAAATGGCAAGAATCTTAATGCTAGTGTTTCATCGAAAGAAACAGTCCCTAGCCACTGGCCATCTTGAATTAATTCGTAAGAGGGAAGGAACTTCTTCATCGAGTCCGGCACAATAGCGTTCCAGTATATAGATACACCATTGAATTGTCCAGGTTTTCCAAGGCCAATAGTATATGTATCAAGTGTGGCAGTTGCTGTGACAAGTTTGTAGAGTATTCCTATCCTACAATTGAGGCACTGATTAAACTCAAGACCATCTCCATT
>PJER01000130.1 GCA_002825465.1 Candidatus Thorarchaeota archaeon MP8T_1
GTACCAACAATTTTTGCACCTGCCTCTTTTGCATCCCAAGGCCAGATTTCTGGCAGTGGATTTGCACAAGCATAGACAATGGAGTCCTTTGCCATCATGGAAACCCACTCTTTCTTAATAGTACCGGGAACTGGTCGTGCTGCTGAGATGAGCAAGTCTGTTCCTTTGATGACTTCACCGAGGTCACCTGTCATTCTATCAGGATTGGTCTTTTGAGCTAGGTCGTACTTGAAGGTGTCATAATCCTTCTCTGCAACTATGTCCTCTCGGTCTGCATAGATTGCTCCTGTACTGTCTACCATGACGATATTCTTGGGATCGACACCTGCAGATATGAGCAGATATGCAGTGCGGGTATTGGCAGCGCCTACACCGAGCATTGCGACTCTAATATTCTCAATGTCTTTCTTGACGACATTCAAACCGCCAAGCACGCCAGCAAGAACTACCGTAGCAGTTCCCTGTGCGTCATCGTGCCAAACAGGTATCTTGACCTCTGGGTCATTCCTGAGCTCTTCAAGAACCTTGTAACATTTTGGCTTGGAAATATCTTCTAGGTTGATTCCTCCAAATGAGGGCTGGAGCAGCTTGACAAACTCGATGATCTTGTCAGCATCTTTTGTGTTAACGCACACGGGCCACGCATCAACGCCGCCCAGATATTTGAAGAGAATTGCCTTCCCCTCCATCACTGGCCCTGCGGCTAGCGGACCGATATCGCCTAGCCCAAGCACTCTTGTGCCATCGCTGACGACTGCCACCATGTTACCCTTGTTCAGGTGGTCATATGCTTTGTCCGGGTTATCTTTGATGTCCAGACATGGTTTGGCAACACCAGGTGTGTACCAGATTGCGAAATCTGAGAAATCTCGGACCGGGACCTTTCCAATAGACTGGATCTTCCCCTTATAGAAGGGATGCATAATCATAGCATCCTTTCCCGGCTTCTCGGCCTTTTTCTTCAACTCTTCAACAGAGAGCTTTTCTTCAGGCATCATCATCAACTCGCATGAGGGGCTGGAAGAAGCCTATTATTAAATTCTATCTTAAAGGATGGAAGAGAAAACTACTACAAACAAAGACTTCTGTAACTTCTAATGCTCATCTAATATCAATCACAGCGCCATAGATGGCTCCGCTAGATTGCATGTTGAGGAATTCGAGGTTGAACCTCAGACCGATGGCCATCACAGCAATGATGTTGCGAATCACTTGTTGTTTGCCAAGCCCCTATCTTGTTCGATTTCATTGCACTGTGACTTTTCGATTCTATTATGATTTTTCTTCCATATCGAATATCTTCTCAAGAACCCAGTAAGTCGCCATCACATCATCATGGCCATATTGCAATGAATTTTCGAGTAGTCATGCTATGATACTTTTGCTGTCAACTATACGATATTTAGGAACAGCCTCCATAATATTGTCTTGTCAACGTGAGTTAACCCACGATGTTCACCTGTGTGAGTTCAAGTGATTTTCACTCGAATACATTTGTTATCGATTTCAGCGGGCATACTACAGAACCGCTGGTATTATGAATGAATCAATGAGCAGACTATCAACTGGACCCGACCATATCAAATCATTTGGATCATTAGCAGTGAAGACCACCACAATATCATATTCCGGTAGTACAATTATCCGGTTTGTATTTGCTCCAAATGCTTGATAATATTTACCAGGAGTGACCCACCATAAGTAGCCATAGTGAATTGGAAATACTCCAAACAACAATCTGTCTATTAGAGCACTCGTTGATGTCTCAACCCAATCCGTTGAAACGACTTGTCTTCCATGCCACATTCCCTGATTCAATACCAACATTCCAATTCGTGCCATTGCTCTATGTGTCATGAAAAGTCCGAAGCCACCGTGATTCTTAATCGCAAGATCTCCTGTTCCCCATGCTGAAGGACCATACATCCAATCCCATTCGGTATTTCGGATTTTAAGGGGTTTGAATAAATATTCTCGAGCAAATTGAGCCATTGTCATCCCTGTCTTATTTGCGATAATCACAGACAGCATTTCTGCATTTCCGCTTGAATATGTCCAAGCGAGAGGATCGTCTGTTCCTGGTAGATAATCCATTGGTTTTGTTAGGTAGTAATCGAGACTGAAACCATCGATAGTCCATTGGTAATTGGTTTCTGGATCGAACTCATTCCATTGAATACCGACGTTTTGTAGAAGTAGATTCTCCACGGTTATGTCTTTCTTGGCATCAGAATAAACAGGATCACCATATTTTGCAGAATCCCACCTGTCAGGGAAAACATCGAAGAATTTGGTGTCTAAATCGAAAAATCCCTCTTCAATAGCTATTCCAACAAGCAAGGATACCACAGACTTTGTAACACTCCAAACATGATGTAGTCTACCGTCTCTGAGTTCCCAATTTGGATCGGCATCAGGCCAATAGTAACTTTTTTCTTCCAGCCGAATGGAATTGTAGAGATATTCCTCATTAACTATGTAGCCGTTGCGAATGATTAACACGCTTTGAATATTAATCCCATTTGCTTCGATAAAACTATACATTTCCTCTATCTTACTTGAATCCATACCCTGTACTTCAGGGGTGGTTGCCCTCCATCTATCCCAACTTGGCCAATTCTGAGGCCTAGAAATTGCAAGTGCTTGAGCAGGTAGAAGACCGAGGAAGATGATAGCAGTAACAGATAATCCTAATATGAGCAGTTTTGTATTGTTCTTCAAAATCTCTTCCACCCCTCTAATCTTTATATTATCTTTTTAATAAACAACTATAGTGCCAACGGTATAGTTCAATAATGAATATAGTGTGATGAGTTATGATTAAGCCACCTATAATACATGTACTCGGTTTTTGAACTCAAAGATGCCTTCAAATGAAATTGTGTGAATCAATGAGTTGCAACTAGATCTTTCTCAAGTCGCTAACAGAAAAGCGATGGTCTTGCGTTTCATCTCATATGACTTTGCTTACTAGTTCTTTTGCCCAGACTCGTATTTCGTCCCAGTTACGTGTATCATAAACTCCGGGTTCGACTTCTGGAATCCCGACTTCCTCTAGCTTTATTCGAAACGGACCCATGGTCTTTTTGAAAACGAATCCCATCTTGTTATAGTCCCAAACTCCTCCAAATATACTGATACTTACTGGGTTGAGCGAGTATCTCTCAACTTTATCGACAAGCCACTTTTGCCGATTTTCTTCCATTTCTTCTGTATTGCCATCATACTCAAACAGTGCCTTAGCTGCAGATGAAATGAAAATCACATGCTTTTTCTCTCTGAGTTCATTCTGGAATTTGTCTAGAAACTTCTCCGATTCTTTACACCATCTTGACATCTGCATTCCTGCTCCAACCATGACGATATCATACTCTGAGATGTTCTTCACTTTCTCATTTTTCAGATTGACAACATCAACTTCAAGTCCTTCTTCTCTTAGAACTTGAGCAATCTCTTCAGATGTGCTTTCAGTAGCTCCGTATCGTGTGCAGAATGCGATCAATACTCTCATGGCGATTCCTCACGACCGCGCATTCAAATCTCCCTAATAAGTTGCTATGATTTTTCAAATATGAGCAAGGAAAACCAGAACATGACGAGGTATCGATAGAGCCAAAACAAAGAACGTTAGGAATGTAAAGCATGAAGCCTACAATTGGTGACGACTTTCTCAGAGATACTAAGTATCAACGAGGCAACCTCCCTGAGCACAGTCTTGATTGGAGTAATATGCCAGCTCAATACAAAATCTATGAAGGTAAGCCACGCATCTCATTACCTGATCCCTCGATTCACGGAGGTCCTTCAATCTGGGACATTGTTAGGCGCCGCAGGAGTGTTAGGGCATATGCCGCTGAACCAATGTCGCTCGAAGCCTTGTCACAGATCCTTTGGGCAATTCAGGGAGTTAGAGAGGTTGTTTCAGGATCGAACTGCGACTTCAAGCTCCGTACTGTTCCATCTGCTGGTGGTCTCTATCCTATTGAGACCTATCTGTACGTGAACCGGGTTGATGGGCTCAAGCAAGGAATCTATCATTATGTGATTGATGATCATGTTTTGGAGTTCATTAAAGAAGGTGATTATGGAAGCGAGGTAAGAGCGGGAGCGCTTGATCAACAGATTGCTAAACAGGCTGCTGTCGTCTTCATTTGGAGTGCTGTGGTCGAGCGTTCAAAGTGGAAATATCTGCAACGTGCCTATCGGTATATCTTTCTCGATGCGGGACATATCGCTCAGAATCTTGCTCTTGCAGCGGAAGCTCTCGACTATGGTAGTTGCCAAATAGGTGCAATCTATGACGATGAGCTCAATGAACTCCTCGGTTTGGATGGAGTAAATGAGACTGTCATCTACCTTAGCAGTGTGGCTCGACCACGAAGGATCTTCTAGGAAATTCCTAGAGCTTCAAGCCCCAGAAGTTTATGATCTGTTCAGCATGTTTCGATGAGTTAACCTTGTCAATACCCTCAGAGCCGCCAAAGATTCCCTCTACTTTCCCATCCTCATCGATGAGAAAGGTGATTCTATGTACACCAAGGAGTTCTTTCCCCAATATCTTCAATGGTTTATAGACTCCATATAGCTTTGCAATCGTGTAGTCCTCGTCCATGAGAATTGAGAATGGCAGTTGATATTTTTCCTTGAACTTTCGGTGTGTCTCAGCATCTCCTCCTGAAACCCCAAAAATGGGGATTCCTGAGTCTTCAAATAGAGTGTAGCTATCACGTATCGAGCAAGCCTCAGCTGTACATCCTGGAGTGAAGTCTTTGGGATAAAAGTAGAGAACCACCTTGTGTCCTCGTTGCTCACTGAGTCTGAACGTTACTCCCATCTCATCAGTTGTTTCAATTTCAGGAGCCATGTCCCCTATCTTTAGCATCTTTTGTCCCTCATAGTTTGAGATTCCAGAACTTGATTACTTGGTCTGCGTGCTCCTTTGTCTTAACCTTCTCGATACCCTCAGGTCCGCCAAAGATGCCTTCGACTTTTCCCTTCTCATCGATGAGGAATGTGGTTCTTTCGATACCCATGTACTCCTTTCCATACATAGATTTCTTCTTGTACACCTCATAGAGCTTGGCAATCTCGAAATCCTCATCCATTAAAAGGGGAAATGGAAGATTGTTTTTGCTCTTGAAACTCATATGGGACTTAGCACTGCCGCCAGATACACCGAAGACAGGGATATCTGACTTTTCGAAGACTTTGTAATTGTCTCTAATCGAACATGCCTCCTGTTGACATCCAGTGGTATTGTCCTTTGGGTAGAAATAGAGGAACACCTTCTTTCCTTTGAATGCGCTTAATCTGAACTTTTCCCCACTCTCAGTAGTGGTTGTAAAATTTGGTGCCTTATCGCCAATCTTTATCAAATAGATATCTCCTTGAATTAACAATAATAAATTCACATAAGATTGATTATAAGTATAACGATACTTCCAAACATAACATACTCAGCAATCCTTAAAGAGAGTGCAGGACTGCTAAACAAAGCTATGGGCGGAGTCACGATGACGCAAGTTACTGTTTACAAATCAATGGCAGCATTCTATGGATTTGCAGTAATTGGAGCAGTTCTTAGTTTTGTAGCTGGCTTCTATCTTTCAGTGCTATTCCGACCGATAACTGAATTGGATATTCTATCCTTTTTAGGAGCCTTTCTTGGCATTCCTGTTCTTGTTACGGTCCTCTCGTTCTATGTTGGTTGGTACTATAAGAAGAATATAGTTGAGTATCACCCTCCTGAGTGGGAATTCAAACCTGTTCAGATGACAATCGAGGATGCTAAGAAACTTCCAAAGGAATACAACCGAACCTACTCCCGTCTTGTGGCAAACGGCAATTTTTGGTATTTCTTCACTCCAATTCTTCTAATTATCTTGATTTCGATCTTTCCTCTCTATGCCTTCTATGAAAACGCTTCACTCTCTGAGTACGTTTCGATTTTGAATGCTGTTAGTTTGGTTCTCATCTTCTTGATTACTCTCTTTGGGACATTTAGATCAATTTCCAATTCTGCCTCAGCGGACTTCAATCTCCCCTTGATTAGGGAGGCTGTGAAACTTGCTGAGACACAATCGAAGGTTACTGGAGTGTGTAATGTTCGTGTTGTACTTGATAAGGCAGTAGAGGGAGAACTTGCAATATATGATGATCCTCGAGTGGTAATAAGAATCGAGAGTCTCGTGAATGAGGCTTATATTGAATCTTGGTCAGAAGATTTGCGAGCAGTAACCAGAGTACTTGGCCGTCTCTATGAAAAAGATGAGAACCCACAGGTCGTCTGGTGGTGGTTCTCAACCGATCGCAATTTTCGCAAGTTCATTCATCCTGATGAAGAAGGATATTACGTGAAACATCCAATCACTACCAAAATTAAAAATCCGGGAGTCAAAGATGTCGCACTCGTCACTGAGAATGCTGTTGCATTGATTATCAAGGAGTATCTAAAGACACGTGGTGAAACTGCTGAATTATTAGATATTTTGAAGAATTTGCATGTAGAAAACCATTAGTACACAGCTGTGCCTTCTTGATTCCAATCCAGAGTTGAAAGCCATGGTTGAATCACCAGTCATTTCGAGGTCAATAACTTTCTACCAGATCAGCATCTTCGTCATTATTCAGATTTGGGCATTTATGGCATTCGATGTTGCTCAGTACCAAATGGTGACTCTTTATGAAACTCCTTTAGAATGGCTTGGCTGGGCTTCTCTTCTCTTTCTGACACTGATGCCTATTTTGAGTTTACTTGCCTGGAAAATGAAGGAACACATTGAATTCAGAAGTGTCGTATGGAATTACAGAGTCAGAGAGGTCAACTTTGACGAGTTCTCTCAGATGATCAGAGGATATAATCGAAGTTA
>PJER01000131.1 GCA_002825465.1 Candidatus Thorarchaeota archaeon MP8T_1
GGAGGGACCAAGGGACCGGCCAAGACTTTTGGATAGCCTGCTTCGCCAATAAAAACAGAGGGAGGAGATGCACCAAGAAGTTCATTTCCAGTGAAGGCATCATCAATCTGTGCAAGTGCCTTTGCACGCATCAAGAGAGGACAGGGTCTTACTCCACAAAGAGCTCGATGTCCCATACACTTTGAGCACACCCTCTCATCGAAGGATGCTTGCTTTGGAGCTTTTGATGTTGGGACGAGTTTTGTTTGAGGCATCTCACATCTACCAAGAAACCCTGTAATATATCAAGAAAGGCAACATATCCTTCTAAGGATTTGGACCTATATCTATCGCTCACTACAACCGAGTAATCAGAATGGCTTGAGTAACCAAATCTGTCTACTTTCATAGAATATGACAACTATAGCAATAACGCTTAGAGCTATGTACATTAAATCCCCGCCTGTGGGAGGCCATGTAAGAAAGAAGATACCATAAAGAATGAGCATTGCTGTGAATAGCGTCCCAAGAAAGAGGAACCTAGGAAGCAATATGCTACCAAATTTGATGAATAAAGAGAGTGAGCCAACCCGAACAGTCTTAGATATTGAGTAAATACCGTGTTCATCTTTTCGGACCAGATCAAGATCTGTGAGTTTCGTTAAGTGATGAAGGGCCAGACTCGGGCTTGAGAATCTAAGTGCCCTTTGAACATCTCTCACACCCATCTCGCCTTGTGATAGCAAAAGAGCATAGACACTCATTGTACGCCCCTTCAAGAGCTTGTCAACCATGTCTTTCTCCGGTGTACTGCTCAAGAAATATCACCGCGAATCGTTTGCCCAATCCCGTTGTATACTTATTGGCATAAAATAAAGAAGATGGGCGCAATAGCCCATCATTAGGGACCGGGATAACTCACTTCTGTTGTTATTGTAGTGTAGAGGTATTGGAATGGTAACGCAAAGTGACCACTCTCAACAAGCCAACGGCCTTCATCAAAGGACAAGATTGGAGGGGATAATCGATCATTGATAATGCCACTCCACGTACCATTGACAATGTACACAAACCCATCAGAAGATGTGTAACCTACCAAGAAGCAGGTGTTATCATTGAAATAGACGGTCATGTAGAAATCAACAGGCCAAGTGTGCGGCCAGTCGCTACTTGGAGGATTTGCAGCCTCCACCATTTGGCCAATTCCATCGTCTATGAGGGCTCCACTTAGACTATTCCATTGCGTTTCTGTTAATACTCCTTCACCTCTAATGTTAAGATCGTAGGGAGAAAATAGAACGGTTATCTGGCCACCTGTCTCGTTATCAGTCATGTAAGCCCCATCAACAAATGCTCCCGGGTGAACACCGTCGTAATATTCAGAAAGATTCAGATTCACAAAAGTCGAGTTACACATCCAGTAATAAACTACATTGTCCCTCATCGAGTTCAGATACAATGCAGCCTTTGCTCCTAGTCCTCCAACCGGATTGGTGGTAGTTGTTGTCGTGGTTGTTGTATTGTTTCCTCCGCCACCAGGGAGATTAGTGGCAACAATAAAGACTCCTGTTGTGACCACGATTGCAACAATTACTGATGCTAGAACTTTGTTTGATAGACCTGTATCATAGTTTCTCAATTGATACACCTTGACATATCATTAATCTGAAAGAATATGACTCTACGTTTTGTACAGGCTGTACAATTCATTGTACAGCGCAAAGGATGGATATACACAAGTATTAGATAGATACTAGACCAAGAGTGTGTGAAATGTTAACGAGAAGAGAAGAGATCATCCGCCTTCTAGAGTCCGCTGAACAGCCTTTGACAGCACAAGAGATATGCGATATTTTGGATGTGAGAAAGCGGTCAATTGTCTACGAGGATATTGATCACATTGCACGCACAGTAAGAAATCAAGGAAAGGAGGTCATCGTCAGGCCTGCAAGTTGCGGAAAGTGCCATTACATTTTCAAAGTCAAGGATTCAGCAAAGGCTCCCACAAAGTGTCCTAAATGCAGATCAGAATGGATACTGGCTCCTTCCTTTCTCATTAGAATGAAGAAATAACTACTAATCATCGAACTTGTAGACTTTTTTGATTCCAGCACCTTCGTGTTTAATATCAGTAACTCTCGTGACCATAAAGTCAGAGAGGCCATATTCAGCAGCCTCGACATATCCATGAACTATAACATGCATACCAACTCTTGGCAAAAATCTGCACTTGTCCATTATCTTTGCGGAAACTCGAACAGTGTATGTCTTCCCGGTGGACTCATCTTGAATAACAATATCAGTTGAACCATACCATTGCTGAGAACTCACTCTAGTAGTGCGACTTCTCCCAACTTCTCGGATTACACCTTTTACCACGGTCAAAGTCCATCACACTCCCAAGGAGGTATGAGTTTACCATAACGGCCTCCTCCCCCGGCCTGATAGCAAGCTGAACCATTCCTATAGGTTTGAATCATGAGTGCGATTCTTTCATTGATCTGATGAATTCTGTTCAAAGGCGTGCTTGCTAGGATAGAGGTTTCTGAACCAAGTTCTGCCCTCATTCTACTATACATCTTTCTCGCCACCTTTGATGATGACGATTTGACCTGAATTGCCAAAGTAATAATATCTAACAAAGGGGCTATACGTAGATAAGGAGGTCTATGTGGTGGAGATTTGGAAGTACCTTCGCCAATTGCAGCAGCACGGTCGCGAACACCCAGACGTAATGCTTTACCATCAACAGGGCATGGAACTTTTCTCAGATAGATATTGTGAAGAAGCTTCTCTCTCTCAGATATGTTGTTGCATTGAATGTATAAATTGAGGTCATCAAAACTCGGCGCTTCATTTCCATCTTGGACTATCAACGTTCTACGGCACTTCGAACAGAAAGACAAGTAATACTTTCCAAGACGCGGATCAAGTCCGACATTCAACACACTCTTTCTCCCTTTCTCCCGTTTGAGTGCATATTTGAGTTCATAGAATGTAGGAGCTTCTATCTCGAAGCTTGTAAACTCCCGGCCAAGTTTATCCGGACTCGGTGAATGAGCATCACTTGAAGTAATGAATGTGAGCCCACGTAATTCCGGAATACAATCTGCAATCTCTGAATCAGCTGATAAACCCAACTCGATAAAATGGATATTCTTTGTTTCTTTCCCATAACATGTTTCCAGACGCGTATGGCGATTTTCCCTGAATATTGATTTGAAAGGAGTGAAGGCATGAGCAGGACCTATCAAGCCACCAGCATCTCGAACATGAGCAGCTAAATTTTCACCATCTAGGTTCACTCTAGGTCGTCCTCCCCATTCGTTATTCAAGTTCAACGAATATTGTTTGATGCTTGATCTTAGATTTTCTACTGCATCGAAGTCAGGGAGGATTATTACATGATGAATTGACTGCTTGTCTTCAATCTCAACAGTTGGGATGAAAGCTATTGTATCGTATGTATAGACATCATCAATTTGTTTCAAATAAGTTCTGAGATGTTTAAGCCATTGCGGCTGTGTCGCATCTCCAGTTCCTAAGAGATGCAGACCCTTTTCTTTTGCTCCCTGTGATAGCGTAGGAATTGTCATGGCTTTGCTAACGCCAATAGAATGAAGGGAATGAATGTGGAGATCAACATCGAAGTGAGGCATGATTGAAGTCCTCAGATATTGATCACTACTTTTGTTACAGAAGGTTGAGATGCAAACTCGAAGGCTTTAGTGCCTTCCTCAAGTCTGAATTCTTTTGATAGTAATCGCTTGACTTCGATACGTCCCTTAGCAAGAAGATCTATAGCTTTTTTATAGGGCCCTCGACTCGCACCGAAAAGAGTCAGTTCTTTGTTGACGATATCTGTTGGATTGAGTGGATACTCTCGACCGTGCATGCTCTTGAGACCAACAATCCCGCCATTTCTAACAATTCCTAGTGCCATCCTGAGACCATCAATATTGCCGGTTGCTTCCACAACGACTCTTGGCCCCACTCCATTCGTGGCTCTAAGAATCTCAGATTGCCATTTTTCAGTTACAGCATCATGAGTATTACGAAGACCTAGTTGCCGTGCCAGACCCAATTGCCATCTATTGCGACCAACTATGTGAACATCCGCACCACCAACATCATAAACTTGGGCAAGCAATAATGCAAGCTTTCCACTACCAAAAATGACGACAGGTTCATTTTGTTCTGCGGGTGCTTGTTGTTCTGTTCTTATTGCAGATGCCAGTGGTTCTACAAATGTCGCAGAAACACTATCTACTCCCTCAGGTAAAACATGAATGAGATCAGCTGGCACTGAGATGTATTCTGAGAGACCTCCATCACGGGTGATGCCAAGAACTTCTTTTGAAGCGCAATATTGTTTGCTACCACTTCTACAATACCAACACCTACCACAAGAGATATCGATCTCTGTGGTTACAAGAGCTCCTGGTTGTATGTCAGGTGATGAACTCTCATGCACCACGCCTGAGATCTCATGACCAAGAACAATTGGAAGAGGAATTTCATAGTCACCCTTCCAAATTGCTAAATCAGTTCCGCAGATACCAACTGAACGAACTTCGATTCTAACATCACCTGGCATAAGCGCTGGGATTGGCGTGTCCGAAATCTGGAAACCGTCGGCGGTTAATACAAGCGATTGCATGGTACCATCCTGCTGTTCGTCAGTGACGAATAAAGTATTCGATAGACTCTTCAAAATA
This sequence comes from Candidatus Thorarchaeota archaeon MP8T_1, assembly GCA_002825465.1. The sequence continues at coordinate 4,698 of PJER01000131.1, forward strand.
AGATATTTGGTCAACGTATGACTTATGTGCTAGTTGGCTACTGTCGGACTTTAAGAAGTCTTTAGAAATGTGTTCTTTCCTAATTCGTGAAAGAAGCCATATGAAATACGCATAGGCGTAAATAAGAGGTCTCAAGAATGAATGCGCCAGTAATGTTCAATCGACGGCTTCGGGAACAAGAGATTGATGATTGGCTGAATCTTGTTGAAGACTTTACAGATTCGGGCTTAACAGACAGGAATCTGGCACATAGCTATCTTCAACTTCCAGAAGCTATTGCATTTGTTTCAAGCATCAATGAAGAAATCATTGGTGGAACTGCAATCTATAGAGACAGGGCCAGACTTGGTATGGTTTTGAGTGCTGTTGCAATCAAAAAGGAGTACAGAGAAACAAGTGCATATCATATTATCAAGACCTCGCTCCCATTCATGAAAACAGTCGCAATAAGGGATGTTGATGCAATTGTTGCAGATGATTCATTATCGAGAGGTTTAGGATTTCCTGCAAGCTTTTGTCTCGATCACTGGATAGGGAGAATTCTCGAGAAAGTGGGATTCGTTTCGATCAGCAAGGTTTTGAACTTCACTTTGGAGCGAGATGGCAGCACCAAGCGTATTTCAAATACAAAGAAATGGGATACACAACCCAACCTACAAGGAGCAAAGCAACTCGTCTGGTCGATGTCCAAAGAAGAAGGACTAACCACATCAACAATCTGGAATGCGTTAGATTTCGCAATGAGTTGTGGAGTTCTCAAGACCTATACTGTTAGCGGTTCAACACAAATTGCTGTGAGTATTGATTACACCGGTCAAGCTTGTCTGTTAGGATTACTGATGATTAATCCGGAATATTCCATGGATGATGCAGTTATGCAGATTGCTTCCGAACTCAATAGAGAACAGAGAACTAAGATTCACTTTCCACTTATTGGAGAGAATCAGCATACGCTTGTTGAAATACTATCTGAACAAATAGGTGGGTCTCTTAAAGCGCAGACGATGACATTAATGAGAAAGTACTTGTAATCCAAAGGGTAGGAAACCCTTTTGTTGTCGGCTGGATTTCTCAGAAGTGGTCATTCGATGGCAACACTCAGTGTGAAAAAAGTTGGATC
>PJER01000027.1 GCA_002825465.1 Candidatus Thorarchaeota archaeon MP8T_1
ATGGTAGATTCTTTCAGGACGAGCAACTTCGACCAGACGAAGAAATTCATCTCTTTGAAATTTCACCCTATAGGAGCTTGTGAACTGTGCATCTACTGCAGATGCACCACCATCACCAACAAATGTCATTTTTTGTTTCACCCTGTACCAATTTATCCCTATGGGGAGATTAAGTCTTGGTGTAACGCAATGGTGGTCCTAATGTTACGTAGAGGGTTCCGTTTATTTGCTATGAACTGAAGTCATCTCTTGATTCCCGATGAATGTGTACATCCTTCTCTACAACGGATTTGTTGAATTTGAGATTGCACCACTACTTCTCCTCCTCAAGGAAAGAGTTTCATTCCACACTTTTTCCGTAGATGAGAAAGTAGTAACTAGCTGTTGCGGGCTACGAGTGGAATCTGACAAATTATTGGCAGAGATTGAACCATCAGATGTAGATCTGCTTGTCATCCCTGGGGGTGAACCGAAGGTCTACAAGGACCGTCATGATATCCAAGAGTTTCTTCAAATAATCAATATGAATAAACGACCAATAGCAGCAATATGTGGTGGACCTGAATTCCTAGCTCAAGCTGGACTTCTCAGTGGACTCAAGATTGCACATGGCCATAATCCAGAGTATGCTACTCAGGTGTTTAAAGATAGTATTATCACTGAAGAAGATGTCATAGTTGAAGGAAACATAATTACTGCCCGTGGGCAGGCGTATGTGGAATTCGCTGTAGAGATTGGCCGCCACATTGGACTGTTTGAAAGCGAACAAGAAGCTCAAGAAACTGAGTCATGGTTTAAGAATTTATCATCATGATTTAGTGTAGTAAAACTATCATGATCAATAAATAAATGGAGATCTGGACTGGTTGCATTCGATGTTTCTAGTCAAGAAGTTTTTTCAGTCCTAGTTCTTCAGTACTCTTTTTAGGAGTGACCTCTCTCTTTTTACGACCTGCAAGAGTCCTTTCAAGAGGTTTCAATCTATCCTCCCAACTACTACGTACAGTATCAGGGAGTTTCCCATAGGCTTTCTCTCGAGCTTGAGCAGACCCAAGGGTAGTAGTCTTAGTGCCAATGATTCCAAATTCAGCTAATCGTTTTGTTGCAACAGAGATTCCAGACTCTTCCTTTGACCTAGGAAGTAGTTGTGGACTCTTTACCCCAGTGAGTATCAGCATAACTCGAAGAACCCCACTGAGTCGAGGATCTACACGAGCTCCCCAAATCACATTCGCATCAGGACTCATCTTCTCAGAGACGAGCTCGCCAACCTTGTTTGACTCTGCTAGGCTCATGTCTGGACCCCCTGTAATGTGAATCAGGGCTCCAGTTGCACCACTCCACTCTACCTCAAGAAGGGGACTGTTCAGGGCGTTCTTGATAGCTTCATTTGCCCTGTCATTACCTGTGGCTTCACCTAGACCAACTAGAGCTACTCCACCATTACAGATGATTGAGCGGACATCAGCATAATCTAAGTTGATGAGACTGGGCATGGTGATGGTCTCAGTAATGCCTTTCACCATGTTTGCTAGTACTTCATCAGCTACACCAAATGCTTCCTCAAGTGGGAGGTCAGGAACGAGTTCCATCAACTTCTGGTTATCAATGACCACAGCTGTGTCTACATTCTCCTGCAGGCGCGCCAAACCAGCCTTTGCTTTGTCAATTCGTGTTCGCTCAAGACTGAAAGGCATGGTGATGACTCCAACAACAATTGCATCATTCTTCTTTGCAATCTCAGCTACGACTGGTGCACTTCCAGTGCCAGTTCCACCACCCATTCCTGCTGCAATAAAGACTAGATCCGCATCACGAAGTAACTCGGTTATCTGTCCAGCTGATTCCTCAGCAGCAGCCTTTCCAACATGGGGGTAGCCACCTGCACCTAAACCCCGGGTGATTCTTTCACCAATCAGTAGTTTTCTGTGAGCAGTGGTCACAGCAAGATGTTGACGATCAGTATTGATGGCTATACATTCTGCACCTTGGACACCGATGGTCATGAGGCGTTTTACAGTGTTATTTCCAGCCCCACCGCAGCCAACAACTACAATCCTAGCTTGTCCAATATCACGAACTGTTGAGGACGTACGTTCAGCTCGATTATTTTCCCGTGCAGAATCAATGAATGAACGCATTACCCAATTACCTCACTCATACTCCCTTTCTTACCCATGTTCTGATCCCATAACTCACGTTTCAGGAGATCACGGATAGCGATTCTAATCGCTTCTGAACGATTAGGGTAGAGACCTTTGTTTACCAGTTCTTCAATATCTGTTACAATTCTATCTGGTAAGTGCACAGCTATGAGTTTCATTGCTAGTCCTCATAGCTAGAAAGCAAGTATGGGGATATAGTTACTAGTATTACTAGGATACGATATAGAAAAGCAAAAAGAAGGAGAGAGAAGAGGGATTCTCTTCTCAATCAACTTCGGACTACTTTGTCTTACGACCAGTTCGTCGAGCGGCGATATTACCGACCTTTCTACCTGGAGGAGCGTGTCTGCTGACCGTACTGGGTCTACCAGGAGATTGGTGTGAACCACCACCGTGTGGGTGTGAGGCTGCATTCATCGCAGCACCTCGGACTATAGGCCACTTTCGCGCCTTTCCACGAGTATGATGCCAGACAGCACCAGCCTTCAGGAAGGGTTTCTCTGATCGACCACCACCAGCCACAATACCGATAGTAGCTCTGCATCGTGGACTGAAGGCTTTCTGTCCACCGCTTGGGAGTCGGACCATAGCCTTGGTCTTATCGATTGAAATAATCGTAGCAGTTAGACCTGATGCCTTGACGTACTTACCACCATCACCAGGGCTTCCTTCGATATTATACACTGGAGTACCTTCAGGGATGTACTGGAGCATCAAGGTGTTACCGTTTGCTAATGTAGCTTCTTCACCACATTCAATAACCTGGCCAACATAAGCCCCTTCTGGAGCCACCATGTAGTGCACCTTCTTCTCCCCTTCATATCGAATTTCAGCAAGAGGAGCTCCTCTACCTGATTCGTGGAGAAGATTGATGATTGTCCCAGTATAGGTCTTGTCAGGTGCCCACTTGGGATGTCTTGCCGGTGCAATCTTCTTGTGGCTTGGAGACCTCCACTGAGTAGTACCTCGACCCTTTCGTTGTACAAGTACACGTTTACCCAATCACAAGCCCCCTTAGAATATCCCGAGGTTGGTTGCAACCTCTGCAGCACTGTACTCTGGTGCTAGCTTGACAAATGCCTTCTTTCTTCCATCAGGCATTATCAGTGTGTTAACCTTCTCAACAACAACGTCGTAAAGGGATTCCACAGCCCATCGAATGGTGTTCTTGTTAGCAGTACGGACAACATAGAAAATGAGTTTGTTGTCTTCATCGACTGCCTCAAGACTGGCCTCTGTCACTACTGGTCGAATAATCACTTCGTTTGGATCCATGATGACTCACCTCAGATGAACAGATTCTCCTTTTCTAGCCTAGCAATGGCTGATGTGGTCCAGACCACCATACGACCAGCATGTGTTCCAGGAGCAAGAAGCTCCGCATTCAGTCCGTGGACTTCAGCAATATCCACACCTGGCAGATTTCGTGCAGCCTTAATGATCCCCTTGTCTTCACCGACGACTATCAACAGAGACTTAGGAGTCTTCATCTTACGACCGCGCATCTTTCCTTTTCCGGCTCGAATGGATCGTCCATTACTTGCTCGCTCAAGGTCATCACCAAGACCGAGAGCAATCAAGGTTTCACGAGCTTCCTTTGTATTTTCGATTGCTTCAAGCTTGCTACTGACGATGAGAGGGATTTGAGGAACATTCTCAACACGGTGCCCGCGAGCCTTTACAAACTCGGGCTTAGCACTTGCTGCAATTGCTGAACGAATTGCAAGTCTGTTCTCAGTCTTATTGATTCTCTCAACGAGTACTTTGCGTGCTTCGGGAGGATGTGCTACCCGACCACCAACAGTACCTGGAGCAAAACCTGCTTTGTTAGCTGCGCCAGTACCACTACCCTTGATTCGTGGCATTCTTGATCTACCATGACCAGTCTGCCAGCTCTGTGCAGTGTTTCTCTTGCCAGCTAATTCATCAACACCATGTGGTTGACGCCTACGGGATTGAAGGGCCAGTACTGCTCTCTTGATGACATCAGGACGATAGGGAGTATCGAACTGAGGAGGTAATTCAACAGATTCCTTACTGGCTTTACCGTTTAATGTGTAAGCTTTAATTGTTGCCATAGACTGTCATCTCCTACTGCTTTGATGCTGTGCTGATGTAACTCACCTGCACTGGTTCGTCTATGTGACCCTTTGTGGGTCGAATAGCGTTTCGGATTCGTACCGGGCGCTTTACTGCACCAGGAACCGATCCATGAACCATAATATAGTCACCACGGATGACACCGTAGTTCACAAATCCTCCAGAGGGGGTGATCTCTTCACCACGTTCTCCCATCTTCACAACTTTATTGTTGTAGCTGGTTCGTGTGTGAAAACCAGTCTGACCCGGTCTCGGAACAGTATATCGAATGCTACTAGGGGTCCAGGGACCAATACATCCGACACCACGTTTTGTCTTTCGTGACTTGTGTTGAAGAATTCGTATACCCCAGCGTCTAACTGGACCTTGGAAACCGTGTCCCTTGGTTACTGCAATGCTGTCAATGAGAATACCCTCATCGAGGATATCTGCAACACGAACATCAGTGCCAAGGATATTCTTTGCGTATTCAAAGGCCTCTTGAACGCCAGGTGCGCCAACCTTGTATTCCATTACATCGGGCTTCTTCTTCGATATTCCAGCAAGTCTTGGCTGAGTATGAATGAGCATCCGGATCTCGGCAAACGAGTCGAGTTTCTCCTCGAACTCTTTCATCTTGGCTTCGTGATCGTACTCTTTTGCTACTGGCATTGTCTTCTTCAGATCTTCTGACATAGTGCCAGCAAGAACTTCTGTTGTCAATTTGAGACCATAAGGTGTGGCCTCATAACCACGTATTGAGAACGGTCTAATCGGAGGTGTATCAATCACAGTGACTGGAATAACAGTTTCCTGTCCTTTGAATGGACTATTAGGACTACTAATTGTCATGACCGCATGGGTCATTCCAGCCTTGTATCCGATGAAACCAAGTAGTTTTGCAGCTCCGTCACTATACTCAGGCCAATTCTTGATACGGGGCACGAATTTAGAAGCCTTACCTCGCGGTAAGTATGCTAAACTACCGCGTCTTGGTGCATTCTTTTTCCTGTGTGCCATAATAACACCACATTCGTATCCGTATCGAACGGCCGCTAGACTGGGCTATTCGTACTACGAGTGGCGCGTCAAGGCAAGAGTGTGTTTTTAAAACTTGTCACCCGTCCATGAAGAAACAATTAGTCAGAATCGATTCTGTTCAGTTCGTGCCAGTATCTCATTTTGAAGGTCCTTGCCGATATTGACAAAGTAGTCTGAATATCCAGCCACTCTGACAATGAGATTCTGATAGTTCTCAGGGTGTTCTTGAGCGTCCCTAAGAGTCTCTGCTTTGATGACATTAAACTGAATGTGATGCCCACCAAGTTTGAAATAGGACTTTACGAGGTCAGCAAGTTTTCGCCGCCCGTCCTCGTCAGCCAGTACATCAGGCATGAATTTCTGATTGAGCAGAGTACCACCTGTCTTGGAATGGTCAATCTTAGCAACGGACTTAATGACTGCTGTTGGGCCATACTTGTCAGCACCGTGACTTGGAGAGATGCCATCAGACAGTGGTGCACCAGCTTTCCTGCCATCAGGCGTTGCTCCTGTCACCTGTCCAAAGTAAACATGGACCGTGGTTGGGAGTAGATTTACTCGATATTCTCCACCCTTAGTATTCGGGCGACCATCGATTGCATCAAAATATGCATCAAAGACAGACTTGGCAATCTTGTCAGCAAAATCGTCGTCATTACCGTACTTAGGCGTCTTGTTCAATAGAGTCATTCTCATGACTTCATTATCGTCAAAGTCCGTCTGCAGAGCATCTATGAGCTCTTTCATTGTAAATTTTTGTTTCTCAAAGACATTGTACTTGATGGCAGAAAGAGAGTCAGAGATAGTACCCATCCCTACACCTTGAATGTAGGTCGAGTTGTATCTTGGTCCACCATTATGGTAGTCTTTACCTCTCTTGATACAATCATCAAAGAGCAATGACATGAATGGTGCAGGCATGTACTCAGCGTATAATCGTTCGATGATATTATTGCCTTTGATTTTCAGGTCGATGAAATACTTGAGTTGAGCTTTATAGGCTCTGAAGACTTCGTCAAATGTCTTGAAGGTGGTTGGGTCCCCTGTCTTGAGTCCGACCTGTTCTCCAGTCTTTGGATCAATACCGTTGTGAAGTGTGACTTCAAGGATTTTTGGCCAGTTGCAATAGCCAGTCAGAATGCAGCTCTCTTTCCCAAAGGCACTGATTGTCACACAGCCACTTGGTCCTCCAACACGAGCGTCTTCAGTTGTCTTTCCAGCTCGGAGGAACTCCTTGATTATCACATCAGTATTGAACATAGATGGCTGTCCGAATCCTTCTTTGACTATATCCACTGCGCTCATGAGGAAACTATCAGGATTCTTAGTACTCAATTGGATACAGATACTGGGTTGAATCAACCTCATTTGGTTGCATACTTCGAGAAGCAAGTATGAAACTTCATTGACACCATCATTTCCATCAATCGTCAGGCCTCCAGTGTTTATGAGTGCAAAGTCTTGGTAGGTGCCACTCTGCTGTTCAGTAATGTCCACTTTGGGAGGCGCCGGTTGATTGTTGAACTTTACCCAGAAGCACTGGAGGAGTTCCTTTGCAGATTCCCTTGTTAGGGTCTCGTCTTCAAGACCCTTCATGTAGAACGGATGAAGATGTTGGTCGAGCCTTCCAGGATTGAAACTATCCCATACATTTAGCTCGATTATTACACCCAGATGTACAAACCAGTAAGATTGCAGAACCTCCCAGAAATCCCGAGGGGGATGTGCAGGGACATGATTACAGACATCAGCAATCTTTTCGAGTTCTTTTCGTCGCTCAGGATTGGTCTCAGACTCTGCCAACTCACTTGCTATGGTTGCATGACGCCGTGCAAAGGATATAACTGCATTAGCAGCAATCTCCATTGCTTTGAGCTCCTGTTCTTTTGCGTATGCTTCAGGGTCATTGAAATAATCAAGAGAATTGAGATGATTTTGGATATCTTCAATGAGATCCAAGAGACCTTGTCTATAGATCTTATCATCCAAAATTGCATGCCCTGGTGCTCTCTGTTCCATGAATTCTGTATAGATACCAGCATTGAATGCAGCCATCCATCCCTCAGACATTGATTGGAAGACCCGTTCACGCATAGTCCTACCTATCCAAAAAGGAATAATCTCATCTCTGTATGTAGCCCTAGTTTCATCACTCACCAGAAAAGGAGTTCTTTCGCGAGAATTCGCGATATCAAGATCTTTCAAACTATGACTACATAACTCAGGGTAAGTTGGTGTAGCTCTAGGAGCTGAACCACGTTCACCTACAATTAACTCCCCATCGTTGATGATGATGGTCTTGTTTTCTAAGATATGTTTGAATGCCAGAGCACGGGCGATTGGTGTTGATACACTATCAGCACCACCACTCTGGTAGAAATCAGTGAGAAGCTCAGCACGCTCTGTACAGATGTATGGCTTTGTAGCAACACTTTGTTCTCTCAAGCGCTGAACACGTTCTGATAGCATCGAGTTATTCTCACCTATTTGGAAGAGCAATTGGAACTAGTTTCATTCTATTTTCTTTCTCTAAAAAGGTCGCGGATGAGGATTGATTAGGGATTGTATCCAGATTTAGATATCTTATCACCAACAGCGCTATTCAAAAGACCAAGACTCACAATGAGCGCCTCTTCTAGGCGCACTGTTTCAGTTCCTTGTCCTTCAATTGTATTCACCCAGAAATCAACATGATGCTTGACATCTTCCTTTTCATTAGCACAGAGTTCTATGATTCCTCGTTCTGGATCACCAAAGATTGCTAAGACTGATTTTGTGCCAGAGATTGTAGATACTACATCATCATGTAGTTGCCTGAAGGATGGTGCATTTCGCGAGAATCCGATTCGAGTAATGCCTTCTGATTCTTTTAGAAAGTCAACGAGCCCTCCAATTCTCATAACATCATATCCCCAATACTTATTCACATCAGACCTCTGTATCACTTCTAGTTCAATCCTTGGTGAAGCACCGACAATCCGGAAAAGGGTTGGGTCTCGTTCGCTTACAATCTCTGGATGGTCAATTAGCTCGTCAAATCCAAGATCTATCTGATTTGGTCGGACCTGAACGCCCCATCTTACAGCTCCTTCAGATAAATCGCTAAGTGAAGATTGTAATGGGTGACTTCTTGTTCGAAGAGGAGGAAGGGTTCCAGCGTATTGCAGAGATGCGGATTTAGGAAAGACCCGGCGACGCAAGTATTGTGGTGTATCAAGATATTTCAGAATCTTCACAAGAAGGTCAGCATCCCGTATCTTAGAAGATGGTAGAAATCCTGTGGTGTATACAAGTACTTCCTCTACTCGAAATACTGCCAGAGCACGGGCAATCAGACCTGTCTTTGTGGTCTTATCACGTAGATTTGTACCATCAATTAGACTTGTGTCTGGAATGGCTACTTTTAGTGTCATATAAATTACTCCTAGAGGTCAAGGGTAAAACAGAGAGTCGTCTTTTCGGGGTGCTGGTCAATCTTCATATCAGCATAGGTCATAGCTTTTACCTCGGTCTTTGTTTCATGCTTATCAAAGTCTATTTTTTCACCAAGGGCTCGACCCTTCAATACGTATTCTTCATTTTCTTGTGAAATCGAATCGACTTCGAATTTTGAGTAGAATCTACCTGTTATGTCAATGAGCGCAATCAGATGGCCAACCCATTCGACAAGGAGTTCCTGTAGGTCATATCCACGGGTTTCTATCTCTGCAGATTCTATGGAGGAAACTGTGGAAGTGTCCAAGATGACGTCAAAGGTTGCCATTCCAGCCTCTTCGAAGGCTGCCTCTAATGTAGGACCCCAGCATTCAACAGTAATATCTGCTGTATGATCATGGAATATAAACCCGCGTTCCATTCATTCAGTCTCCAAAGTGAACCACGACAAGAAGCTTAAAAGGCATTTCCAACGGATGCAAACCTAAGCCGAGGTAGCCAAGCCCGGATTACGGCGCCGGTCTTGAAAACCGGTTTCTTCGGAAGCGCGAGTTCAAATCTCGTCCTCGGCGCCACTCTTCTTTTAGTTTGTCATATAAAACAAGTCGTAAATAGCTAACATCGGTTCTATTAATTGATTAATGGTGAATGAAACATACGATAATACATCGTCGCGTCTTTCAAAAGGTAAGTATCTCCTAGGCCTGGTCGTCATTTACGCAACAGCATATTCTCAATACCTGTTACCTAGTGAGAGTCTAGTCTTCAGTCTGCTCTTTGTATATGGTATTCCAATAGTCATCATCGGCAGTTACTGGGGTCGGTATACTCTTCATCGATTCTTCAATCGAATGTCTGCTGCAGTAAAATATGGATTTGCATCCTACGGTAGCTTTACTGGACTGGGTTACATCATAACATTCGTCATCATACTTCTATTCATCATATTTGATCCTGCAGCATTGAACATCTTGAACAATCCAAATCCAGTTCTAAACACAACACCTGAGAACGCCTGGGTCATGGTCTGGGTTTCATTTCTTGTCGTTGGCCCAGCTGAGGAATTCATCTTCAGAGGCTTCATCTTTGGTGGATTACTCAATGTAGTTGGAAACCGTCACTGGATATCATTAGCCTTTCTATCGTCTATACTTTTTGCAGCAGCCCACCTGTACTACACGCTTGAGTATGGATTAGTATCAATAATCATGTTTACCCAGCTTGTCGCGTTCGGTATGGCAATGGCTGCAGCGTATTACCTATCCAACGGGAATTTACTGATTCCGTCATTTATCCACGGTCTCTTTGATGCCACAGGGTTTCTTACAGTAGCTATATCACTGGATTTTGGAGCAACACTAAGGCTTCAGTTATTCTATGTTTCTCTGGCAATGTTTGGAGCCGTGCTCATGCACTGGCTGTGGAAAAGAAGAAGTCCAACCGAATACGTATACCAAGATACAATCGACATTCAATAGGAAATAAACAGGTCTTTTATAGGAGAATCCCTTCAAATCAGGATATCAATACGATTTTGGGTTGTAACCATGCAGGAACTAGATCTCCAGACAATTTCGATAGTTGTAGCAGCAGTGAGTGTAGTTATTGGAGTGATTATGAGCGTTCTCTCTCTGAGAAACTATACAAAATCAAGACGCGCTTCCATATTCTTGGAGTTTCACAAACAGGCCGACCAAGAATTCATTGAAACAATTGATGAAGTGCTTGATAAGTGGAACTGGAGCGACTATGAGGATTTTCTAACAAAATACGGACCAACAATTAATCCCAAAAACTGGGCACAGTTCATTTATGTTAGCTCCTTCTTCGACTCAATGGGAAAACTACTCGAGAAAAAGATTACCGATGTTGAACTAATTCCTGAAGCATTAGCGGTACTTGCAATGGCATGGTGGGAGAAGATTGAACCTATTCAAGCAAATTTAGCAAAGCGCTGGAGACAATCAGGATCACTTGATTCGAGTAAATTTCTATACGAGGCTCTTAAAAAACTTGGATATCATTCACCAGTCCAAGACAATCAGAGTGGAACCAAATCTAGTTAGATATACTGAGATCCCATAATCATAACAATCTGTTTCATCCTTGGCACCATCTCATTTTGCCGGTATGGTAGACACTAATCTGTATTAACAAACATATCCTAGACCACGTGGTGCAATAATTTGGAAATTCAAGCTGAATCATGGTACAAGGCTATCTTCCTACGTCATTCACAACGGAAATTTTCCGGAGAAGTACCCATTGAAACAATTACATCGACAATTGAGAAAGTATGTTCTGAGTTTACTCCATTCCAAGGTGTAAGATCAGTTCTTGTACGAGAACCTGCAAATGATGTATTCAAAGGAGCAGTGGGTCAGTATTTTTTCAAGGTCACAGAAGCTCCATACTATATTGCATTCATTGGTGACATGAATACTCCTAATGTTCAAGCAAGCGCGGGTTATATTGGAGAAGGAATTATTTTGGAGGCTACATCCCAGGGATTAAACACATGCTGGGTTGGAGGGTTCTTCAAGCGAGAATCAGTTGCGAAGCAGATCGACCTCAGGGATAAAGAGCAGATATTGGCAATCACGCCGATTGGATATTCTAAAGATGAAAAAGACAGAGTTGGTATCTCTAAAAAGCAGTATAGACGAAAGAGTCTCGATGGATTCATCATATCAGATAACGGGGAGAATAGCGATTGGGCATACCCAGCATTAGAAGCGGCTAGACTTGCTCCTTCAGCAGCTAATAGGCAACCATGGCGATTTGAAATCGATAAAGACTCGATTACGATATCGGCTAATAGCAAGAGAGAAGGATTTGGAGTTTCAAGAAGATTGGATTGTGGTATTGCAATGTTGCATATAGAGCTAGGTGCACTTGTGCACGGTTTCAAGGGTGAATGGAAGTTTCTGGAATATCCAAAAATTGCTAGATACGAAATCAAATAGATTATTCAAATCTCATTATCAGTGCCATTCTCATCCTATTTACTGGATTTTCCCTTTGATCTGACTGGCCACATATTGTCCCAGAACTCCTTCGGTGGATGTCGAAGGTCATAATCGACCCGCGTATCATGCATAACCCGCGAGCAATAGGGGTCACCTTTAGCAATGGTATGCTCCATCGTTAGTACGATACTATCATGATGGTTTCTAGCCCCTTCATAATCACCATAACAGCAGATGTAGTACTTGAGTTCTGAATCAGGTAAATCGTCAAGGGCTTCTACCCAGAGACAGTTGTCATTGCGAAAAGCAAATTTCCCATCTGCAATCATTCCACGGATTACTACCCAATCAGATGGATTATCTTCATCAATTGCTGCATTTCGTTCAGCTAGCCATGTTTCTAAGTCGACAAATGGTTTCTCGGGAAGGACTCTATCATAAATTACAAATTCTGTGAAGAAACGTTTCCATAGACTGATTGCCTTCTTTCGACCTACTGTTTCAATAAGAGTCAAGAGATTATAGTATCGGGGATGCAAGAATGATTGGTGATAATTCCTATTGACAACTACAAGATCTTCATCCCATGCTCTCTCTTTATCAAAATCAAGGACTTGGAAGTAATAATTCATTACAGCAATAAGAAGAGCTGGATTCTCTGCTAAATTCTCAAAGTCAGCAACTAAATCACTGAGGTCAACACTGTTCTCTTTGATGAAATCCGTCTTTGTCAGTTTCTGATATTGTTTCTCAAGATTCTTCATAAATGTATTAAGATTATCAGGAGAATGCTCATAGAGAAAGCCGATAAGAAAATTCAGTCGATTCAGAACAAACTGTGGGGCCTGTTCTTTGGGATTGATATCGATAGTGCTGTCTAACACATTTTCTTTGAATTCTCCAACCTTGCGAAATTCCATTCTACTATCCCCTAATGTATATTGATGGATTTCTTGTTATATCTATAATCATTGTAATCTACGCAAGTTTCGTTGATTCTTCCAATTTGTTATTGCAATTGCACCTAATATTACAGCAACAAATGTGATGATTGCGAGTTGTGGTAAGGAGTCTGAGTTAGTGAGAACTGGAGAGATGATGACTAAGAACGAGTCATATGAACCACCAATCTCATCCTGTGCTGCATTTCTTGTACAAGGCAAGTCATCCGATGCAGTTCTTCCAGTAATGATAATCCTACCATCTGAAGATACGGATACACTCTCACCTGAGTCTTCTTTAGTCCCTCCGAATAGTGTGGACATAATCAGGGATTTCATATCATTCGACATTATAGTGATAGTGAGGTCAAGATGGCCTGTTCGATTAGACTGGATGGAACCATAAAGGGGATAGTCGTCTGACAATGTTCGCCCAGCAATCACAATCTGATCAGATGCATCAACCTCAATATCATATGCATGATCAAGTTGGTCACCACCAAGAAAACTCACAGTTTGAACTTCTCCATCTGGTGAGAACTTGCCGATGAGTGTGTCGCAGCTCCCACCATATTCAGGCTGAAAGGCATTGTAGACCGGCATATCTGAAGATGTGACAGCACCTGTAACCATGACATTGTCTGACGAGTCTACTCCAACGCCTCGCCCATTTTCCTCAGAACTACCTCCTATGAAGGTAGACCACTGAAGCTCACTTCCATCACTTGAGACCTTAGCGAGAAACACATCTCCTGCTCCAGCATACTCTGTTTGAAATGCATTGGGAGATGTGGGAAAGTCCTCAGATCTAGTTAGACCTGAGATGATGAAATTAGATGAAGAGTCTACACTCATACTATCAACCCGATCTGTCGTTGACCCACCAAGGTATGAAAAGAGGAGTATACTACTTCCATTGCTTGAGAGTTTTGCAACATACGCATCCCACCCGCCCTGAAGATTCGTCTGAAATGCATCTTCTGTAGCCAACCCGGCTGAAGAAGTTGTACCTCCAATGAGATAGTTCCCATCATTGTCTACATCTACAAACTCGATGGAATCAGTACTATTCCCGCCAAAATATGTTCCATAGAGGAGAGTTCCATTATCAGAGATTTTAGCAAGGAATCCATCATATTCACCAGCACGTTGGGATAGTAGAGCGTCTTCAGTGACAGGAAAATCATCTGAGATTGTGGTTCCAACAACAACAAGATTCCCTGAATTATCGATTGTCACCCAGTCTACATGTTCTCGCGCACTACCTCCAAGATACGTGCAAAGTGTCATCTCACCAGCCGCATTATACATGGTGACAAAGACATCCCAGTCACCTCCGCGGAATTCTTGCTGAAAGGCTCCTGATGATACTGGAAGATCAGGAGAGTTAGAGTGACCAACCATGGCAATTGCACCATCATCTCTGCAGGCTGTATTAGAAACCTCCTCAATATTCAATCCTCCAAAATATGTGACATAGGAGACGGTCAGTGGTGGATTAGCGGTAGATGCACTTGCGGATGGAATCATGTAGAGTGGTGAACTTAGTACTGCAATAACTAGGAGTATCATAAACCAAGTAAGAGGACTTTCTTTGAAGTGCATGGTCTGGTGTATATTACGAGTCTCTCAATTAAGGATACTCTAGAACGCAATCAGTAGTCATCGTTATTTAGAACACGTGTTCTAATAATTCTTTAACAATCACGAACTCTAATTGGATGGAAGTTAAACTCCTAGTGGATATGCTACTATACTGGCCTTGGATTTTTCATTTTGTTTGCTTCAAAAGATATCTCAGTTGATTTTTCTTGCAAGATACGGTCCATCGTCAACAAATCCAAGGTTTCGATAGTATTCCTTCACGCCGATTCCACTATTCACAAGTAGTTGAGAAGAGTCAAAGTCAGTCTTGCCAATCTCTTCTGCTGCAGAGATCATCTTCTCTCCTAATCCCAGGTGTTGCCAGGCATCATCATCATGCTCGCCAATCTCAACTACAGGACCATACACTCTCAACTCACGAATAAGAAATGAGCCACTTGTAATCTCAGGTCGATGTGCTTTGTCACTAGGTTTTCTTAGTCGAATAAAACCAAAGAGAATATCCAGGCCAGGGTCCTCGAATGAGAGAAATATCTCAATCCCCCCTGCAGCCTCATAGTCACGGCGGACCAGTTCCATATTGGCGGGATCAACTTCTTTTCTTGTACGCATCTGATAATGGCCTACTTCCCTATAGCGAATAGTTGGATTGCGTAGACCCTCTTTCTCCATCCTTTGATGAACTAGCTCTCTCAGGTTCCCCTGATTGAGCCCTGCCTCTATTTGATGGAGAGGAATATCTCTCTGCATTCGCTGAATTCGGACATATTCTGGCATCTCACTTACAGCTGCTGAAACCACTGAGATTACCTGCTCATTTGTGAAAGGAGTGTATTTTCCATCCTTCCACCATTCGTACAATTTGGTGTTCTTCACAACTAATGTAGGATATATTTTGAGCATATCAGGTCGAAACCTTGGGTCAGAGAAGACTTGTCCGAAAGTCGCAATATCACTCTCAGGAGTCGCACCTGGAAGACCAGGCATCATATGGTAACAGACCTTGAGACCACTATCACGTAGCAGTTTTGTCGCATATATGGTAGCCTCGATTCCGTGACCCCTCTCAACGGTCTCAAGTATTTCATCAGAGAGCGTCTGTACGCCAAGTTCAACACGAGTTGCACCCATCTCAAGCATTGCATCAACACTCTCTTGTGAAACCCAGTCTGGACGGGTCTCAAAGGTCAATCCCACATTTCGTACATCAGCGACCTCATTCAACTTCATTGCTTCATTCAGAGTTTCACTGACTCTCCCATTCATTGCATCAAGACAACCTTTGACAAAGAATTGCTGGTATTCAACTGGTTTCGAACACCAATCCCCGCCCATGACTATCATCTCGACCTTGTTGATACTATGACCAATTGTCTTGAGCTGGGTCAGTCTGCTCTCTACTTGACGATAGGGATCAAACTCGTTTTGGATACCTCGCATGGTCGCAGGTTCGTGACCAGTATAACTCTGAGGAACACCTAAGTCAGGGCCACCAGGACAGTATGCACATTTTCCATGTGGGCATTTATGAGGTGTTGTCATTGCTGCAACTACTGCCACTCCAGAGATTGTACGAACAGGTCGTTTCTGCAAGAATGGGCGTAGAATCTCAGCCTCTTCTGGAATAGAAACCTCTAGAATATCAGCATTGGAGGGAGTTCGTTCAGCATGATATTTTGCGCAAATCTCTTGCTTGATTCTGTTGACCGTTTTACGACTAAGAGGTTCACTTGATGAAAGAAGTGCCTCTACTATCTCTCTATACAGAGCATAGTTGTCGCTATGGTTGGTCATGATAATGAAGTTCTACATTATTTCGTTTAATAGACTACGGTCTGGCCAGTTATCTCTTGGAAGTAGTAGTGAGATCATCAAAGAGAGAAGACTCACTGAGTTCATCAATGGATTCAGGAATTCGACCATCAACAATCGTTTCGATACCAAATCTCTTGCAGGCATCTTGTAGGGTCGAAATTGCGACTCTAGTCCAATCAGTAATGTCAATCTCACCAGGACAGGCAATCTCTCGAACCATAATACTGAATGGTTTGATGTGTTCAGCAGTAAGAATCTTTGCCACATAAGATAGCACAACTCTTCGGTCTTCGTTCAATGAGTGTGCATATACAAGGATGAGTCTGTCAACAGCTTCATTGGTTCCTATGGCTGATAGCGTACCCAAAGCTGTCAGCCATAGTTCGTAGTCATCTGATTTTAGAAGTTCTTCGCAGTAATCCATTAATTTTGGATCCTGTCGTCGTGCAAGCTCTACTAGAGCTGGTCGTCGTAAAACCAGATGAACACTCTCGTCGAAAATTAAATCCCACAGCCGCGCACTATCGACGTCTACGTGTAAAGGGGTATGGTCTTCAGGAAGGGAAGGCCTCGATAGCAGACGCAGCTGTGGTTGGGTCATGTAAGGGGGTATCGATTCGGACTTTTAAGGTCGTCAAACTTTGTGGAATAATGCCATTTTTTGTCAAAAAAGAGGGTCCAATTGGATACCTTTTTATGAGAACTTCTCAGAAAAACAGGTAATTCAAGGTGAAAATGTAATGCCAGGTTCACACGGTTCACTAACAAAGGCTGGTAAAGTCCGAGAGTCAACCCCAAAGGTTCAGGGTCGTGAGAGACACTCTCCTATTCCTCGAGTACGAAATAAGAGGAACTATGTTAAACGCGTGATCAAGGGACAGACTATCGGAGTACGTAAGTAATCCATCTGTATTAGCACTCTTTTTTCATACCCACCGCATCGCGGTGATACTTACCAAAATCAGTGAGTTTTCCTAATTTTGCTCCAGTGAATACTGGGCCATCTTTACATACAAGTTGTCCTGTCGGGTCCACTGCGCAAGTGCCACATATACCACACCCACATTTCATGAAGCGTTCAAGAGACGCTTGGAATTCAATCTTCTTCTTCATTGCCATGGTGTAGAGACCTGCCATCATTATCTCAGGTCCACAAGTGTATAATCGATCAAATTCGTCTTCATCGAGTATTGTTTCAACTAATTCTGTTGCAAATCCTTTGAATTCCAAAGAACCGTCATCAGTTGCAATCCTGATAGTGAGATTGGAATTCTCATTTCCTTCGAACTCCCTAAGAAAGATCAATTCATTCTTTGTCCTTGCTGCATTGACAAGGGTAACCTCTGTTCCTCGGTCTAGAAGTGTATAGACTAAAGGTCTCAACGGAGCAATTCCTACTCCTCCACCTACAACAAGGGCGTTCTTACAATTCATGGTAAACGGATTTCCAAATGGCCCTCTAATACCAATCCAATCACCTTTTCTCATGGAAACAAGAGATTCAGTAGCATCTCCAATCGAGCGCACAGTAATTCCCATCTCAGATTGGTTCCAAGAGGATACACTCATCGGAACCTCATCTACCCCAGGAACCCAAACCATCACGAATTGCCCTGGATGAAACTCAATCCCGTTTCTTATCGGAAAGTATAATGTCTTTGACTGTGTGGTCTCAGTGACCACTCTTGTTATCTTCACTGATTCAGGATTTCCCATGAGTTCATCCATCTTCATGATGACTCTCCTCCAGCAGCACCAACAATCTCTTCCGTCCTCTTGTACCCATTCTCTTTGAGATATGTTTGTACTCCCTTCTTAATCTTGGAGAATACGTCAATATCATCCATGACCGCAGTACCTACCTGAATAGCACTTGCACCTGCAAGATGCATTTCAACTGCATCTTCCCAATTGGAGATCCCGCCTACTCCAATGATTGGGATTGATAGTGCATGATAAAGATCATAGACGCATCGAACAGCAATCGGAAAGATTGGGGGACCAGATAGACCACCTGTAAGATTACCAAGAACTGGACGTTGTTGTTGGATGTCTATCTTCATCGCGCGAACTGTGTTTATTGCAACAACAGCATCTGCTCCAGCTTTCTCAGCCGCTTTTCCAACTGAAATATAATCAGTTGCATTAGGTGTTAGTTTGGCAAATACTGGAAGGTCAACTGCGTTCTTGACAGCCTTTACATATTTGCTGGTGATATCAGGACTGTGCGAGATCTGACTGATTTCAGCATGGGGACAGGAGAGATTCAGTTCCAGAGCGGATGGACCGTGGGTTTCAGCTTTCATTGCGATTTTGACAATATTCTCTGGACTATCAGCAAAGATACTAATGACAAATGGCACCTTTGCATCTTTGAGAACCTTCGTTTCTTCTTCAAAGGCATCGATGCCTGGATTTGTTAGACCAACAGCATTTAAGAGACCCCCATGAGAGGTAGCAAGAATGGGACCATTGTGACCCTTTCGTGGCTCAAGTCCTATCGATTTAGTGACAACCACATCTGCTCCTGATTGGAATACACGAAGCAATGTCGATGCAGTCACACCAAGAACTCCTGAAGCCAACCAGTATCCATGAATCTTCATGCTGTCACCGTAGCTTGCAAAAGATAATGCTCTGTAATAAGCTCAATGGCAATTGAATTGTAGTTAATGAACAAGATTTATCCGCAAAACAGTCACTCAACCACCCATTCTAATTGGATGGATTCAATATGCCTGTCTATCTCGCACTATCAGTCTTTGGAACCTTCGTACTTGATGAGAAGAACGAAGTAGTAGCAAAACATGTCGTCTATCCAGATGTAGGATTGGCTGTTACCAACCTCTTGGCAATAGATAAAGGAGAGGCAACAGAGGTGATTGACACAATTGCGGCTGAGATAGAGAAGATTGGTGAAAAGGAAGTCATTGTAGAAGAGCAAATGCTTGCTCGTTCACTCTCTAAATTTTCAAACCTATCAGTAAGAGTCAGTTTGAATCCTGTCACTAAATGGTTTAGACAGAATCAAGATGATTACCTTATTAGATTAGGAATTGTTAAACCATCAGAGGATGTATCTTCTTTTAGTCGAGATGTTGCTCTCAGACTCTCCAAGTCGAAAGTGAGTGCAGCCAGTGGAGAGAAAGACCTTCTCGTCAAGAATGCAATTGATGCGATTGACGAGGTGGATAAATCAATTAACATTCTTGTGATGCGACTACGTGAGTGGTATTCGATTCACCATCCATCTCTTAGTAATCTTGTAGAAGATCAGGATCAGTATGCTAGAATCCTGCGAAAGACTGAAGGCAAAGAGAGCATGAGCAGAGACCTGCTAGTATCAGCTGGAGTGCCTGAAGATTTAATCGATCAGGTCATGAAAGCAATTCCCGGAGATATTGGTGCTGATCTTCGAGATATTGACCTTGATATCATTAAGACCCTCGCAATATCCATTGACAATCTGTACAAGACACGAAAAGAATTGGAGGAATATGTAGCAACAGTAATGGATGAAGTCGCACCAAATGTATCATCCCTCGTGGGTCCACTTATTGGTGCCCGGTTGATTAGCCTTGCAGGATCTTTGAAGGATCTAGCGCGAAAACCGTCAAGCACTGTCCAAGTGTTTGGTGCTGAGAAGGCTCTTTTCAGGAGTCTCAAGACAGGAGCAGACCCTCCAAAACATGGAATCATTTATCGTGTTTCAGAGATTCATACTGCAGCGTATTGGCAGAGAGGAAAGATAGCTCGTGCTCTTGCTGGAAAATTATCAATTGCAGCTCGAATAGATGCGTATTCTGACAGAAGTGTAGGAACCTCACTCAGAGATGATTTCATAGCGCGGGTGGAAGAGATAAAGAAACAGAATCCTAATCCTCCACCACCAAAGCCTCCAAAACCAAAACCAGAAGAAAGGACAAAATCTGCAAGAAAGGGGCATAAACGAGACAATAGAAGACGGAGCGGAGGTAGAAGAAAATGACGAAGATAAGTGCATACAAATTCACCGGAGTGTTTACAGTATCTGATCAAGATCAAAAATCACTGTCAACCAAATCACTTCTACCCGGAACCAGTGTTTATGGAGAGAAAATAATCAAAGAAGGAGAGGATGAATATAGACTCTGGTCACCAAGAAGATCAAAATTAGCTGCTGCAATTAAACAGGGATTAAGGGAGATGCCCATTTTACCAGGGTCTAAGGTGCTCTATCTTGGTGCAGCATCTGGAACGACTGTAAGTCACTGCTCTGATATTGTAGGACCTGATGGGGTAATCTATGGTGTCGAGTTCTCCCAGCGAACCGCAAGAGACCTGATTACACTTGCTGCAAGTCGAAATAACATAATTCCAATCCTAGATGATGCAAGGCATCCTTCTAGGTACGCACCATTAGTATCAGGAACCATTGAGGTTGTATATCAGGATGTAGCACAACCAGATCAGGCAAGCATCTTGTATGAGAATCTGAAGACTTTCTGTACTTTCGGTGCATGGGGAATGCTAGCTATCAAAGCTAGAAGTATAGACTCAACTTCAAGTCTAGATGAAGTCTATAGTAGGGAGATATCATTCTTAGATAGCAAGGGGCTTGAGATTATTGAGAATATTGATCTTGCACCTTTGGAAAAGGACCATCGATTCATTGTATGTCGGGTAACGGAGGAAATGAAGTGAACTCCAAATTCGACAAGATGCTAGAGCATGATATCGATACAATGAATGACCATCTTCCTCGTGCAAGAATTCGCCTTTCAGACCTTCTTAAAGAGCAAGACCCGCACTTTACGACACGTTCTGGAGAGAGATCAGTTTTCAAGAGAGAGGAACTAAAGTGGTTGAGTAGAGAAGTTCCAAAAAACCATCACCACTCAATCAGATTGCCAATTGTGCTTCTAAGAAGATTAGACTTTGGACCCGGAATTCACTCCATATCTGGAAATAAAATCGAACTATTCATGATTAACAGAGTCCTAGGATATGATGACCTAGGATGGGAAAATATCGCAAAATGGACTCCTGTAGAGCAACTTGCACGGCCACAAGTACAGATTCTCAGAAAGAAGATGCCATCCACAACAAGTCTTGGCATTGTCCTTGCCAGTTCTAGAGATTCTAAAAATAATGATTCTTTGAAAAACTAATTTGTAGGATTTCACTATTAGATATCCTGAAAAGGGTACATTACTGATTCAATGATGGTCGAAGATATTGACAAAAGAAAGAACCCAGTTAGCACAGGAGATTGTCGCACAGTTAGATGATGCTGGGTTTAGCCTATCTTCGCAATGTGAAGTGAGACCTAGTTGTTTTGACCTTGTTGCTCGCAAGGGGGATCAACTCCTCTTGGTCAAGGTTCTTTCGAATATTGATGCTCTCACAAAGGAAGATGCTGATGCATTACAGCTTGTAGCACATTTCTTCAATGCTACACCATTGATTGTTGGCCAAAAAACGAGAAAGGGTGAGCTTGATTCAGGTGTAGTCTATAAACGCCATGGCGTTTCTACCATTGCACCTCGTAGCTTCCAGAGTTTGATTGTCGAGGAAAAATTACCTCACGAATATGCACAGAGAGGGGGAAGGCTTGTTGCTATCGATGGCGCAAAACTCAGACAAGCCAGATTGAAACTGAATGAAACTACAGGTGAGCTTGCTGATTGTGTCCAAGTATCTGCACGAGCTATTCTTGCTTACGAAAAGAATGAGATGGATGTCAGTATCGACGTTGCAGAACGTCTTGAAGAACATCTGAAGATAGATCTAATGATACCAATTGATATTCTGCAAGAACGCGCAGAGCCTCCTACCATGCAACATGGTGCACCTACAGATGTTCTAGAGATGCGTGTCAATGAGTTCTTTGCACGATTGGGAATGAAGGTGTTATGGACAGATCGTGCACCGTTTCATGTTGCAGCAAAGGAGAAGGATGCACCACTGATATCAGGCGTAGGTTCCATCAAGAGTTGGAGTTTGAAGAAACGTATTGAGATTCTCAAGAGTGTTTCAAAAGTAGCTGAATCGGATGCAGTCATTATTGTGGAAGAAGGAGAGAGTGAAGAGAATGTCGCGGACCTCCCAGTCATCAGACAACTAGAACTTGATAACATCGACAAGCCAAGAGAACTGAAGAAGATAATTGAAGAACGGTCTAACGAATAAGTCAGAAAGATTCGAGTTTTGTTTGTTTAGCCGATTCGTTATCGATGATTTTTATCACTGATTCCCAACTCTTTCGAATGATTGGAGGTAATTTTTCGCCTTTTCGAACTAAAGACCTGACAAATTTGATTGTTTTTGGGTCATTTGGATACCCTGAACCAAAATCTCCATATTTCTGGTGGTATCTTTCAATAGCCTGGTCGCGTTCTACTTTTGCTATGATTGATGCTGCAGAAACTATGGGATACTTGGCATCTGCTTTATGTTCCGAAATTATCTTTGCACCTTTTGAAGCCACACCACTAAGTTCACCAATCTTGGAGCCAAAACGAGTGGGTTTCACATCTGCTGCATCAAGATAGACCTCTTTTGGATTCAGTGCCTTTACAATTGATGCAAACTCCTTTACCTCAATCTCATTCAGAGTGGTTCTCTTTCTTAAACTGTCAATTTCAGAAGCAGATACTATACGAATCTCAATTTTTGCAGCAATTTGTTTTATCTGCGGCTTTAGTTGAAGACGGCGTCTGTGTGTGAGAGTTTTCGAATCCTTCGCACCAATCTCAACAAGTTCATGGAGTCTATCAGAATCAACGAGAATACCACAGACTACCATCGGACCAATCATAGGTCCCCTACCAGCCTCATCTACTCCTGCAATACCTTTGAGATTGGTCATAGTTCATGGAAACATATGTGACCTTATTACCGCTATGGCTAAGAAAGATATGAAAAAAAAGAGTGTGGTGGGGACGGGGAGATTTGAACTCCCGATCGACGAGTGTCTTCGATGACAACGGTCAGATTATGACCCCTTGTTTCAGGACTCGAAGTGAGTCCAGATCTGGAGCCCGTTACCATACCTGACTAGGCCACGTCCCCATGGCCAAGAGGGAACATATTGAGTGGAGTTAAGAAGTTTTTGTTAACTATCCTCAGTAAAAACGAAACTACAGAGGTCTAGCAATCGTGTAACATACCCATTTCCACTAAATAAGGTCCACTGTAATTACTTCGTCATCTATTGAGATTTTGTCAATATTATACGAAAATTGATTCACATTTTGCAGTCATCTCTCAATGCGGCGTTATCTATCTGTGAACAGGTAAAAGTATGGAAGTGATTTAACAATGAGACCTGGTGCAGACCCCGGAGATAATGAACCTTGGAATTTCTGAATACCTAATCGTCTCTGAGTAGAGACGATTCATCTTTCTTTTCTATGCTTAGTCAGATTCATTAATTTGCATACTTTTGATTGAGAATAGTTGTTTAAAAAATGGATTAATAAACCAAAGAGGGAATTCCTCATCAGGAGCCTCTCTGAATGGTCAATTCTAGAATATTATCCATAAAGGTCTGGATGTCACCAAAAGAGTGCCACAGAGGTGTCCTAGAATTTAAGTCAGATGATGTAGTACTGACTTTACAATCTGGACAAGCCCTATCAGCTAAGAATGCAGATACTGATGTTCTTTTTGAAATATTGGATCCTATTTCTCTTAGTGAAGATGGATACGACAGGATTGATTCATCAGTAAGTAAATACAAAATTCAATTGAAACCAGATCAAATGATACAACATCAATATACCAATCGAGGAACACAATTCATCGAGGATATATTCCCACCTTCAACAAGAGGATTTTACGGAAGATTACAATCAGGAATTCATAATGCACTTTACACAGTACAACGGATTCATAATAATGACCTATTTTTATTGTCTATTTCTAACCCAGAAACGGGTCAAATCTATGAGAATCAAATAATTCAACCATTTGAAGCAGAAGCCCTTGCGATGACTGAGGATAGTGTGATACGAAAGAATCTCTTTACAAATGTAGCAAAGAGTAAGGGAAAATCAAGAAAGGAAATTCTAAAGATATTAGATACACCTCCTCCATCTTGGGAGGAATTATCAAAACTTGTAGTTGGAGTATCAATTCCAAATCTAGAACTTGGAAAAACAATGGGAGAAACACTTGCTCGGATAGTACCGTCTTCATTTCCAGAGGAGATAAGAGAGGAACTGATGGTGTTCCTTGCCTATGTAAATGAGGGGGTAATTCCCACGGAGGATCCCCTAGTCTACTCGTATAAATTTGCTTCAATGAGTATTTTGGAAAATCTATTGAATGGCCATATAATGCATCTTATTGATGGGACACAATGGCCCCCCTATGTACAACTTATGACTCTAGCTGAACGAGGACAACTAGATTTACCAAAACGAGCTGTTCATGACTCGATTAAGAACTCTCCTTGGTTACTCTTCAGCATTAAATGTGCAGAATATCTATCAAATTGGCAGGATATTGTAATTTCTTCAGCAAGAGAATTAAACAAATCGGAAAGAGTTGTATTAGGACTTCCAACCACAAAGAACAGTGCTAAGAAATCAAGAAAAGCGTGGAAGCAAAGATTTGCAGAAATGTCGCGTGGATTGAGGGTCTATGGCCATATCAATCATACATCTCTGGGTCTCTCTGAGCTCATTTACCTAGGAGCGGCGTACAGATGGCCACATAGACATATGAAATTCATTACACGATTAGGTGGAATAAGTGACAGCTCCCCGCACATGCAAGTGATGTTGGTTCCAATTTCAGCTATTGAACAAATGAAACGAGCACTTCCTAGTATTATTGAGATATCTTGGTCTGCACGAACTTCTAACTTGAATTTGTTCAATATCCAGGAAAGAAGGTGGAATGTTTCTTCTGATGATCTTATTGATTCGGTGACAAGAAAAATTACTGCGAGAAGATTGAAGAAGAATTTTGGCGAGCTGGCTTCATCTGAAAAACACAAACTTACAATCGAAGAAGTAAGAAATATCGATTTAGTTGCTGAAGGAGTGGATTTGGCATTTCTAGAGATACCTGAGTTTCTATCAAATTGGAGTAGCAATGAAAGAGAGAGCCGTCAGGTGATATCTAACCTTGTAAAAAGAGGGATAATGAAGCTATCATATGAGGTGTCAGATAGTAGTTTACTATCATTAGCAATAATCGCACAGGGAGAGAGTCGTAGTTTATACTCTTTAGTTTCTAGTTTTTTGACAAATACACCAACCGCTTATGCCAGAATTAGCAAAACTGGAGAGGATGCAGTGATACTCTCCAGACTTCCCGAACGGATAGTATATGATGTTGCTTCAGAATTGACAACCCAAGGAATTGAACAAGGCATCAATATTCGATGCTTGCGACCTACAACATTTCGAAGATATACCTCAAATCTATATCAACGCCTCTTGAAAGATGATGGGACTTGGGATGATGATGTCAGTGCGTTCCTTTCGCAAGCTCGATCAAAGCGAAAAGAGCTGTCAGAGAGTAATGCTTAAAACCAATTGCTGAAAGCAAACATCTTGATGGCGGCCATAGTCCTGAGTGATCACCTGATCTCGGCCGAACTCAGAAGTTAAGCCTCAGCGACGTTTACGCAGATGTGCGGTGCGCGAGCCCGTGACAGGGCGTAAAGCTGCCACTTTCTTATTTCTTGTTTGAATCTTTAGTAATACAAAAATGTAGAGATAGAAGCCGTTAAAAGAATACAAACGGCAATCGGATTTGATTTACATGCAGATAGGAGCCCAAAACGAATTCAGTTGGATCATCAATATAGCATTCTTTGCATTCATCATGCTGTTCAGTCTATATGGTGCCAAATTTCAGATGTGGCAATGGCTGAAGCAGATTGAGATAGGATTGGCTGAGATGAAACGTATGTTTGTCGAATCTCGACAGACTGCAATTAATACATTCAAGGAATTTGGACTTTCAGAAGAAGAGGTTGCAAAGGAACTTGACCAGTTCATGGATTACTTCACAATCATGCCTGTGGACCTAGATCCAGCAGGAATTCTAAAGCGCCTTGACCATCTCCTTGATGTACGTAGAGATAGATTTCAAGAGTTTGTACAAGACCTTGCCCCCGAATCCACTGATAGCATGAATCAGAACCTTGAGAATACACTTGAGGTGACACAGGTTCTGGGTCTCATATACAGAGTTGTGAGACATTTCTATATCATTGGAAAGAAGACTGGCAGTCAGATTATGATTATGCAGATTCAAATGCAAATGCCTGATCTACTTAGATTGGCAAAAGCATACTTCGATGCCATTGGAGCATTCTCAGAAGGTAAGCCCATCGGTGACAGTATCGGACCTCTAGTCATTACAAAATTTGCTAGAGAATTTGGTGGAACCCCTGAGAGCTACAACCATGAGATATCAAAAGAGGTCGGATACTATGTTATTGAGGTTGATGGACGCACAGTATATGCTCTTCGTGCAACTGGTCCAGGTGGAACAGTGGGAAAACCTGGATTTGGTGTGAAGAATCTTATGGACAAATTCGGAGAAAAAATATCCAGAATCATCACGGTTGATGCAGCTTTGAAGTTTGAAGGTGAGGTTCTAGGACGAGTTGCAGAAGGTACCGGAGCTGCAATTGGAGACCCAGGTCCTGAAAAACATGCAATGGAACAGGTAGCAACTGAGCACGGTATTGGAATTGAAGCAATTGTCATTAAGGAAGATGAAGCCGCTGCTGTCGGAATTATGGATAAGAAGATTCTGGATGCAGTTCCTGAAGTAATCGAACGTATCAAGACTGCAATCCAAAAGAGAACGAAACCAGGTGATGGTATCATCTTGGCAGGGATTGGTAACACAATCGGGATTGGTCTGTGAGGTGATATAGAATGGGAATTGTATCAAAACTTATTGGAATTGCATTGGCAGCTGTGGGATTTGTTGTCTTGTTCTTTGGAATGAATGACCCAACAATAATGTCATACGTCTACTCCTTCATTGGACTGCTCATAATGTCAATGGGATTTGCTCTCTTGACTGCTGGAAAGCCAAAAGAAGAGAAACCACCACCGCCAACTGTGACCGAGATCAGATGTAATGACTGTGACTTCAAGGAGATTCGTGACTTCAAGAAAGGTGATTTCATCCTAAAATCTGTCGAGGAAACATGTCCTAAATGCCAGAGTGGTATGACAGTCGAAGGTGTATACATCATTCGCGAGGAACCAAAAGAGACCTACAATGTCTAAGATCTCTCAGTTAGTATAACTGGACCATCTTCGGAAATGAAGATTGTATGCTCGGCCTGACTAATAGGTCGAGCTTTCTTCTCTATTTGCATTGGATAGCCAACAATTGCTTTTTCTTGCACTAGCTCCCTAATTTCAGTGATAATATCAATATCTTTGCTAGCTGTGCCAATCCATCGAGATGCGAACGGAAGCGGACCATACTTCTTTCGAAGATATTTTCTTAATTTCTCAGTTGTTCCTTCTAATGGTTCATCGAGACCTGTGTTTGCAAAAATATAGACGAATTCACTGTCTATGACAGTTCCACTACCGCTTGTTGCATAGGGTTCAATTGCATAGTATTCACCGACCTCAATAACTGGAGTTCCACGTTTTTTGACATTAGGTACCTGTTTACCAGCATGCAAACGGTATGGTTTGAGGTCGTGACCTGATAGATTTGAGATGGGGAGGAGACCATATTCTTTAATGACACTCTCAATAGTAGCTCCGACGTCTCCAAGAGATGTTCCGGGAGTCATCATTGCTATTGCTTCTGACAAAGCATCATCTGTGGCAGCCACGAATCCCTCTAATGTACCATCAATATCGACTGTAAGCGCAGTATCAGCAATATATCCATCAACATGAACTCCAATATCGAGTTTGACTACTCCAAATTCTGGAACTTCACTTCTATCGCCTCGTGGAGAAGTACTATGAGCGGCTATATGATTGATTGATACATTACAGGGAAAAGCAGGAATGCCACCATAGCCCCTAATCTTCTTCTCTGCAGTGGAGCAGATCTTGATGATACGAGTCTTTGGTTCAATCATCTCACTGATTTCTTTGAGGACTCTCGCAGCAATCTTGCCTGATTTTACAGCTGAGGGATTGGGATTGGCGACCACAAGAACACCTAACCTATGAAGAATTTAATCCGCTCTTAAGCGGTTCCATGTCCGCTACGATAATTCATTATCACGACGGGTGGAAACAATAGCACCTTCTGGACCGACAAAGACGCTATGTTCAAACTGAGAGACCATTCCATCCTTTGCCTCATAGAGAACAGGATATCCATGAATTGCTCCGGACCGCTGTAGTGTTTTAATTGCTACTTCAACATCAACACCTGTGATCTTGCCATGCAACCAGCGTCCTGCCCAAGGGAGACTCTTGAACATCTGTCTTGCAGCATTACGTACTCGCAATGAGTCCCGATCCATCTTCTTCTTATTTTTCAGATCATTTGAGAAGATGTATGCATATTGACCACTCTTGATTGCTCCACTACCATTGGTAGCAAAGGGTTCGATTGCATAGGTTTCTCCAAGACCCATTGCAGAGGATATCTTCATTCCAACGTTAGGCACATTCTTTCCAGCATGAAGACTCCATGGCTTTAGTTGATGGCCTGATAGTTGATGTACTGGTTTCAAGCCATGTTTCTTGATTGTCTGCTCTATGGATTTGCCAACTTCTCCCAATCGAACATTAGGACTTACGGTTTCTATTGCTGCCTCAAGTGCATCTCTCGCGGCAGCTACATATTTCTCATATGACCCATCTAGGTCTACCGTGATAGCTGTATCTGAGATGTACCCATTAACATGAGCACCAATATCGATCTTCACTAGTCCCTTGTCTGGGAAGATTTTCTTGTCCCCGTGGGGACTTGAATAATGAGCTGCCTCATTGTTGATAGATACATTGCAGGGGAAAGCAATTCCAGTAGCCCCAAATTCTAGTATCTTCTCTTCAGCAAGGGTGCATATTTTGAGCAGTTTGACTCCCGGTTTTACCTCACCCTCAACGAGACTGAGTACCTTTCCTGCAATTTTCCCTGCTTTCATGAAATCTGGATGAGGTTTCACTGACATTATCAGTCACTAGTCAAAACTGAGCGTGATGCTGTATTTAAGTTTCAGATTGGTCTTTTCCATGTCGAAACATAGAAGTGGTAACTCTGTTGACAATATTTGTGAGGAGAATATAGATAATGAGAGTTACATACTTAGGACACGCATCATTCAAGATAGAATCAGATGGAAAAACTGTATTCGTAGACCCATGGCTTAATGGCCCTACATCACCAATCAAAGTGATTGATGTACAGAAGGCGGACATTGTACTTGTAACGCATGATCATGGAGATCACGGCTATCAAGAAGCTGTTGAGATATGTAAGAAAACAGGGGCATATTTCATTGCAATCAATGAACTAGCCATTCAAGCAAGGGAAGATGAAGGACTTGAAAAAGTTCATCCTCTGAACATTGGAGGAAGTGTAAATGTTGGAGGAGTCGAGGTGACCCTAGTACAGGCATTTCATTCATGTGAAATAGGTTCACCAACTGGATTTATAGTCAAATTCCCAAGTGATACATTCTACCACGCAGGAGATACAGGTCTATTTGCCACGATGGAATTGTTTGGGCAATTGTATGAAATTGATGTTTTCATGGTTCCGATTGGATCGTTCTACACGATGAATATTACTCAGGCTGCTATAGCAACGAAGCTTGTCAAACCAAAAGTGGTCATTCCAATGCATTACAATACCTTTCCAGCAATTGAAGCAGATCCTGGCAAATTCAGAGATGCAGTTAGTGAAACTGCACCGGGTGTAAAAGTCGAGATACTTTCACCAGGTCTGTCAGAAGATTTGGAATTCTAATGTGACAGGGAATAGGGGCCGGCATCTGTAACCCTTCACACTAACTCCCAGCATCACAGCATCGGAAATGCATCCGGCTCCACTGAGCTGTCTCGCGTCGGGAAAATTGATACCGACCGACCTGACAATGTACGAGACCGGGGTGACCCCTATTTCATCTGTGGGATA
>PJER01000132.1 GCA_002825465.1 Candidatus Thorarchaeota archaeon MP8T_1
TGAGCAGTTTCGGGAAGCTCTCGCTTCTGAGATTGCTGATGTTCTTGTCTATTTATTGAGAGTTGCTGACACTACAGGTATTGATCCTACAGACGCAGTGATTGAGAAGATGAAAAAGAATTCTAAGAAATATCCTACTGACTACTGGGAAGGCCGTGCTCCAAGCAAGTTTAATCGTCCTGAGTGATTCTACTATATAGACTGGGACGTCTATCCGCCAAAACATCGTTCCTCTCAGTTATTGATTTGTCATCAGCAAGGGATGGATCGATGTCCACCCAAACAATGCCTGTTTCTTTGGAGTTCATTTTTGCTATTCGATTCCCCTTGACGTCCGTAATTTGAGAAGCTCCTGAGAAGGTAAGTCCTCTCTCTGTTCCCACTCTATTTGCTGTAGCCGTGAAAACAAGGTTCTCAATAGACCGAGTGACCATTGCATCCTGGCAGTAGGGCAACACCAGATTGGCTGGGTGAAGTATCACCTGCGCTCCATTCAGAGTGAGTACTCTCGCGACCTCTGGAAAAATCCAGTCAAAGCACACCATCAAACCAAATTGATACCCTTTATATTCAATGACAGGGGGCACTTCCTGACCCGGTAAGAACCAGTCTTGTTCATTGAGAAACAAGTGGATTTTGCGGTATGTTGCTATGTGTTCACCATTTGCGACTGCCATTGCGGAGTTGTAGAGTCCATCAGGAGTTCTTTCACAAATACCTGCGACGACTAGTCTTCCTCCCCCTGACCAAGTTAGCAATTCACGTGATGTAGGACCATCCGGAATTGGTTCCGCTGAACTAGTTGCTTCACTGATATTCTTGAAGGCGTATCCTGAGTTGCACAACTCCGGTAGTACGAGAACATCAACATCAGCTTTCTCAGCCTTCTCGACGATGTCTCTTATTCGAGTCAGATTTTCTTCTACGTTTCCAACTAAGAGATCCATCTGCCCAACTGCAACTCTCATGAGTTCAACACCATCTCTATATGCATAAGCTCGTGCTATGACTTCTTCGGTTGCTCAGAAGAGACCATGTTGCATAGCTGTTTGACAATCACAGCTAGCTTCCTTCGGAATGTGACTAATCATTTCAAAGGTTAGTTTCCTCACGCGTTCTACATTCTCTGACATAGTCTTGAGAACGAGCTCGTGTGTAACGATTTCCTCTCCATGAACGTCATAATCAGTAGGCATTGAGATATTAACGAAGCAGATGCCTGCCTCTCTTGCGAGAGATGCTTCAGGATATGCCGTCATGCCAATAACATCCCAACCCTGACCATGGTAAAACATTGATTCTGCTCTAGTCGAGAATCTTGGCCCGTTAATGCAGACATATGTTCCTTTGTCATGAACCTTGTACCCAATTTTGGCAGCAGTATCAGAAGCAATCTTCCTAAGTTCGGGACAAAACGGTTCTGCAAAAGAGAGATGAGCAATCGGTCCTCCTTCAAAGAACGTGTCCTTTCTCGCACCAAAAGTTCTATCAAAGAGTTGGTCCGCGATGACAAATTCCCCGAGTTTGATCTTTGCTGGCTGTAGACTTCCTGCAGCTGCAGGGCTAATCAATCTCTTTACACCGAGAGCTTTCATACCCCATATATTCGCACGATAATTAATTGCGTGCGGAGGAATAGAATGCCCCCGGTCATGTCTGGCCAAAAATACGAATGAACGTCCTTTTACGGTGCCAAGAATGAAGTTATCTGACGCAGCGCCGTAGGGAGTGAACACCTTTGCTTCAATTGGATTCTCAATGACTTTGGAATCGTAGTTACCACTTCCACCAAACATACCAATCTCAATTGGAAGTAGGTCATGAAGTGCCTTTGATTGACTTCTGTCAACTGGCACAACTGATAGATTCGCTTCAAATGCCATTCTTATTCGTCCTCACTCTTTCTTTTTCCAAGCTTTATCCAATGGATATACAATCCTGCCTAAGAAACCCATGTGTGCTTTTATTTTCGATAGTTGATCGTCAGAAAGCACAATGTTGTTGTACTCTCTCAGATGCTTCTTAAGTTCCATCGTACTTAATTCCTGAACTTTTTCTCCCTCAAAGATCTTCATGATGAGAGATGAAATATCTTCATAGAAGTTCCATGGAAAAATTTCCCAAGCCCATGTGACCTCGACACCAAAGTAATCTGGCACAAACTTGGAGCCAGCTATATGCATTAGTGTTGCGCTTTTTACTTCACTAGGTCCGCAATCTTTGACATGATTCACAGCCATTGTAAGGCTCTCACCCGTATCTGTGATATCATCAATAACGAGAACGCGTTTTCCTACAACATCTGCTGTGAGTGGGCATGTTAGTTTTGCCTTTCCATCTTTAGTTGCCGTTACGCCCCAATGATCTATCTTCACGGAATAGAGCTCCTTTACACCTAGGAGGTCACAGGCGATTCTGGCGTGCACCCAGCCACCTCTTGCGATTCCAACAACCACATCCGGTTTCCATCCAGACTCTTTCACCCTCGAGGCAGTCTGGTAAGCATAGTCATAAATATCATCAAAATCTAGCACATAGCAGAGTGGACCTTTCAGCTCCATAGTTATCAGCCACCATGTCACATCCAGAATGACTTCGATAAAAGTGTGACTCTTTAGCAAATTAGTCTCTCAGTAACAATAATAGGCGTCGTGCATGTTCCGACTAATGATGCAAATGTCAAATGAAGCCAAGTGTGTGGCAAAAGAACCACATAAAGTCATAGCCCGAGTCATCAGTCAGAAAGGACATTGTCCAATCGGTCACAAAGTTGGAGATGTTGTAGAATTCGACCACTATGGAGTTCAAGGGGATATATGTATCAATGCACTGTTTACAATGCTTCCTGTAGTTTATGCAATGATGCACAATGCATACTTTCCGTGGTCTGAAGACCATTGTAAAGAACTTCATGCATGCCCTGATCCAAAGAATCCTGTTGTGTTTGAACTCGATAGATCTCAACCGATGGAACGGAAAGCTACAGGGTGAGTCTAGAGAATTTCAATAGTAAGGGAGTCAAACTCACCAGGTCTGAATGATATTCTCACATCTTGAGATTCACCTTCTCGTACTTGGATTGGTTGCTCTAGTGGCATGAATAATTCCTTCCATCCATCCTCCATAGTCAATAGGATGTCATCGAATAATCTGGCTTGAAACATTCCCAGAAGCCCGTGAATTATTCCTGACCGGAGAAACGTGAATCTTAACATCTTGTCTACTATAGCATTTGGATTTGGTTTTGTAAGGTCAAAAACGGCAACTTCTGAGAGATCTGCTAGGTCCTCGCTCTGTCCTCTTTCTGCAGTTTGAACAACTCTGGGAAAGCTCAGCCCTTCAATTTCAAATCGCTCCCAGAGGATATTACTCTGAGTTGGAACTGCATAAATACTGACTAATTCAGGAATTATCCTTCCTGAAGGTTTTAGGAGGTTTTCCACCGCATAATTGCTTGCAGTTATCTGCTGTTCAATCAGCATGAATGAAGAGAGCATCTCACAGATAACAACATCTGCCTGTTCATCAGGAGAAAAATCTGCAAAATGACTCTGCGCAAATTCGATATTCTCGTCGACACCGTTTCTTCTCGCTGCCTTTTGTGCATATAATAGAGATTCCTGATTCACATCAATTGCTGTCACTCTCGCTCCCTCCCTTGCGGCTAATATAGCTAGGATGCCGCTTCCGGTGCCAATGTCAATCACATAATCGTCACTCTTTACTACTCTATGGATTGCATCATGGAATTTACGAATCCGTGATTGATGACTAAGTAAGCTTGCAGCATGAAGCATTGCGAATGGTGTTGCATATTCCCTACGCATCGTAGTTTTTCCCCTATCAATGTCTACTTATAATGAAATGTGGGCAATCTGCCAATGCCAAAGAGACCATGGAAACCTCAACAGGCATAGTGAATAAGAAGGCATCAACTCGTGTCTGATAAAGTACTCGAATCTGCGAAACGTGCATTGGAAGAGTGCCGCCCGAGAGATGCTATTATCGCGTTGGAACCACTGGTGGAATATGACGACGAGGATGTTGATGCATTGGTCTATCTTGGTATTGCTTATGTGCAGGCTGAAATGCCTGAAAAAGCTGTAGAAGTGCTTTATCGCGCAGACGAGCTAGTCGAGCAGCACTATGTTGTAGAGCTATTTCTTGGTCGTGCTCTCTGGTCGCTTGGCAAAGGAGAATTAGCAGAAGAGCATATCCAAGAAGCGTTAAAGCTCGATCCCTCTGAACCTGAGCCATGGATTGATTTGGGTCGTATTTACTTGCAAAGATGTGAGTATCGTCAGGCATTGAAACACTTGGAAATGGCTCTTGAACAATTTTCTGATGACATAAGCATCATTTTCTTACATGCGCTTGTGCTATATCGGCTTGGTGACTTAACTGCAGCTACGGAACAATGGGCACAAGTTCATAGACTTCAACCAGAACTAATGACTGCCATCTCAAATTACGCATACGTCCTGTTGCTTCAAGAACGGTATTTTGAAGCAGCACCTTTCGTAGGTTATGCAAATACTATCAATCCCGATGATTATAGGTCTCTAATCTTATTGGGTGAACTTCGGTTTCAATCAGGAGATCATGAGGGTGCTCTGGAGTGTTTTGGGAAGGTACTAGATACTGATCCTATCAATATTGAAGCTCTATCAAGGATTGCCATCATCGCCCACAACTCTCGGGATGAAAAATCCTGCAGAGAATACCTTAGTCGTGCGGAGATGGAGATGGGACGAGATCCTGAATCATGGAGAGGCCTCTGTAATGCATATCCCTACTTGGGACTATGGGATGAGTATCTTGATTGTCTTATTCGATGGACATATGCTGATGTAAATGCTGCCGCACCCTGGGTAATCCTTGCGAAGGAGTATGACCGACAGGGGAAACTTGAACACGCACGCAATGCTTGGAGGATGGTCTTTGAATTAAGAGGTTATGTAAAGATAAGATGCCCAAGCTGCAAGACAGAATCTCGAATCCCCTATGATTCTCTTACAGGTTTTGATGTTTATTCTGATGTGATTTGTGAGACCTGTGTCAAACTTATTCGCATGCCAACAAGTCTACCCTTTGATTGATGAGACGTGTCTACGATGAGTGACAGAAGGTATCCTATCCATCCCATTCCTGGAGTAGGTGCAATTGTTGTTGGCTCTAAAGGAATCCTTCTTGCTCGACGAGACAAGGCTCCAGGGACAGGGTTATGGAGCATTCCAGGAGGAGGCGTAGAGCTTGGCGAAACGCAGATTGAATCTGTGACGCGTGAGGTCAAGGAAGAAACTGGTGTGGAGTGTGAGGTTTTAGAATTCGTGAGTACTTTTGATCTCATCACAAAGGATGATGGTAACTCGATTGAATATCATTTCCTGTTGAACCACTATATGGCCAAAGCAGTTACAGAGAAGACTCGTCCAGAAAATGCTGATGGCGAAGTGGGATGGTTTCATCCAGATAAGTTGCCGCAAGATATGGCTAGTCCCAAGATTGAAACACTCATCATTTCTCAAAGAAAGAGAATCCTGTCAATAATGAAAGATTTGAAATCGTCGAACACACAAGCTTGAAATTGCCAAGAATTATAAGAATCTCCGTGCTGCTGAATGTATAGCAGTTAATCCTCTATGGAAGGACGTGTTGATTACAATGTTTCGAACAATCCTTGCGCTTTTAATTGCGTTAGTGACAGCTGTATTGATTGGGGCCTTTCAGATATTAGGTCTTGATCTT
>PJER01000133.1 GCA_002825465.1 Candidatus Thorarchaeota archaeon MP8T_1
CCCGCGTAAGCTATAACTTCATCATGTGATTCTACATTCTTTATAGCATCACGAATCCAATTTGCTGTATTGTGTTTTCCTTTTTTTACTCGAAGAGATAGTAAATCCTGAACTAGACCCATGGATGCATCAATCCGCATCTGTTCGATATAATCGAAATCCAGTTCACTCTTTTTTGATGACGTGCTCTGACCAAATGTACGACGTGCAATAGAATGAATTGTATCTGAAGGACTCAGGGTTTTCGTCCAGAAGGCCACAGTAGTCATAGACTCAAAATTATCATCAGGAGCACGGTAGATGAGTACATAGAATTTTGGCTTTTTGAGGCCTCGATGGCCAATAATTAACAATCCGACAAATGAGTCAGTTGTTCCCTCTAGGTCTTTTGTTAAGCGAGCAAACCGATCGGCGGGGATGATGAGATGTTCCTGATTCTTCTTATCTTGTAGTTTTCCAGTGAGGGCTTTCTGTAGAAGACCATGTTCCATCCACCCTGTTGTTAGCTTCTCTAATGGCATTCTTGCTGAGATGAATCCAGTAATCTCACCGCTATTATACAGCGCTTGCAAGTGCGTGGGTAAATCATCAGCCATCTATGTCAGCTCCTATTCTCGAAATATTGTGCAATCATGTCATTAATCCTGGATACATCACTCATTGAGTCGATGTCGACTACTAATCCTTTTGTGATTGCAGCTATTTCTGCCAAGACATCCTTATTTGAGCCAGTCCCAACAGATACACAAAGAATTGGAGTTTTATGATCTTCATGACTTTTTTTCACTATCTTAACAGGATTAGGACCATGAGAATGCACACCGCTCGAACAGAAAAGAATCAAAGTCGGATGTTCGTGCATCTGAGAAAAATCAGATCCACGAAGAAGAGCGGTAGACAAAGCTTCACCGGGATTTGAAGGCTTACTCTTGTGATTTGAAACCTCTTCATGAACCCATTCGCTGAAGGATTCTAATAGGGATTTAGAATACAACAATGAAATTTCAACTGGAGAGCCTGTTTGAGAATCAAATAATGAGAATGGCACAACTTCATCTGAATAAACAAAACCTGAGAAGTAAGAATTTGTTCCATATTCTGGATAGTTTGACATTATCTGGTCAAGAACACCAAGAGTAGCTTGATATCGAGAAATCGTCGTAGTTACTCCGGGAGTTGAGTCTTGTTTCACATCTTCAATATGTGCAGCTGCGCCAAGCTCAATCACGCAAACGAGGTTGTATGCTGGAATTCCTGCAACAGGCGTAAGGTGTATCTTCTCCAAATCATTCCATATAACTCGACATGGTCCTCGCTTCTTATTTAGTGGTTCAATTGAATGGACTGTGAATTGTATTCCAAGACGGTCTACTACAATTCTCTGATTCTCTTGAAGTATCAATCCTTCGAAGTCATCTTGAAGATCTCCTATCCTTTTGGAGATGGCTTCACCTATTGACTTGCTTTCTATGTTCCTTAGAGATACAACAGATAGCTCGAGCTCCTTGCACTGGGAAATGTCAGATGAATTCTTGGTGAGAGTTACATCAACACCATCTTCACAGGCAAGATAGGAAAAAATGCGATTATCGAGAACTATTGTCCCACTTGGGATTTTTGGAGACTTACGTATGTCAACCAGTATTGATTTTCCACTGAAACTGATTTCGTATACACCCCGCTCAAAATCAGAATCCTCGCCTGATACAAAACAGAGTCCTTTTTGATTTCTGCCCTGTTTGGCTTTTAGATTCACTAGGCAGCCCCCTTCAATAAATCCTAGTTGGATAAATCTCTGTTGCGATGGATCTCGATCCGTAAAAGACTTCTACTCGTAATGTCGCTTTGCCTTTGACATCAGTCATGGCAACAAGCTTAAGCTCCAGCACTTTATCAGACCTCGCAGATATATCATGACGTTCATTTGTGACTTCGGATACGCCTTCCGACGTAACAAGTGAAGCAATCACACGAATGCCTGCAATGGCCGAACTCGGATTCTTGACTCTCATTGAGTAGTTGAAAGCCTTTCCTGCTACAATATTATTTGGAATTTCTCCAAGCTTGACAGATATGCCAATCTGCTCAGACGAGAGGGGTCTTCCCTTTGGCCAACGAGTAATCCGACCTAATTCAAGAAGACGAGAGAGTGATGTTTTCAGCTCTCTAACCTCAAGACCTAAAGTTGAAGCGGCTTCACCCATATCAAAAGTCCCATCATTAGACTCATAATATGATAGTACCTTCCGATCGGCCTCAATAAGATCACTGACCCCTTCAAGTATTTGCAGTATAGCCCCAGGAAGCTCATGTGCTTCTAGCAGAGAATAGTACTTGCCTCCATCCACTGAATCTGCAATCTGCCTGAAGGATGTTTCAACTAGAGGATTGCATCCACAGATGAAAATGAACATCGTTGTCCCAAAGTCTTTTCTGAACTGCTGGACTTCTTCAATTGGATCATAGCCATTGGGGCATCCATCAACAAAAAAATCGTCACCGATGGAATTGTACTTCTTTCCATGTGGAGGCGCATCTCCAACAAGAAGGAGTACCTTATAGGCTTCTTTCTCCCAAGAGAGCTTGGTACGTGCATCAAAAAGCCCATCTGCAACTGCCTCAGGTGTATCGCCGCCCTCAGATGGTTGAAGGTCGGCAATGAGTTTTTGAACTCGCTTCACACGATCAGTGAAATCAAAAATCCTAGTCACATAGGACCTATCCTGTGGAGGATGATCCCGATAAGAAACTACACCGAACCTAATTGCAAGATCCTTGGTTCTTGACGTTATGTGGTTTACAATTTCCGATAGACTGTCTTTTACTGCACTAATATCATCTTTCATGGACCCTGTTGTATCAACAACAAATGCAACATCAAGTTTCGTGGATACCAGTCTTGTTCTCTCCAAATCTAGCAAGATATGTGGCCAATTAAGCCTTTGCTGAATAACTGAGCGTAGAACATTTTAAGACCTTACTCAGAGGAAATCATATGCCAGATTTGAGTGATACAGATATTCGTCTTGTATTTGTCTTCGAAGATAACGTTGTGATTAACGGAACTATTAATCGAATATATGCGCCGCTTGTTGTTGAAGAAATAAAGTCGAGGCTTCCTATCGAAGGAAGAGCAGCCTTAGTTCGCAACGAGATGCAAATCACACTGGGCATATCGAAAGGAAATGCAAAACCTACGAATGATGTAAAGAAAGGTGACATTGCATATGTTCCGCTTGGAGACTCACTCTGTATCTATCTGGAGGATATGCGTACCTATAGCCAAGTCAACATCTTGGGGAAAATCAGTACTGATGAAGATCAGATAGATCAATTAAAGAAAGTACGTAGAGGTAGTCTAGTCGAAATCAGAGATGTCTGATATACCTATATTCTCTGGAGGTTCTTCAGAAGTGCTTCATTCTCATCTACTTCTATTTCGGAGGGATCTACGACCATGCCAGACTCGTGGGTTTCAATAAGAACCTCTATGCCAGAATGCTCAACACGTTTGATTCCATTACTTGATAGCGCTCGAACACGAAGTTGTGTGGTCAAAAACTCAGTTTTGTTCGCCATCTCAACGGCTTGTACATCTCTACGCAGTTTCGATCTTGTTATTCTTAGTTGCTCTTTAAGTTCAGCAACTTGTACCTGAAACTGCTTGCGTTCTTCGCTCTCTTGGTTAAGGCGTACTCTGAGCTCTTCATAGGTTTGCTTTGGAACATAATCCTTTGATCGATCGATCCACACAATTGTAGTACCATCGAATTTTCTACTTGTATCCACTTGACCGAGTGCCTTCAATACAGCGATAACATCATAGACTCTTCGTTTTGGGGTATTTAGCTGCCGCGCCAAAACATCACTCTTGATTCCTTCTTCTCCCGCCTCTTTCAGAATCCTCACTGACTCCAAAGCCAATTCAAGTAGCTTCAACAATGCACCCCACTTATCATTCCGGCAACGGGCTCAAAAGAGCACATTTCTATCATACTGAAAGCACCGCATATTTAACGCTTTGTATTGCTTCCATCTATAGCTCGATTTTCCGAACGTTGGTTCGGAAGATTTTCACTACGATTTTCCGAAAGCATACTTACTATTAATCCATTCTAGTAAAACTATCCGGAAATTCCTTTGAAAACTTCTGAACTGTCAATCGTATGCTTTCTTGACTAAACCAACAATTTCTTAACCCCCTCTCAGAGCCGGATTGATTGGAATCCACCTACATAGGGAGTAGACTCTAAAATGAGTAGAAAGAAAATCATAATCATGGGTGCCGCTGGTCGAGACTTTCATAATTTCAACGTTTATTTCCGAAGCAACGAAGATTATGAAGTTGTGGCCTTCACTGCAGAGCAGATTCCTGGAATTGGAGACCGAATGTACCCTCCAGAACTTTCTGGACCGCTCTATCCAAAAGGCATCAAGATTTATCCTGAAGAACAACTGCCAGAACTAATCAAGCAGTTCGATGTTGAACAATGCATCCTCGCTTATTCCGATCTTCCGCATCTAACGGTTGGTCACAAGATAGCTTGGGTAAACAAACTTGGTCCTGATATTCGTTTTATGGGTCCGAAAACTACGTCAATCAAGAGTAAAAAGCCGGTCGTTGCAGTCTGTGCTGTGAGAACCGGCTGTGGAAAGAGTCAGA
Source organism: Candidatus Thorarchaeota archaeon MP8T_1 (assembly GCA_002825465.1). The sequence continues at coordinate 4,664 of PJER01000133.1, forward strand.
CTTCAAGACGTGTCAACCAAATTCTGATAGATTTAGGTCTCAAACCTGTTAATATCCGACACCCCATGCCATACGATCCAGACCTCACAACCCAAATTGCACAAAGATATGCAACGTTCGAGGACATGGACAAGTACAGATGCACTATAGAGGAACGAGAAGAATACGAACCAATGATTAACATGGGTGTAGTTCTCTATGCAGGAGTGGATTACGGAGAGATACTCGAGCAGGCAGAAAAGGAAGCTGATATCATCACTTGGGATGGTGGCAACAATGACTTCTCTTTCTACAAGCCAGACCTGCTCATTGTAATAACTGATCCACATAGACCAGGTCACGAGGTATCATATTATCCTGGCGAAACCAATCTCAGAATGGCTGATGTCGTAGTCATAAACAAGATTGACACCGCAGATTATGAGAACATCGAAACGGTCAGAAATAACATCATGTCTGTCAATCCACATGCGATCATCATTGATGCAGCATCACCACTCATCATAGATAACATGGAAACCATTCGTGGAAAACGTGTCCTTGTTGTGGAAGATGGTCCAACTGTGACACATGGAGATATGCCATATGGAGCAGGCTTTATTGCAGCGCGGAAGGCTGGAGCTATCATAGTTGACCCACGTCCTTTTGCCGTTGGAAGTATCAAAGACACTTTCAAGAAATACAATCACCTTGAGAAAGTCCTTCCAGCTATGGGCTATGGCAGAAAGCAAATGACAGAACTTGAGCAGACAATCAACAAGTCTGATGTGGATGCAGTTGTGATTGGAACACCAATAGACCTGAGTCGCGTCATCAAGATTTCCAAACCAAGTGTAAGGGTCAAATATAACCTGCAAGAGATTGGCAAACCAGATCTTGTAGATGTGCTTACTGAATTCGTAAAGAAGCACAAACTGAAATGAAATGAGCTGAGGGACCTACTCCCTCAGCATTATTCTCTCTCCCTTAGACCCAAAGAGTCTGTATATGTGTGCATGAACGCATTCATATCATGAGCTCAT
>PJER01000134.1 GCA_002825465.1 Candidatus Thorarchaeota archaeon MP8T_1
CGTGATACCTTCTGACCTATGATTCCTAATCGTTTTGTGACTCGCCAGACATGTGTATCAACAGGTAGAGTTGGCCTTCCAAATGAGAACAACAACACAATTGCTGCAGTCTTTAGCCCGACGCCATGCAATGATGTGAGCCAGGTCTTTGCTTCTTCGAGTGGCATGTCTTCGAGAAGCGCAAGGTCTAGTTTTCCAACTCGTTCATTTATCTCTCGAAGTGCTCGCTGAATCCTCTTTGCTTTTAGATTGAACATTCCAGATGATCGGATTACTTGAGCAAGTTCACCCTGGGGTGCATTAAGGACTTGTTCCCAAGAGGCGTAGTTTTTCGTTAGACTATCAAAAGCCTTGAACATATTCGTGTCAGAGGTATGTTGACTTAAGATGGTCATCACTAGTTCATCGATTGGAGGGAGTTTACGTTCGCTTACTGATTTGCCATACTTGCGAGCCAGAACTGCACAAGCCTTCTCAGCCTTTTGCTTTGATTGTGTCATCATACCTGATTTGGGAGAAGACATCTGCCCTTATCTAGAAAGTGGTATAGATAAGAGGTATTTGTCCTTGCGATAGTCTTTTGTTTCATTATACCGATGGCTTGATTGGGTAAAGATGAAAGTCGGCATTATCTACGAGAGTACAAGGGGACGAACAAAGGCGATGGCGGAGGCGATTCAAGAAGGCGTTACATCCGCAGGAACCGAGTGTGCTGTGATTGATGCAAAAGATTTCAATAATATCGATGATTTCTGCGCCTTAGCAATTGGAAGCTCAACAAGAATGAAAAAAGTGCTTCCGATGGTTAAACGCATACTTGCCGAAATGCAGAATCTGAATGGGCTACCTACAGCGGCATTCGGTTCATATGGGTGGAGTGGGGAAGCTCCAGATGAGATTGCTGCTAGATTGAAAGAACTTGGCGGAACCTTGGTTATCGACCAACCAATCAAAGCAAAAGACTATCCCGGAGAGCAAATACTAGTTGAATGTCGCAGCTTAGGAGAGAAACTTGCTCATAGCTGCAAGTAATGAATTGAGGCTTTACTAGAAGGTATCTAAACTAGTACTCTTCAAAACTCTTATCATGTGGGATTTGAAAATTCTAAAACGCCGGTGGTAATTATATGGGTCATATTAGTAGACTCACAGGCTATGCCATGAGGAGAAAGAAGCTCTTCTTTGGCTTTCTCACTGCATCGGCAATTGGTACTGCATTCAATCTCTTCACACCGCTAGTAATGATTGAAATAGTCGACATGGTCATTCTTGGAAATCAACTCGATTTGCTCATACCATATGTAGTCCTCTTCGTGGGATTGGGAGTTTTCTACGCAATATTTGATATGCTTGGACGTTATGGATCTGCAATCTCATCACAGTTTGTAATCTACTCTCTGCGTGAGGAACTCTATGAGAGTTTGATGGAAAAAGACCTTGCATTTTATGACCAGAATGAAACGGGACAATTACTAGCACGTGTGACTACAGACGTCAGTACAATGAGGGAATTCCTCTATTGGGGATATCGTGTCTTATTCATTGGAGCAGCACAATTGATTGGGACTTACATTGTGATGTTGAGTGTGAGCGCTTCGCTGACAATGTACATGTTCCTACTAATACCAGTTATTTTCGTCTTCATCTATGTCTTTGCGAAAAGAGTAAGACCAGTCTTTCTTAGCGCCCGTAATCAGTATGGTGTACTTAGCTCAGTGTTAGCAGAGAATGTTGTTGGACACAAGGTCGTACGAGCATATGCTTCTGAAGACAGAGAGGCAGACAGAGTTGAGAGAGAGAATAGAGGATTTCTTGATCGAAGAGTACAAGCAAGCAAACTCGAGGCGTTCTTTCAACCAATGTTACCCTCCTTATTTGGAATAGCAATTGGATTCCTGATATATATCGGAGGATATGCGATTATTGAATCATCAGGTCTAACTCTTGGTGAGTTTGTTGGATTCATCTCCCTTGTAGGAATGCTTGTGCTACCGGCGCGTTTCCTAAGTTGGGGGGTTGGTATGTATCAGAGAGCATCAGCCTCGGGAGACCGTACATTCTACATACTCGATTCCATTGATGAGGTGATGGATCCAGAGGACCCGGTAGATGCCTCAGAATTTGTAGGAGCTGTGGACTTTCAAAATGTTTCATTCAGTTACAGAGGCGGCAGCTATATCTTACGCGACGTTACTCTCCATATTAGACCAGGACAGATTGTAGCGCTTTTAGGAGGGACTGGTTCAGGAAAGACTAGCCTCGTTAATTTGATTCCACGGTTCTATGATATAGATGATAATAGTACAGTCACATACGAAGACAGAATCTATCGAGTGAATGACAAGGGTGTTGTAGTCATTGATGACGAAGAACACAAGGTTATAGATGGTTACGTCGATTTCAAGGGGAAAAAGCTGAAAGTACAAGCTCCAGGAAAGATATGCATAGATGGAATAGATATCAGGCAGTACAGACTTAATGACCTTAGAAAACGAATTGGCATGGTCCATCAAGATCCATTCTTGTTCTCAACAACGATTCGTGAGAATATTGCATTCGGTCGTACAGAAGCATCCATCGAGGAGGTGATGGATGCCGCAAAAGCGGCTATGATTCATGATTTTATTATGACCCTCGAAAATGGATATGATACAGAGATTGGAGAGAGAGGTGTTACTCTAAGTGGAGGACAGAAGCAGAGGCTAGCTATTGCACGAGCTATATTGGCAGACCCGAGAATCCTAATACTTGACGACTCCACAAGTTCAGTAGATGCCAAGACTGAGATGCTCATACAGAAAGCTCTTGAGAACTTGATGAAAGGTAGAACGACATTCATCATAACACATAGGTTAAGCACGGTACGCAATGCAGACCTAATAGTAATCATGGAGCGGGGCCGGATTGCCGAAAAAGGTAGTCATGAGGAACTTGTTGCAAATGAGGGAATATACAACAATATCCACCAAACTCTCACAGAGATGGAACTAGCGGCAAGTGTAGCAATAGACCCGTTTGCTGTTGCTAAAGCATCTGGAGGTGACGGTGATGAGTAGAACACTCGATAGCGCGGACGATCCAGATGCAAGAACCTATGAATATTCAGACTCCGCTCTCCTAATTCGCATGGTCAAGTATTTGCTTGCCTATAGAAAGCTGTTTCTGACTGTCATCATAGTGACAGCTGCGACAATCATCCTGAGTGTATGGTCACCATTTGTTCTCAAGCAAGCCATAGACGTGGATTTTGTCAATCTTGATCTGCAGTCACTTACCCTTACAGCGGGCCTGTACGTGTTATTGCAAGTCTTAACCTGGATATCGCTCTATGCAAGCGGCTACCTAATGTCACTCATGGGGCAGAGAGCAGTTTATGATATCAGACAGGAGTTATACACCCATCTGCAGGAAATGTCAGAGGAGTTTCATGATCACTCCTCAAGTGGTCGAATTATATCAAGACTCACCAATGATGTAGATCGAATGAGCGAGCTCTTGGGAGGGGAACTCATTAACACCTTTGCGCAAATCTTTGTTGTTTTTGCAATCGGGTGGGCAATGTTTGTCGCTGATTTCAGACTCGCAATAGTCTCACTTATGATAATTCCGATTCTCCTCGTCACGACAATCTATTTCCGAAAGAAGATGAGAGAAGCCTATCGACACACAAGAAAAACAATTTCGAATGTTACTTCAAATCTTGCTGAGAGCATATCAGGTGCAAAGGTCACTAAGAGCTTTGCGAGAGAGAGGACAAGTGCTGAGATCTTTGCGAGATATAATGAGGCAGACTATCAATCCAATGTTGAAGCAGGTAGAGCTCAAGCTTCGTTTTTCCCGGTCATACGATTCATCAGTGGACTCGGAACCGCCATAATACTACTCTTTGGAGGCTGGTTTATTCTTGATTCAAGCTTTCTCTATATTAACCCAATTCTGACTCCAGTCGTCACAATTGGGACTGTTGTAATGTTTGTTCAATTTAGTGATCGCTTCTTTCGACCAGTTCTCATAATTGCTAACTTCTATACAGCTGTTCAGAGCGCTTTCGCGGGAGGAGAAAGAGTCTTCTCGATTTTGGATACAGAATCGTCGGTTCAAGATTCCCCTGACGCACTTCCCATGCCGGAAATAAAAGGGCATGTCCATTTTGATAATGTAACATTCGGATACGGGGAAGGTCCAGTCGTATTGGAAAACTTCGACCTTGAGATAGAGCCTGGAGAAACTATTGCAATCGTAGGCGATACCGGAGCAGGGAAAACAACAATTGTGAACCTATTGAATAGATTCTACGATGTGCGTAGTGGTTCCATAAAGATCGATGGAATTGATATCAGATCGGTCACACAGCGTTCTCTCCATTCACGGATTGGCCTTGTTCTTCAAGACGCCTTTCTATTCATAGGTACTGTCAAAGAGAATATACGATATGGTAATCCAGATGCCACAGATGAGGAAATTGTAGCAGCCCTTGAAGCTATTGGAGCAAAAAGAATCATTGTGAATCTTGAAAGAGGGATCGATACCGAGGTGGGCGAACGTGGTGCTGGACTCTCGGAAGGGGAGAGACAACTAGTTAGCTTCGCCAGAGCTCTTCTTGCCGACCCAAAAATCCTCATACTTGATGAGGCAACAAGTTCTATTGACATCTATACTGAGTATGCAATCCAGAAAGGTTTGAAAGTACTCTTGAAGGGCCGAACATCCATTGTCATTGCCCATAGGCTGTCAACCATCGTAAATGCCGATAGAATCGTAGTATTAGAGCATGGAAGAATCGTCGAGTCTGGAAAACACGCAGAACTGATGCAGCTCAAAGGCAAGTATCACTCACTCTATGACCTGCAAATTCGTCCGAGGGCAATACAGAGGACACTCTAATCGTAGCTTGCGCGAGTATCGGTGGTTAAAGAAAACAAGCAATGTCAAGTGAAATCCATCAGCAAAATTGACAGGGTATGAGTACCCTGTCGCTCAATACGCATTATTATGTATCTGACTTCTAATCGTCCCAATCAAAGTCATCCACATTATCATATGGAAATCCCTTCATCGTCTGCTTCATGGACTTGAGCGACTTCAAGCCTTTTAGACCCTTCATCGCCTCAGTCACAGATTCTGTGACAATCTGACCAATGTCAACGAAACTGTCCAAGCCATGGATTCTACCTTTGCCAACGATGATTTGCTTGCCATTCTTTCCTGTGACGACAACTCCAGACTTACTCACCGAAACTAGATTATCGTCACCCAAGACAAAGACCTGCTTTCCATAAGTGAAGACTAGCCCTTTCTTCTCACTCAGAACAAGTATGAGTTTAGTTCCCCTAGAGTCTCGACCTAGAAGAATCTGTGAAGACTCTCTCTGGTTAATCTTGGTCTCTGAATGATCGCCATTCAGTTGGTCCTTCATTGCTGACTCAATTTCTGCGATGAAGGATTGAGTGTTCTGAAATCCTTGCCTCTGAAGATCTGACGCATCTGCCCTCTTGGATATGTTCTCCAAGGACATAGTGCCTATATAGAACTGGACACCTTGCAGTGAGCCAGATATCGTTTCACCCATTGCACCAACCTCGGTTTCAGCAATGGCATCAACAGCAAACCGAGAAGGCCCTACAAATGCGGCACCAACTCGTGTGTCATCCTCGAGAAGATAGACCCATACACACCCCGCCTC
>PJER01000028.1 GCA_002825465.1 Candidatus Thorarchaeota archaeon MP8T_1
CAGACAGCCGAATGAGAGCCAGACTGATGATCTTGCTCGACGAGCTGAGAGCTGGTGCATGGCCATCGTAAATTCGTGCCGTGAGGTATCAGCTTAAGTGCTGCAACGAATGAGATCCCTGCCACCTAGTTGCCAGCCGGGAGCTTTGGCTCTGACGGGGCACACTAGGGGGACCGCCAGCGAAAAGCTGGAGGAAGGTGGGGGCCACGGTAGGTCAGTATGCCGCGATATGGGCGGGGCCACACGCGTGCTACAATGGCTGGGACAATGCGTCACAACGCCGAAAGGTGAAGTCAATCGCGAAACCCAGTCGTAGTCGGGATCGCGGGTTGGAACTCACCCGCGTGAACCTGGAATCCCTAGTATCCGCGTGTCACTATCGCGCGGAGAATACGTCCCTGCTTCTTGCACACACCGCCCGTCGCTCCATGCGAGCGGCCTTGGGGTGAGGTGTCGTCCATTGGGCGATGACGAATCTTGGGGTCGCAAGTAGGGAGAAGTCGTAACAAGGTATCCGTAGCGGAAGCTGCGGATGGATCACCTCCTATGTTTTTCACGATTCAATCGTGAATACAGCTTGTTCTGTCTTCGGACAGAAGAGGTGCAGGCTTATGATGGGGTCAGGTTTTCAGGGAACTTTCCCAGTACCTGTCTTTGTTGAGCCACCCTTTTCTTTTGCAATGTTTAGTTCAATCAGTTGAGCCTATCGTAGAATTTGTTTGGATGTTTATCTACAAGCTTCTTTGATGAATACCATAAGTCACTACACTTCTCTCTGTTCGTAAAATGTGATATATCTCCGTAAAAGAGCCTGTACTTTGTGACGTTACTTTCTTTGACTGGTAAAATACTATTTATTGAATTTTCCAAGTTTTCCCGCTGTTTAAATTTAGATGTTTCATCGGTCTTAAGTTTGGATGAATCTAAAATCTGAATGAATGTGACAGAATTATGCATCCCCACAGGATTGGCATTCATAGATTTATGGATATAATATTGGGATAGTGCAGAAGCAAGAAACTTTCCACATATCTGAATTGGCTTGATGTTTGTTTCTTCAATCTCAATAATTATTTTGATTTTCCCCTCTTTGAGAACCAACAGATCAACATCACAATACTTGGTGCTCCTCGATTTTTCCTCGGAGACAAACAAGGGAATATACTGATTTCCCCCGCATGCCGCATCTCTTATCAACTGGCAATCGGAAGAAATGCTATCCTCAAATAGGTTCGCTACAGCCATATGCAAGGGATGCTTTTTATTACTCAACAGTTATGCCCCAACCTGAACCACAATTACTTGAAAATCAAGTAAGTACGGTTCACTTCTTAAGTCTGTCCACCTAGTTGACAGTTTCTCATAATATTGCAATCCTTGGAGATTGTAAAAGATGGCTAAACCTCTGATTATGGAGATGAATCACGTAACTTCTTTCAATGCCATCATTATCCTATATTCACCTTCAGGGAAGTTCTCGTTCAATCTGAGTAGAGTGAATGGTCCACTTCTATTAGGAGGTGTAATATTGAGTTCGTAGGAATATGTCATCTCGATTACGTCACCAACTCCGCGAACTGACATAGTATCGTTGATATTGTACCATTCACCTGAGTCATACCAATCTTCAAGAACTGCAAGTGCATCAACTGAATTCCAGCTCGTGCTGATGTTCCTATAGGGTGACCAAATGAGTACGATAATCGTATAGTTTCCTTGAATGACCGAAGGATCGATATCATATTCGGGTGTATTTAGACCAAGTAAAAACCACTTCCACAGCCCTTTTACAATAGGAGTCGTAATATCATGCGACCAACCCAAATATATGCCGTCCTCAGTTCCATTTACCACATAACATGGACTAACATACCAATTTGAGAAAGTCCCGGTAAGATTGTAGTCCATCATAGATAAGTCTCGCATGCCAGTCGATTCCATAATTTGGTCTATCCTTATCTGAATCTCTTCAAGTTGTTGAGCAATCAAATCAAGTTGCTGAGTAATCTCATCAAGTTGTTGAGTAATCTCATCGAGGTTCAGGCTATCTAATGTCTGTTGTAATTCAGTGAGGTTTGCCTTGATAGTCTGAATCTCTTCAATCATACTCTCATTGAGATATGCTACACCTGTTTCTAAATCATCTAATTGGATTAGAAGGCTCTCAATCTGATCTTCTAACTCCTCAATATTGAAAGAAACCTGATAGCCTTGTATTTGATTATACAATCCTAGTGATATAGAGCTATTCGCAATAACTGCAATCATCAATATTCCAATTATGATATTTGTTATTCTTTCTTCCATCACTTAATCCTCCTATCCAACTTCACCGAACCAAATTGTGAGTGGGTTAATATTTCGTGAATACCCCAATAATAAGTCTCTTTTAAAGAATGAAAAAGCATCTCAGATGGACTAGGGGTATAGGCTGACGGGTTAAGGTTTCAGGGATCTTTCCCTGGCAAGTTTTTATTGAGCCACCCTTTTCTTTTTATATTTTCCAACCAAAAAATGCCTACAAAATAGAAATATAACATAAGATTGAACTAAGGTTACAGGGGCTCGAGTGGGCATTTACACATTTGAAAGGGGCTATTACGATAATGAACAATAGAAGGATTCTTTTTTCTAGTCTGTTAATCATATTCTGTTTGATAATACCTATGATGACAGTGAGTACACATCATTCCAGCATCATAGATAATACAACACAAAATAAAGAAACCAGAATGCAATTTAATAGTAATGAAAAGTATGATATTGACCCAAATCAGGATTCAGAATGTCCATCTGTATATTCTCTCGATGGAAAATCAATTGATTCGATACCTGATTTTGTGATAGAATCAGAGAAAAGTGCATCTGCACCATCTGAGTTCATACCTGCTGATATTGATCCGAATAAACCGAATCTAACAGCAATTTATTACCAGAATATCACAAATGGTGACAGTAGTTGGGTAACATGGATGCAACCTGGTGGAGAGGTTAGAATTTGGTTCCAAGTAAAAGGACCAATATCAATAAGTGGCCCAGTTATTTTAGTTCAATTTGTCGCTATAATTTCTGAGAGTTCTGATTATGGGGCATGGTTTGTAGAAGCTTCAATGAACAACTGGGACATAAATGCTAATGAAACTGCTTGGTTTACTTGGGATGTTACCCTACCCAATGAGGCATCTGGGAACTATGGATGGGGCTCAGGTAAGTGTAATGCATTCACACTTTCATTATACAAGCCCTTCTTGGTAGTGCCTCCACAATCCTTTGAGGTATATTATGAAGGCCTTTACAGCAAACATAGTTTTCTGCACATGTTCGGTGAGGTATTTGTTAATGGAGTCAACTGGTACAATTATACTTATGATCAACCTAGTCCAATAATGATTCCCTGTCAAATAGCAGAGAGAAATTGGGCTATATTTCCAGAATTTGAATTCTATGTTGTTCATGCACCGGTCTGGGATATCGATCTTCGTGCAGATATGCGACGAGATATCGTATGGTGGCCAGATGAAACAATTCTTCCTTACGATAGTTCAAACTTTACTAGGTTACTTCCGGGCCCTCATATTTATCGACCAGAGTACTCTGACACATGGATGGGGTGGTTACTCTCTGAGTCTTGGGAATATGGAAGCAATATTGGTCAGACCAGATCTCTGTATATGAAGTTTCATCTATACTCCGCAGGGTCATGGTCGGAACTCTATAGCTCCAATGATGTAGGAGAATCTCTGATTCTGGTTGAAGGAGTTTTGGAACAAGCGCCTCAAATTAAAATCTTAACTCCTATGGACTCTGAAGTCATAACCGCATCATCAGTAGATTTGCAGGCAATGGTTTCAGATCCAAATTACAACTACCAAATTACAGATGTTCAAGTCATTGTTGATGGAGTGGTTACATCTGTTATAGATTTGTACAATCCTGTAGCGGGGATTCTCGAAACAACTATTCCTATATCAGAATCAACAGGGACTGTTAACATTACTGTAGTGGCTATAGACACAAGTGGTCTATTGGGCTCTGATACTGTGATTATAACTACAGAGAATCCATTAGATTATTTTCCACCCAGTTACACATCATCTTTTCAACACATTGAGAAAGTTTTAGCAGGTCAAATTTTTCAGTGGACATATCCGTTGACATACTCTCCTAGTTCAAGTCTTAACATCACTTTTATTCCAACAATGGAAGTCGGATTCGATACAACTCTTGGGTTCGATATCTATTATTCACGTCCATCTGAGGTTTTTGCTGGTGATGAATTTGCTACCTATGTATCAGTTTCTGATCCTGTGCTTGCATGTTCAATGTGGGCAACATTTGGGTTTGATTATAATATCACATTGGATAGTTTTCACACATCAGGAACCATTACTCTCTATAACGAAATCTGGTCCGCGTCTAGAACCATACCACTTGGTACTGAAATACTTGATTTAAGATATGACTTGCCTGGGATCTCTGAGTACATTCAGCAGTTTACCCATTATCAGATAGGTTTCCTTGATATGATCCCATTGATTGGTGATTTTGCCAGTTTGGATCTTATCGTGGATGTCATACCATTACTCAAGATATCAAATGTAATATCAGCTGATATTGCAGGTACAGATTGCACTCCCGACAGAGATTCGATTTCATTTGTGAGTGACAAGATGTTCGCAATTATTTCAACTGTTGATAGTGATACCAGTGGAGGGATTGCAGAAGTACTCTTGAACAATGTTAATCTCGAAACAACAATTGGTTTTGATTTAGGTGTTAATCTTACTCTAACAGGTGAGATTATCGGTTTTAAACTGGCAAATATTGATTTGAACCAATGGCTATATGATAACCTCGGTATCAAAGTCCCAATTCTGAGTCTGTGGAATGCAAAGTCTACCTATCCTCTGGTGTCTCAAATCAATCTTGATGTAAATGTAGCAAATCAAGAATTAGAGATTGGGATGATAGGTCTCTCTGCTGATGAGGACTATATTGATGTAAAGGTACTCCTGGAAGATGAGCGTGAAAATGGTGTAGAAGCCGGAACGATTACAGCTACAGTAGATAGTGTAAGTTGCACTGTGATTGAAGATATCAATGGTGAATATACGGTCCGGATTCCATACAGGGCCACAGCATTCGCTCTTGATATAACCTTCAGCAAGGTGGGATACATAGGAGGATCAGATAGTTTCTCTATCTACATTGATCCAATCACTGTAGATTCAACTCCACCTTCTATAGTACCAGTTAGCACTACTCCTGAATCTCCACATAGTTTTGAGAGTGTTTCAGTAAAAGCGTCTCTTGTAGATACTCTCACAGGTATCGTTGATCCAACATTGTTCTATAGTACGAATGGAGGATCATCATGGAATTCAGTTCCAATGAATGTGATTTCGGGTACAACCTATGAGGGAATTATTCCTGAGCAACCTGGGGGAATAACTGTCATCTATTACATTCAGGTATTTGATGAAGCAGGGAATCAAATATCGTCGTCTCAGGAGTCCTATACGGTTCTTGCTGATACAACTTCTACCATCATTACTACTCCTACAACTTCGACATCTACCACAACAACGACTTCTGACACCACAGATGCATCAACTACAGATACAACATCAGACACAACAAGTGAGTCCGGCACACCACCTGATCAAAGTAATCCGATGATGTTACTCATATTTGGCTCCGCAGGTGCGGTTAGCGTAATCTTAGTATTAGTATTCCTAATGAAGAAGCAAAAATAGTTATGACATATGGGGGACTTTGCTCTCCCATATCCTTTTTCTCATTGGTACTTTCTAGAAGAAAAACAGCCCCCTTTATATTGTTGATATCAAGATCTTCTTACTTGGTCTTCTCAATCATGATGGACATTATCGAAGGAGTGCATACTATCAAAGTTCCCACACCCTTTCCTGTGGGTCCTGTAAACTGTTACTTGATAGAAGGCGAGCCTCTAACCATGATCGATACAGGTCCTAAGACCTCGAAGAGTCTGCTGGCAGTCAAACAAGGGCTTCAAGCATTATCCTGCAATCTATCAGATATCGAACAGATACTTCTCACACACAGTCATGTGGACCATGCGGGAATGGTGGCTCAGATTGCTAGAGAACGGGAACGATTTCATAGCAATCCTCCAGTGGTCTGGGTCCACCAAAGAGATGCAGAATCTATTGTCAATTATGATCGATACATGGAGCGTTATACAAAGGCATTCGTTAGACTAATCACCGCCTCTGGTGTTCTTGAGAGTGAATCAAAGATGCCAATACCTAAGAACCGACTTGAATTCTTTAAACAGATTGGCGAATCGTTTCCACCAGCTCGACAGTTTAGCGAGGGGACTATTTTCAAGACAGGTATTGGAGAACTCTCTGCGCTTTGGGTTCCCGGTCATTCACCTGGCTCATCTTGTTTTTCATGTGATGAAGAAAGAGTAATCTTTAGTGGCGACCACATTCTGGGTGATATCAGTTCAAATCCAAGTATCTCCTTTGATGATTCAGAAAAAATTGGGATACTAACATACCTAGATTCTTTAGAAAAAGTCCTCTCAAAAGAGGGATTTGTTGCTTTGCCAGGACACAGAGAACCAATTCTTGATATCAACGCCAGAATCAAAGCTCTGAAAACTGAATATACAGAGAAACTTCAGAAAGCAGCTACATTATTGACTCCTAAGCCGCAAACAATCTATGAGATTTCAAGAATGGTCTATGGAAAATATGACCCCCATTCGCTAATTCTTGCCTTGGCTGAAACCTATGACCTTCTCAGAATATTAGAGAGCAACAACCACGCAAAATTCATTGAACACAATGGCGCAGTCTTAGTGATACAAGGTTGACTATGATTTGTCTACCCAGAGGTATCTATTAGGAACGAGAGATCCCCCTCCCTTTTTTCTGGATATTCTGACATTATTTCCTCTATCACTATTGTGATATTCAGCTAAGTGAAAATTAGGCTATGAAGGAAATAAATGGACTCTATGAATGTGAAGAATGTCATTTGCTTTATGAAGATGCAAAGTGGGCAGAAAAGTGTGAAGAATGGTGCATCAAGCACAAGTCCTGTAATCTTGAAATAACGAAACATGCTACTAGGAAATCCAAACTTTCCCTCTCTTAGGCGCATTACATCAGTATTTTCATCCTCAAACTGATGTCAAGTCATTCTCTAATTTATATGTAGTAAGATAAAAATAGCAAGTATTGATACCCACTTTCGTAATGGTGAGCAGTCAAGATTTTTGGGCTCTAGAAAAAGACTCGCTCTTAGAAATCCTAGATGCTACTGAAAGTGGTCTTACATCAGAAGAAGCACAAGACCGACTCTCTACATATGGACCTAATACAATAAAGGTGAAAAAACGATCTAATGTAATTGCACTCTTTCTAAGTCAGTTTAAAAGTCCAATCATAATCATTCTCCTATTCTCTGCAATTCTCTCATTTCTCTCCAATGATAATCTTGATGGGCTTATTATTTTCAGCATTCTTCTCCTCAGCAGTCTACTTGGTTTTTGGCAAGAGTGGACCGCAGCAGATGCAATTGAAAAATTGACTTCTATCATCCAGATTAGAGGCGCTGCCATAAGAGATGACAAAGAGATAGAAATTCCCATTGAAGAGATGGTGCCAGGTGAGATTATAGTTCTAAATGCTGGTGATATAATACCAGGCGATTGTCGACTTCTAGCATCTCGAGATCTGTTTGTCAATGAGGCATCACTCACTGGAGAAACTTATCCTATCGAGAAATCCCCTGGAGTTGTAGCAAGTTCTACTCAACTAAGCAAGAGAACGAACACTCTGTATATGGGAACAAGTGTCATTAGTGGAACAGGAAAAGCGTTACTCGTTCGAAGCGGAAAACAAACAGAATTCGGGAAAATCTCTGAGCGCCTTAAGACTCGACCAACACAGACAGAATTTGAGCGTGGAATAACAAGATTCGGTTATCTTCTCATGGAGTTAGTTTTTGTATTTGTTGTGGTAATTCTTGCAGTCAATGTTTATCTTATGCGTCCTATATTTGATTCATTCTTATTCGCTCTTGCTTTAGCAGTCGGTATAACGCCACAACTACTCCCTGCAGTGATAAGCATCAATCTTGCGCAAGGGGCGAAGAATATGGCGAAAGAAAGAGTGATTGTTAAACGCTTGAATTCTATCGAGAATTTTGGTGAAATGGATCTACTCTGTTCAGACAAGACAGGTACAGTGACAACAGGAACTATTGTATTGCATTCCGCGATTGATATGAATGGAATAGCAAGTGAGAAGACAATGAAGTATGCCTATTTGAACTCCAAATTTCAAAGTGGTTATACTAATCCTATCGACCATGCTATCGTTGATAGTGTACAAGTTGAGGTGGGTACCTACCAGAAGATCGATGAAATTCCTTATGATTTTGTTAGAAAACGATTAAGCGTGCTTGTGAAGCACGGTGATGATAATATATTACTCTGTAAGGGTGCTGTTCATAATATCCTCGATATCTGTAGTCAAGCAGAAACTATCGAATCTGGAACATTTCAAATATCAGCGCATAGAAAGACGATTTTATCATTATATGAAACTCTCAGTAGCAAGGGATATCGGACACTTGGAATTGCATACAAACCATTTGGAAATCGGACCATAGTGGATCGATCTGATGAGATTGACATGGTCTTTCTTGGATTTATTGTACTGCATGATCCTCTAAAGCCTGGAATCAAAGAAACCATAGATGAATTGACTATTCGAGGGATTGGATTCAAGCTAATTACTGGTGATAATGAGCTAGTTGCAACAAATATTGCGCATCAAATTGGAATAGATAGTCCAAATATTCTGACTGGTGGAGATATACGACTCATGAGTGACGAAGCTCTGGTTGTTCAATGCGGTTCTACTAGTCTATTTGCTGAAGTCGAACCTAATCAGAAGGAACGAATTATTATCGCACTCAGAAAATCAGGACATGTCGTTGGGTATTTGGGTGATGGCATAAACGATGCATCAGCTCTACATGCTGCAGATGTTGGAATATCAATAGATGGTGCTGTGGATGTAGCTAAAGAGGCAGCAGATATTGTTCTTCTTGACAAGGATCTGGGTGTTCTTCTCAAAGGTGTAGATTCAGGAAGAGATACCTTTGCTAATACGCTGAAGTATATTTTTGTTACAATAAGTGCCAATTTTGGAAATATGCTAAGTATGGCAGTGCTATCTCTAATGCTTCCGTTTATTCCTCTTCTTCCTAAACAGATACTTGCTCTAAATCTCTTAACAGATCTTCCTGCTACCACATTATCTACCGATGATGTAGATCCAGAAATGGTTGAACGCCCACGTAAGTGGAATATCAAGATAATTAGCCAATTTATGACTGTTTTTGGCTTTCAAAGTTCAATCTTTGACTTTATTGCATTCTTTGTCTTGATTTATCTTTTACATGCAACTGAAATGCTCTTTCAGACGGGTTGGTTTCTCCTATCGGTCATTACTGAAATCTTTGCATTACTTGCTTTACGAACTAGAAGAGTCTTTTACAAAAGCAGACCAAGTAGACGACTTCTTTTTGCTATGGTGGGTATGCTTTGTATAACTCTCATTATCCCATATACACCTCTGATAATTCCTCTCAATCTGATACAACTCTCTGCTCCTGTCTTCAGCATTGTCATCCTTATTGCTCTCTTGTATCTATTTACGATTGAGATAGCTAAAACTCTCTTCTATCGCTATTCAAAGACTTGAAGTATTTTGGATTAAATTGCCGATCACATCCCAAAAGTACGCAGGATTCTCAGTATGAAGACCATGTCCTGCACTAGGGATGAAGAGAAGGGGAAGGTGTGCATCCCTAACAAGTTTCTCAGATGAGTAAACACCTCTATTCTTCTCTCCGAAAATAAAATAGCAATTAAAATCACAATGTGTCAATAATCTATCCAGTAAGTCCCCTTTATTAGAAACTGGAGCCAAATCTTTACTGGATGCCCATATAGTGAATGGTCCTGCTTCGCGAAATGCTGAAACATATTCTTTCATGTGCTCTTCTTTTGAATCTCCTAGTATTCTATTACTTATCGATTCAAATTCTTGGCTGAATTCATGAAAGGACATCTCAGCAAACTTAGACGAAAAGAATGCATCACCAGCATCGAGATTTCCCTCCAAGTATAACAAAAGTCTTGGTTTGGAAATAGATGTTCTCTTAAGAGCTAGAATTTCAATCAGGGAAACTGCGATTGCACCTCCCATAGAATGAGCCAGTATACTGACTTGCTCCACTTCCTCCTTTTCTAAAATAGCAGCTAGATATTCAGCTTGTTTGTTCATTGTATATGCTTTATCTTTTTCACTCTTTGATGAGTTACCATGTCCTAACAGGTCTGGAACAATCCATGAGAATCTATCCAAGGAATATTTAGCAAAGTGTTTGGCAAACCATTTTCGATTATCTCCCAATCCATGGATATAGAGATTGACCAATTGTTGGTCTGGACTCATGTGTGTGTAATACTCGATAACTCCATATTCAGTTTCAAAACACTTTGTTTGTAATCTTTCCATGATATCATATTCATGATGTGGGTTTCAATTTACTTTTTCTACCACGGAAATAGATAGTCACTTTGAAATCCAAAAGCATAGTACCCCAATCTTTGCTTAATTTTATAATACAATATTGAACCTCATACCTCAATTGAGAACTTGATTCAATACAATCGGAGGATGCAATTTGAAATATCTGCAACTCAGAGGCAGTTACTATGAAATTGGACGTGCATTCGGTGAAACACGGAAGGTCGACAGGCCATTATATCATATGCCTGATACAGAGCGATTAGAGTATATGTATGCCTGCGAAACCGAGTTAAGAAAACACACTCCTGACTTACTTGAAGAGATAAGAGGATTTTCAGATGGCATTGGTCTTGAGTATCATCAAGTACTGGCTACACATATTCTTCCTATGACTTCAGAAGGATGTAATTTATTCTTCGTACGCGGAGAATCAACTCAAAATAGACTGCCTATCTTTGTACGACATATGGATTGGATAGAAGATGATCTTCGTTTTCTTAACATGCTTGAAACGAAACCAGTTGGAAGACACAGTGTGCTTGGTCTCAACTTCGCTGATATCGGATGCTTTGATGGATTGAATGATACTGGATTAGCAATAGGGACTGCTTCAATTCCATTCTATGTTGGAACAAATGGAGTAGGCATTCGTGAGAATATTGCCACAAGATGGTCGTTAGACAATTTCTCTACAGTAGAAGAAGCTGTCAACTATCTAGAGAGTATTCCTCATGCTCAACCTATTGTCTATCTCATCGCTGACAAGACAGGAACCTCTGCACGTGTTGAATGCACACCAATAAAGGTCGATGGAGAAATTTCTGATGATGAACTTAGAATTGTATGTAATTTCTTCATACTAGGTACCATGAAGGAGTTGGACTCAATGCCCAAGGATGACCGAGCTTGGTCCTATTATAGTCGAATCATGAAATGGTTCTCTCAATCAGGGAATGACATAACACTCGATGACATCAAGAGAATCTGTAGGAGTCATGAGGTTGGCATATGCGAACATCTGAATGATCCTTCTGGGGGTACTATCTATTCTTGGTTCTCAGAACTCGGAACTGGCATGATGCATCTAGCAGTAGGGTATCCATGTAAGAATGATTATCGACAGTTTACAATATGCACATAAATTGCTCAAGAGAAATTTAGAATTCCCTCCTATCTACTGTTTTTACAGGTCAGAATATCAATCTGAAACTTTTGCGAAAGATTCTCTAAAAATGATTAATGATTTAAGCTTACTAACGAATCACTTCATAATGGCTGACGAAGTCTTTCTTGTCATTGGGATTGTAGGAGCTTGGTTTCTTTCATCCTTGATTAGTGTGTATATTAGATATAGAAGAAATGAACTACCTACCGGTTCAATCACCTTAGAGATACAGGAAGATGAAGAAGAAAGGAAAGTTCCTAGTCCCGGATGGGCAAAGATTGGAGTGATACTAGCTATGGGTGGTAATATTTCCACCCAGATAGCTTTCATAATCCTAGTAATCTTTGGTTTCTGGGATGAAGTTGTCATCTCTATCGGAGTTGGTCTTCCCTCTTGGTTGAATTGGTTTGGACTAGTTGGAATCTGGGCTCACCTAGCTTTAGGCATTTCGGTTATGTATTATAATGTGAATTACACTCCTTTATTCCAAGCTATACCGACAAAATATACACTTGCAACAGGTGGTCCTTATAGATTTGTACGCCACCCTCAATATCTAAGTCATGTAATGCTTACACTCTTTGGTTTCTTTACAACAGGACTTTGGATTATGCTAATTACATCTATTGGTTGGATAGGGCTTCCCATGCAGATGACCGCTGAAGAGAAATTTCTCACACAGAAGTTTGGTCAGACATATCTTGATTATAGCGAAAAAACAGGTCGGATTTTCCCAAGAATATTGTAGATGGTTGAGATAGCATCACTTTAGGTGATAATAATGATTACAACAATCATCTCCACTCATAAGACGCTTTGTAATTTTGAATTCCATCTCTGGATTGAAACCTGCTACAATGTGAGGATCCGTACTGCAATGAAATATCAGTCCATACTCAGGCTTGCCTATTTTGAGATATGAATCTGCGATTGGGCATTTTGTGCAATGTATCTGTGCAGAATTCTTAGACCTCTCGACTGTAAATTCTCCACCAACGTGTTCAAATGATTTCCATAAGGTATCAAGAATACCATCTATATTGTTCTCTCGTTGCTTGGCAATCTCGGACCAAGCATCTCTGGTTGTGGTTGCTATAATCTCAAGAACCTGATTCTCTGCCTCTGACCCAAAATCTCGCTCATACTTCTCAATGAGGGATTTTAATTTCGCTGGATTAGACCGGGCTTTACGAATTTCCTGAACTAATGAGGTGAGTTCACTCAATCTGGTGTCTGCATTCGGCATATTGTTTGCTAGGATTTGATTGGTAAAAGACAATGGTTTCACGTAAGTAATGACTAATGACAATGATTCAATTATGACATAGATAATGGCTTGCAAATTCTTTATTTGGGTCATATTAAGCAATAACCGTTTGCACATAATGTGAGAATTCATCCTCACGATTGATGAGAGATTGTATATGAAAGAGAATTATGAGTTCGGAGGCGATATTGTCTGGAGACCATCAAAAGACAATGTCGATCGAGCAAATCTAACGAGATTCATGAAACTGCATGGAATTGAAACCTTTGATGAACTCATGCAACAATCGACAGAGGATGTTAGTTGGTTCACCGATGCAATTCTCAAATTTCTGGACATTCAATTCTATAAACAATATAGTGAAGTTATAGACCTCTCTCGAGGTATTGCTTGGCCACGATGGTGTGTGAACGCCAAGATGAACATTGTTCACAATTGTCTTGACAAGTACATTGGCACATCAGTTGAGAATCAGACAGCTCTAATTTGGGAAGGCGAGGATGGCAATGTTAGATCAATGACATATGAAGAATTGTACAGAGAGGTGAACAAAGTTGCCAATGCTCTCCGTGATCTAGGCCTTGGCTTTGGAGATTCTATTGGACTCTACATGCCAATGATCCCTGAGATTACAGTTGCTCTTCTTGCGATAGCTAAGATTGGAGCCATCATCTTACCTCTATTCTCTGGATTTGGTGTTAATGCGATAATTGACAGACTAGGAGATGCAGATGCAAAAGCTATGTTTACTGTTGATGGTTCTGTTCGTAGAGGTAAAACAGTTCCTATGAAGTCTGTTGCTGATGAAGCTGCTGAGAGAATCCCATCATTAAGACATATGATAGTTCTAAACCTAGCTGGATTACAAATTGAGATGAAGCCAGGTCGTGACCACTGGTGGAACGATCTAATAGATGATCAGTCTGATATTTCTGAAACTGAGATAACAGATGCAGAGTCTCCAGTGATGATTATATATACATCAGGTACAACTGGACTCGCAAAAGGAGCAGTCCATACACACTGTGGATTTCCTATCAAGTCAGCTCAAGACATGGCTTTTGGAACTGACTTGCATGCTGGTGAAGTAATAGCATGGGGTCCCAATGTAGACATGGGCTGGATGATGGGCCCCTGGCTAGTATTTGGATCCCTGATCTTAGGAAGTACTTTCTTTCTCTATTCTGGAGCAGTAGATTATCCTGGTCCTGACCGTATTTGGGAGTTAGTAGAAAAACATCAAATATCGATATTGGGTGTTTCCCCGACTCTAATTCGTCTTCTTATGACACACGGAGATGAGCCAACTGATAAACATGACCTATCCTCACTGAGATACTTTGGCTCAACTGGAGAGCCATGGAATCCAGATCCGTGGATGTGGCTCTTTGAAAAGGTTGGAAAGAAGAGAGTTCCAATCATCAACTATTCTGGCGGAACTGAGATTTCTGGTGGTATTGTAATGGGCAATCCCCTACTTCCTCTGAAGGCGTGCGCATTCTCAGGACCATGCCCCGGTATTGCAGCTGATGTCTTCGACGATGATGGAAATCCTGTTCGAAACAAAGTTGGCGAATTGGTCATCAAAGCTCCTTGGATTGGCATGACACGAGGATTTTGGAAGAATCCCGAACGATATGAGAAGACCTACTGGTCGAGATGGGATAATATATGGGTTCATGGTGACTTTGCAGCAATCGATTCTGATGGTCTATGGTATATTCTTGGTCGGTCTGATGACATTATCAAGGTGGCTGGGAAACGGTTTGGACCTGCAGAAGCAGAGTCGGTTCTAGTTGCTCACCCATCTGTCAATGAGGCTGCAACGATAGGAGTACCAGATAAAATCAAGCTCAACGAGCTTGTTGTTTTTTGTGTACTCAATCCCGGAGTGGAACCCTCAGAGGAGCTACGCAAGGAACTGAAGCAATCAGTAGCAAAAGCAATGGGCAAACCACTTACTCCACGCAAAATATTGTTCGTTTCTGACCTTCCCAAGACAAGAAGCGCGAAAGTCATGCGAAGGATGATTCGTGCAGCATACCTAGGAGAGGATCCAGGAGATACTACATCATTGGTCAATCCTGAAGCTATGGAAGAAATTAGAAGAGCAAGATAATTTTCTCATTCCCGTTGGTTCTGTTTTACTCTGAACTTTACAATATTCTTTACTAATTGAAGCGGAATTGGCTTGTTTAAGGGGAACTGAATAGATCCTTTACCCTGTTTGTAAGGCGTCAGTTCTTCCTTGAAGGCTTGAATTGCTGATGTTCCTCCGGGGTAGAAACCAATGTGGTTCTTGAATGCCGCAAAATGAACTAGGTTCCCATTGAACTTGAATGTAGGAATCCCGTAGGATATAGCCTCTTGAGCAGTAGGTGCATTTTCTTGGATTGTTTTTCTCACTTCATTCAAGATAACTTGCACATCTTGCGGAAACATAGTTATGTACTCATCTATCGTTGCTACCTTCTTCCTCGATGTACTCATTTCTCTTATCACCAAATCATCTCTTTCAAGGGTCATACCCATGAATCAAATTGATACGGAATCTTGTATTCTATAAGAAATTCTCTAAACTTTGAGAATGCCTCACTACTTCCTCCAAACACCTTTTTGATTAGTGAAAGGAGTAGCAGATCTTTGTTTTCTTGGCCGACATACAACCAATATTCATAGTCGGAGTCTCCCCAATACTCTTCAGGACCTTTTCCTACATCTTGACCAGACATAAGGACTTCTCCAGTTTCTTTTATTTCGATGTCAATAAAGACAGAGGTTTCTCCTCTGCTCTCATAGAGTCTAGCACGAGAATTTGATTCGTCCATCTTGAGCATATCTGAATATTTCAAATGCTATCAATCTTCAGGTTGAACTGTCTGTGAAATCAATCTTGCCACTTTTCTGAGTTCTGTACACATCAAATAACTCAATAACAAAGAGGTCAATGAGAAAGGTATCTGTAATTGAAGATCTTAAGTTTGAAATACCCTGAATTTCTTTCAACAAACACCATTGAGGTATCCAATTATTTATTTATACAACCTTCTAAGGTATTGATATGATTGAAGTTACGCTCTATGGTGATGTCAAAAAGAAAGTGATGGAACAAATTCCAGATGTTAGTTCCATCATGACACTAGAATATGTTGAGGGAGAGCAATTTCAAGAATTACTAGGCCGCCTAGGACTGAGCCTGGAGCATGTTGGGGATTGTTACATCAATATCAAACCTGCAAAACCTGATACGGTTCTCCACGACCATGATTCAATTGAACTTAATCAGCTATAAGTTCCTCTACTCTCTATTCTAGTTCTTCACAGGAAGTATAGTCCATTCCATTTTTGGAATGGACCGCAATTAACTATACTTCAACCTATTATCAATCAGAATTCATGTTTCTTGAATCTCCAAATTGCTACTGCAATCAATACCACAAGGACAATCAATGTGGCAACTGCAGGAGTAATAGGATAACTAGATCCATCGATAAGACTGAGTGATATCCTGTATAATCCCCATGGACCATATGGACTGATGAGTTCTATCTGTCCCAAATTGATTCCAAGGAACACAAATAGAAAAGGTACTGCCATCACTGGACCCGGCTTTGAAAAGAACGTACCCAGGCAGATTGTAAGAAACGCCAGGAACATCTGCCAAAGAGCCATTGGGATTAGGGAAATGAGGTAGATTGATAGACTTGGTGCAAGACCAACTCCTAGGAATACAAGATACACCACCATTCCTGGTATAAATATCATTGAGACCGAGAATCCAAGTGCAAGACCTAGAAACTTTGGAAGCAGGAATGCCTCTCTTGATACAGGTTTCGAGAGAACCCATGCAGCTGAACCTGAACGTTTCTCTTCAAGGATATTCTCATGAGCAATAATGATCGTTGCAATCGATGGAAAGATAGTAGCCATCATATAGAAAATCATCATACCCGCTTCAGGATCTTGAATGCCGGCTGCTCCAAACATTGATAGCATCGCACTCCATAGAAGGGCCTGTTGCCACCATGCTTTTGTTCCAAACCATGCTTTCAATTCCCTTTTCATCATGATTGAGAATCCCATTCTCCATCCTGTTTCAGTGACTGGTACAAATGACTCCTTAGTTATCATTACTATCATCCTCCACTAACTTCATGAATATCTCTTCAAGCTCGTATTGCTTTAATCCGTAATCTAGAACATTCACACTATCATCTGCAAGTACAATTCTCAGGAGTTGCTTCTTTGCGACTGCATCATCCGTGACATTCACAACCCAGTGCGTTTGTCCCTTCTCTGTTCTCTCAGTTATAGATGAAACCCATGATTCTGACTCTAATTTTGATTGTACTCGTTGAGCATCTCCCTCAAGGGCTAGAGTATAAGCTATCCCATCACTTCCTCCAAGCAAATCCTCTATCGGCGCTTGTGCTACTAGATTGCCTTTATTCAAAATGGCAACTCTATCACTCACTCTCTGCACATCATCAAGTATGTGTGTACTGTAGAAGATTGTCGACTCAGATCTTAGTTTCTCCATAATCTTCAGAACCTTCTCCCTCCCCTCAGGATCCAGTCCTGCAGCAGGTTCATCCAAAATTAACAACTCAGGGAAATTAATCTGTGCTTGAGCGATTCCTAATCGTTGCATCTCTCCTCCCGAGAATCCTTCAATTGGTCGATCTGCCTTGTCTTCAAGGTCAACAGTTTTCAAAAGGTACGCTATTCTCTCATCCATCAGATTTTCTGGGCTTTTGAAGTACAGACGAGCAGCAAACTTCATAGTTTCCCTAGCTGTCAGCTCCTTGTAGAACTTTGGTTGTTGAGCAAGGTATCCTACTTTTCTTTTTACTTGGTCGTTTTGAGTCACAATATTATTTCCTAGGACTTCAGCACCTCCAGAGGTCAAATGAGTGAGTCCAAGTAGTAATTTTATTGTCGTTGTCTTTCCAGCTCCATTGGGGCCTAGAAAGGCAAAAATGGAATTTTTCGGAACATTGAGATTTAAATTATTTAGGGCAACTATGTTCCCATAGTTCTTACTCAAATTCTCAGTTTCAATTACATAGGGTCCTGTGGACAATTGTATCTCTCCTGACAATCTTCTCCTAGATTGATAAGCATCTGATTCTTTACTATAGTTAAAAAATTAGCGCTATGTTGTTTTTCAAATCTTTTCACGATTCATGTCCTTTGCTGGATCATCCGCCTCGGCTAATACAAACACTGCCACTATCAGAAGCACAGATGCAAACAGAAAAGGGAAGAATCCAATGAGGCCTGAATGTGGTTCCCCTGGTACGGGTGTCGCTGTAAGGTCTGCTAAGAATCCGAGAAGAAGTGGTCCCATCACGAACCCAAAGTCACTAATCATACGATAGAGTCCCATTGATATCTCTAGTTTCTCCTGTGGAGATACATCTGTGATATATGCCGCACTAGGCCCTGAGAATCCAATTACTGCACCATACACTCCAAGGAGTACTGCAAATGTCAGAAAATCTGTAGAAAAGAATGGTATCACCAATACCACTATTGCAGATAGAACAAGGGCGAGCGCAAGTGGGATTTTTCTTCCAATTCTGTCAGAAACACTTCCCATCGGAGTCATTGTTATAGCTGTTGTGATGCCTCCTATTGTCAGGACTATACCAATATCGCCCGAACTCAGACCTAGATTATTCGTTCCAAACAGTGGTATCAATGTAGATCTAACTCCGGTGCGAAGGAAAAACATCGTGAATACAGCAAAGGTCACCAAGAGAAATGAACGATTGGACAGTACTTCTTTCACGTCTCTGAGAACAGTTCCTGATTCGAGTAGTGATGAATTATTTGAGTTTGTTAATTTTGGAAGCAATAGTGTTGGAGATATAGCCAACCCAGTCATGACAGCATATGCAAAGAAGGGCATCCTGATGTCATAAAGGTCTGCTAGAATTCCTCCGAACGTTGGACCAAAGACTGAACCAAGAAGAAGCATTCCCATATACAGACTCATCCATTGTCCCCGTTTCTCTTTACCTGATATTTGAGCTAAAAACACAGTAGCAGTAGTAACATACAGAGCTGAGCCTGATCCTTCTATCATTCGAGCAATTACAAGAGTGATATAATTTGGTGCAATGCCAGCAAGTATCGATGAAGTGGAGAGGAGTATGAGCCCAGTTATCATAATTGCTTTCTTATCGTATCTCCTAGCAAGAAGGCCAGCGGGCATATCTAGAATCATTCTGGTCACTGCGAATGAGGATACAACAAAACCAACTAATGTGTAGGATACCTGAAAACTTTCAGCATAGGTTGGTAGAATTGGAGCAACCATACTAAGTCCAAGAAGGACACAAAAAGTCACTAACGATAGATTTAGCACTGTTAATACATTTCCCTCTTGAAATGGTTGTTGGGCATCATTCTCATCGAGGGTGATCTCTTCATTTACCAAATATATCAGACCTTTTTGTATCGGGTTATTCTTCACGATATGAAAAATCAGCTATAAATTATCTTAGATGAGTACGTTATATCATCTCAAGCATTTCAAGAGGATTTTGCAGTTTTCAAGATTTGGAGTTCAATATTTCTAAAAAAAGAGAAACCCGGGTCTTGATCCAATCAGCTACGTGATAAGACCAACAACCCGGAATTAGTATCATTTCTTTGGCTTTGGCTTTGGCTTTGTTTCTGCCTTTGTCTTCTTTGCAGGAGCTTTCTTCGCTGCTGGCTTCTTAGATCCCGTAATATCACATCCTAGTGAGTTTTCGTTTCGGCATTCTGAGGCACATTCATTCCTGGTTGAAAATTATCGACCAAAATGAAAGAAACTTACGACAACTACTCATCCCAGTCGTCGTCATCGTCCCAGTCATCGTCATCGTCGAAATCATCGTCCCAGTCGTCGTCTTCGTCGTAAATGAACATTTTTTCACCTCACGACAGTGTTACCTCTATAAAGAATAAAATATGCCCTGTCAAATTTAGAGGAAAAATAGTCCTTTAAACAAGAAAATTGGATTAAATAACTCATTGTGATTGTTCAAAAGGAAAATCAAATTTATTTTCACTAATATCAGGATTATGAATATTGTAATCAAAAAATTGAGGTATATTAGATGATTTAAGTACCGTCACCAGAGGTTTTCCGTATAATCTAAATTCTGCTATTCAATCCCAAAGATATGCGTTCAGACATCATCCTCCCAATAGAAACAAACAGGTTGGTTATTCGACCATATATTATTGATGATGCGAAGTGGTACTATCAGATGAGTGTGAAGAACAAAGAACACCTTGCACGATACGAATCTGAGAATCCAGCCATGTTCATTCAGACAGAAGCAGATGCTTTGAAGGTAATCAAGGATTTTGTATCGCTTTGGGATGAGCAAAGATACCGCTTCATGGGTGTATTTCTGAAAGAAACTGGCAATTTCGTCGCTCAGATCTATCTTGGTAAAACAAATGAAGAACTTCAAGAATATGTGATTGGCTATTTTGCGGATATTGACCAGACTGGTAATGGATATGTATCCGAAGCTGTTACCGCAGTGGTCAGAGAGCTATTTGTCACAGCAGGTGCTCACAGAATTCAGATTGAAACTGATGACACTAATGTCAGGAGTATTAGCGTTGCGCAAAAGTGCAGTTTTGTTAGAGAGGGTCATCTACGTGAGAACAAGAAGAATCCTGATGGAACTATTACAGGTACTCTATACTTTGGGCTCTTGAAGAGTGAGTTTCAAGAGTGATTTTACCTATTTTCGTAGAATAATGACAAACAATAGAATTAGACCACTTAACAATCCAATTCCATATGACACATCAAAATACAAGCTGTAATCTGCTAATCCGGACCCATAGAAAGCAACTGTTGTAAGAAATCCGACTGTAATTGTTACCAAGATTAAGAGTTCTCGTTCCAGATCCGTGAAGTTTTTGTGATTCAGAGAGAACATTCGCAACCAAATCACTACACTAAGAATTGCTAATGGTGTAATTTTTACTAGGACAAGCGATATTGGAAGCAGGACAAGTCCACTCAGAATCGCTCGTATCATGAACAGTCTCAGACCATATCTCTCAAACTCTTTTTCATAGACACTTCCATAGTCTTTTCTCAATGAAGATTTGTAACCCCTCCAGACAGAGAATCTCCAATCCCCTAACTTCTTCTGTGCCTTTGATATACTTGAAGGTTCAACCTTTTCTATCTCCGGTGAATACTCTCCCTTGATTATGGGAATAACATAGACCAGTAGGATGAGAGACCAAACACCGAAAATCATGGATAGAAATTCTAGATCTGTCAGTGACCTTGCAAGATAGATTGCTCCCCATATTGTGTAGATAGCATAGAATATCAATCCCAGCGCTGGTATTAGCACTAGGCCAATCACAATCTTAGCTTTGGTTTTACTTCCTTTCATTTGAGGTGAGAGGTATCTGAACATTAGAGAACAGAAGGTGGCATATGTAAGAGAGATTCCCAATCCACTAAGAAATCTCATAACGACGTTTGATACTACCGAGAGTTCAACAGAAAATACACCAGTAATTAGAGAAATTGGATTCCATCCGTTGAAAGAGAGTATGATTACGTACAATACTAACCCAAACAAAAATGCGATTATGAACGAGTCTCTCTGATTATCTGCAATCTTCTTGCTAATACGCTGCAAAACCATAGATGAACAATCCCTAATCAGTCTTCAACGACACCGGATATAATCTCTGCCTTTGCATTGTGTACCACATTCAATATCATCGAATTGATGTAAATTTGATTGTCACTGATATAAAATTGAACTATTCACTTGTATCAGAAATATCCAATTTAACCAGAACACTATCGAGATCTACTTCCGTATTGACACAGCCTGCCTTACTTAGTAAGACTGCTTGAGTTGGAATACCATACTCTCCAATCTTATCAACAGCTAATTTAGCATCATCAAAGCAAGCGATTCCAAACACAGCACGAGGTCGTGCATTCTTCACGATTCTGATTGCGTGGGAACCACCACCTACCATATACCATTTTATTCCGCGTTCTTCTGATGCTGAAGTAATATCTGAAATAACACAAGCACCACATTTCTTACAGTGGTATCCTTCATCATCGATTGGTGCAATGCACTTTTCTGCGTCTCGCAAGCAATGAGGAATCAATACAATCCTGTCTTCTCGCTTTACATATTCGTATGCTTTTTGATTAAGGACATTTCCTGCTTCAATGAAAGTATAATTCCACAGGTCCTCATTCATAAGTTCTAATTCTATTTTGACCTTCTCAGCAAGATCTTCAACAGTGAGTATAGGTTGAGTCACGGCATAGGTTTCTAAAAGTTCACGAATCTTATCGTGGATATCGATTTCATGAAGTTTCTCAGAATTCTTGGCAATATCATTTCCATTTAACAACATGTTCATCCTAACTGGAGAGTTATGCTCTCAAAAATTGCCCTGTTAAATGACTATGCATCAGGGAAATATCCACTTGACTGCGGATTTAGCTCATCAAATCGATTGAATGTCCAAGTTTCTTCTCTCTCGCTGCTCTTAGTACGACATGCGCTGCGGCAATATCTTGTGCTGCAAGACCAGTAGAATCAAAAAATGTAATCTCATCATCTGATTCGCGGCCGCTCTTTTTTCCAAGTAATATGTCACCAATCTCCGCATGAACATCATCATCTGTAATCAAACCCTTTGCTATCGCATGTTGAATTTCGCCAATTCTTCTACATTGATTAAGACTATCTACAACAACCTTGTCTGCAAGCTTCACAATGGCTGGGTCGTGTTCTTGCTTGCCCGGTCCATCAGCACCTATAGCATTGATGTGCATTCCTCTCTCTATCCAATCCACTTCTACCAATGGTTCCTTGGATGGGGTCACAGTAACTACGATATCACTTCCACGCACGACATTTTCACGATTTGATAAATTCTTGACATCTATTCCAAGAAGAGTTGACATCTCCTTTGCATAGTGTGACGCCATCTTCTCATCTATATCCCATACTCGAACCTCTTCTAATTGGAATAACTCTTTTAATGCAAGCACTTGCATTCTCCCTTGAGTTCCTGCACCGATGACACCTATTTTGGAGGACTCCTTTCTTGCAAGAACACTAGCTGCAACAGCGCCTGCAGCTCCTGTCCGATATGCAGTGATGTAAGAACCGTCCATGACTGCAAGTGGCATACTTGTCTTCAAGTCTAGTAAAACGATGACAGCCACTCCGGGAGGTAATCCTAACTTATGGTTATCATAATATCCACTAGCAATCTTTGTACCTATGAGTTCGAAATCTTCAACAAAACCCGATTTGATATCGACCTCGCCATTATGCTTGTGAACATCAAGATGCATTACAGGAGGCATCTGTACTCTGCCATTAGCAAATGCCATGTATGCTTCTCGTACAGCTTCAATCGTTCTTTTCATTGAAAGGCACGACTCTACTTCTTTTCGTGTTAGAATTAATACGTCTGACATCTCGCTCGTAATGTAATCTGTTATTCTGTCTAATGACTCTTCTCAATATTAGAGAAGTAGATTCATCCTGAACAAGTTGCTCTGACAAAATATACAGGATCCGCTTCTGAGTATTTGAATCCCATTTTTTCATACATTTTTTGTGCAGGAGTGTTATCCTTAAAGTAATGCAAAATAACTAGTTCAGATGTTTTCAAAACCTCATCTACCACAGCCTTAGTGCTTGCAGCAGCATATCCCTTTCTCTTGTGATCTGGATGAGTTGCAATATTACCAATCTCTGTTCCGTAGGGGGTCATGTAATGAACTCCTGCAACAGCCAAGATCGTACCATCATCTTCGATGATTCCATAAAATGGACCTAGATCCATAGCATTTGGAGTCCATGCTGGTGTCCCACTCAGTCGATATAATTCTCTCAATTTATCCGCATGATCGATTGATAGTCTGACTGGAGTTTGTTTGCATTCACATTGTAGCATGGTCGACCTGTCTGCAATCATCTGCCGTTCTTTGATTGGTTTCAAGATGACACAAGCCTCACCAAATTGGTTCAGTTGCTCTTCGGTACAGATAGCAATGAACTCCTTACCTACTAATCGGTCAGAATAATGCGCCATTATCTTCCTCAATGATTCGACATTACGACACCAGAATGCTGTTGCAAGGAAGTCCAAGTCACTATAAAGAGAGAAGATCGCATCAATTCTTCCGTCATTTCTAAGAATTCTCACATCACACCAATCTCTCAATTGAGTGCAATCAGCTATCAAGACAATATTAGATAGGGTGTCTTCTGATAGAATTTCTAGGACTTCTTCTATTGCATCTTCTGAAAGAGGTTCAATATCTGTTTTCATTTATTTCACCTCTGTTTTTCTTTGAGTATTTTCATTCTGTACGGGACATAGTCAGTCATAACAACATCTCTTCCAAGAATGCGTAATCCCATCACAATTTGACCCCGATGATAGGTCGCATGATTTACAAGGTGAAAGAGAATCTCCTCAAAAGTGATTCTGAGCTTTCCATCCTCAGTGGCAATATCTACATGCTCTACTGCTCGTGTATCCACCATATCTGCAAATAATTTTGTATACTCTCTGATTGAGACGAAAATCTCATCTCTTGTCATATTCAAAAAATCTGGTTCATCACCAGGTTCCATACCCATCCAATCAATATACCACTCCCACCAATCTTCTGCAAGATGTGCGTATCGCCTTCGAATACTCCCTCCATTTTCATAAAGATCTCGATTATACTCCTCATCAGTTAGAGTTTCTACTATCTCCCATATGGTAGTATCTGCCCACTCAAGATATCTACTCATTTTCTCAAGAAGAGTCATAGTAAAAGCAAGACTACACATCTTAAGGCAATTGTCCTTCCATAAGATTGTATTTGCACTTTTTGTCTAATTCTATTATTTGTATCCAGTTACTTTGGAACCTTCTTCAAACATTGCGTCAGAGGCTGTACTTTTATTTCAAAAATTTAAATCAAAGGATTAAGAACGAAGGGGTTATAATCTGCAGTGAAAGATTGGAACAAAGCTATACTGATTATCCTTACTCTATTCCTACTACAAGTTCTTGCCACAAATGATGTGATTCCCAAACAATCTAAATTCGATGAATCAGAGATCTCCATTAATGAAGCGATTTCGATACTTTCAACCTCTACTGATTTGCCGATTAATTCTACATTTTTGGAAGATGAATGCAGCTCAGTCATTGTAACTGGAAGTGCAGCAAAGGATGGTCGTGCAATACTGATGAAGAATAGGGATTGGTCTCTCGAACCTCAGAATAGGCCAATATACACCCCTGCTGAGAAAAGTAACTTTGCGTATGTTGGTGTGAATTCAAATACCATGGGAATCAATGAGAAAGGATTAGCGCTCATGAACACTGCAATGCCAGAACTTGAATCCGAACCTGGTCTAGGAAATCTAAATCTTAACCAAAGACTACTGGAAGAGTACGAATCGGTAGCTCAGGTCGCTAGAGACCTCAATAATAGCAGATCCTTCATTGGACCGACATATCGATCTTCAATGGGTACAATTGCAACTTGTATTGGCATCGTAGATCGGTTCGGAGTCGGTGCATTTTTTGAAATCAGCAACACCGAAGCTTATGTTCAGTATATCGTTGATGGCTATGATACACGTGCAAACCACCCTAGGATATTTGCAGGACATGAAGGTGGACCTAGCGGACGAGACCAATACTTGCTTGACATACTTGATGCAGTTTATGAAAAGAATGGAGTAATCACATGGGAAGATATTATGCAGAATGCCTCACGATATGTGCGAAACAAAGAACTCGGGTCCACTCCTTTCTCCATTGATGGTGAAGCCTGCAATGAAGCAACTGTTGCTGCAATGGTTGCTGTTAGTGGAGATGACCGATATGATGGGCGTCTAAACGTAATGTGGGGAGCCTATGGTCCCACCCCTCTAGTGAGTGTTTTTGTTCCTTCAATGGTTGCGGCAGGTGATACTCCAGGTTCTACTAGTAGTCTATGGTATTTCACGAATCAAAAATACCAATCTGCACAAGTACAGAGTAATCCTATTCTACTTGATCCATATCGTATCCGAGAAATCCAAGATTATGCTTTCTTTGCAGAAGAATATTCCATTGATGCATTTGATAGTCTTTTATCATGTGTTCCTGAAGGACTTTCAGATTATCAGCTTCAAGATACTCTAAGAGATTTCATCACTCGAGTAGATGATTATGCAGCTGAGGTTTTCATTGAGGAGTCATTTTCTATTAGCGTTCCTGATTCAGTCACTTTTCCAACACCTACAGTCGTTTCTACAACCACCTCAACAGCTACAGGAACATCATCAATTTACACCAATCCTTCAGAAACAAATCCATCTAGTAGTACAAGCAGTAATGAATCAAGCCCATCCCCTTCTGCAATTAATGTTGATATATCCGTGTTTCTTGGATTTGGCATCGGTGGTGCGATTAGCATAGTCGTAGTGTTGATTTTCATCAAGAAAAATCAATAACACTACCAATCGTCATCATCATCTTCCCACTCATCATCCTCCCAGTCTTCCTCTTCCCATATATCATCATCATCGAATCTCAAAGAATACACCTCAAGCAAGTCTGGTTCAACTATCTACCTTTCAGGCTATTATCAATTTCCTACATTTTACAAGATTCAGAAATCATCCAAGTCTATTCCCGATATTACTCGACCATGATAGTGTCTTGTAATTTCTTTGACCAAGTCGTCATCTGATTGCCCCATGAATAATTGATGATATAGGATGAGCAGTTTAGGTCTAACCTCTTTTGCTATTTCAGCTAGTTCTATTGTAGATGTATGAACTGTTGAATGATATTCTCTCCATTCTTTTGTTCGTTCCTTAAGTCCCTCTGCAGAGTAGACCTCATGTATTAGTAAATCACAATCTTTAGCATAATGAATAAGGTTTCTAGAAAATGAGGTGTCTCCGGATACAACAACAACTCTGTCAGGTAGTGTGAATTTGTACCCAAAGGATTCCAATGAACCATGAGATACTCGAAACGCCTCGACTCGTACATTATCATCTGAATAGATTTGCCCCTCATCAATCTCATAAGGATGTACAATGTACCCATTTGGGTTGGCAGGTTCAAGTCCATCAACTCGTTCACGAATATCTAATTTGTATGCTGACAAGATACTATTCGTCATATCCACAATACCTTTTGGCCCATAGACCTCAAGAGGTTCGCAACGTTCAATCACTCCTGGTGTAAGAATTACGTCAGGATATCCAATTGTATGATCTGAGTGCAAATGAGTGAGAAACAAACGAGTGATTTTAGAAACAGCTATTCCTGCGGCAACAACTCTTCTTACAACACCTGCCCCACAATCTATCAAGTATAATGAATCATTTACCAGCATTGCGACTGAAGGTCCAAATCTTTCAGGATCCGGATTTGGATTTCCTGTACCCAACAGAATGACTTTACTCCTCATTCTATCCCACTCTAAGTGATTGCTACTCTGATTCTTGTGATACTAGATTCTTCAAAATTCGATGGAGAAATGCTTCTAACTCATCTATTTCCTCTGGCGTAAATCCTTTGTAGAAAATCTTGGTCATATCTGCGGATAGTTTGATGTAGGTATTCTGAAGTTTTCGAGTCTTATCCGTTAAACGAATTAGTGTTTTCCTTCTGTCCTGCTCAGATTGAACCCGCATTATATGTCCTGCAGCTTCAAGATTGTCAAGAAGCTCACTAAGTGTAGATTTTCGTAGTAAGGTCCGTTTCGTCAGATAATTAATTGGAACATTGTCTTTCTGCCATAGTGCAAAGAGAATTCTCCCCTGTCCAGGACCGATTTCCATATCATGTTTTTTTAGGAGCTCGGTAAATACACGTCTTCCTAGATGATGTATCTGTGTGATGAGGAATCCTCCCTCTCTCTGAGACATCATTATTCATCACCCAGTGTAATCTTGAAGGTTCCCCTTCCTGTCCAACCTTTGGCAATCTTTGGTTGCAATCTTATAACAGTATGATCAGGATCGTTATACCCCTTGGGATAATATCTCTCCCATCCGTCGTGCCAGAGTTCCCTCTTGATGCCCTCATCCTCTACTATCTCGATATTACCTCCAAACATGCTTCCTTTCCATGACTCCGGATCGCAATAATAAACAGAGGCTGATGAATTCTTCTTGATATCATCAACCTTTGTGGAGGATGTATTTGTACTGAATATTATTGTGAAGTCCCCTTGTTTCTTAAAGAATGGAACCAATTTTGGAAACCGCTCTTTATTTCGCAGATTGAACATTGCTCTAGTTTGCGGATATCCTTCATCATCAATAGTGGTGAGATATGCAGGCCAACCTGTCGTAAGAAGTGTTTTACATTGTAAACGAAAATCATCTTCGCTCATGCTGGACACACCTATAATAGTTCGTGTCCAAACTGTTAGAACCCTAACTAAATATAGATTGTGGTCGAGGATATCGATAGTAATAACTGATATACCTGCTACTTCTGTGACGTACCGTAGTATCAATTATTCTTCTCATCACTCCGTTTGTCACGGACTTTGTCCATGAACTCTGGTGTGATGACAGTGATACCTTCTTCCTTTGCAGCTTTGACTACTCCTTCAAAGACCCTTTTGAGAAAGATTCTAGGTACGTTCACAATCTTTTCAGCAGCCTCTTCTGTCCATTCTACTGAAGGATCAAAACGCTTTGCAGCATACATCACAGTATTGATGTTCGTACCTTTGTCTTCTGGTATTCTGACTTTATACGGTTTCTTTACCTCTGCAAACCAGAAGTAGATGTTGTCCCTAAAACCAAAATCAATTGGAAGATTGGGGAAGGACTTCTCATCCATTCCTCGAATGATTGCCTCTTTGTATTTCTTCTGGAGATGAATACTGTTTACTTTGAGAAGGAAGTTGTCACAACCCTGAATTAGTTTATGTGGATATGACTTATCCCAGGTACATTCGAATATCTGGATTGCTTCTTTTACCACTTCTGGGTAATTTCTGCCATTTCCATTATCAGGGCGCATTGATGGTATAAGGGAAAAGACACTATTAGTCATCTTTTCCTCTGTTGTTTCTCCTGGGAATCCAAGAACGACACAATTCTCCATGTACTTTTTATCATCAGGAATGAAATTGATTGCGCAAATCCCTGTTCGTTTAATGTTCATTGCAGTGTTACTGTCTTCACGACAAATGAGCATCATTGCATACTTGTCTTCCTCAGCAATAAGATGTGGAAAGCACAGAGAATATGGTCCCAAATTTGTCTGTCCAGTTTCCGCCATGGTACTAACTAAGACTACCGGCATTGGAAAGAAGGAACTAGTCTGATAGAAGTTATCAAGTATTTTGATTTGTTCAAAGTCTGTCATGGTTGATTCATCCCTAGTGTGATCAATATGTCAATGTCAAGTCACTGTTCTGACCACGATTTCAGTGATATTTCATAAATACATATCTGGAATATATTATATTAATCAATAATAAT
>PJER01000135.1 GCA_002825465.1 Candidatus Thorarchaeota archaeon MP8T_1
CCATTCCCATAGTACCAGTAATGAATGCGGTAAGAGCACCGATTGTTGCAACTATGGCAAAGAATGTGAATGCATCAGGGATGCCTATCTGCAAAGGAACCATCCCAGCAGGCGATGTTGCATGCCCACTTGTTTCAGTAGCTGATACGATTGTCACGAGAAATCTCGCGGTGATGTAGACTCCTGCCTTGACCATCGTTGCAGCGTGAATCAATGCCGAAACTGCAGTCGGGCCACTCATAGCCTCGGGAAGCCAGACTTGAAGTGGAAACTGACCTGACTTGCCAATCGCACCAGCAAAGATCAACAAGAGTGTTGGCAATAGTAAGCCTACTCCAGCGAGGGCTGTTATCCAGCCGCCATGTTCTGCGATGCCCTCAACAGCCTGAGCCCCGATTGATGTGTCTTGAAAGATGAAGGACCCGGTGAAAGTGAATAGCAGAAGGATTCCACCCAACATTAGGGCATCTCCTATTCTTGTGACTATGAAGGCCTTTGTTCCACAGTGGGTATTGTATTCACCCTCGGTTTCAAACTGCAACAACGGGTTGCTTGAGTCATATCCGGTTGGGTCTGCCTCCGGAGGATTTCGTTTGTCATTCCAGAAACCTATCAATCCGTAGCTACAGAATCCCATGATTTCCCAACCTATGAACGCAATCAGGAGGTTGTTGGATAAGACTAGCGTGAGCATACCGCCACCAAAGGCGAGCATGAGGAAGAAGAATCGACTGCGGTCTCCCTCGTGTGCCATGTACTCAGTGCTATACACATAGATGAGAAAACAGAGCGTGCTTGCAAGGACTGCCATGATGACGGACAGCGAGTCAAGAAGGATACTAAAGGGAATTACAAATCCAGGAATGTTGATCCAATTCCAGGTCTTTGGAGCTGATCCAATATCCGGTATGAGAGACCAACAGAGGAGCATCGTAATGCCCATTAACGCAGCTGGAACCCAATCCCTAGCCCTAGCACTGTATTTCCCCACGACAGGTACAAGTAACGAACCTGCAAGCGGAATGACGAGGATAAGATATTCTGGTAGACCGAAGAGCATTTGATTCACCTCACGGACCAAGTACGCTCGAAAACGCCGGAACTATGACATCTAGTGCCAAGCTCGGGAATATTCCAAAGATCACAATGAGAATCCCAAGGGCTATCATTGGAATGGTCATAGACCGTGGGCTCTCCTTAACTTCCTCCAAGGTCTCTGGATGTGGACCCAGAAAGACACGCCAGAAGAAACGAAGCATGTATGCAGCACTTAAGATTGAACTAGACGCTGCTAGTAGTGCCAGAATCAGGAAGGGCATGTTTACTTGTAGCCCTGGTATCGGAATTGCAGCCTGGAATCCTCCAAGAAACATCATCCATTCACTGGCAAAGCCTGATAGAGGAGGACTACCAGCAATGCTCATCATACCTATGGCTGCGGCGAAAGCGGTGATTGGCATCTTATTAGAGAGACCTCCCAGCTGCTTTATGTTGCGTAGACCTGTTTGATGAATGACAGCACCTGCGGTCATGAACAATAGACCTTTCGAGAAGGCGTGATTGATGAGATGGAACATACCACCTGACACACCAGTGACTGTAACCGTACCTAGGGCAAAGAGCACATATCCCATCTGTGAAACAGAAGAGTATGCAAGAAGTCGCTTGATATCCACTTGAGCAAGTGCCATAAAGCCGCCATAGAACATTGTTATGACACCCAATGCAGCCACATAAAATGACAATTGAGTTGCGACGATATCTAGAGTGAGAGTTCCAAATCGTACAAGTGCGTATGCACCGGTCTCAATCATTGCACCAGACAGGAGAACTGAGATTGGGGTGGGAGCTTCAGCATGAACTGGTGGCAGCCACCAGTGTATTGGAAAGACAGCCATCTTCACCAGAAATCCAGCAGCAAGCAGTATGAAGATGATCTTGAAAATTAGATCACCAGTTGCTCCAATGTTCGCAAGTACGAAGGACCCTCCTCCGTTTGCGTAAAGCAGTCCAAAACCAATAAGTATACAGACAGCGCCGGATTGAGTGTAAAGCCAGAACTTGAGTGCTGTCCGCTTTCGGGTCTCAGGCAATCCCCAGAAGAGAATAAGGAAATAGCTGGGGACAAGCATAATCTCCCACGCGATAAAGAACTCAATCATGTTTGTGGCAAGTGTCACCCAGATCATTCCCATGATGAAGAAGAGTTGGTTGGCAAAGAACGTCGGTTTATTCTCTGTGTGTGCTGTATAGCCTACTGCATATACAACTGAGAGAAAACCAAGGACTACAATTGCAAATGTTATGGGAAATGCAACAGGATCCAGGTAAAGCCCGAATGGCTCCAGAAGCGCAGACCATACAAAGGTCTCCTCTGAAAAGCCCTCAGTCAGGAGTTCGTAAAAGGGCCAAATCATCAAGATTGATCCTACAAGAGAAACACCAACAGAAATCTTCCCTGCGCTATCACCAATTCTGTTCTTGAAGACATAGATGAGAAGTGCGCCTATGAACATCACTGCTAAGGATAGTGCCATGAAGGGGAAGTCAGAGAGAAAGGTCTGCATTACCTGAACCTCCTCCCGCGCCACTCAAGTGGGTCTCTATCCAAGGTTTCAATCTTATCCGGTCCGTAGATGAGGTCATCTCGGTCCCCCTCACTTAGATCCACAACGGGAGTGTGGAATAGTGCATCAAATCTACATGCTTCAACGCAGAGCCCACAGAAGATGCATCGAGTATAATCAAAGTATAAGGCAGCATCTTTCTCGTACATCTTATCTTCTTTGTCAATTCTTATGGCGACAACAGGGCAAATTCGAACACACTGTGCACACGCTGTGCAGTTCTTTCTAACATGAATGTGCCTTCCTCTCGTTCGTTCGGGATAGATTCTATCCTCAAATGGGAAAAAGTAAGTGAAGGGCTTCATGAAGACCTGCCTAAAGGTGTGTTTTAGAATTTTGTAGATGTCGCCAAGTACACTGAAGAAACCCATTTCTTATCCGCCTCCTACAAGTAGATATGCAATTAATCCAGGGGCATATACTACGGCTAACATTATGATTATGATGTTTAGCATTGCGAGCGGGAGAAGATATCTCCAACAATAGTAGACTATCTGGTCTTGTCTAAGTCTCTGGAATGAAGAACTGACTAAGACGAAGAAGAAGAAAGTTATCAGGAACTTAATGATGAAGTTCACTGGTCCAGGTAGGAATGGCAGTCCATTCGGGCCGCCTAAGAATAAAGCCACAATTAGTGCAGAATAGAGCATCTGCTCTGCGAATTCTGCAAAATAGGTTAACGTGAAGTATATCCCAGTATACTCAGTCCTCCAACCGAATATGATTTCAGAATCTGCTACCGGAGCATCGAAGGGGAATATACCTACTGCAGCGATTGCAGATACTAGGAATGTCGCAAGGTTGATTGGAAGCAGTATAGCGAACCACACGTTTGTCTGCGCCATTGAGATATCAAAGAGACTCAATGATCGTGCAAGGAACACACATCCAATTGTAGAGATAATCATTGGAATCTCTGCAGCAAATTGATTGTTTGCAGCCCTAAATCCACCGATCAAGGTATACTTAGACCCACTGACCCAACCAGCAAGTAGGGATATAACTGGTACAGCCGTAAGGAATGCAAACACAAGTACAATACTGACCGAAAGGTCTGAAATCGCCCATCCTCCATATGTAGCTGACACTGTATCCCATGGAATGAATGCAAATGGGAGCAGGACAACAACAAGCAGGAGTCCCGGAAGGAACCTGAACATCCACCTCTTAGCTTTATCGGGAATGATAGTTTCTTTTGCAATCAGTTTGATGGCATCAGCGAAGAGTTGTAGACCACCGTATTTACCCATGTGCAATGGTCCACGCCTATCTTGAATACGACCCCACAATTTTCGCGTGAACCAAACCGCCCAAATCAATGTTAATACAACGAAGATAAGACCTGGGAATATAACTGCTCGAAATAGGAAGAAGAAATTGGATGGAAGGAATATTGTTGCCCATAACCATTCGATTATTCCCCAAATCCAATAGAAGATTCCACTCAAAATGCCAAAAATCCAGTGTATGATGCTGTATATCCAATCAGGTATTCCTGCAAGCCACGTAAAGAAATCGAACTGCAACAAAACACCTCCGTTCATCTATCCCACCATCCAGGGTATGGGTCTAAGCTTCCAAATATTACAATAAAGTCCGCAAACTTAGCACCTGGGACTAGATCTTTCAACGCATAATATGATGCAATACAAGGACCACGTATCTTTGCACGATACGCGGTTTGTGCCTTGTCCTGAGTCTTCAGCCAGAGTGATGTGATACCTCGTGTGCCCTCCACACGGCTATATGCCTCACCTTCAGGAAGTCTGTTGGCTTTGGCGCGTGCCTTCGGATCAACAATTGGACCTTCAGGTAATTGCGGCAGCAGCTGTTTGATAATCTGCACTGAGGTCTCAGCCTCCTTGAATCTCTGCTCCATTCTATCCAGAGCATCGCTCTCTCCTGGATGATCAGGATTCTCAGTGATTGGAACTTCCCAATCACACATGTTGTAGGCAAGATTCGGGTCAGGAGCATCTTTTCGAAGGTCCATAGGAACTCCACAAGCCTTGATTGGTGGCCCACTCAATCCCCATTTGAGACCTTGTTTTACAGTATA
The DNA here is from genome assembly GCA_002825465.1 of Candidatus Thorarchaeota archaeon MP8T_1. The sequence goes on from PJER01000135.1 coordinate 4,687, forward strand.
CTGACCGATACCCTTTGTCCTTGCTCTGAAGGTAGGACTTCCCATCTGCATATTTCGGAATTTGGGCAGCCTATCTTCAAACCTCTTGATTGCTCTATCTAGCTGTTTCAGGACTTTGTCATTGAAATCGTATTTTACTCCACCAGGAGTGCCGAATGAAACGGTATGTCGCGAACCTGTTAACTCTTCAAAGACATCAAGAGAATATTCACGATCAACCCAAGGCCAAAGAGCCATTGTGAAAAATCCTAGTTCTGCGTTAAATTGACCCCACCAGAATTGGATGCTATGAAGTCGGGACATCTCCATCATGATTGTTCTCATGACTTTTGCGCGTTCTGGAACCTCGAGTTCAGCAATTTTCTCAACCGCAGCAATATAGGGATACTCAGCAAGAAATGCCTCAAGCATACACATTCGCTCAAGTACCAGTGACCCTTGTCTGAAGTTCTTATATTCAAGAACCTTCTCAGCAGACCTGTGGAAGTATCCAGCATTCGGATCACATTCCACCACATAGTCACCGACCAGTGTCAGTTTAGTAGCCCAGCCATGGGCTGAAACGTGTTGAGGGCCAAACCAAATCTCCATTGATTCATCAAGTATATCCGGACTCACTCTTCACTGCCTCCTGTTTTTGGTCGCGCTTTTGGTGGAGTGATACCTGATTCATCCAGTCTGCTTTGATCAGTCTGGAATCTCTTGCGAAGTGGATACACTCCTTCAAGTTCATCTGGGAGAAGTAATAATCGAGGGTCAGGATGATTCTTGAATTCGATTCCAAACATCTCTCGAGTTTCGCGTTCATGCCACTCGAAGCCAGGAAAGATGTCACAGGTACTATCAATCTCAGGTCGCTCTCCTTCTAGGGAAACTCGTAGTTGGAGCAACATTCTATTTGAA
>PJER01000136.1 GCA_002825465.1 Candidatus Thorarchaeota archaeon MP8T_1
ATAATTTCTATCAAGGGGTATAGGTCAGGGCCCCATTCTTCACCTAGCGGTTGGTGTGAAGATTCTCCTCTCTCAGTGAATGTGATTCCACTGATGTGGAAATGCATATTATCTGTGAACAGTTTCCCCAGTTCTTGTTCGAATTGTGCTAAGATTTTCAAATAGCTCTCTCTATCATTTATCTGGCCTTGGCTTCGTGCGTACAGATGAGCCCAATCAATCGTGGGGATGCAACTCTCCACTTCTTGGCAGAGTCCTATAATCTGATTCACAGAACCGTACATGACAATCTTTCCAGCAATTTCTGGAGCAAGAAAGACATTACCCTCATTGGTCCCTACCTCTGCCCAAACACTTCTCAGGGCGTTTCTCACAACTATATGTGCATCATCAGGAGTCATTCCACCTTGGGTGCCTGGATGAAAAACAACTCGTTTAACGCCCATTAGAGGAGCAAACCTCAAAGCCTTGATTAATCGCTGCCTTGAACGTTCTCGAATTTCATGGTCTTTAGATGCGAGGTTAATGTAGTATGCTGCATGCATGCTCATAGATATTCGATTTTTCTTGGCAAGATCGCCAATTTGCTTAGCCTTCTCCTTACTTGTCCTTAATCCGTGAACGGCTGCGTATTCAAGAGCAGTAACTCCTGATTCTACAAGTATCTCAAAGACTCTCTTCAAATTCCCGCGCGCTGCGTCCGGATAGCCAGCAGGTCCAAAGAGAACGTTTTGCAGATGCATCACTCCTCCAGTTTGAATTCCCACCTACAGAATGCATTCACAGGATGACTATCTGGGGGACAAAAGATGCATTGTGTCTTTATCCTAGGATCAATTGTGCTAGCAAAGTAACTATATTCAATTTCGCCAACCTGTTTACAGGGAAAGTCCTGTAGACCTTTTCTATTTCTCGCGACCTGAACACGGCATTCATTCATAGTGAATTGAAGCGTGTTATCATCAATCCATTCAGTGGATTGCTTGTTAAGGACAGCGTATACTCGGTACCCAAGAGCTTTTTCAAGAGAATGTAATCCTCCCTCTGGATCGAGTTGGAACTCCTTCATGATTCGTGCTGCCTCTATGGGTGAAAAGATCTTCCAAGCCTCTTTATCCATCTCGATGGCAGTATCAATCCCGAATCTCTTCTCAAGGGCCAAGAAATAAGCACCATCCATTGCTTGCCATGCTTTTGCATAGGTATCTATCAGTTTGAGTAATTGCTCTCTGGGCAGGTTCTCAATCATCTTGAATCTCCATCCTATCAGGAACCTAGGTCAGAATATCAGTGATTTGGTGTTTCTACGATTGTCCACAAGTCTTTAATCTGAGCCAAGGTCAAACATCTATTGCTGGATGGAGTATAAGATGAACGAAGCTGGGTCATCTCCTAGAATCGACGTCGGAGCATTCTTGTCAATAATGAGACTACAGAATTGCATCATTGGTGGTCTTACAGTCATTGCTGGAATAGCTATTGCCTACAGCACACAATGGCAAAATATTGGCCCCGGACTATCTCCAATCTTATACCTCTTCATCTATGGATATCTGACTTATTTTCTTGTGGCTGCTGGAGGAAATGTAGTAAACGATATTTTCGATATTGAGGTCGACAAGGTTAACAGGCCTCATAGGGCCTTGCCAAGTGGTCGAATGACCGTCCGACAGGCGTGGTGGTTCGTAGCGTTCCTGAGTATTCTGGGTATTATTTTTGCCTGGCTTCCAGGGAGACCTATTAGTGCCCTAATCGTTGTCTGCTTTGAAATAATTGGATATGCTTATGCTGCAAAGGTAAAGACCCTAGGAATTGCTGGTAATTTTATGGTTGCATTCTCCTTCGCATTCGGTCTCATCTATGGCTCAGTTGCATATGCTGAGATTGTTGGTACGCTCACGATTAATCCTATCCCAATTCCAACTTGGCTCTTCTTCTTTACAGCATTTCTTATTCTACAAGCCCGTGAAACTATAAAGGGCGCTGAAGATGTTGAAGGGGACAAACTACGCGACGTGCGAACAATAGCTCGAGTCTATGGTTATTTACCCGCAGCGGTGGTAGCAGGTGTGCTCAATTTTCTTGGAGTCCTAAGTTACGTGCTCATTTGGATCTGGGGATACGCAGATATGATACTCTGGCCACTTCTACTTCTAGGTGCGGGCGTGGTTTTGGGCGCCGGAATCTTGCCCTTGACTGGTCCTGATAACCGAAAGAAGCTCATGATTGCGAGTACTCTTGACAAAGTTGGAGCACTCGTTGGACTCATCGCCTTTGTAATTATTCCATTATATGTGATCTACCTTTGATTTCTAATGCACTTGCCAGAAGGTCCAACCCAAAACAATCGTACAAAGGATGGCGACAATAACTGCCCAGATAGTTGAGGTGTCGTGTGCTTCTCTTATCCCGAATATCAGTAAAAAGCCAGTCCATACAAACGCTCCTGTTGTCATGATGTCAATCATATACCAGACATTGAGCATATACGCCCAATTTACTAGATCAGGCGCGATCAATAGAAGAGCTGAAGGATTACTAAAATCAATCAAAGTTGGATATGATGGTACAACAACGAGCATGACCAGAATTGAAACAAATCTAACGAGAACTACTGGCAACATGCTGTACCCAACAACCGAGAGTGTCTTCATCTTTCCGCCAGAACCACCGGTCAACTTGAATGCAAAGTGTGCAAAGGCTGTTCCTACAATGAGGTAAACAATCCCAAGCATCAAGCCAGGCAAGATTCCCACAATAGCGGCTGTCAGGAAAGAAAAGCCACTTTGGCTAAATAAGACGCTGACTTCTGCAGTTGTTCCTGCGGTTGCATTTAGCACGACTTGTGTATTGATTTTAGATGATAATCCCAAAAACATACCCATCATCACAACTGCATTCATGACAATAATGATGAATGGTCCTGCTGCATCAGGTCTCTTTCCTACATCCCGGTATGTCGCTGACGGTCTTCGTAGAACACCCCACAAGCGTTCTCTAACGCTCATGAAACGAACTTCTTTTGGCTCAGGACGTTTTAGCAGAGGAAGGATTCTCTCTACTGCCTCTTCCGCAATGGTTTCTCTGCACACCGGGCAAATCGTTGCGTCTGCAGGAACTGGACTATCACAAAATTCGCATCGTCGCATTGTTGACCTATCCTATGGAGATTCGTCCATGATAGCATTCCGTCTACAGCATATAGCGATTTCTAGGGTTCCCTCTCACCAAGATATTCCCAGGTTATTCTACCACATACCAAAGCGTTTGAAGACGGGGGTTACATGAACCACTAAGTATGGAACAACAGCATCAAGTACACTCTGAAAACCATTAATCAGTAATGCATAGATGATAATGAATTCAGTAGTGAAGGATGACTCATAGAAGATAATTGGTACAACTATTAAGTTGGTGACAATCATGATAGCTATCCGTGCTATTGCAGCGAGTGACATCGATGAGATGTAGACCTTTGGCAAGGAAAGGAACTTGCCTTCCCTATTCTTTCCAAATCTATGCACAATCAACCAAGGAATTATAATCATGATAAGCGTAGCCTCGAATTTGAAGACCGGTCCAATTACTGAGGGATCGAAGAAAAACAGTCCTACCATTCCAGCCACGGAACTGATGAGACCAATCCAAATTCCGCCAATTAGAAAAGCCGTTATCCAAAAGAATGAAACCGGGTCAAACAGTGCAATATCCCAACCTGGTATCCGAGGGACAAACGTAGCAATAGGCGCTGCTGCAATTGATGCAGCTGCAAAGACGGCTGCTATAGCCACCTTTTTCACTCTCTCACTGTTTTCAGATGTCCTCACGAGCTCGAGAGAATCCTTCTCATCAATATAGAATTCGTTCGCTGTGCCTTGAGCCTCGCTTGACGGTTGGTCGACCATGTGCTTTCGCGCTATTCGGGCATATATTAATTTACCCATTGATTGTTATCTACTCAATTTCGAGTAGAAATCAAGTAGTGTCGCCAAGAAGTCTCTCCGTTCTACCTGCAAAATCTTCAGAGTTTGCTGGTTGAAACTTAGGACGCTTTAACATCTGCAATAGCTTTCTTGTAGGTTCAAGCCAGTCTGGATTAATTCTCCACTCTGCCCAATCAATACCAGATGTTAGTGATGTTCGACTTATTATGAGTCTAGATGACACAAGTTCATTCAATCCATTAAGAATAGTACCGATTGTGACTGCTCCGACAATTGCTCGTTCTTGACGAGCTGCTCTAAGAAGATCGGCAGTTGTAACCCACATACCATCCTCGACCAGTACTTTGAGAACCCTTGATCTCACTGGATCCGCCTCTATTGCCCCTTTTAGAGGTGCAAGATTAACAGGCTGGACTCGCCTCTCTTGGATCTCTCTTCTTGACCAGAGGTCCTCTTCGTGGTCATCTTGATAAGAACTGAATTCCAACTAGGTGCACCATTTGAGGGATGTAACAAGACCTTTTTAACCGAAGTATTATAATTGGCGTGTGTGCATGTTCCTTGCACAACCCTTATCTTACCTAATCTGCAGGTGAAAACAACGATGAACGCTCTGAATCCAATAGTAGGTCTATTTCAGAAGAGTTTTGAGAAACCCTCTGATCTTTTATGTTGCGCATTTGGCCTTAGAGATACAGAGTTGGATGTTTATTTTTCTCTCATTGCTGGTCTAAAAACTGTTGAAGAAATCACAGAGAAAATTGGGAAGAATCGTCCCAATGGTATTGATCGTAGTACGGTGCAGAGGGTATTGAATAAATTGCATTCAAAGGGATTGGTTCTACGTGAAACTCAGACTCTAGAGCGAGGCGGCTATTACTATGAATATAGAGCTGAGTCAAGCGATATAATTCGTAATCAAATTTTGGAACAGCTTGAAGAATGGTACAATGCAACCAGAAGCTTCTTGTTGGAGAGTTGGGCGGACTCGTCTCAATAAACTCTTTAGCTGAGGAAAGTCTCTATGTCCTTTGTTCCAATTCAAAAGAATACTGTGGCACTCACAACAATTGCTTTGATTGCGGCTCTGGGAATGATTGTACGCTATGCAATACAGATTCCAGTGATTCCAGATTTAGTTGAATTAACACCTGGATTCATGTTTTCCATTCTCGGGGGAATTATTGGAGGAATACTTGGTGGTATACTTGCCGGTGGAGCTGTTGGAATTGGGGGAGCTTTATCTGGTGGTAGTTTTGCTCTCCTTACTCTCTTCGGTAACCTCTTTCTAGGGATTGGAGGAGGATACGCAATCTACTTCGCAAAACGTGATTCTCTCAAATACGGAATTCTAGTCATACTGGGTGCTGGAATAATTGGAGGCTTTATTCCTTCGATGACAATGTTCTATACAATTGGCCTACCCTTTGAAGTTAATTTCATGTATGCATCTATTGATATGATGCAAGGATTCCTATGGGGCGCTGTTGCTATTATTGTTGAAAAGACCATCATACGACCTATTGTTGGCAACTACCTATATTCCAAAGCAGAGTTAGAAGAATTGGATGAAAAGGAAGTCTAGATGCAATGCCTGATGACGGAAAGGAACATAGGACCGTAAGCAT
>PJER01000029.1 GCA_002825465.1 Candidatus Thorarchaeota archaeon MP8T_1
GACCATATTGCAATTGCTAAAGAAATTGCAGAGCGAGTAAATCTTGGTCAAAACATGGCTCTTCCAAAGGATTTCACAGAGGTCTCTGATGAGAAAGCTAGTCCAATTGTGGAATCCGTCGATGGATTTGCTGAGGTCTTTCCTGAGCATAAGTATCGTATTGTAAGTCTTCTTCAAGAGAAGAATCACATCGTCGGTATGACTGGTGATGGAGTCAATGATGCTCCTGCCTTAAAGAGAGCAGATGTGGGAATTGCTGTTGAAGGGTCAACTGATGTTGCAAAATCAGCGGCAGACATCGTTCTGACAGGTGCAGGGATATCAGTTATCATAGACGCGATTAAGAATAGTCGGAAAATCTTTCAGAGGATGAGCAACTATTCTATCTATCGAATAGCTGAATCGATCAGAGTAATTCTCTTCATCACTGCATCTATCCTCATCTTCCAGTTTTATCCTGTTACGCCAATTATGATCGTCTTGTTGGCATTACTTAATGATTTACCAATCATGACCATTGCTTATGATAATGTCAAATATTCAAAGAATCCTGAGAAATGGGACTCTAAGATGCTTCTAGGCATGGCAACATTCCTCGGAATAATTGGAGTTACTGCATCATTTGGAATCTTTGTGATTGGAGATGTTGTATTTCACTTGAGTAGAGAAATACTCCAATCATTCATCTATCTAAAACTCTCTGTGGCTGGGCATCTCACTCTTCTTGTTGCCAGGACACGGGGTCCATTCTGGTCAGTCAAACCTGCTAAACCATTGATTGCCGCAATAATTGGAACACAATTAGTTGCCACCTTGATTACGGTTTATGGATTATTGCTCCCAGCAATGGGTTGGGGACTTGCACTATTCGTGTGGGGTTATGCGTTAGTGTGGTTCCTTGTAACTGACGTACTAAAGGTCGCTTTCTACAAACATGGCGGCCTCGAATTAATAGAAGAACTATAAGAAAAAAGAAGGAAACATAAATGACAAACGAAGACTCTACCCAAGTTCAAGGTGGAGCGGTCAAGACCAAAGGAGGTCTAAAGCGAGATCTTGGTCTGACAACGCTTGTTGCACTTGGTGTAGGTAGTATAATAGGGTCTGGCATGTTTGCAATGCCAGCCGTGATGGGATCCGTTGCTGGTCCAGCACTAATTCTTGCAATTGTGTTGACCGGTATTGTAACGACACTACTAGCAATTTCATATGCCGAATTGGGCTCAGCTTTTCCACTTAGTGGAGGCCCATATTCTCTACCTCGGTTGGCTCTCGGAGATACTGGTGGTTTCATAATGGGGTGGGGTTACTTCCTCTATTCCTTCATTGGGACTGCAGCTATCATTGATATCTTCGTTACCTATTTGGCCTTCTGGGTTCCTGGTCTTGCAGTTGGGGAAACTCTAACTCCACTTGGTATCACTATTGCAGTTGTGGCCTTGTGGATCTTCACTGCAGTAAATGTCGTAGGTGTTAAGTGGGGCGGTCTCTACAGTCTAGTCACAACTATTGGTAAAATTATTCCACTGATAGTATTTGCAGCAGTTGGACTGTCTCTATTCAGTGGTGTCAATTTTGTGCCGCTGTTACCATTTGGCCTTACTGGAGTAACTCTGGCAATGGCTTTTGAATTCTGGGCCTTCACAGGATTTGAATCTGTAGTTGTTCCAACTGAAGAAGTCAAGGATCCTGAGAAGAACATCCCTCGTGCAATGTTACTGACGATGGGAATTGTCATTGCAGTCTACGTGTTGATCGCTGTCGCATTTGTTGGCATGATTGACTGGAATGGTCTTGGAATTGCAGTTGGAGATTGGGGAAGCATTGGTAATTTGACTTCACCACTATCTGATGTTGCACAGGCAGCAGGTCTACCAATTCTCGCTATAGTAGCTACAGTTGGAGCTCTCATATCCACCGCAGGTTCTGGTGGTGACTGGGTACTTCTCCAAGGAAGAATTCCTTATGCTATGGCCAAGGATGGGCTGTTCTGGGGTCCAATGGACTCGGTACATCATAAATGGGGGACTCCATTCATCGCATTGATCTTTGCATCAGTCTTGACCATGCTAATTCAGATCTTCATTCCGAACTTCCCCTCTGTGGCACTGATTGCATCTATCACTGCTCTTGTTCCATATGCAGCTGCAACATTGTCAGTACCAATCCTAAGAAAGACAAAACCGGATGTCAATCGACCATTCAAACTTCCACTTCCGGTTGTGATTACTGGTCTTGGTTTCATCCTTGCAACACTCCTGATCTATTGGGCATCTTGGCCATGGACTCTAGTTGGAGCAATCTTGATGCTGATTGGCTATCCACTCTACCTGACATTCAAGGACAAGAAGTTCGAGTTCACTAGAAACCTATGGATTCTGGTGTATCTGGTCTTCATAATCGTGATGTCCTATGTTGGAGATACTAACTTCATCTACGAGAACTTCCTACCGGTAAGTCCCCTTGGATTGATACCGATGCCCTATGACATGGTCGTAGTGACAATTGTTGCTATTCTGATCTTTGCATGGGCTTACAAAGCGAATACCAAGGAGATCATGGAATAAAGGGAGTTGATGAAAAATGACACACTCTATGCTTTCGGTCACAGACATTCCTCGAGAAGACTTGAACAATATCTTCTCTTGGTCTTTGAAGACAAAAGAGCGTCTGAAGAAGAATATGAGTGTGCACGTCCTAGATAACAAGGTCGTAGGGCTTCTTTTTGAGAAGCCCTCTACCCGGACGCGCACAAGCTTTCAGACTGCAATAATGAAACTTGGTGGGCAAGCAATCTATCTCCCATCAAATGAATTGCAACTTAGTCGTGGTGAACCAATAAAGGATACTGCTCGAATTCTAGGAAGTTACTTGGATGGAATTGTAGCACGGGTATACAGTCACCAGACAGTGGCTGATCTTGCTGAATATTCTGGAGTCTCTGTGCTCAATGGTCTAAGTGATTTAGAACATCCAACTCAAATCATATGTGACCTGCTCACTATTCGAGAAGTAAAGGGCGACTTAGAGGGTCTTACTCTTGCTTTCATTGGGGATGGTAATAATGTTTCAAACTCCCTTCTTTTAGGCGCGGCAGCGACTGGAATGAACATGAATCTGGCATGCCCCGAAGGATATGATCCTGATGGAAAAATTCTGAAACAAGCGCAGAAAATCGCACTTGAAACAGGTTCAAAGCTAGAAATCGTTCGGAGTCCAGAAATTGCATCAAAGGATGCCGATATTCTTTATACCGATGTCTGGGTCAGCATGGGTGAAGAGAAAGAGAAAGAGGAACGTCTGAAGACTTTCAAAGGTTATCAGATTAACTCTGATTTACTCTCCATAGCGGCTGAAGATGCTGTTGTTATGCACTGTTTACCAGCACATCGTGGACTTGAAATCACAGATGATGTGATTGAGGGCAAGCAGTCAATTGTATGGCTCCAGGGAGAGAATAAACTCTATGGTGCCATAGGATTACTCAATTATTTTCTTGGAGGCGATTAAATTGGATACAAGAATAAAAGCTGAATGGGACACCCTCCGTACTTTAGCAATTCACAGACCAGGTATGGAGATGTTTTTCGGGCTCTTAGAACCATATGCTTCTCTCTATGAACGAGCATTCAGTCAGAATGGAGCTGTACGTGAACATGAGCGGCTGGAGCATATTCTCAGGCATGAATTTCATGTCAAAGTGCATCGGATGAGAGATACAATCGTAGAAGCAGCTGAACAAGATCAAGAAATTCATGATAGACTTGTAAAGCTCTCTAGAGAAATTCTCAATGTAACTGGTGAAACTGATGATATCAAGCTTGCAACTAAAGAGCTTGAAAAGAATGCAGACATTCTTGATGCAGGTCATTTCTTTGATATTCTTCTTCTAGACCCACAGATTGAGCTAGAGAGTGAGAAAGGTACAAGGATGATTCATCTAAATATCACAGAGCGACAACCTCTCTCTAATATTTTCTACATGAGAGACCAACAAGCTGTTACTGACAAAGGAATCTTCCTTTCACGGATGAGCAAACCTCAACGTAGACGAGAACCTGAAGTCACTAGAATTCTCTGGGATGTCTTAGGTGGACAGGTGGCTCATGCTGTTACAGAGCCTGGAACTTTCGAAGGTGGTGATTTCATTCCACTGAAAGATTTCGCTCTTGTTGGAGTTGGTGATCGGACAAACCAATCCGGAATCGAGCAGTTACTGAAGTACGGTGTAGGATTTGACGAAGTAGGTGTGGTTCACCAACCTAGCCATCCACTTATTCCATCTGATGAAGCAGATCCTATGATCGATATGCATCTTGATACATACTTCAATATTGCATCAAGAAGTGTCGCAGTCGGATTAGAACCACTCTTGAAGGAAGCAGTAGTTGATATCTATACTAAATCCGGCCCTGGAGAATATGAGAAAGAGAAAGAGAGTACGGACCTTCTTAGTTACATCAAGGGGTGGGGATTTGATGTCATTGGAATAACAACGCTTGAGCAACTCAGCTACGCATCTAATTTCCTCACGGTTCGTGATGGAACTATTCTAGCTGTAGAAGTTGAGCGTGATATCAAGGATGTTCTCCTGAATCTTCAGAAGAAAGCTAAGGCTGAACCAGAACGATATGGCGCACTCCTTCAGCAAGCTGAGAAAGACTATGAATTCCTCAAGGATGAATCAGAGTTCTTTCCTCATAAACGAGAGATCTATCAACATGGTATCGATGCGTATCCATTGATTCTCAAGAATCTCACTGGTGGATATGGTGCCGCACACTGTATGACTGCAGCTCTTGAGAGGAGGTAATCTTGAATGATGTCTGAGTCTGTCAAGGTTCGAATGATGGTAGCATTAGGAGGAAATGCGATACTAAAGCATACTGAGCGAGGTACTGCTGAAGACCAAAAGAAAAATGTCAGCATGACTTCCAAGGTCTTAGTGGAACTGGTTCAACATGGATATCATCTAGCAATCACACATGGAAATGGCCCACAAGTTGGTGACATATTACTAAAGAACGACCTGGCAAAGGAAACACTTCCTCCCATGCCTCTCGATATCTGTAGTAGTCAAAGTCAAGGTATGATTGGATATATGTTGCAGCAGAGCATGTATTCCGAGATGCATAAGGCAAAGATGGATCAAGCAATCGCTACCATTGTCACTCAGACACTTGTTGACTCAAATGATTCTGCATTTAGTAAACCCACTAAACCTGTGGGCCCGTTCTATACTGCAATGGAAGCATCCCGGCTTAGAGATGAAAAGGGCTGGACAATAATCGATGATAGCGGTCGAGGGTTTCGACGTGTTGTTCCATCTCCTCAACCTGTTCGCCTTCTCGAAGAAACCGCAATCCGGTCACTCTTCGATAATGGTGTATTAGTCATTGCATCAGGTGGTGGTGGAGTACCAGTCATTCAAAAAGAGGATGGAACAATTGAGGGAGTCCAAGGTGTGATTGACAAAGATAGGGCATCTGTATTGCTGGCACAAATAATCAATGCAGATATTCTCTTGATACTTACTGATGTGAAAAATGTCTTTAGAGATTTCAATCGAGCCAATCAACATGCACTCTATGACCTATCAGTTGAAGATGCAAAGGAATTGGCTGCTGAGGGTCAATTTGCTCAAGGCAGTATGGCTCCAAAAGTAGAAGCGGCAATCAAATTCATAGAATCTGGTGGAAAGAAAGTTATTATAACGTCAATTGAGAATGCCATCCAATCTCTTAGTGGAGATGGAGGTACTGTAATTACAAAATAAAATATGAATATGGTGAATAAAATGGCACAACTATTTGATTTGATTCAAAGCTATGACAAACTAACGAAGAAAGAACTACATAAACGAACAATCCTCGTGCTTGAGATGATTGAAAGAGTTATCACATATCCTCCTGTAGAGGCAGTTTCTGACAAGGAAATCTCCACAATTGATGGATATGTTCATGAAATCATCAGAGACCTCAGAAAAAACAAGCAAAATCTCTTCAGTGTAAGAATCGGAAAGATTTGGAAAACTAGAGACCATCTTATTCAGTTAGGCAAAAATTGGCACATGGTCCAGAAAGATTACATGGATGAAATCGAATACCATGAAGAGATCAAATGGCTTAAAGATGAACGTAGGAAGATTATCAGCCGTTTATAGTTATTATCTCCTGAATTTACATCGAGGTTGGTTAGAAGGTAGTTTGATTTAATTAAAATCATATCTATTAAAATAGATATTCTTCTATTTACAATGCTTCTTTATATTTCACAATAGGTCTAGTCCACGTTTAGGAGAGGACTTAGATGAAGAAATTACTTATTCTTGTACTGTCTCTCGCAGCGTTTATTCTCTTTGTGACCTTGGTTGTTGTTCCGCTGCAAGGAGGAGCACCGTATGCACCATATCCTGAAAATAGTACTGAGTATCAAGATACTCTGCCTATACAGGATGTCAATATCGGTGAACAAGGACGGTCAATTTTCATCGCTATTGTAATGTTAGGACATGTACTCTTTGCCAATCTGCATCTGGGTGGATCTTGGATAGCAGCTGGTTCAGAGTCATTAGGAATTAAGGAAAAGAAGCCCAAGTACAATAGAATCGCCAAGTCGGTGACATTGTTCAATGTTATTTTGTTCAGCCTTGGAGCGACCTTTGCAATAGCAGGTATCCTGTTCTTCATTGTTTTATATCCTGTATTTGTATCCGAATTATTTCATATCTATTGGTGGCCATTATTTGGTGAAGCTATAGCCTTTGCATTGGAGATAGTATTTCTCTACACCTACTGGTTCACTTGGGATAAGATCTCTAATAGGTGGCATCAGTTCTTAGGATATGGTTATGCTATCTCTGTATTCATTCAAACACTCTTCATCAATATGGTTGCCTCTGGAATGTTGACACCTGGAACAGATGGCATAGTATGGGGTGAATCTGGTATCATCACCATGCCTCTAACTGATCTGATGGCATGGTGGTTCAATCCGACAATGTTGAGACTTCAATTCCATCGAATATTTGCATCAATCTCATACTTTGGTTTTCTGTTAGCTATGTTAGCTATGTTTCACTACATGGATAGGAAGGATGAGGAATCAAAGAAATACTGGGATTGGGTTGGTTCATATGGCATTGGATGGGGGTTACTAGGTCTTATTCTGCAGCCAGTATTTGGGATGATATACATGTTAGCAATCTTCGATGCCAATGAAACTGCATTCATGGCTATTATGCATGGGCCGCGTGCGTGGGAGATGTTGCTGATGGTAGGTCTCTATTCGGTCTTAGTGCTAACGGTCATTGTCTATTTCATAGACCGGCGTGAACGAATCCTAAGTTTACCTGAGAACAGTATGATTAGAACGCTGTTCAAGATATTTCTCATTGTTGCAGTGATTTGTGCACTGATTCTTGTCCAACCTGCTTGGTTAGGTGCTGCATCGATTGATGACCCCAATGCATGGGCGAATCCATTAGGAATCATGGACTATAAATATCCAGCACTGTTCATTCTTGCCACCATTGGAGCACTCATCCTAATGCTGGATGGAATAATGCTTGCAAGTACGAAAGAATCAGAGTGGGGTCAGCTCTCAAAGGTATCCCGATATGCTGCTATCATGTCTGGTGTAATTGGCATGTGGATAGTAGTCATCATGGGCTATGTCAGAGAGTCTGCAAGGTCTCCTTGGGTAATTTATGATATTATACCGGTTCCAGCTGGAGATGCAAATCCGACTCCAATTTGGATTGGCAGAATACTAATAGTCTGGCTTGTCGTGATGGCTATTGCAATAACGACCTTCTGGTTCACGTCTAAGGTGACTGCGCATCATCCTGAACAGAAGGAATTGATAGTCACAGAGGAAGTCGATATCTAGCAGTCGTTAAGGAGTCCACTAAATGGATAACACATTAGATGTCACTCTACCAACTCTTGGTAGGGTGACGCTCACCAGAGCTAGGTTGCCAGACGTCTTTCTGAACTGGCAATCTCAAGCTAGATTGAACATGTTCAAGATGATGATGGAAGGTGGTGGACAATCCGTCAAAATGGCTCCAGTGCATCTTCCTGTCCTTGCTAGCCTTGGTGATGGAACATTTCCAATCAATCTTGCAACACGAGGAATTGGTGTGTTACCAAAAGATGACATCATTACTAAAATCACAGAACAATTTCAGAGTGCTCAAGTCCATGTTAATCGATCTAAATTTGGTGAGAGTCTTCCAGCAAGAGTGAAGCAGGCTCAAGAGTTCTATATTGACTCAAGTCTATTCAATCCATACATCTTGGGTGGACTTGAAATCTTTGAAGGTCAAACTTCGAAAAATTTAGAGAAAAACCCAGTAGCTACACTTCTCTATACAGGTGAAGCTCCTAGGTTCCCATCCTATCAGTTAAATGGAATTATTGAGTTCGTAAAATCAGGCAATCCCTACTATGATTTCCTACTTGCTGCTCGAGAGTTGTTTGCATTTGATCATTTTCATATTACACAACATAACTATCCCTATGGGTACTTGTTTCATGTCATTGAAGTGAAGGACAAAACACCAGTTACGAGGAAATAGAGATGTATAGACGGATACTTGTAGCACTTGATGGCACCTCATGGTCCAATATGGCGATGCATACCTCACTGGATTTTGCACAATTTTCGAAGGAGTCAATAATAATAGGTTGTCATGTCTATGGGGCCCGATTACATCGTAAACGGTTTGAACAAATGGAACCGGGTCTTCCTGAAAGATATCAAGAAGAGAAGGAACTGAAACGATTGCGAGGAGCTCATGAGGATCTCATTACTGATGGTATGCAAATAATCTCAGATGCATATCTAAAACAATTGAATGAGCTTGCCAATGAGAAAAATGTCTCCTTCGAAGGAGCTACGCCTGAAGGCCGGAATTATTTTGAAATCCTAAAAGTGGCCCGAGAACGGAAGGCTGATTTGATTATTCTTGGAGCGCATGGACACGGTCATGTTCCTGAGTCAATTCTAGGAAGTACTGCGGAGCGGATATTGAGTCATAGTTGGCATTCAGATGTACTTCTTATGAAACGACCACTTAATTTACAGAAAAGACCCATACTTGTCGGAGTCGACGGAAGTCAGAACAGCTATGTAGCTCTGCTAAATGCTGCATCACTTGCCAAAGCAACTGGCTCGCGAATCGAAGCTGTGGCAGTTTATGATCCGTATCTGCATTCAGGAGTATTCTCAAATATCGCTGGTGTACTACCTCCAGAAAAACAGGAGAAGTTTAATTTCACTGCACAAGAGCAACTGCATGATGAGATAATAGACGATGGCCTTGAGCACCTCTATGCAACTAATCTAGAGCAGGGAGTCCAACTTGTCAAGGAGATGGGTGTCGAGATCTCAGCTGAGGTTCTCAGTGGAAAGGTCTTTCCACAGATTCATCACCATGCAGCTAGGATAGATGCAGGTCTAATTGTAGTAGGAAGATGGGGATTACATAAAGAGCCCTCCACTCTTATTGGGTCCAATAGTAATAATCTGGCAAGGATCTGTTCAACCAATCTCCTCATTGTCAACGAATCACCTATTGAGATCAAGCTACCATCTGTAGCAGGAGAAACGCCATTGCCATGGACTTCAGAAGCACTTACAATACTCGAACGAATTCCTGAATTTGCTAGACCCATGGCAAAGAAAGCTATCGAAAAACGAGCAAGAGACCTTGGTGTAGAGAAAATTGGAGAGGAACTCGTACATTCATTCTCAAAAAAGATGGGAATGAAAAAAGGTGTTGATACTGATGGCTGATTACAAGAAACGAAGTGAAGGACTAAGTACAACCACTGCAATCGCTTTTGCAGTTGGAACAATGATTGGTGCAGGAGTTTTCGTTCTCAGTGGACTCGTCATCAATACAGCTGGCCCAAGTGCTATTGTATCATACATAATCTGTGCAGTTCTTGTTTCATTCTCAGGTCTATCATATGCATCACTTGCAAGTATATTTCCCGAGGATGGAGGAGGCTACCTATATTCAGAAAAAATGCTTGGGAAATATCCAGGATTCCTATCTGGTTGGATAATGTACATAGCTCAGCCTATTGTCCTATCATTTGTCTTATTGGGATTCGGAATTTACCTTAATCTGTTGTTTTCAACAAGTATAGATCCACGTATTTTTGCAGGACTTGCATTGCTTCTTATTACCATCTTGAATATTAGAGGAATTGCAGAGGCTGGAAAATTTGAACTTGGAGTCGTAATCACAAAGGTTTCAATTCTAATCATCTTCTTCATTTTTGGAGTATTTAATTTACAACCTTCTGTTTTTGGTAATTTCCTTCCCAATGGTCTTGGAGGAGTATTTTCGGGTATAACCATGGTCTTCTTTGCCTACATGGGCTTTCAAGTGATAACCATGATGGCAGGAGAGGTCAAAGAATCAAGTAGAGAAGTTCCAGTTGCTATGTTGGCATCAATCGTGATAGTTACACTCGTTTATGTTGGAGTTATTCTTGCATTACTTGCTGCGGGTTTGTCGACATATGGGAGTCAGAGTGTCTTTGATGCTGCTGTTGTATTGATTGGCCCCATAGGAGGTGCTATTGTGGCTTTAGGTGCTGTTCTTTCAACTCTATCCTCTGCAAATGCACTTACTGCCGGAGCATCTAGGATCATCATGGAGATGGCAAGTGAAAAGCAGATACCTGGTCGGTTTGCAAAACTTAGACATGACCAACCAACCAATGCTATCCTTCTAGGTGCATTTATTGCAATCAGCTTTATTCTCTATGGGTCCCTTGATGCAATTCTGGGACTTGTGAATATTGCCATGTTAATCGCTATGTTCTTTGTCAATCTCAGTGCATTCAAACTGACGCGAAGAAAGGATATCCTTGAGAAGGAGCGGGGATATTTCAGAATTCCATTTGGTCCTATCTTTCCAATCCTGGGCGCAATATCCTGTATTGTAATCTCTCTTACAATTTCACCATTGAGTATTATTATGGGTATAATTGCGCTCTTTGTTGGAACGGTATTCTACTTCACCGAAGATACAGAAGAAGGTCATGAAGAGGTGGAAAAGATATCTCACTTACTACATCGGGCACGTTCTGAGATATGATTCATTAGTATTCGCTGAATCTTTGCTAGTAAGAGTAGATATTTGTGACATGGTTGCAACAATTTTGAACCATACTATAGGGGATTAAGATGACTTATTCTAAAACACCACTCAAAGACAAATCAGTAAAAAATCTAGAATTCTTGGTTGGCCATTGGAGAGGCGAACTTGATTCAGATATTGTAGAAGAGTATTGGTTACCCGAAACACATTCCAACATGGCTTGTGTCTTCAGGTGGATCAAGAAGGGTGAGATATACATCTATGAACTAGTTTCACTTGTTGAAAGGGATGATGAGATTCACATGTTCTTACGACACTTCGATAAGAAGTTCACTGCCTGGGAAGATAAGGATACACCTAGAGATTTCGTTGTCACAGCATTATCATCAAATGAAGTCGTATTCATAGATACTGGAAATCCTGATGGTGGATTCATTCGATATGATACAAGGAAAAAAGAAACACTTGAGTTCTTTGATCATGAACCTGATGGTACAGTAAACTTCTTTCTAGAATTCAAAAAAGTGTGAAGAGAGAGGGTGAACCTCTCTCACACATGCCAGTTACTTGGCATGAACTATATTGTCAACATTCCTACATTTGGTTAAGACCTGTAGTTTGGTAAGGGTCTTTGGAATGACGACTGTTTTTGATTTTCTAATCTCATCAACAGATTTGTCAAAGAAATCCCAGTCTATATCATCCCCTATCTTTAGAAACTTGATACCATTGAAAGCTATTGGGCCTCCTACAGATTCTAATTCCTCCCTTGTAAGGGTCAATTCTTCCACACCCTCTACAGTGAATCTCTTTTCAGCTGTTTCCTCTAGGAAAATACGCATGACCTGCGTTACCAGCTCTCCAATAGGTATCCCTCTCCTTCGAGCTTCTGCTGAAAAGAGGCTATAGACTCCGTCTTCTATACCTCTTATTGTTACATCAGTCATCCAAGTGCCCTCCTTCACATCTCTTCTAGAATCAGTCTTGGTGTTCCTTTAATGAATCCAGCAACTGCCATGAAAAAGGTACCAAAGATTATCACTGCAGCAGATATAATCATCTCTAGATTTAGAGGAATTATACCCAAGGATAATAGCATCATAAAGACTCCAGTGAATGAGATGAGAAAACCGAAGAAGAAGACCCAGACCCACACAGAACTTGCAGTCTCCAGCTTTTTCTGTTGCTCATCAATCTCTTGGAATCTCTTTCGCATTCGAATGCGTGTTTCATTATCGTCATTGGTTGGTTCGTTACTTGTCATATTTGTCACCATTATCACCATTGGTGCAAACGGTTATAAATATTGCGATGATGCCGAATTCTGAAAGCAGAGGAGGATCTCTTAATAGCATTCGATTTCTTTTCTCACACTTGAGTAACAAAACGTAATACTAGTCCACGATTTGTTCGCTAGATTGCCAGGGTGTAGATGGAACATAAGGTGGGACTACCCATAGTATAAGACCACCAATCAATAGGAGAAATGGTAAGGGTATGAATAGACCTCCTATAGAACCAGTTGCAATAAACACCAGGTAACTTGGTAAATTGACAAAGACCAAGTATAACTCACTAAGTAAACCTGTAATTAGAGCTGTAGATCTAGATGTCTTACTGATGTATGCTCGATATAGTTGAAAGACAAAGAGTAGTCTTAGAGCTATCAATGGAAGACCTATTAATCCCGCTGAGGGATTGACAGTAGGTGGTACCATACCTCCCCCACCATCAATCGGAATAGGGGTTCCAATAAAGATCGTCCACATAACACCTGATAGATGAGCTGCGAACTCTCCGATTGGGTGTTCTATCAGAGTCATCCCAACAGGCGCGATAAGAGCTATCACTAGACCTATTGCAGAAAAAATCGTCGCTTTACGTTTTCCATTTTTATCGCTCATTGAATCCAACCACGCTAACTTAGATTTAGATTTGCAAAAATCACTTGTTGAATAATTATAATATCTCCTTTCTTAGCAAAGAAACGAGATATTATCCTCCTAGGAATCTTACAAGATCCTGATTCGCCTCTCTTATGAATCTTGTATCGTGTTTGAATCTCTCGATGTCTTGAATCAAGCTTTGCAATTTTTCAATTAGAAAGGAAGTTTCTTTACTATCTCTCTTTGACTGTTTTTCTGACCGAAGTTCTGATAGAATTTTCTGAAACCTTTGCACAGAGGAAAAGATGAACTGATCCGTGTTCAGAATATACTCAAGAGTGCTAACTGAGCTGGACTCAAGATAATAGACTCTTGGCTGTCGGTATTCTCTTGGTAATGCTTGGAGAAAATTCCTATTCAATGATTGACGGAGAAAACGTGAAACAGCGCTACGTGATAGCCCTGATCGTTCCATTAAGGTCTCTTGAGTTGCACTCCGATGAGTATAGAATATACTCAATATTCGATTCCGTATGGGGTCATCTCTGTAATATCGAAAAACATCCATGATGGACTCTTCTATCTCTTGAATATCAAACGGATACTCAATTATCTTGTTAGGTGGAAGTAGTTCGGAAACGCTCTCTTGGAAGAAAGAGTACTTCTGTTTCTTATTGATCTGTCTTCTTTGCACCTCGATATAATTGCGAAGACTATTGAGTCGAAAATGCAGGAATTTGGTTTCTAATGGATATTGTCTCTTTTGTTTTTGAAGTTCTGTCTGCTTCTCTACTAAGTATGAATCAAGTCTCTCTAAATCCTCAATGATTCTAGTTGAAGGAGTATAAACAAAATTCACTCTCTCTGGTTTTATCCAATAGAGATTCGTATGAGTACCTGGAATCATACTACGTCCTACAATGTCTGTTTGCAAAAACAGCTGTAGTGTTGTCGAAATCATACCAGGAGATATTCCTGTCAATTGCTTCAATTGTTTCTGAGTCAGAGTATCATATATTTTCAAATAAGCGAAGATTTTGGTCATCCTTGGATTTAGATTCATAGAGTCGCCAACTGTAGTATAGATTTTCAAAATCTCTCTCTCAATTGGCTTTGACTGCTTTGAAAGCAATTTTACTTGATTCATTGATTTCAACCTGTATTCAGCAGTTACGAGTATATCAATCAGACTATTTGCTACGATACGAATATATATTACTCAAATTTCAAAATGTAGAGAATATAAATCTGTTCAATGCGGAGGCGTATTCATTGGTCTGTCAAAAGCACTTTATGAAATTTGGAGCATTTCTTGTGATTCTTCTTTTTGTTTCGGGAATATTTTTCATGGTCGATGGTATAATGGAAACAGAATCAATCGACTTGATCGAATTCTCAACATTCTTCGGTGGCACAGGCAGCGAGTATACAGATGTTTCATATCTATTTGGAAACACAGTTGTTGATTCACAGGGAAACATCATTGTTGTGGGACAAACTACATCTGCAGATTTCCCGGTAAAAGATGCCGTTCAGGAAAATTTGAGTGAGAGTAATGATGGTACAATATCTAAATTCTATCCAAATGGTTCATTGATATTTTCTACATATCTTGGAGGTACAAATCAAGAGTACATAACAGATGTAGCTATTGATTCGGAAGATAATATTGTAGTTGCAGGATTTACAGGATCAGCAGATTTCCCTATTGTAAATGCTTTCAAATCTAATTCATCAGGTGTTTCACCAGGAGATGTTGATGGATTCATAACCAAGCTATCAGAAGACGGACAATCCTTGATATTCTCCACATTTTTCGGTGGATCAGGAAACGATTGGCTTTATACGATGAACATTGATTCTGATGACAGAATAGCTTTCTCTGGAACTACAGACTCTACTGATTTTCCCCTGGTAAATCCCCATCAGGTAACAAATTCTGGTGGTCGTGAGGTTTTCGTGGTCACTATGGCAGCTGATGGTCAGTCTCTGCTATTTTCAACGTATCTGGGAACCACAGAAAATGACCACGGACGTCGTGTGGGATTTGATTCACTTGGAAATGTTTTGGTGGCCGGTATGTCTGGCACTGGAAATCTAGCTACAACAGGAGTCTATCAAGAAGAGCACGGTGGTGGAAATACAGATGCATTTCTTGCAAAGTACAGCCTAACAGGTGCATTGGAGTTCTTTACATTCCTAGGTGGCGGAGATTCTGAATGGGGCGTTGATCTTGCGATAGACAGTGAGGATAATATCGTGGTCACAGGCTTTACAACGTCAGATGATTTTCCGACTTCAGACCCATACCAAGCTGAGCTAGCTGGGTATGCTGATATGTTTATCACGAAGTTCACTCCGGACGGGCAAACTGCTATCTTCAGTTCATATCTGGGTGGTTCTTCTCCTGATTATTCTAATGCTATCACAATTGATCCACTAGATCGAATCATTTTGACAGGTCAGACAAAATCAACTGATTTTCCGATAACAATTCCCTCTGCTGTAACTGACTCTATGCATGATAATGTATCAATTATCGTAATGAGTCCTGAGGGTTCACTACTGCTATCGGTGACATTTGGGGGTGATAGCGATGATGTTGGTATTGGAGTTGCTTGGTATTCTGATGATACATTTATTGTAGTAGGATATACAGCATCTGAGAGTTATCCAATCTATGAAGCCTATCAAGACACCTATGCAGGTGCTAGTGATATGTTCATTATGAAGATAGACCTACAAGATTCGTTATCTGAATCATCTGATGGAACTGGATTCACACTTGGTCCCCTGGAAATCGGTATCATAATTGGAATGACTGGTATTCTGATTTTGCTAATACTTGTGAGAACTAAACGGAGGCGTTAGGAACGGTAACTTATTGCACAGGTGGAATTTGCTGTAATAAGAATCTATATTATCTAAAATTCAAAAAATAGAGAATATAAAACTAATGAAGGAGTTGGTCTTGTAATTGTCAACTTGGATTGGTTTCAAAAAAATGGCGGCAATCCTTGGGATTCTCTCGCTATTGTCTATTGGCACTCTCTCAATTGTAGGTACTGCAATTGATGTCAATCCCCTTGAGTTAATCACATTCTCAAGTTACTTGGGAGGTACAGGTGATGAACACATGGATGTATCCTATGCATTTGGAAGTACTGCTGTTGATTCTCATGGCAATATCATTGTTGTAGGTCAAACGACTTCTACAGATTTTCCATTGAAAGATGCATATCAGGGAACTATCAGTGGTAACAGTGATGGTACCATCTCGAAATTCTATCCTAATGGCTCCTTGATGTTCAGTACTTACCTTGGTGGTTTGGATCAGGAAGTGATTACTGAAGTCGTGATTGACTCAGATGACAATATCATAGTGGCTGGCGTTACCGGGTCTTCAGACTTCCCTGTAGTCAATGCATACAAATCAAATTCAACAGGAGTCGCACCAGGTACTGTTGATTCTTTCATCACAAAGTTCTCTGAAGATGGCCAAACAATTTTGTATTCGACATTCTTTGGTGGGACAGGAAATGACTGGCTCTATACAATGAATATTGATTCCAGTGGTCGAATTGCAATCTCTGGTACAACTGATTCAACAGACATGCCTGTATTGAATGCTCATCAGGAAACGAATGCTGGGTTGCTTGATATCTATGTGGCATTATTTGCCACTGATGGTCAGTCTTTATTATTCTCGACTTACATAGGTACTCCAGGAATCGATCATGGGCGCAGAATTGTCTTCGATTCGAATGGAGATATTGTGGTTGCAGGTATGTGTGGAGTTGGGGATATTGCTACTGAGGGAGTCTTTCAAGAAGTTCATTCAGGCGGTTCTGCTGATGGCTTCTTAGCAAAGTTCAGTGTGACTGGTTCCTTAGAATATCTTACGTATCTTGGCGGTGCTTCTACTGATTGGGCGACTGATCTTGCTATAGATAGTGATGATAATATCGTCATTACAGGTTTTACAAATTCCATTGACTTTCCACTATTGAATCCGCTTCAAGAGGAACGGTCTGGATTTGCCGATCAGTTCATTACGAAGTTCTCCTCAGATGGTGATTTACTATTCAGTTCATTCTTGGGCGGTTCATCACCTGACTATGGCAATGCTATAACTATAGACTCTGAAGATAGAATAGTTGTCGTAGGTCAGACACAATCAGTTGATTTTCCTTCCAATAATTCGCTCTCTGATTCATCCCACGACAATGTTACTCTAGTAGTATTGAACTCCGATGGCACACTTCTCATCTCTATAGTCCTAGGAGGAGAAGGGACAGATGTCGGTATTGGAGTGGCTTGGTATTCAGATGACAGTTACATCATTGCAGGGTACACCGAATCCGATGATTTTCCAATCAGTGGTGCCTATCAGGATACCTACGCCGGTGCGAGTGATATGTTCCTCATGAAAATCGATCTGGCGGGTTTGATAGACATTACTACCATACCTACTACAACTCTGACGAATGGATATCAATTCGGCATAGTAGAAGGTGGCATCATTCTTGGAGTCGTTGCTATTGTAATATTATTCGTGGTTATCAAAAAGAGATAATCCTCTCTTTAATGCAAAAATGAGATGGGGCTGAAATTGCCCCTCTCAATTTTCTTTTCTATTGACAAGCTTAGATTAACCAGTTCCCCACCAATCCGGGACCTCATGATCTATCCATATTGGATCTGGTGTGATATTATCTTCAGTATCTTTTCCACGGCTATCATGAATTACCTTGTTGAACTCCTCGCTTATACTCACTGTCATGTCATTCTCTACTGATACTTGGCATGAGAGGAATACCGCGGGGTGGTCGAATTGACTCGCACCAGCATTGATCTTCTTCTCAAAACGTTCCTTTTGCGCTTGAGTTTCCTTCGTTGGAACTCCCTTGCGAATGGTGACCCTACAAGTAGTACACTTTGCTTGACCACCACATTCGTGGACTATGTCGGTTTCATGGTCAATGAGGGCTTTGAGTAGTTTTGTACCACTCTCCACCGTGATTTCTTTCTGTACTTTCCCCATAAAATCGACAACTGTTACAGTTGGCATAACCCCACCTCATGTCTATCTCTGTTAAAATGTGTTACGTGAGTAAATTCGACATCAAATATTCGCATTTTAAAATTTGATAAGCATGAGTTCTTTTTCAATCTGCTTTATTCTCTCATCAAAACGTCGATTAAATTCTGAAAGAAGATCAAAATAACTTCCAAACCACGCAGAGAAGACCGAGACCACTTCCTTTAGCTTTTCTCCTTCTGGACTTTCTTGGTAGCTCTTTGGAAGATTTCGCCACTCTGTCAAGATATGGTTCATGATCTCCAATTTATTCTTGATGAATCTCTCAGCGGTCTCTAATCCAAGGCGAAAACCATCGAGAAATGGCATCGTCTCTCCACCATAGAGCTGTGTTCTAGAACCAGGCATGGAATCTTTAGTGATCATGCGACGCCCTTCTAAATTTGCAAGATATCGAGATATCTGGCTTCTCGAATATCCTGTATTCTCAGCTATCTGTTCTTGTGTCATCGGCTCTGGAGACAATACAACCATTGCGTATATCCTGGCAATCATTGGGTCGTTACCACGAAATTTTACCATATCCTCAAGCGTTTCAACGAATGTTGATTTGATTCGATTGAATTTCTCTGCGCTCATTTTACAGTCTCACTATGTTTCATATTTTGCATATATTGCATCGTAATGAAATTTTATAAACATTCAGGTCGATTCTATATTCATGGAAACATTCGAAGAGAAACGATTCAATACTGGTGAAATCGATATCAATTATGTTGCAGGTCCAGATAATGGTCCTTCACTTGTCCTGGTTCCACCTCAAGGCGCTGATTGGACTAACTACGGAAAGGTTCTCCCAAAACTATCTGAGAGATACCACATATATGTCGTTGATATCCGTGGTCATGGGAGGTCTGATTGGACACCTGGTGATTACTCGTTCGCATCAATTGGTAGAGATATGACTGCATTCCTCGAACAAGTTGTGAAGGAACCAGCAATCATCTCAGGTAACTCTTCAGGTGGTCTCATCGCATTATGGCTTGCAGCAAATACACCCCATCTTGTGAAAGGGGCTATTCTAGAGGACCCCCCGCTGTTTTCAGCAGATTGGCCTAGGATAAAAGAGGATAGCTATGTCTATCATGTTCTAGAAACAACTGTAGAATTGAGTAAGGAACTCAATGAGTCGAGGAGCATCTCGAAACTGGCACGACTTTTCATGAAGGTCAAGAGACCTCTTCCAAATGGCAAGATACGTTCTGTTCCTCGTTCTGCTGCATATCTAATCTCATTCATGATTCGTGCATCTCAGAAACTACGAGGTCGACCATCACTTCCTGGGCGTTTAGGTGTGCTGGTTGATGTACTGGTCAATTTTGATGCAGATTTCTCCCAGGCTTGGGTTGATGGAAGAATTTACGAGGGTCTCGATCATGCAGATGCGTTAGGCCGAGTGACTTGTCCAATGATTCTTCTCCATGCAAATTGGGTACGGCATCCAGACTATGGGCTCTCTGGAGCAATGGATGATGATGATGCTGCACGTGCACAGGAATTGGCACCTGCAATGCAATACAGACGGATTGATTCGGAACATGTCATTCACAGTCATGATCCTGACCAGTTCATTAATCTGGTTGATGAATTTGTAGCAGGACTGGAGTAGAGATTTACAAGTAAATTTCTGACTAGGCTTGAATTGCTCTCCAAGCAATATCACATGCTTGTTGAATCCTCTCTTCGTTCATCTTTACTATTCCTGCCTGATGGTAATTCAGCAGTGTTATGATTGGTACATATGCGAATGCGGTTAAAACTGGGAGTGGAAAGTCTCTGATTTTCTTTTCATTGATTCCCGTTTTCAACAGGTCATTAATTGTCTGATAGAGTTCAAAATCCTCAATCTTGATGTTCTTCATCATTGATGTCTGTTCAAATTGCTCTCTATATGTCAGATATTCTGGATGTCTAAGATTGAACGTAAAGGCATGATGCCAAATGGACTTGAAGGTCTCTTCTGTTGTCATTCCTTCCTTTATTCCCTGTAAAGCTCCCTGACTCATCTTATTTCTGATGTCAACATAGAGCTTGGTGAAGAGATCCTCTTTATTCTCGAAGTAAATGTAAATGGTTGCTGGAGAGACCTGTGCCTCTCGTGCAATCTTAGCAATTGAAATCCCATCAAATCCAAGAGTTCTAGTCAATCTAATAGAGGCATCAATTATTGAATCATATTTTGCTTGGTCTCGTGTTCTCATGATGATTTATTGCATGGCAAGAAAGATATATAAATGAATGGTCATTCACTTTTGTTAAGTGAACGTTCATTCATTAATATCGGTATATCTGATAGAAATGGACAGACGCTCAACTATCTCTCAAGAGGATGTTTACAATTGGCAAACTCAAATTACATAAATATGGAATCTGAATCCGATCAGAAAAAGGGACTATTTCGTCGTATTGCCCTCATAAGTGGTATACTCATGCTGGTTGCTGCGACGCTTACGATCTCTCTGATTCAAATGTCAGGATATGCTGGGACAACTGACGATACTCAGCTCGGCTTTAGCGCTGAAATCATCAAAAATTACTTCACCCTCATGACTTCGGCTGATATGGGACTCTTTATTGCAGCAAATCTTGCAGATTATCTCTTCATCTTACTTTACGGTATTTTCTTCTATAGTGCTGCTCGACTTATTTCTTGGAACTATAAGAGCGGTCTCCCGAGAAGAATTGGCTTATCCCTTGCTTGGGCTGGAGTTATAGCTGCAATCTTGGACGCGATTGAGAATGTGTTTATCCTCTCAATGACTGCTGATCCAATAGGATTTGCTAGCTGGTTAGCAATTGCTCACTCAAGCTTTGCTCTAGCCAAATTTCTCTTCATGTATTGTGCTATGGGCTGGACTATGGTTGGTTTTGTTTTGAATAGAACCCCTGCAACGACATATCTCACCGCAAGTCAAGTAATGTAGGGAGAGATGTATTCTCTCCCTTGTTCTTTTTAATGAGTTGAAAATCTTCTCTTTTTGCAAATTGGCAACAATCATCAGATTAAAACATCAAACTTTCCCATAATTAATTGGTGTGAATGAAAATGGATAATCTTGCAAAGGATGATTGGTCTGCAGATGATAGGGTCCAAGGAATGGTCAAACGTTATCCCCTTAGTTATCATGAGACCTTTTGGGACACTCTTAAACGATTAGTGGGACCTGATTCGAAAGATGTGGTGGCTGATTTTGGATGTGGCCCTGGACTTCTTCTTGTTGATTTGGTCAAAACGTTCAATGCCAAGTACGTACACGGTCTCGATGAAAGTGAGAATATGCTTAAACAAGCTGCAAAATTCCTTAGCGAGATCCTATCAGATGAGCAATTCACACTTCAGAGAATTAATTTTGATGAATCTAAAATCGACCTAAAATCAAACACATTGGATTTTGGTTTCTCCGGACATATGTTCCATGAGATTGCAGATCCCGTTGATCTCTCTACACAGGTATTCAAAGTATTGAAGCGGGGAGGGAAGTTTGCTGTCTTAGATTTTATTTCAGGCAATCCCGAGGGCTTTGTTAAAAGAATGGTTGCCACTGGGATGAATGAGGAGAGAGTCAGGGCTCGTTATCCACATATGTGTAAGAACTCAGTCGATGACTTGGTCAATTTTCTTTCAAAGGCAGGATTTTCTGATATCACCTCTGAGAAGATTGATGATGAATCCCGAGCAATTGTCGTGGGTATTAAACGATAACTCTGATAATATCATGTCACATTGATGTATAGTGAAGGCCAGCTATTTGTTCCTTGTAAGGGAGTGTCATCTAGTCTCGGCTGTTTATTCCCGTTCATATCTGTCGCTCTAATATGGAGTATGTAATTACCAATGATATCAAAGTTGAGATTTATCTCCCAGAATACCCAAACATTGTCAGCATCAATCTGTTGGACTATTGTGGCATTATTCCAAGAAACACCATCATCTGTAGTATATTCAACAAATGCCACTCGTGTTCCTCCAAGCGCACATCCACCTACTCTCAGGGTTTCGCTTCTATTTACACTAACTGAAGTCTGAGGGAAGAATATCTTTGAATCGATTGCAATTGGCGGCGAAGTATCCCATCCTCTATCTTGCCAGTAGTCCTCCAATGGTCTATCAATTACCTCAATCTGAATCACCCAGGCAGGTTGTTTGATACCATAATATCCTGGATTCAGAATTCTTAATGGGAATCCCTGTACACGAGGAATCTCTACACCATTCATGTACAGCGCTCCCATCACACTATTATTTTGCAATTGGTCTAAGGTATGAGAGGCATAGTATCCATCAGCAGCAAGATACCTCACTCCAGTTGCATTCTCCGAGATGCCCAATGAATCTAGAAGGTCATATACATTGAAACCTTTCCATACTGCAGTTCCAATCAGTTTGCCATTTGCACTGTTACCAATACATTCTATCGTGAGAGGTAGTTCAGTCAAATTAAGGGATTGTAAATCATCAAGTGTAAAATTAGCGGGATTATCGACAAGCCCCTTGATCTCCAAACGGTACGAGTCTCTATCGATATATGGAACCCCACCAATTCGGGTTATGAAATAGTTTTCATTCTTTGTAAAGAAGTCTGGAAAATCAGTCAAATCTCCAACTGTATCTGGAAAATCTTGGTTAGCATAAATCACCAAAGAACCTACAGCAATCACAATGATCAGTAATCCTGATACGATTTTTTGATTCTTTTCCATTCATATAGCTAGGATGTTTCACCATTTCATTCTTTCCTTATTTCCATCTAGTATATCAATACTGTACTATACTGAATTTCTGATATCTCTTTATTATCTTGAAAGTCACTATAATACTAACATCAATTCCTTCGAAAACACTTGCCTGAGATGGAAACTTGCGCCCCAAAATGGAATAATTGAGAATCGGTCTACCTTAGTTACCCTGTATGCAGTTTCCATCTCTTCTTCTATTTCGACCATCGGACCTGTAATCATTTCTTATGCGTTAATGGATTTTTTTCAACAGTAAAATAATTAGTTGAGCAAAGAGACAACATATATATCAAAGTGACGAGTAATAAATATACACGATACGCAATACGTGATTTACGTTTGTGTATTGGAGGAGTTGAATGAATGACTGAAGTTAAAATGTTGACGAAAATAGCCTTGCTAGCCTACGGAATTGTCTGTTTGCTCTTTGGTGTCATGGTAATCTTTATGACTGCGACCTTTCTAGACCCTATACTTCCTGGCTGGGAGGTCAATGAGTTCCATCCAAGAGTGCTAGGTGGATTCCTGGTCGTCATAGGCTTTTTCGATATTCTAATGATTCTCAATAAGAAATGGGAATGGGATCACATCAAAGTGGCCTACATGGCTCTATTTGCCTTCATTGTTCCTATGATCATTGGGCAAATACTTTCATTGGTTCTCTTATCACCGAATGCTGCCTTTATTGGTGAGATGATGTTTGAGATTCCACTCGAAGCCTTTCTCCTAATACTTGGAATCGTTGGATACCTGAAGCAGTGAAACTAAAGAAAATGAGGGGGGAGTTTATTTTCTTGGATTATATCTCAAGAAACTAGGTGTTCACTGTTTCATGTAATTCTTCAGAGATATCATCAGGATTTTCGGTTATAGCTTTTTTAATTGAAGCGATGAACACTCCTCCATGAGGTAGGTCTTCGTAGATGAAAGAACCTCCATAGACCTTCAGTAGTACTTTTACTGCGTATATATCTAGACCCAATGTTGTTCTTGAAGGGTCTAGAGTGTCTTGAAGAGCTGCTAGAATATCTTTAGGAATCTGTTTTCCTTCATATTGAATGCGGACTGTCAAATTATCCTGACTCTCTGATAAGCTCACATTGATCTTGGGGTTTCCAACAGATTGGTGTCTAATTATATGCATGATGATATTGAAGGGAACTGCAACCAGTAGTTCATCAGCTAATACAAGATTGTCGTGTTCCAACTCAGCGAATGTTATCTTCGGGTCGATGTTTCCAGATACATCAGCGATCTCACGGATAGCTGTTCTAATTGCATCTCTCATGCTAACAGGAAATAGGTTCTCATCTTGTCTCCCTTTAATGCGTGATAGTATACGAACTTGCCTGTTGATTGCTTCAACATCATCGACCAACATCAAAGAGGAGTACGATAATTTCCTAATTTCCTCCAAATCTGATGCCATATTCAGGAGTTCAAGGTGCAGTTGCATCTCCTGTAGCAGATTTCCTACCTTGTGGCTCCATATGTTGAGATAATACTCACTCTCTCGCTTTGATTCTGCTAGTTCCTCAGTTCTCTTTGTGACTAGTGTCTTCAGTGCTCTGAATGGGTCAACAACCACATCCATCATGAATGAGATGCCAATTATCACGAATCCCTCAACATACGCAGCATGCCAAGAGATTTCCAGCACACTCATAGGATTCACCACCATTGCGACAAGAACCCCTCCAACAATTAGAAGCGCCATCAACAATGAAATTCCCAGAAGTACACTCACCCTATTAGCACGATATGCTTTGAATGACTTGATTAATGACATCACCATCAAAACAACTAATATAATGAAGAGTGCAAGTGCCTCGGGTCTGAACTCAAAGGGTCCTAGCTCTGGTGAGGTCATAGTAATAAACTGGACTGGGGTTAGTAATGAGTATAATGCCAATATCGGACCTATGAAACCGTTTAGCAATATCAACCGAAATCGCTCGCCTTGTTTTATTGGCGTTTCATTCACTAGCGAACCTAGAAGTGGTGAAGCTGACAAGATGAGTCCTTCAAACAATACAATGACCCTGTTTCTGTTCCTATCAACGAACGGTGATAAATCCGTAAAGGCTGGACTTGTGATGAGGTAGAGTATACCTGTAATGATAACAGTAATGCACATCATTACGAGTAATAGGTCTCTGAAGAGTTGTTCCTGTTTATACCTCTCAAGAGAATAGATGAGTACTATTCCTGCGGCAAGAGAGCCTATTACAGTGTTGAGGGTCAACCAAAAAACAATCAGTCCCGGTGACAGTCCCTGCCACATGAATCCTGATATGATGAATATTATTGGGATTGAGACAAATATAACGAATAAAAACAGAATAGTGATACTAATCAATCGTCTGTTGGTGGCCTCGGACATAAAAATCAATGTTACTCTTTGCAGCTACAAATAAGACTTTGGTGTGTGCTGAGTAATTATCCTGAGATTCCGAAGACACACTAGGGAATCGGTGGAGTACCTGCTTCACAGACGAGACCTGATGCAAGATCCTCATGATTCATTATCTTTCTATGTTTCAATTGTTTTGTGAATCTCTTTATGATTGCTATTGGAGTGTTTGGCGAGAGATTTTCTAATCGAAGCGATGAATTGGCCTCCTTGAGGAGATTCTTCATAATTGAATGTTCCCCCATAATCCTTCAATAGGACTTTAACAGCGTACAAATCCAGACCCATTGTTGTTCTTAAAGGATCTAATTCATCACAAAGAGCTGCCAGAACGTCTTCTGAGATATGTTTTCCTTCGTATTTAATGTGGACCGTCAAATAATCTGGACTCTCTGATAGACTTATGCTGATTTTAGATTTTACAAGCAGATTGTTTCTTATGATATACATAATGATATTGAAAGGAACAATGCCAAGTAGGTCGTTACCTAATACACTATCATCTTGCTTAAACTCAGAGAATGTTATTTCTGGGCATTCATCTTCCAGAATAGCGTTAATATCACTAATTGCATCTTCAATTGCATTAATCATACTCACAGGTGACAAATCTTCAGCGTGCATTCCCTTTATTCGTGATAACATATGGACCTGTCTATTGATAGCTTCGACATCACTAACTATCATCAATGATGAATGAGACAATTCTGTAATATCCTCCGGCTTAGAAGCTGAGGTGAGGAGTTCTAGATATAATTGCAGTTCCTGAAGTAGATTTCCTACCTTATGACTCCAAATGCCTAGATAGTACTCACTCTCGCGCTTCGACTCATCCAGTTCTTCAGTTCTCTTTTTGACCAAGGCTCTCAAGTTTCTAAATGGATCAACGACCACATCTAACATGAATGAGATGCTTATAATCACAAATCCCTCTATATACACGGAATACCAAGCGCCTTCCGCCACACTCATAGGACCTGCCGCTAATGCAACAAGAATCCCCGCTACTATAGTGAGGGCCATCAGCAAACCAAGTGCTATATGTATACTTACTCGACTGATATAATATGCTCTCAATGACTTTACAAACGACATAATCAACAATACTACCAGAAAGGTGAAGAGAACAAGACCACCAGGTGTAAACTGAAAGGGACCCAAATCCCCTGAAGCCAGAGTGAATAACTGAACTGGAGTGAGTAATACATAAACTTGTAATATTGGTCCTACGACACCGGGCAATAAAATTAGTAGTAGTTTCTCATGTTTCCGAATTGGCGTTTCGCTCACAAGCGAACCGAGTAACGGTGATGCTGCAAGGAAGATCGCTCCGAACATTAAAATGAATCTGTTCCTGTTGATGTCAACGAGTGGTGATAGATTAGTGAAAGCTGGGCTTGTAATGAGGTAGAAAACGCTTGTGATCATTTCAGTGACGCAGATTATCATGAGTAATAGGTACGTGAAGAGTTGCTCCTGCTTATACCGTTCAAGTGAATAGATGGCCACTATCCCTGCTGCAAGCGACCCCCCCACAGTGTTGAGAGTCAACCACAACACAATCTGCCCCTGCGTCAATTCATACCACATGAATCCAGTCAGGATGAATATGATTGGAATGGATACGAATATGACGAAGAGGACCAGAATCGTGATACTAATCAATCGCCTGTTGGTAGCTTCAGTCATCTCAACCTAACCTAGTATGATTTCCTAATCCTACAGATAAGACTTTGTGCCTCTAATTTGATCAAGATCCTCCTAGAATAATAATTGTTTAATATCGATAGGTCAAGAAACACACATGCCATCAGTAGATGTTAAAATGTGGACCGGACTTTCCAAAGAAGCAGCAGAAAAAATCATCACAGGAGTTACGAAGGTCTTTGTTGATCTCGGAATCCCTGAACAGGCAGTTGAAGTGATTATCCATGAGATTCCAAAGACCCATTGGGGAATTGGCGGAGTACCTGCTTCAAAGGCACGAGCTGATGCAAAGTCCCCATGAAAAAGTCGGATTTGCTATTGCGGTAGCGTCTGGTCTTTCCTCAATTGCTTCAAAATCCCGCGTACCGTTTCCTCACGAAGATTTAGTTTATCAGATATTCCTCCAACATTCTCACTATGACTGTGAAGAACATAGTACAGGACTCTTCGTGCATCAGATGTTTGGACTTTATTGACCAAGTCCGACGCTTTTCCCACTACTAAATTCCTGACATACAATAATCCTGCATGATCATTTTCTATTTCATCAAGCATAGTATCAATCTTCTGCAATAGATTTGCAAATGCATTGATTTTATCCTGTCCAGCCTCTTGTTTACCAATCATATCTAATTCATCAAGAAAATCTGTAGAGTTTCCTGATGGACTGATAGAATCGGGTTTCACACCAAAGGATAGAATTCTTGAGTTAAAGAGAAATGGTGCTAACTCAATCGTGATGAGAAGACTCTTGTTAAGAGAAAAGATCTTACGTTTCGGTCCTCGCATACTGTCTTTTTGCTCGGAAATAACTATCCCACTTTCTTCCATAGCTTTGAGATGTGATGTTACAAGTTGCTGGCTTAGACCCATATCCTTTGCAATCTGCAGAGGATAACTTGGCTCATGACTGATTCGTTCGAGAATGAGTCTTCTTGTTGGATTTCCGAGGATGCCAATGACCTCATCAAGGTCTTCTTGTTGTTTCATTGTAATCATTCCATATTCTAGTAAAAAAAGAAGAGAGTGGAACTGGTTTACTTCAGTTCCACCTTTCTAAGTTTCTCTTCAGGTTTCGGTTCTTTCTTTGGTATTGTAAGTTTCAATACACCATCTTCCATCTTACCTTCGACCTTTGCAGGATCAACTTCCTCGGGGAATCTGATGGTTCTACTTATCCTAGAATAAGTTCTCTCTCGGTGAAGATAGTTTTCATTGGAATCTTCGGTTTCTTCATTTACCACAGCCTGAAGAACTAGTGTGTCTTTGTTCAATTGGACATCAACCTGGTCTTTCTTTATACCAGGGAGCTCTGCTCTGACAATGAAACTATCTCCCTGATCAACAAGGTCGCAGAGAGGATATCTTGTGGGTAGTCCACCAGTTGAGGCTAAGGCGGTCCTCATCGGCATGAATGGTGCCATCAAGCTATCAAAGGACCTTCTGAAATCATCGAAGATTGAATCAAAACCACTTGATAGTGTATCGTTTCGATTTACAATGCGTTTTTCGTTGTAAGGTGTTATCTCACCTTTGT
>PJER01000030.1 GCA_002825465.1 Candidatus Thorarchaeota archaeon MP8T_1
CAATCTTAATGGAACTCGTATAATCCCTCTAACTACCGATGCTGATGGTATTATCAATTATAACCTACCCGGTTATGATGAAGAAGGGATTCTACAATTCTCAATCACGCTAACTTCAGGTGATGTCCCCTCCGTAGTTTCAGGGGCATTTGGAATTAGAATTCAAACACAAGGTGGTATCACATTGCAAGGAACCGACTTAATCATCGCAGGTGTACTGCTAGTAGGTGCAATAATTGCAGTACTAGCGTATCTGTATATTGTAAAAGGAATGTTCCGCTCCGTTGTAATATCAAGAGGAATTGACATACCCACCAAATTACGTAACATCAAGAAACTTGCAGATGCTGGAAAATACGGTGCATCAATTACTCTTGCATATCGTACTTTCGAGCAGATGTGTGGCACGAAGATTGGTTCTGAGCGAGCCCATTCTGAAACAGCACGTGAGTACTTGGACCGTGTATTGCAGTCAATTCCACTTGATGGAGCAACTGTTGAGCAGTTCGTTCAGACGTACGAAGAGGCCCGTTTCTCTCACCACGAGATGACTCGTGAAAGATACGAAGCCGCTTTACGTATATTCACTGATCTATACCCAAGGATTGACACAGGTGCACTAATGGAATAAGAAAATGGAGTGATATAGATGGGCTGGAAAGAAACATTGCAAGTTGTCCTCTTCCTATTATCATGGGTTCCAGTGGGCATGCTTGCTGGGTATACGCTAATAGGTGCAGACTCAGCGTACCCTCAAGATTTCTCCATCTATAATGAAAATTGGAACGGACTCAGCGAATTCAGAGTTGCAATCGAAGATACATCTCGAGAAGTTCGTAGCATTCAGGCATCTATGAGTGTGCTGACTCGTGAGAATGGTTCAGCTGTATTGGTTATTATGGGTCCTGTCAAAGACTTCAGTCTTGACATCACATTAGTGGTGTATTCGCATCTTCTTGCTGGTGGTGGGGTTCTCATAGCTGATGATTTTGGGTCAGCAAATACTTCTTTATCCATGCTGAATTTTTTGATGGGACAGATTGCTCCTGGTCCACTAGGAAACCAAACTAAAGGACTACTATCATTTACTGGTGGGGTCCTTATTGATCTTGATTCATATGATCCAATCAAGGAACCACGCTTGCCAATAATCAGAGACTTCACAAATCCATATGGGTTTAGAGCGGATGGAGGTGCCCTTACCCAGGGAGTAAACGATCTTCATCTAAACTGGGCATCTGCAATTAGTCCCTATTGTCTTATGGGCCAAGCAGGAATCGCATGGACATCACCTCGAACATGGTCTGAAACTGATTTGGAAGATCCAACTCCAGATCCAGACAATGAAACATGGGTTGGAAGTTTACCTGTTGTAGGTGCATTAGACTTCTCAACCACTGATAACCCCAATGGTGGTCGTATCGTCGCAGTCAGTGATCCTAGTATATTCACTAATGATATGTACGGTCAATTCTCTGGAAACCGTAGATTTGCTTCAAATGTCATCGAATGGTTATCACATGGCGACACTGAACGACCAATAATTTTCTGTGAAGAATTGTTAGCAGTACCTTGGAATACAGGGGAGTTCTTCTTCGGTCTCTATCTTGGAAGAGTATTATGGCTCTCATCTTTGCCATATCTGTCAGCACTATATCCAATCTTTACTGCTGCTGGTATCAAGAAGTATCTCCCTGAATTGAAAAAGCCTGAAGTAAAGAGCGTGTCCGATGTATTCCTCCGTCGGGGCCAAACCTACTTTGGAGAACGGATGGCTTACTACCGAACGGAAGGTAACTATGCTCGAGTTGTCAAGATGTTGTATAGGAAGATGAAACGAGGATTAAGGCAACAACAACATTGGACCGTTTATGATCCTAAGAAATTGTTTGAACTAATGAAATTCAAAGATTC
Organism: Candidatus Thorarchaeota archaeon MP8T_1; assembly: GCA_002825465.1. Next base: position 1,915 of record PJER01000030.1, read on the forward strand.
CAAGGTGAAAGAAACAGAATTTTTCACAATGATCAATCGAATTGAAGAGATCTCAGCTAACGCTCATATCAAAATAAAAGAGGGCGAGATGATGGAGCTCTTCTTCTTCATGCGTAATATCCAATCACGATTAATAGATACAAGATGAATCAGAGGTAGAAATAATGACTACAGAAGATCAGAATGACGCAATAGCCGCTGCATCAACAGCGACTATGAGTATTGATGAGGTTAAGAGCATCACAACCGGAATCATCCGGGAATGTAACCGAATCATTGTTGGGAAAGAACAGATACTTTCCAATGTTCTCATAGCAATGTTGTCCAACGGTCATGTAATACTTGAGGGTGTTCCGGGATTAGCAAAAACCTACATGGCGCGAACATACGCTGCAATCCTCGGATGCGACTTCAAGAGAATACAACTAACAGTTGACACACTTCCTGCAGACCTGCTTGGAAGTAATGTTTTCAATCAGCGAACTGGCGAATTCTGGTTCAGAAAAGGACCAGTGTTTTCCAATCTAGTACTTGCTGATGAAATCAATCGATGTCCACCAAAATCACAGAGTGCATTGTTGGAGGTCATGGAAGAACGTCAAGTCTCAATTGAAGGTGTAACTCGGAAACTCCCAAGACCTTTCCTAATTATCGCAACGCAAAATCCTGTGGAACAAGAGGGAACTTATCCACTTCCTGAGGCTCAGCTTGATAGGTTTATGTTTCGACTTATTCTTGAATATCCTACTGAAGACGAGGAAGCTGAGGTCATTCGACGAAAGCATCTTGGTGAAGCTACCGATTTGAATGTGTTAGCAGATCCTGCGACATTAATTAGAATGCAGAACACCTGCCAAACAGTTTTCCTTGAAGAAGATGTGATAAACTACATCCGTGACATTGTAATTAGAACTCGTAATGATCCCCAAATCCTTCTTGGAGGGTCACCACGAGCCTCTCTTGTTCTAATGAATGCATCAAAGACACGCGCAGCTATGATGGGTCGTGATTATGTTATTCCCGAAGATGTTCGAAAACTCTCTGTTGAAACACTTAATCACAGGCTCATGTTGAAACCAGAAGCAGAACTTGAGGGTCTCACTGTAGAACGAGTTGTTACAAAGATACTAGGAGAAGTTGACTGTCCACGATAGAACTGGAGAAGATATGCTGTGATAACACAGAGAGGCTTTGTGGTAGTTTTCGCTGGAGTCCTCCTATTAACTAGTGGATTCTCTTTCGTTAATTTCTACCTCATTCTCTTGGGTGTTTATCTTGTGATTGGTTTGGTCGTTACATTGCCTCTCTTTGCGCTCACAGCAAATCTTGCTGGTATTGAAGTGGATCGTCAGATTGACAAGATCAAGGTCTTTTCTGGAGACTTTCTCCGAGTTCGAGTTAAGATTAGGAATACATCACGTAGGCATTTCGATTTCATAGAGGTCCATGATCAATATCCTGAAACATGGATTCTTGCGATTGGTGAAAATTTCATTGCCTCACGAATTGAACCTGGAAGTAGTATTACTTTTTCATACATATTGCAGGCTAGAATGCGTGGAAAATACTACATTGGACCTACTGAAGTGGTTATGCGAGACCGTCTAGGTCTACATTATTACAAGAGAACTCTGAAGGCTCATACAGAGGTGCTTGTCTATCCCACATACAAAGATGTCCGTAGGATGGAGGCTCTTGGAAAGCAACGCCAGCTGGGTCTTATGTTTGGTGCTCACAGAACCAAGACTGTTGGGATGGGCGCAGACTTTGCGGGTTTCCGTGATTACGTCCCTGGTGATGAATTCAGACTAATCGATTGGAAGACAAGTGCGAAATCCGGTGAGATGGTCATTCGCCAATATGAGATGGAGAAGAATATCCAAGTTATCTGTATGGTTGATACCAGTGGAAGTATGGGTAATGGGTATCCTGAGAATACAAAGCTGGAATATGCAATTCGTGCTGCAGTCCTTCTTACTCACATGGGTCTGGAACGGAAAGACCTAGTAGGTACATGCGTATTCAGTGATATTGTTCATGGATATGTTCCGCCTGGTACTCGACCAAATCACATGTATGAAGTTCTAGAAACTCTTGCTTATGCAGCACCCAAGGGCTGGAGCGATTACGAGACTGCAATTCAATATGTAGTAAATAATACAAAGAAACGCTCATTATTCATCTGGATGACTGATCTTGAAGAGAGTCCAGCTCCACTCCTTAATGCAATGAAGACACTTGTGGCTAATGGCCATAAGGCTATGGTCATCAGCCCATTTGGTCCATGGTTTGAAGCACCTGTTGGTCAGTTTGGACCTGTTGAGAAAGTTCTTTCTGAGGCCGTTTCAGAGGAATTATGGGAACGCAGGAATAAGATTGCTAGAGCTCTTGCTAGATTCGGCATTGAGGTCATTAATGTTGGTCCTGAAGATTTCTTACCAACGATTATCAAAGCATACAATCAAGCAAAACAGAAGGGGGTTGCAATGTTCTGAAGGTTGTAACATGGATTCTTCGTTTTGCATCAATTGCAACTTTCTCTGCAATGGCTTATCTCGTATACTTCATGTTAGATTCAAACGATATCTGGCACTGGAATGCACCCTATGATTTCATCGTTACTGTATTCCGTTTGCTCTCACTATTACTCTTCTTCCTAACTAGCACAATGATTAGTGGTCTCTCCAGTGCATTTGCAGGTGGAATCCTTCCAAATGACTTGATTGTCGGATTGTATAATACACTTGTTCTAAGAATGTGGTATGTGCAGCCATATGGAGTATCAGGACCAATGGCTAATCTACGAGAAGTGTGGACCTCCTTTGGTTCGAATCTTACCTCAGTTCTTGGCGCGCTATGGAATAACACATTTCTCTTTCTCTACTTCTTGTTTGCAGGAATTGGAATAGCACTCTTCTTACAGTCACTGTTTCGAATGGACCACAAATATGTTGGAGGAGCGTTTTTGTCTATTCAAGCAATAGTGATACTTGCAGCATTCAAGGTACTCATAGTTCCAGATCTCAATCCCTTCCCCACTGATTTTGTTGTCTTCCTGAGTCAAATGGCACAACTTCTTGCATTGGTCTCATTCGCTTATTTGGAAGTAAGCTACCAAATGATTTACAGCTACTCAGTAGGAAAACCTGTTGAAGATAGAGAAGAAACTTTGAAGAAGCAATTACTTGCACTTAGACAGGCAACAAGAAAACAAGATGCGATAGAGCGAGGGGACAAGGTGAGTAGTACCGGTATTGGTCGGTCAACATCTGCCACCGCCTTTTCATTCCTCAGGGAGGCAATCGAACGGAAAGTAGTTGGTACAAAAGATGCTCTTGAAAACCTCGATGCAGTATCAGATGTTCGTCGTCTCCAAATCTATGTTGACGACCTTCTGCAATCTGATCCAAAGGCTCGAGATGAGCTTACTGCAAAAGCTGCCGCCCCCTCTTCAAGTTATGTAATTGGTTCAACAATTATAGGTTCAATCATTCGATTTCTGAGTGTTATTGTGATTGCATTCCTTTTAATGAGTCCAACCATGGTGACAACATTCCTAGATCTTCCTATTGGCATCTGGAATAGCATGGAAATTCTTCAGCCAGAGATGATAATGCTTCTCTTTTTACCAGTCGTACTTCTCTTTCCATTTGTTGCCATGGTGATAACTTGGTTTTCAAAACGAGCAGAAGTTGAGAAAGAATCATTATCAAAAGAAGAAAAGGAATCTGAGAAAAAACGCAAGAAAGACCTCGCTCGGAAACGAAAGGAAGCAGCAGAGGCTCGTAAGGCTAGAGAGAAATCCCGACGTAAGAGGCTCAGTAAAGAGTCCGAAGCTGATGAATGGGATAAGGCACTAGAAGAAACGTACAAAAAATAGAGGTACATATCATTGACAAAGTCAGTTGTACTTAGTCATGGGGATTTAGACGGAATAACTTCAGGTGCTATTGCGTTACTACAATTCCCTGGAGCCACTTTCTATTTTTCCAGACCTTCTCAGATTCATCAGGATCTGTATAGAGTTGCTAAAGATAAACCCGACCATGTTCATATCAGTGATATCGCAATTAATAGTAGAAAATTTGAAGATCTCCTCCAAGCTCTTGATCATTTTCCTGAATCTACTACTATTCACTGGACTGACCACCATCCAATGACTTCTAAACAGCGCCATAAGCTTTCATCAAGGGTGGATCTATTTCACGAAGTGGGACCTTCTGCAGCGGAACTAGTGTATAGAAAGTTCGAGTCCGATATGCCTGAACACGCCCTTCGCTTAGCACTTTATGGTGCAATTGGTGATTATTGCGATGACACTCCATTTGCCAAGTTGCATTTTGATGATTTAGATAAACGAACACTCTATCTAGAAGCTGGAATACTTGTACAGGCACTACAGGAGATTGATTATCGCAGAGAATCAAAGGACCTTGTGTATCAATTGACTCTAGGAGTCAAACCGAGTTCGATGAATGATCTGGTTGACTTGGCATTGAAAGCAACTAGAATTGAACACGAAGTATTCCGATATATCAAGCAATATGCACAGCATTTTGGTCCTATTGGTTACATTATGGATATGCCGATTAATGGATATCGTGGTAAGAGTGCTAAGTTTTCAGCATATGTGACCAATTCAAAGATTGGCATCAGTGCTAGGACTTCAGAAGATGATGTTGATATGAGTATACGCCGCCGTGGAACAAATGTTGACCTAAACAAAGCTCTAAACTCAATTCTAACAGACTTTGCTGGTGCGTCTGGTGGTGGACATCCTGCAGCCGCTGGGGCAAGTCTTGAAAGAAATGATTTCAACAAATTCCTTCAAAGTTTTGCAGATTACATGAAAGAAATCTAAGTTCCAAATAGAATTGATGAAATTGCACTTGACAGCACCCAGACCACGGTAATAACCGCCTCTCCAGCCACAATCCCACTCAGTATCCTACTAATCCTGTTATAGTTGGCATCCTGTACCTCGATCTGTTGTTGCCCAGGAAACTCATCGGTAAGAGGTTTTTCAGGTTCTGTTTCCTTCTTTATTTTGTAGTTTATGTACCCGCCAAGTACGATTGCTACAGCAGTAGCTGGTGGGATTAGTATGCCTATAACGAGGCTCATGGGACTTAGCTCCCGTTTATTCAGTTCTCTCCCCATTAGAAAACCTACGACGCCAAAGCTAAACAAGTAGATGAATCCAAGAATACCCGGGAATCTGTCCATTCCTGGAAGAATGAACTGACCTCCAACTCCACCAATACCTTGGAGGCTTATGATCAGAAATCCAAATAACTGGGCAGCAGGGCTTGGTAGATCAGTACCTCCGAAGCCGCCATATGTTTCGAATAGTGTAAATGTAATGAATGAACCAATAGTCGTTCCCAACATAGCCCCGATAAAGACTGCTTTCAAAATGACCCTCCCACGCACTCCTGTTAGTCTTCCTAGTTTCAGGTGTGTGAGGAGTGCAATCGCAGAATCTTGAAGAGCACCAAGCATTGACATAAAAGTTGTAATAACAGCGAAACTGACCCTGAATAGAATGATGGCTGGAATTGCCACGACATCTGTGATATATCCTGCTAACATTCCTGTTTCACTGATAGCTCGAGCTGTAAAGTATACTGAGACCAATGCTATTGGTGTTCCAATCAAAAACAAGAGGATAGGTATCTGCAGCCTTGTTCCTTCAGCATCTGGAAATGGAGTTATTATGGAAAAGATAATGATTCCAATAATTAGGAACAGACTTAGCGATACAAGTGCTATCCAAGGAGGAATTTGACCTCTTCTTGATTTAAGATATCCTCGAGGGTCAGCAATGATATCCCTCACTTCCTCTTTGAACATCTCTATTGAGAATAACTCCTCTTTCACACGCATTCGTTTGAGTAGATCATTACTCTTTATTGGAGTTTCAATAATTACTGCTCCATCGATTTCAATTACTTCCTTTGAAGTCCTCTCTTCAAACTCCTCAGGGGTCATTTCGTCATCTGGATTTTTGCGAAGGAAATCTCCTGCTAATATGGTCACAAAGATGCCTAGAGCTAGATAGAGAATTTCTGGTCTTTTGATATGGGTTTCATAGAGGGTTGCAGGACTAGCTCCTTCTAGAACTACCCAAATCAGTAATGATATCACACAACCCAGTGCCATTACTAGTGCTCTTCTCCATCCGATGAAGAATCCGATGCCCACCATCATTGGTGAATTACTTACTCCAACCCAGCTGGGCACATCCGCTGCTGCAGGAACAACCGGAGATAATGCATTGGGGAATGAGCTTAGATTTGCTCCGGTAAGAGTCTCTGCTGCTTTTGTTGTACCCACCCAAGCTGCTGATATTCCCAATCCTAATCCCACAGCTTTCTTGGCTTCAATGTCTCCACCTATCGACCTTATTGTATACGCTTGGGGTTGAACCTGAGGCCATGCTTCATTCTCAAATCTATCGCGAAATGGTGCCAAGAGTAGCATCCCAAATATTGCACTAACACCTGTTACAATAACAATGAAGATAAAGGTCGTAATCGGATTAAATAGTTCAGAACCCATATTGAATAACGGATTCTGAGGTTCAAAGATTGCAATCGCTGGAAAGGTGATCAACACACCAATCGATACCATAGCTGATGAGTTGGCTATAGCCACCACAATGGTATTTTCCTCTGGAGTATATTTACCTCGCAATGTTAGAAATATTGCACCTAACATTTCCGCACCCACTAAAAATACTACGCCGAGCTTTAAAGCTAACCAAATCCCAAGGAAGGTCATGACAATACCTACCGTGATTCCTGTACTAAGCGCACGCTTTGTAAGTGGAAATTTTGGTTCAGCAAGGACAGATCCATAGATCAATAGTCCTGCAGCAGCCATTATCACTACATGATGTAAAACTGGATAGCTGCCAATAATGAGGATTCCAAATGTCATGATGGTTATGATAGCTAATTCCGTTTTGGTTGGTGGAGGTCTAAAGAGTGACCAATACAAAAGCAATATTTCCACAACAAGAGCTAGAATGACACCTGGATATATCCAATCACCAACAGACATCACAATTAGTGTGTAGAAGATACCTGCTGAATATATTCCCGCCAGCAAAACCTTTGTAGAATCGGAATTCGGTCTTATCTTTCGTAACCAATTACGTTCTGTAAGAACAATATAGATAGTGACACCCGCAACTCCCATTACTACCATTTCTGAGAAGAATCCTGCTACCACAGATATCGGGATGTAGGCAAGGGTCAGAATAAGAAAAATTAGAATCTCTCTCTCCTTCAATTTGTGATTAGTCAGAGAAAGATAGAGAAGAAATCCTTCAATTAAGAGTGCAATCAGTACATCTGGTTGGGCAAATCTTCCATAGAGCATAGCAAGCATAGAAATGATACATCCAGAAGTGAACATGAGTATCTGGAGTATTCTGGTACGCTCTTGGTTCATTGAAGATTGTGCCTCCGGGGGTTCTGGATGTCTTTAGTAGTAATATGAATGCACGAGCATTTTTTTCAGGAAACTCCCCCTTATAACTAGCTATATCATGAAGCGAGTCTATCCTCGACCTCTTTAGCACTCATTCCTTCAATCATCAGTACTTTCTCGCGTGATCTATGACCTGATACAATCGTAATAGCACTTGTAGAGATTCCTAGTTTCTTTCCTAATCGTTTTACCAGTTCTGTGTTTGCTTTCCCTTCTCTCGCTGGACCAGTGAGATTGACCAATATCGACTCTTCAGATATCTCTGCTATCAGATTCCTCTCTTTGGAATTTGGTTTTACAATTACACGGAGAAAGGTTCCCTTATCATTCATCCATATTGGTTCCGAGTCCATGATTATCCAAAACTGTACTGGTCCATAAGTGTATTTGCAGAGCTCCTAAAAGAAGGCCGTCGACCATTTGTTTATTTGGAACTTGTACTGGATTCTTCATAAGACCGTATCAAGAACGGGGTGAAATTACAGAATGAGCGATCCAGTTATGGATGCATACACAATGGCATACAACAATTCGGGTAATATGGTGCAAGCCTTTGGGGTAATTACTGAGCGTGGACAAGTTCTGTGGCAGAGTAATAATTGGGACCTTACCGCAGACGCAGGTTCACTCATAGCTGCAGTAAAATCTCGCAGCCCTGCAGTCATGCAGAATAACGTCAAGTATTCTACAATGCGATCTACTCCAGATAGTCTGGTCGCACGAAGCATGCAAGGAAATGGAATCCTTGTTTTAGCAAAGATTGACGGCGAGAAGTGGGTTGTTGCCTGGAGCTCGCCAGATGCATCTGAACCAGATAGAATCTATGTTGATGTAGACCGTGCAGCAAAGTCTCTAAAAGGAAAAATTTGAGATATTTTCTATGTCGGAATTGAATGGGGTATTTCTATCAGATTGATTCCCCATTACTATTTCATATTTATTTAGGAGGCGTGATTTTGGAATCTGCTATCAGTCGACAATGGTATCAACTCTATGAGAATAATCCTAAGATTCAAGCATTTGCTGTTGCAAAAGATGGAGCCATCGTCTGGCAGACTGAAAATTGGAATCTCATTGACGATATCAAGGAAATCATCAACGCCCCTCAAAGTGCTGCTGGAAAAGTTAATGCCGGCGGCTTGAAATATAAACGAGTCAGATCAGCACAGGACTTTTACATTGGAAGTGCCGATTCAAATCAAGGTCATCTTCTCATTGTAAAGATTAATGATTCAAGCTGGGCAGTTGCCTGGGCCGAATCTTCAGCAGTCCCTGAACTCACCATCATTGATGTTACAAAAGCCTCTATTCATTTGAAAGGTAACATCTAATGCTGTTTTTGAGAATACTACGCATAAGCTAGATTGACGGTTCATTGGGAAATAGAATCTCTCGAATCTTCATGATTGTTTCAACATATTCCTTGGAACCCATCGCATAGTAATCTAGTAATGTTTCATACTGCTCTAGGACCATCTTATCTGCAACGTCTCCTTTTACAAGCTCAGCAATCTTGGTACGCCATTCAGCCTGCATGACAGTCCTCTTTGTAAATAGCTCATAGAGCTCTTTCTTCTTATTTTCGGGTACAACAAGATCAAAGGTTTCAAGCATCTTATCAACAAATGGTTTTACCTTCTTTGCAAGAGTTCCACTACCTCCAACCCATTCTCCCTTGGTCAGAACAAATCCCCTTGCAGTTCGACGCCAATAATCAGTAGTCCGTTTTCCTGTGGTTACGGTACCATACTTTGCTACGTAACCCTCTTCTTCAAGTTTGGGGAGATGATGATATACTTGGTTCTTACTAATTTCAATATCAGGACCACAGCATTCAACTGAAAGTTTGACAATCTCTAATACTGAAAGCGCATCTCGTTTCACATCACGTACTCTGATGATTTTATCTCCATTCTCATCAATATTCTCTGTAGTGATGGTATCATCTATTCCTGATCTAAGTACCTGTAAAATATGAAGCCTAACAGGTTCATCTAAGACTGCTGCGCGTTCTTCTTTTGTTACAAAAACTATCTCTTTTTGTGGTTTCTTGCCCTCTTCTGTGAGTTCAATGCCCTTCAGAGTGTCAGTGATCTCGGTTGTAATGCTATCATTGCCCATCTTGCTATTCACCAATGCAATTTTCTTTCTTTGCCGCTCCAATTCTCATCAGATGCGATACGTACCACTTCTATTGGTCGTTTTAGGTCTAAATATTGGACCTGTGTTCACCATTTATTTCGTCCTTGGAGAATATAAGTTTGTTTATTGAACCATTAGTTTATTTCTTGCGTAGAACTAAACCATATTTCGATAATAGTTTGTTATTTTAGATAAATATCACTCAATGGTTTGGATGACAAACCTTATATAGAAATTTAGTTTACATAATGAACAGCAACTACTGAGGTTCAAACAATGTATCGACAAGAACGACACGAATACGAAGCTGGAACACAGGACGAGAAGATGGCCTGGATCCACAAGATCGACGCTATCGGATATGCATACATCTATCGGAGGTAGATAATATGGCACTAGCAAAGACAGTTAAGAAGAATCAGAAGCTGAATAAGAAAATCTCAACTGAAGCGATCACTCACTCATACATTTACAGAAAATAGGTAGATTACGATGAACCGTAACATGAAACTTGGATACCTTGACTTCACTAGTGAGACGCACGGTGGAGATGCTCAACAGCCACAAAAAGCATCAATAAAAGAAGTGCTCTCTTGGGAAGCAACCTGAGCACTTCCTCTCTCTTTTTTCGCGAAAACCTAACAAATTAGTAGTATTTTGTTATTGGATTTGAAGAATTCATTTTGTGAAGACCATTTGATAGAAGGTCTCATTCATCACATAGGATATCTCGAGATTCTGTGCGCCTTCAGGAACGAATTGCAATGGCGGTCTAGCAGCAAACAGGGTATTCGCTTTCATTATCTGTTTACCCATCTCAGTTTCTCTCATTCGAGGTGAGAGACCCTCATCCACAACAATGACCATCCCTCCAGATCTAGCAAGCCTTAGCATTTCTTTCAATGCTCCATGAATATCAGAGAAGGTATTGATTCCACCAGTATGCAGTACAACATCAAAGAAATTACTCTGGTAGGGAGGATTGAATACACTCCCATAGGTGAGCTGGACATTCATCTTTGCTTCATCGAATTTTCTTTGGGCAACCTTCAGCATTCCTGTGGAGAGGTCCATGCCATGTAGGTTGAACCTGCCCATTTGATTCTTGTAGGATTCATAAAGAGCTATGAAGTTAGCTCCAGTCCCAATACTTACATCAATTACTTTCACAGGTCCTTCGATAGGGATGAACTGACCGAAATTCTGACGTTCCTTCTGTAGATCAATGCCCAGAAAATCATCGTATTGCTTCACCAGTTCATCATATGACTCAGCCATTTCATCATACTCAGCAATCCATTTTGCATCTTTCTCGCTGATTGCTGGATACACAAGAGAGGGCACTCGATTCTTGACAGGCCAAGTATGTCCTTTCTCACATACTATCAGTCCATCAATGATTTCACCTTCACCATTGAGAATTAGTTTCTTTCCACATTGTGGACATCTCAAGGCTTTGACATGAGCTTGATTCATTGTCTTGCGCTCCAGATACTAATGAGTATTTCAACGTTAAAATATGATTCGTACAATGATTTTTCAGTTCGTAGGATATCTTGACCTAAGAAATTGAATTTTGAATGAGGGCCTCGACGCCTGCTAGGACGGTCTTTACTACCTGCCATTGAATAAGAACTACAAGTCTGCTTCGAATGTGTAATGCCCAAGGTTTGGATGTTTCATCTCCTGGCAAGAAGACTCCAACACTCTCTTTTCCATCAACATTCATGATGAGCATACGAGTAGGTTCCCATTCATCTTGAGTTAGATTTGGATTCTGAAAGACTTCTTTGAAACTCTCCATGAGTAGTTCTTTGTTTGGACTTAGGATATTCACATTCAGGTAATGCTCTAATCCTTTGACCTCCATCCTACCCGGTGTTATTGTAAATAATTCGAGATTGACTCCCTTACTCTTTGCACTACTGAGTGCACCTCTTAAACGACCCAATATACCCGGTGCTGCAGAAGCAATGTAAACGTGTTCCTCTGCACTCTCAATTGCTGTACGCATTCCCATGAGAACTTGTTCCATTCCCTGTGTTGCCCAGGCAAACTCCTTTGCTTCTTCTCCTCTAAGTGATTGAAGTTCCTTCAAGACTCTGCGTGCACCTGTGGCAGAACTCTTTACTTTTTCTTCGAGATGGTCGATAGCTGCTTCGACTGAGGCTGGACTGAATTCGGTGGGAGTAGTTCCAGTCAACTTCGTGATTATACCTCTTTTCTCAAGAGCTTCAAGGGTCTCATACACCTTACTTCTTGGAATTCCAGATCCTTCTGCAATAGTTCTTGCAGAAGACTTTCCTAGTTTCACCAGGGTGTAATATGCTCTAGCCTCATTCTTTGTGAGTCCAAGACTGGTAAGGTCTCCCACAATAGTATCCTGTGCCATCGCTAATCCCACACATACTATACTAGCTTGAATATTAAATCTCTTGTCACTTTAGGAGTGACAAATATTACTTATTCTGTATCTACATCTTCGCCCTCAAGAATGCGCTCTATCTCGTACAAACGGTTGACCACTGCAATGCCTTTGTCTGTGAGGCTAAGATATGGGTTACCTCGATCTCCTTTTAGTTGAAAGACCATATCTTCTTCCAAGAGGCGATTTCGTATCTCACTGAATGGAATATCACTATCTTTCAAATTAGTTTCCAAATCGCTCTCAAAACGATCTCCCCAGATGAGTCTGAATAGCACTTCTCGCACGACAGGTAAAACAAGGAACTCAAAGGTCATGATTGTGAGCGAACTCCGCATCCTGTAATTAAGTATACGATTCTCTTGCAAATTTGATGTATGCTAGTTCATCTAAAATGTTACTCCTATCGTGACACCATCATAATATGTTTTGATGGATAATGATAGTTTAGGTGATTCAGCTGACTTCAATAGTTGAAATTACAGGGCTTACACACATCTATAGTGGTGACACAAAAGCATTGGATGGCCTATCGTTCTCAGTTGAGAAGGGTGAGATAGTGGGAATTCTTGGACCAAACGGAGCAGGGAAATCAACCGCAGTTAAGATAATTACAGGAATACTTCGGCCAACGTCTGGAAGTGTCAAGGTCTCTGGATTTGAGGTGTCAGAAAATCTTGATTCCGTTCGCAGATTGATTGGATTTATGCCTCAAGAGACCGCCCTCTATGAAGACCTCACTGCATACGAGTCTCTCGAATATCATGCAGATCTCTATGGTGTGCCCAAGGAAGAGATGCAGGATCGTATATCAAAGATGCTTGAACTCGCTGGATTAACTCATCGTAAGGATGATCTAGTACGAACATATTCTGGTGGGATGAAACGACGCCTCGCGTTAGTCCGATCTTTCCTACATGATTCTGAACTTCTAATCCTTGATGAGATGTCATTAGGTGTTGATGTACAGAGTCGGAACTTGATATGGAATCAGGTTCGTCGGCTCAAGAGTGAAGGTAAAACAATCATCTTCTGTACAAATTATATGGATGAGTGCGAAGCTCTTGCTGATCGCGTAATAGTCATTGACAATGGAAAACTAGTAGCAGCTGATATGCCTGGAGAATTGAAGAGAAAATATGTCGGTGACTATCTGATTGAAGTCCTTATAGAGGGAATGGATTTTGATAAGGATGCTAAATGGCTCTCAACTAAGGTTCAGCTTGATGTAGAGAAGGTTTCTGCTCCTCTGAATGGTGGTCCTAGGACTGCTTGGATTCGAAGCTCAGAGGGTCATAGAGACCTCCCCTTAGCTATCTCCCGTATAACAGACAGTGGTCTTGTTGTTAAACAAGCATCCATGAGAGAACCCTCTCTTGGAGATGTCTTTCTGGCAATTACAGGTTCAACTCTGAGGGATTGAAATGTTACGACAAGTTTCTGCGATTGTAAAGAAAGACTTGAAACAGGCTAGACGAGACCCCAAGTTCTTAGGACCAAGTCTGATAATTCCCTTGGTCTTTCTTTTAGTCTATACAATTATGTGGAACTCAGTCGGTGGAGGAGAATCGTTTGATTGTGGCCTAGTAGTTCAAGACATCTCTCCTGAAGCTGATGATTTCGCAGGTATTCTTGAACACATGGTATCAACAACTAATCATACTTGGTTCGATATTGAGAGGTATGATCTGGCAACAGCAGATGAATTGTATCAACGAACAGAACTAATAGCATACATCGTGATTCCCAATGGATTTGGTAGTAATATCACATCGGGGCAGAATGCTACGGCGGTGATGTATATCAACAATGCAAATGATGATGTTGTCAAGAACTATGTACATCGGTTTGAAGCCGCAGTGCTTCTTTTCAATCAAGGTGCAATCTATCCTGATTTTGATCAATCTGGAGCTCGAATTGCCTTACTTGAAACATTAAGTCTTCCAGCAACTCCATCAAATCTTGAATACATGGCGGGTGTGGGACTAGTTCTCTCATTCATGTCCTGCGCATTGACAAGTCAAGCCATGTTGACCGCTAGTGAATTTGAAACCAATGCAATCCATGATACATTAAATTCCCCCACTCCCCGTCTTGCACTAGTTCTGGGTAGGACTCTTGCCGCTCTACCACGATCTTTCATTACACTCTTCATTACTGCTCCTATCATATGCCTCAGTATGAATATCTTTCCAACTGGAAACCTACTAGTTCTCATTGGGATTCTCATACTTTCAGCTTTAGCATTAGCTCCTATCGGAGAGCTAATCGGAATGAAACTAAGAAACAGAGAGCAGGCTTTACTTGCATCTGTTCTTTTTGTGGTAGCAGGGTTCATTGCTGGAGGAGGAATGGCTCCAATAGGTCTCTCTCCTCAAATAGTTCAGATAATCGTTGGGATCTTTCCTACAACTCACATACTTGGTCTATGGGGTCGGGTGTTTTTCAATGATACTTTGCTAGGACTTACTACTAGTGCTGCAGCATTGGTATTGACATGGATTATTTTGTCAGTCATTGTGTATCATTTGATGAAGAAGGAGGTTCAACAGGGATGAATCAGTATCTTCGTACTCTTAAGGCATGTTTTATCAAGGAAGTGCGAGTGTTGAAGAGGACTCCACAGAAGTTAGTTCTTGTCACTCTTCTACCGCTTATGTTCTTCTTGGGATTTAGTATGCTTATGGGTGGAGTCTACTATGGTGAGGGTGTTGCCACAGCTCTGGTCATCGAAGAACAGAATCCAAGTTACTATACAAATGGATTCATCGAGATTCTTGGACAATATGATGAGATTCCACCAAGGCTAAATCCAATCACTATGGATGCAGAAACTGCAAATAGCATGTTTCTAAATGGTGAGATTCTGCTAGTTATCACCATTCCTGAAGGTTTTGAGAATGCATTAACAAATAATCTTACCACTTCGGTTAATATCCAAGTAGCAAATATCCACGAAGATCTGACAAAGAATCTACGAATGCCTGTTATACGAAAGCTCGATATTTTCTATCACGAGTATCTTTCAAATGACTCACTTGTAGATTTTGAGATGGAGAACCTTCGCGATTTTACTCCTCCTCGTCTTGCATATATGGGTTGGACAATTTCAATCTATGCGGTCATGGTCAGTGGGATGTTCATCGCTGGGTCTACAGTGACTCAGGAATTTGAACAACGAACACTGGATGAAATCAGACTATCAGGAAAATCTCCTTCTGCGATATATGTTGGCAAGATGCTAAGTAGTGTATCTGTGAGTTACATTGCCCCTGTGTTTCTATTCTTGCTAAGTTACATCCTCTTTGGAGTTTGGCCAAATGGAGATGTTCTCGTCTATCTTGTATTGACTCTCCCACTTGCTATCTTTAGCGCAGGAATTGGACTTATAGCAGGGGCTGTGTTCAGGAATGCAGTCTTTATTGTCCCGGTTGCCGCTCTGGTTGGTATTTTCTATTGGATTACTGGCGGTGGCATTGCTCCACTTGAATTGGTTGGAGTTGGTTTTGGTTCTGTAAACGAATACCTCCCTATTTCTAATGTTTACAGATCTATAATCAGGATGTTTGTGGAAGGAACCTACAATTCTCTATTGGTAGATGTTAGCATGATTTCTGCTTTTGCTCTCGTCTTTGCAATCATCTCACCTTCTATCACTAACAGATTGGTGCAGGTTGATTTTTCCCGTAAGATACAAGAAATAAGAAATCGAAGAAAGCAAGAATGAACTAGCCTCTGTCAGCTCCACTAATAGCATAGAGGTGATTTGATAGAGTTGCCATAGTTTCATTTCCATAGATCATTCTCCAAGAGAATGATGTTTCCCTGAACCCATGTTTCTTGAGAATTTTAACTGCATCAGTGTTGGTTTCCAATACTCCAATCTTCGATAGTTTCACAGATGACTCTGATGCTATTGCCATCAATAGTTCCTCCGCTTCAGTGATATGATTATCCATAACCCAAGGGCCTATTCTCAAAACGCCTTGATTGTTATATCTACCCATAATGAACCCTCGCAATTCATCCTTACATTCTAAAACATAGGATAACTCTGGATGTTTTGAGAATCTCATTCTAAGGAAGTCATATCTCTCTTCTCCAAAATGAAGCGAATCTACCGTGATTATTTTCTGGAAGTCTTCTTCTGTCATTAGTCTTGTGTGTTGAGTCTCTTTTCCTCTGAAACTAGATTCGAGGCGAAGTGATTTTGCCACCTTTTTGAATCCCAACCTCTCATAGAGTGAAACTGCTTTTGGTACTCCATCCAGGAATATTGATTTCACACCTCTATTCAGAAGATATTCCATTACATGTTTCATGAGTAATTCTCCGTAATCATACCCTCTATAGTCTGGCTCGATAATGAGATTACCAATGAATCCAAACTCCCCATAATTCACAGCGCAGACCATACCGATAGGATTTCCATGGATTTCACCTATGAAGGAGCTGTTTGAATCGTGTTTGATTAGTTCTTCAAAGTCATCTCTGCAATTGCCCCAACCTTCACGGCAAGTCTGATTCAGAACAAAATCAAGGTCTTTTGTTGTCATCAGTCTGATCTTCACGATTTGCACCCACTATCATTTGTATATCTTCATCTTATCATGGGTTTGTAGTACGCAATGTCCTACTCGTTATGAATGGTAACACCTGACGTTGGGAGAGGTTCAATATACGATTTCTTGTGGGTATTGTACCAGAATATCGCAAATGAAAGGATAGACATGAATACTGCAAAGAACATGATTGGTGCATACCCTGGTATAATGGAATAAATCACAGCTGCGTATATTGGACCAATGGCTCCTGAGAGTGATATGATTGATGTAAGAAGACCCGATGCAGTAGACCTGTCATCATTATTCTCTGTAACGAATTTGAGCGAACCTACATAGAGACATGCCCATGCAAATCCTAGCAGGATCTGAGATGGTAAGACATCTAGAAAATTCTGTGCAAATGGAAACCATGCGAATGTAATCGCAGATGCAATAAGACCGATTGCTACTAGCATTTTACTCTCAAGACGATCTGTCACTGTTACCATGAAGAAGACCTGTGAAAGTGAATTCGTTGCTTGGACAATTGCAATGGTAAAAGGTGTCGCACCAATACTGATCAGAAATAGTGGCCATAGTGTCCAAATTGCAGCGGCACTACTATGACGTAGAAACATTGCCAAGTAAATGTGCTTATTTTTCTTGAAAGTTTCAATTGGGAACAAAGGAACATGAATACGAATCCTTGGTACTTTAGGTAAAGTAAGAGCTGAGCAGAAAGCAACTATCAGAAAAACGGTTGATATAACAAATGCATAGTAGATATCAAATCCTGCCGCATATCCCGCGAAGAGTGTACCCACTCCCCAACCAGCTGCTCCCCATGTGGCAAATCTTCCCATCTTCATTTTGGATTCATATGCATAAGCTGCCAAAGCTCCAGGATACATCCCAATACAGAATCCATTTGCAACTCTCACAATCAGTAAAATTTCAAAATTCGAAGAAATAAGTAATAGTGCAAAGCTAATTGTGGCTAGAAGGAGTCCTAATCGAATTATTATTCTGCGACCATAGACATCTCCTGCACGACCGAACAAGTATGATGCAACGAATGAGGCTGTTGCGTATGCTCCAACTATGAATGTGACCATTAGTTCTGAGATTCCAAGATGGTCTCTGGCAAGAACTGGAACATATGTTACAGCAGAAAGCATTGCTGCACCTGCCATTATTTGAATGGTTTCGGTCTTCAAAAGAAAATCACATCGCAAGTCGAAGTATATCCCCTTTTCAATTGTCCTATGTAATCAATCTCGCTCTTTTGCAAAACCTTTTGTTCTCTCTTGCGAATTAGCAACCAAATAATAACAAATGGAAGTGAATCAGTGGTTAAGCTTTCTCCAAGAATGAAATTCATCCTAATAACAATTGACGAGTTATTGTTAGTCCCATTGATTATTCTAGGGGCATACTATTTCGTTCCACACTTGCTAACATTTACAATAATTGCGACGCTTGTGGGTGCTGCGTTGTTTGTCGGAGCAAAGTATTACCTAGTCTATGATTCTCTCAAAGAAGGATCATACTATCTCTACGACCTTGCAGGTACACGATGTAAAGTGATTGAACAGGTCACGAATTCTACTGGGAAAGTAAAAGTCGGTGCTGAGATTTGGGAAGCACGTAGTGACACTGGTGACATTCCATCTGGAACAGAGGTAGTAATTGTTTCACGTGCAAGCATGAAAGTGCATGTTAAGCCTTGGCATGGAGATCCTAACTAAGAGAGCAATACCTTCTCAAGAAGTTTAACTGCCATTTCCACATCCTTCAGATTAATGGTTTCGAAACTGCTGTGTGAATATCTACACGGTATTGCCGTGACAGCAACCCGTTGCCCTTGTCTAGCAAACTGAACACCATCTGTTAGATAACGATGATAAACAGCACGTTGAATTGGTATCGCCTCTTTTTCAGCAACCTCTATTATGAATCGTACCAAATCATGCGAATAATGCATAGCATCATCTTTAATGACAACTACCGGCCCCAATCCAAGTCCAACTCCAGCTTCTCCATTAGTTCCGGGATGATCATCAGCTAATCCAATATCAATTGCAATGACCCCATCAACATCTAGATTCCGTGCAATTGCAGCGGCACCTTTCGCACCAAGTTCTTCCATTACAGTCGAAACAAATGTAACCTTTGGTCGCTTATCTAGCGTCACTCTCGATAATCTTTCTGCAAGCAGAATCATTGTTACTAAGCCAATTCTGTCATCCATTGATTTTCCAACAATATGATTTCCGACTTTCTCAATTGGTTGTGCATATATAATTGGGTCTCCGATGTGAATTCCTTGTCCTTCAACTTCTTCACGTGATGATAATCCAATGTCAAGGAAGACTTCATCATAGGTTGGTATTCTTGCCTTTCCTTTAGGTCCAGCTATATGTCCTGTCTTAACTGCGAAATAACCAGGGATGAGACCTTTGTCTGTCATTATGAAAACCCATTGGCCAGGAAGAAGTCGCAAGTCTGGTTTGTATCCCTGTGTATTCCATTTGGCACGAATGAATCCCTTATCATCGATATTGCTGACGAGAAATCCTACCTCGTCTGCATGAGCAACAACAACGTAATGTTTACCCTTTCCTTCCATGGTAGCAATTAGATTTCCAATCTTATCCATCTCTAATGCAGAACAGGTTTTACCAAGTTCTTTCTTCATAAAATCTTGAACAAGATTCTCTCTCCCTACAGGTCCTGGAGTAGCTGAGAGTGTCTTTAGAAGTTCTAGTATCCTTTCAACCAAATGAAACACCATCTTTCTCAACTATTCTTTGGCACTTAAGCCTCTGCTTCAGGTGGTTGGACATAATGCTTTAGAGTCGGATTGAGTTTGATGAGTTTAGGAAGACGGCATCAATGATTGTGACTGTGACCACCGTTGTCGTGCTACTCATCGGTGTTCTATCCCTCGCATTAGCATTCTATGGGGGACTATTGTCTGTCTTCATCACTGAGAATCTTGAGGGAAATGAAGAGGCCAAACACAGTTCTGAGCAACGCTACTATCTTCTCGGAATGATTGGAATAATAGTTCTATTTGCTAGAATTTTGAACGTACCTCTCTTCTTCTGGATGATACAATCACTGGTTCCGTATTGCCCCGGTGCGATGTGCTCTTACGGAGTTATCAATGTGGGGATGCCATATTCATTTATTGCACTAGTCCTGAAGGTGGTTCTCCCATTCATATACGGTGCGTGGCTTGTAGTTGAGATTGCAAATCGAAAACAACCTCTTCTACCATTCATTCGTAATCTTGCACGGTCCTTTATTTTGGTGCTTCTTCCTCTAGTCGTTATTGACAGTGTAATCGATGTACTTTTTGTATCATCTATTCAACCAGTTTATGCCCCATGCTGTTCGAGTGTCTATGATGTTGATCCCCCCTTCTCTCCATCTGCATTGTTTGGTCAACAATTCGGCATGATGGTATTATTATTAACAATAATCATAGCTCTATCCCTGATTGCTGTTCAATGGTTCGAACATAGGTGGAAATATCTTCCGCAGATTACACTACTACTTGCAGCAATGTCAGCAGTCCTCTATCTGGTCACACTTCATGATACACTTGCTCCGATTGTTCTCGGGCTCGCAAATCACCATTGTCCGTATTGCCTCTTTCAGGAATTCCCTGATACACCTATCTTTGCCGGTCTATTCTGGATTGGTATCGCAGCTGCGGGATGGAGAGTAATTCTTGAGAGAATCTGGCAACAAAAGCAGTTGCCTCTGGAGAATATATACAGCCTCAAAGACTTCTTACTGAAATTATCCTCTCTTTCAATTCTATTCAGTATGGTTAGTCTTGTGTCTCACCTTATTGTTTCACTATAATAGAAATTTGAATTATATCAGCTGTCCATCATGCAGATTATGCTGAACATCCGCCCAATTTAGAACCAGAGGGTCATGTGAAGCTACAATCACTGTCATACCCTCATCTTTGACCATCTTTCGAAGGTTTTCCAATAACTCCTTTGTGAGTAACTCATCAATTGATGCACTTGGCTCATCCGCAATCAATATGCTCGGGTTATTCATCAATGCACGGGCGATACTAACCCTTTGCAGTTCTCCTCCTGAAAGTTCAGCAACTCTGAAGTCTAATCTTTGTTGCATATCCATACCAATCAATCTCTCTCTAGCTAGGTCCTCTGCTTTTGTACGAGAGATGTTCGTGCATAACAAGGGAAGAGCGACATTTTCCACTGCAGTCAGTTGAGGGATAAGATATTGCGCCTGAAAGATGAAACCAATGGTTTCACGTCTCAGTTTTGTCCTGAATACCTCTGATAGCTTAGACACTTCCTCTGTACCTAAGTACACTTTTCCCTGTGAAGGTCTGGTCAAAAGCCCCATCAAACTGAGGGCAGTACTCTTTCCTGACCCACTAGGTCCTCCAAGAGCTGCAATTGTTCCTTCTTCAATTTCTAGTGTAAGGCTTTTCACTGCATCAACCTGTCTTGGAGTTCCCTTGTGGTAGGTCTTCCAAACATACTCTGTTCTAATCACTGTGGTCATATTACACCCCCCTTAGAACAATATCTGGTTCTGTTATTGAATTTCTCCATGACGGGACGACCACAGCCACTAGTATTGGAACCAATCCGACAGCATAGACTGTGAATAGAGTCGAAAAAGAGATTCCCAATGGAATACCTCCATGAAGTAAAACAAGGCTCCATCCAAGAATGTAACCTGCGAGGAGTGGTGCTCCAAGGATGAAATCAAAAATGATAGCAAATGAGATACCAAGACTCACACCAAGGAGGCTCACTGTAACAGACTCTAGCATTCTAATCTCAAGAATATCAACAGTATCAAATCCAAGAGCCTTCAAGAGACCTACCTCTCTTCGTGCCTCTTCTGATCCTGCACTTGATGCTGTAAACGCAAGAAGAACCACTGCAAGCAAGACAATCAACCAGAGCAATGCAGTAAATCCAGCCCTGTTGGTATATGCTTTAAGCATAGAGTCCTGTATTGCATCACTGGTTAAGACTCGAGCCTCTGCAAGTTGATTATCCAATCGAAAAGCAACGCTATTCAGGTCTGCGCCGAAGTCAGTCCAAATTGCAAGATCCGTATAGCTAGTGTTAGTATATCCAAGAACTTCTCTGGCACTCTGAAGATCTGTCAGAATCAAATCATAGCTATATATTTTCGAATCACTGTTGAAAATCCCAATGACCTCAAACTCGATAAGTTCTCCATCAAATGCGATGAGCGAAAGAAGCGTTCCTTCTTGCACTTGCAAAGGTATTGCTGCTGCAGCCATTATGTCTACAATACCCTGCCCGACCACCATCTTTCTGTAATCTGTACTGTTGAGAAATCGCCCTGATTCTAGAACATCTGTACCAACAGCATTTAGCATGCTCCCATATTCTGTGGCATTCACTCCCATTACTGTAAGTAGGTTTCCACTGCCAACGTCTGAATATCCCCACACTCTTGGTGTTGCCATCCGTACCCCAGAGGTGTTTGTGACATTGGTCATCCATGTGTCAGGAATAGGTGTTTGTCTTCCTCCGGTCAATCTTTGGAGTACAATATCTGGTCCCTCGTCAATAGATGCAGACACATCTGTAATCACACCCTCTCGAATGAATTCAACAGAACAAAGAATCGATGTTGATATGAAGAGAGCAAGAATGATTGCAACACTTCGCGTGCGATATTTGAGGACATTACCTAAGGCATAACTTGCTAGGTTACTGTGTTTTTGTACTCCCATAACTTCTCCTTCCTAAGACTAGTATAATTGCCAATGGAACTATTGCAAAAGAGATGGCGAGAATTACTTCATTGAGATTGTATGATGCTGTTGTTAGATTCCAGCTTACTGGATTTGAACTCTCAGTGAGATTTTCTGATAAATACGGCTGTAATGGATTTCCTGAGTAAAATGGATATCCTCCAGGTACATCTCCTATTATTCCATAAGGTGATTCAAGACCCGGCGCTCGGATATAATATGAATCTTGCATGATTGCAGGTCCGAGATCCCAGAATAACCATGAGTTCGAGCTTTCGGTACTCTGATATGCGAAGGCAAATCCAAAGTTGAATAGGAGTGAAATTCCTATTATCAGAGGAATTATCCATTTCTTTTTCAAAGATGCACCTCATTTACACCCAAACATAGGGATTTTCGATTATTACTCCAACATAGATATCCATGAAGTGACTCTCACACATATCTGCCTGAGCAATATCTTTACAGAGTGGAACTACCGTTGGTTCATTTGTAGTTGGATTCAGATATTCTTCTGAGAAGACCCAGACGATCATTGGATTGTTCCAGTCCATAATCATTCCACAGATTGGACACCGGACTTGTATATTTTCTAGATCATCAATCTGATCACTATTATGGATGTTTTGAAACACAAGTAACGAGATGTTGACACAACAATAGTGTGTCACAGTTCCATTTTGGAATGTGAATGTGACTTCATGACCAATTCTCTGTTGAATCTGTAAATCAGTATAATCACAATAATGAATGACTGGAGTGAATATAGCAGTATATGTATAGATTCCAAAGCAGCACAAAATCACTACTATAATCTGGATTGCTTTGTGCTGCTCAGAATTCATGTCTACCCCTCTCTATGCTAAACTCTTGATAACACCTACGAGTGAGATGACTGATATGATTACCCCTAGGATTGTTTCCACTGTGCGAGTATCCCAGCAACGCATGGGGTTAATACAAACAGGAACAAAAGTCCAAGGAGCAATTGCTACGACAATTCCAAGAATCAACAGTACAGTATATAGTATCGCTTCTAGTTTCATTTTGCTTCACCAGCGTTATGTTGTAAGATCGATGGAGAATACTTGGGTGTCTGCTGAATTTTGATTAATTCCATTATCGTAGGCTGTTATAAAGAACTGAGCTTGATCTTCTTCAGTCACTGGACCAAAAGTTCCTACCCACCGCCCTCCCGCAATACATAGACAAGTGTAGAATGACATGTCCTGTATCTCCCAATCCTCGCCGTTCAATGTAAATGAGAGTTGCGCATTGGATACTCCAGATCGGTCTAAGCAATACATTACAACTCTGACGATATCTCCGGCAACCGGTTGTACGGGGAGAACATCTACCTCGTAAATCAATGGACCCTCTTTATCTTCAAAGACAGCAATCACCACAATTCCTGTGAGTAGTATCATTAGGATAGTTCCAATGCCTATCAATTTGGTTTGGTTTCTCACAGCGAATTAACGACTCCTTCGGATCGCATTATAGAGACGGACCAGTAAAATGCACTATACAATCTTTTCGTATTTTTAGAATTGATTGTAGACCGATAGTAAGAGTCTAAGCTATGAGTCCTATTGATTTTAGAGGTGAATCCAGGCAGTACTCTTTATCTGAACGCCATGTATTTGATTCGGGATCAAAAGCCTGTGCCCAAAGACCATATACTTGGGACTGTTTGTAATCAATAATGAGTATCTCATGACTTTTCGTTACCTTCCATACTAGCGAAAGTAGTTCTGAGAGATGAGCAGAAGGTAATCTTGCAGACCAAATGAATCCAGAAGATATCTTTCTTATGCTTGAACCGAAGGGGAATTTACTGGTCGAAAGATGGGATATGAGTCGATCAGTAATCTCTTCTTCTGCTTCTGCAATGATTATTGGTGTGTTATAGACATCAAAATGTGTCCAGTTAATATACAGACGATATGACTCAACAATCTCTTCATCAAGTCGTTTCAGTTTGGATGATATCTTTTGCTGGATTCCTGGTTCTGTCTTATCCAATCCAATAGCTTCGATAATCTCAATATTCTTTCTTCGCGCATTCATACTGAGTTCTTGAATGAGTTTCACATCTAATTCATCAAGCTGAATCAACTCATCGGTATTCTTCGGTACCTTAGGTCTCTTTTCGACCTCTATTGGACAGGCTTTCCACCATTTGTCCCAATCGAATTCCCATCCCATGACTTCAGGATTCCATGCATCAATTCGTGGTCTAGTAAATGATGACCCGTATTCTTCATTGAGGGTTGGGAGTTCTCTTATGTTTGTTATGAGTCCATCTCTCTTCATGATATTGAATGCTTTGAGTAAATGAGGTCTTGCACTATCGGGCTGTCTGAACTGCAACATAATACCCTGAGTTTTTCCTCCGAAAACTCTTGCTTTATACGATGTATACGGGTGGTTCCAACAAAATTGCTCTATCTTTTCTAGAGCCTCATGTGATGTGACCTGTAAAACGAAATCATCCAACTCAAGTCCAATTCGACGAGACTTGAGATTAGCATGTACGCCCACAAAGACCTGTTCTTTCTTAAGTGACTCTAACCAAGCTCTTGCGGTCGGTGCTGTAATACCTACCTGTTTGGCAAGGACAGATGCAGGTGCAACAGGTCGCTCCTGGAGCGCAAACAGGAGCTTGAGTTTCTCGGTATTCACGAGTCTGTTACCTTCTTAGTCTAGATGTAAGCATTTACCGATGGTGGGAGACCTGGCCCAGCAGGAAGTGGGGGATCAAATATGATCTCGTCGGTAATGTATAACTTACCATCTCCTGAGCCCATCACTGATGCAAGTAATGTGACAGTGTACCATCCACTCTCAATAGCCATATCAAAACAGTCGATATTCAGGAGAAACTCGTTTGGAGTATTGTATATCGACACTCTTACAGTGAATATCAGACCTGATGGCAATTCTATCCAAATATTCAGATCGACACGATTGGGATCGGTATCCAAGAATGAACATTCAACAAGCAATTTGATGTCATCCTCATATCCGTCACCATCAAGATCTGCATAGTATGCATCAACAATCCGTATGTATTCTGCAGTGGTAAGACGGGGTTGCGCGTTAACCGCTGGGATACATAAAGACAGTATAACAATAGTTGCGAAAAGAAATGCTAGTTTTCTAGTTTCCATGGTGCGCTCACCTAACCCGAGAATGGCATTAGAATTTCAATGATTCTTATAAGTTCTCTTTAATTTAGAAAAGCAAGAGTATTTATAAGTTTGTTTTCTTTTCTAAGGATTGACAGATTTCATGATCTGCCAAAGGTGAAACGTAGTGAAACGTGCTGGAACAATACTCCTTCTTGGTCTCTTGTTTGGACTGCTTCTTCCAACTGCGATTGCAGCAGCTCCTGATAAGATGATCATGGGGAATGGCCCTGGTGGACCATCCACTTCGCCAACCTATGAGGTCGAGTACTATACGGGCTCAGGTCAAGACAAGTGGGCGGTTCTAATCGGCATCAGTGACTATGATGGTCGCGCAAATGACCTCTGGAACATGCACAGAGATGCTCTTGAAATGAGAGCTGTCCTCGAAGCTGATGGATACAACTGGGCATTCGCACAAGACAGTGCTGGTACAAAGGATAACTTTGAGATTATGCTGAACTGGCTTATTGCAAATGAAGGTCCCAACTCTGAAGTTGTTTTCTTCTACTCAGGTCACGGATCAAGAACAGCTGATGGAAGTTGGGATACAGATATTGAGCCTGATGGATACGATGAATGTCTTGTTTCCTGGGACTCACGTGCTATAACTGACTCATATATCGCTGGTAAAGTTAATCAGATGGAGTCTAATCATATTGCGTTAGTCTTCGGTAGCTGCCACTCTGGT
>PJER01000137.1 GCA_002825465.1 Candidatus Thorarchaeota archaeon MP8T_1
AGTCGAACTTCGGGATTTATCTCGACAATTTGTCCGTCTTGAAGGTGGAGATAGACTCTGAGAAGTCCTTCCTTACAGAGAGGGGTCTCTAGGAGTGTGACGAGGGAATGGAAGATAATATCTGGGCGTCCTCTTCTGTCACCATCTTGCAGCTTTGTCATCGCTCTGCCATGATACGTTTGGTCAAGTAGGATTTCATTTGACTTCTTCCCCTTTCTACCAGCCTGTTTCTGAACATCCTTGAACGAGGATATCTCAGAGGGTACTAGTTCTAAAGCGCATTCTAATAGAATCACTGTTAACACGATAGATCCCGAATGAATAGAATTACACGAACAATTTAAGCAGTTTGAACACTGTCTAAAGATCAAGAGGTGTATCCTTGTCAAAGAGAAGGTTTGCAAAGGAAAAGATGCATCGGCTCGCTCAGGCAAGGATAGAGATACTCTGGAATCAGGCTCTACAAGAATCAAAAACACGTCCGGAGATTGCCCGGAAGCAGATGCTGAGTGCTCGAAGAATTGCACAACGGGCAAGAATCAAAATCCCACGGGAGATCAATAGGAGAGTCTGTAAAGAGTGCGGCACTATCCTGATTCCGGGAGATACATGTAGAGTCAGAATCAGGCACAATAGATTGAAACACGTAGTGGTCACATGCACAGAGTGTGGTAATGTCAAGAGGTACTATTCATCCATAACAAGGTCACAGGCATAGGTTAATCAAAGATGAAAAAGGACATGTTAGTGATATAGAATGAAATCCGAAGCAGATCCGTCAAGAGTAAAGATTGCCTGGCAAGATCCATCGATGGCCCAGATTGGGAAGGGAGGAGTTTCAGATAACTTGGTGAAGGAGATTGTGCGCCTACTCAAAAAACACCAATACATCAAGGTACGAATGTTGCGAAGCGCGATGGGTGAAGGTGACAAACTTGAACTTATCAATAGTCTGTGTGAAAAGACTGGAGCCAGACTTGCAGGCGTCCGAGGGAATACTGCCGTTATTTTCAGATTTCGCGCATCTCAGAGAGGATAATTCTTCAAGTCTTTTCTCTAACACAACGACAATCTTTTAAGCGGAGTCTAGACGGTGACTCCAGCCTTTTGAGGTAGGTCACTGGCCGAAATCGTGTTAGGTGACTGTACTCAATAAGATTGGTGACTGATAATGCCTACAGTCTATGATATCCCAGCCAACATCCTGATTCGGCGACTCGCTCAGGACCTAAAGTCTAGAGAAGAGATTGCTCCTCCAGACTGGGTTCCATATGTGAAGACTGGAATCCATAAAGAGAGAGCCCCAGATGATGCTGACTTCTGGTACGTCAGATGTGCAAGCATCCTGAGGAAACTCTACCTCTATGGACCAATAGGAACTGGACAACTGCGAATTGCTTACGGAGGAAGGAACCGGCGTGGCACAAAACCAACCGAGTTTGCCAAGGGTAGTGGTGCAATCATCAGAACAGCACTACAACAGCTCGAACGGGCAGGTTTTGTGAAAAAGCGCGGTGGCAAGGGCAGGGAAATGACAGATATTGGTAGGTCGTATATGGACAAGCTATCAGGAACCTTGAAGTTGGAACTCTCAAAGGCTATTCCAGAGCTTGAGAAGTACTAAGCCAGGTGACATGGCACAATGAGTGATGATGAGCTAGAAGCTATTCGTCAAAAGAAATTGGCGTCCCTTCGGCAACAGGCACTCAAAGAACAGGCAGAGGAACAAGCTGCTGCTGAAGTACAAGCTCAGAAAGAGGCAATACTGAGGCAGATTCTAACGCCTGAGGCACGGCAACGATTAACTAACATCAAGATGGTAAAACCGCAGTTTGCGGAACAGATTGAGATGCAGTTGATTCAGCTAGCAAGTACAGGTCGGCTCAAGGGTCAGGTGACCGATGATCAGTTGAAAGCGCTCTTGCAGCAGCTGCAAGGAAAAGAGCGCGAACGAAAGATAACATTCAGGTAATAGCTGCACAGGTGATAAATATGGCACGAAACAAGCCACTCGGAAAGAAGCTCAGAATGGCAAAAGCAATGCGGAGTAATTCCTCCGTACCATCATGGGTCATTATGAAGACCGGTGGTAGAGTCAGAAGAACACCAGGGCAGCGAAACTGGCGCCAGACAAAGCTTAAGCCATAATCAGGTGGGTCTAGATGTCGAAGAAGAAGAAAGAAACTAAAGCTAAAGTTTCTGAGGAAGAACCAGAACTGGAAGAGATTGAAGAAATCGATGAGTTAGAAGAGGCCCCCGTTGAAGAAAAGGCACCAAAGGCTGAAGAGAAGGCTGTAGAAGAAGCTGAGCCTGAAGAAGAAGAGGAGATTATTGACGAGCGAATTTACACCGTTCCGCTACGGAAGGCATATTGGACCGGCAGCAGACTCCGTCGAGCCAATAGATCTGTGAGAATTCTCAGAGAGTTTGTTGATAGACATATGAAGCCTGAGGAGTTACTTATACAACCCGAGGTTAATCATAGAATATGGGCTAGAGGTATTCAAAAACCACCACGTCGGCTCAGAATCAGAGCTACAAAGAATGCCGATAACCTTGTTCGAGTCTATCTTGCGGAGGGATAGTCCAATATGATCGCCCGAACGAACTTCGAGGGCGATTCTAATGTTGGAGCTTATGGAATCGCCACAGACCGTTTTGTATTTGTCAGCCCCAATATTTCAGAGAAGAGTCTAAACGATGTGGAGAGAGTGTTTAATCTTCCACTGATTCAATCCACTGTTGCAACACTTGATGCAGTCGGTCTCATGTCAACCGCGACTTCTAATGGTATCCTTGTTCCGTATACAACAACAGATGAGGAATTGAAAATACTGAAACAGTCATCAGAGGCCAATGTAGATTGGATTGATGATAAAATGACAGCGCTGGGAAATATCATTGCAGCTAATGATAATCGAGCGATTTGTCATCCAGATTTCAGTTCGAAATCTATACAGAAAATCTCTGATGTTCTTGGTGTTGAAGTGGTACCATTTACCATTGCCAGGCTACCTATAGTAGGAGCAAACTCTGTCATTACAAATCAGGGAGCTGTAGTTCATCCTTTGGCAACGAGCGAGGAAATTGACCAGCTATCACAGCTGTTAAAAGTACACGTAGAGGTTGGAACGGTAAATAGAGGCAGCCCATATACAAGTCTGGGTGTGCTAGCAAATGTTGATGGAATGATTGCAGGATCTGACACGACAGGTGTGGAACTTGCCCATATCAGTCAGGTTCTAGGTTTCGTTTAGATGAGGTGTAGTTAAAATGAGTTCAAAGGTTTGGCGAGCAACAGGTGAGTACACAAAGAAAAACAGGAAATTTAGATTCACCAAGGAGCTTTTTGGCGAAAAGGAAGCCCACGTTCGTGAGAGAATTCTCTCTGAGCTTGGCAGTCGTCACCGAGTGAGTAGGAAACATATTGCTATTGAGGAAGTCAAGGAACTCAAACCAGAAGAAATTACGAATCTAGACCTTAGGAGAATCCTTGGTCTGGAGGCCGATTTCTCATGAGCGAAGAACAACAGCAGCTCCTCCAGAGAATCTATACTGAACAGCAGATTACAGAATCAAATATCTCTGTGCTGCAACAGCGAATAGAGATAATACAGGCGTACCTTACGAATTATCAATCCGGGCTCATGGTCCTTAAGGAGATTGAGAAGAAAAAAGAGGGAGAAGAGATGCTGATGAATGTTGGCGGCAATATCTTCGTCGAGGCAAAACTCGTCAATCCTTCGAAGGTGACCAGAGGAATTGGAAGTGGCGTCAGGATTGAACAAAGTCTAGAAGAGGCCACAAAAGCAGTGCAGAGTTCGATCGAAGGTCTTGAAAAGCAATATCAAGCGATGACAGAGGATTACCAGAAGCTTGTCACCCGAGCCTCAGCCTTGAACTCGCAGTTCCAACAACTTGCTGCGCAGGTCCAAAACATTGATTCTCGAGAGTAGGGGGCATATCTGGGTGTTTGACAAACTCAGGGGATCTCTTGATAAAGCCGTCACAAAGGCCACTACAAAAGAACTGAGTGAGAAGAACCTCAAAGATGCAGTTTGGGAACTGCAGATGGTATTGATACAGAATGACGTGGCAGTTGAGGCTGCTGAGCATATCTGTGAACTCACCAAGGAGAAACTTCTTGGAACCCGAACAGGAAGACTCGAGAATGTCGGCAAGTTATTCAAGACTGCAATATTCGAGTCTGTATTGGAAGTACTAACACCAAAACATCCTCTAGACTTACTAGAGTTTGTGAAAGATAGGAAGTCTAAGGGAGAGAGTACTATAATTCTCTTCGTTGGAGTCAATGGCACAGGAAAGACCACAACACTAGCAAAGGTTGCAAACATGCTAAAGAAGAGCGGTATTTCTGTGGTTATCGCTGCTGGAGACACTTATAGAGCAGGAAGTATTGAGCAGTTAGAGCGCCACGCAGAACGTCTTGGGATTCGAGTTATCAAGCAAGATTATGGGGCAGACGCTGCAGCAGTAGCCTTTGATGCAATTGCACATGCAAAGGCAAAGCACATTGATGTCGTTTTAATAGACAGTGCTGGAAGGATGCAAAGTAACAAGAACCTACTAGAAGAGATGAAGAAGATAGCACGGGTTGCCAATCCGGATTTGAAACTCTTTGTGGGAGATGCTCTAGCTGGGAACGATGCACTTTCACAAGCTAGGGAGTTCAATGCAGCTATTGGCATCGATGGAGCAATACTAACCAAAGTCGATGCGGATCCATCAGGCGGTGCAGCGCTATCTATTGCATTCGTTACCGGAAGACCAGTAGTCCTCATCGGAATTGGTCAAGGATACGAAGATATCGAGCAATTCAATCCAGATTGGTTTGCTCAGAGACTAATTGGTGATAATTAAGCGAGTGGTGAGCTTTTTATACGAGGCTCATATGATGGGCATTGTGTAAGCCTAGAGGTGTTAGTATTGAGCCTGAAGGGTAGAAGTTTCATTGATTTGTCAGACTTTGAAAGGTATGAGTTACGGCAGTTCCTAGATGCTGGTCACGATCTGAAGCGGAAACAGAAACGTGGCGAGTCACATGAACTACTGAAGGGAAAATCCCTAGCAATGATTTTCATGAAGTCATCCACCAGAACCCGGGTGTCATTTGAGGTTGGAATGACTCAGCTTGGCGGGCATGCACTTTACTTAGAGTCCGGCGGCACTCAGCTAGGGCGAGGTGAAACGATTGGAGATACTGCACAGGTGCTCAGCAGATATTGTGATGTAATTATGGCGCGTGTCTTTGCTCACAGTGATGTAGCAGATTTAGCAAAGTATGCCACTGTACCTGTTATCAATGGGCTATCTGATCTCCTTCATCCCTGTCAGATTATGGCAGATATGCTGACAATTGAGGAACATAAAGGAAGTCTAGAGGGGCAGAAAATTGTCTACGTTGGAGATTCAAACAATGTGAGTAATTCTATAATGCAGGGTTGCACAATCATGGGAATGGATGTCACAATAGGTTCTCCAAAGGGG
>PJER01000138.1 GCA_002825465.1 Candidatus Thorarchaeota archaeon MP8T_1
GAATACCCATGAACAATAGGATAAGACCCAATGTTAAGAGCCAAAGTTTACCGTTGAGCATCTCTATGTCAGTTTCTCGGAACGAAACAATAAGAGTAATGAGGGCAACAATAATCTTGATGATGCTAAGGGTGGTTCCTCCATCGAAGAATATTATCGCAGCGGTTTCGGGTACGAGCGAAAGTGCACCCACAATGATCAAAGTTATTCCATTGATCCACATCCATGCTTTAGTACCTATAATGTTCATTCAAAACATCTCCTGACTTGACAATAGTTAAGTTTCACTTAAATGTTTGCTTAATAAACTACGTGCGGTTTGTGAATGAGTCATCAAGTTTCGATACTGCAGATTGGCAATTGGAGTATTCTCCCTGCTTGAATACTACTACTTCGGCATCTTCTTGACAGCAGTTTCTATTCCAGTGAGTGTCTTTTCAATATCATCTTTCGAATGTTTAAAGCAAAGCGCTCCAAGCCCGTGATATCCGAATATTCCTTCCTGCATAAGGAATCCTTGGAAGATGTCCTGCTGGCGAGTACTAAAGAGCCCTCCTAGCTGACTTGGTGTCTTTATCGGTCGATTCGGTTTCAATTTTAGATAACTTACGAAGTTGATGGAACCGATGCCTGTCCCGATGAGTGGAGCATTCATTTCCTGAAGCATATCATTCAATTTTGTCCTAAACGAATCTCCCATTGCGTTCAAGCGCTTGTACTCATCATCTTTTGTCTGCAATTGCTCCAAGACAGCCAGACCTGCAGCCATCGTCAGGGGATGACTTGAGAATGTTCCTCCTCCAACCCATCTACCACCCTCTGCACCTGGTTCTGCAAGTGACATTATGTCCTCACGGCCTCCGTATACTCCCAGAGGCATACCACCAGCGGCCGCCTTACCCAGCGTCAGAAGGTCCGGCTCAGCACCGAATATCTTGTCACCAGCAGTACCATACCTGAGGCGAAAGCCCGTAATGATTTCATCAAAGATGAGTAGGATATCTCGAGATGAAGTTTCTTCACGAACATAAGGAAGGAATCCTTCCTCTGGCGGAATCCCTCCGCCCGCGCCAATCACTGGCTCAACAACTATTGCTGCAAGATCTCTTCCATGTTTCTTCAGCATTCTATCAAAGCTCTCACGGTCGTTATAATCAAATGACACACCATCGTAGAAGGGAGTATCTGAGAATGGGTGCTTGATGTGATATGTGAGGGCATCGTTCCCGCCATGCCATCCTCCTAGTGACTTTCCAATGAGACTTCTTCCAGTAAACAATCTCGCTAGTCGCACGGCATACATAGTGGATTCACTACCAGTGGCTGTGAATCGCATCTTTTCAAGTAATGGAACTGCCTCCTGGAGTCGTTCACCAAACCGTATTTGAGGTTCGTTTGGAGCTCCAAAATGATGGCCCATCTCATTCTGGTCATGGATTGCTTTTTTCACATTTGGGTCATTGTGCCCCAGTATGAGGGAATAGTGCGTCATCCACCAATCGATGTACTCGTTCCCATCAACATCCCAGATATGACCCCCATCACCATGGCTGATATAGGGTGGATATGCGTCACATGTGGGCATACCAAATGTTCGAATATTGTGACTCACACCACCAGGGAATAGGGTGTTTGCTTTTTTCCAAAGCATCTCAGACTTCTTAGTTCTCGCTTTATATTCTTCGAGCATCCAGATTACCTCCCTAAATCAGGTAACAGAAACAACAACGTTTTTGTTTTGCATTATTCTCGTTCCAAGAAGACAAATGGCTTGTTTATGAATGCATATCTCACTCGTATATAATTCTACTACTTCATTCACATCAAATTTGAATATCATCAAGTGGATTATCTACGTCTTCGGAATGAACATTAATTGTGCTCTTTATCAACGAGGTCTCAAGAAACGGAGATATGTTGGTATATCTCTCAATCTTACATACAGAGCTGGAACTTCCCTCTTGTAGTTTCCATATGAATCACCAAACCGTTCGACAAGCTCCTTATCTTCCCTTCGTACCTGAAGTCTGAATACAAGAGCGGTTATTATAGATAATATGATGGAATAAATGGTGAATCTAAACATGAGCGAGGCCAGAGCGAGTAGAATACCACCGAGGTATGTTGGGTGACGAACTACTGAGTAGATCTCATGGTTCACCACTTTCGACTCCTCTGGGAAGTAGAGGTATACTACACCCATATAGTCCAATCCGAAGGTCAGTAGTGCGCTGCGTACAGTAAGCGCTCCGAAGATGATGAACAAACCGGATATAATCATCCGCAACCATATGTCGACTTCCAAGGGAATCCCAAGTAGCTGAAGAAGCGGTGTAGACCATTGGATTGTGAGTGAATTTGCTGGAGGACTTGGCGGAAGTGAGCGGATAGATGTAAAGGCGTGAAAGACAAGTGGAGGTATCATGAAGACGCCTACAATGCCCCTTGGTATCATCTTTTGATATGCCAGTTCCCCATACTTTTCTTTCATACTCTCTCTCTTACTCCATACACTTCCTATCAGAAGAAATCCTATGGTGGCAACGAAAAGACTGCCTAGAACCGGAATGTATGGTTCAAGTGCCACAAGGATTTCCATGCCACTGAATACGCGTGGTAGCATGTCTAAAGCAATCAGGAAAAGATAGGCCATGAGAGAGGTTATCATCCCTACAAGAGGGATCAAGCCTAATCTCTTTCCTGGGTACGCAGGGAGTTTCTCATGAAGTTTGTCCATTCCTTTAAGCAGCATTCTTGTTTCCTTCCTTGAATTCGCTCCGATGAACGGGCTAATCAGTATGATGGTTGTATCGCAGATATAATAACCAGAATAGTTGATTCGAATAGTGTAGATAGTCAATGACACATATAGACTTAGAGGAATATGCCAAGGAGCAAATCAATGCTGCTGCATATCCCGATGATGACCATCGATGCTTTCTCTATCCTTGTAGTAACTGCAATAGGATTGTCCCATTCAAGGTTCGGATAAGTTATAGTGTGGCTTGTGATGAAGGGCGCCCTGCAAACGACTTTGCAGGCACGGTGCATGGAACCTGTATCAGGTGCAATCAAGAGCAAGCGCTGTTTGGTATTATTCGAGATAACCAACTTGAAGAAGAACAGGAGTATCCAGTTTGCTCGTGTGGTTCTGATGCGTTCATTCTCTGTATGTGTGAAAGATATGAAGGTCCTTCAGGTCTTGTTGGTTTCTTTGATGAAGGAGTACTAGTGGGCAAGTGTGAAACATGTGGGACTTTCAAGACATTCCTGTATACAGACTAGTATGAGCAGCTGGTTTTACTCTGAGGAGTTCACCATCTTCTTCATGTCGAGGTCTCCAACCCGAGTACGAATGAATCTCCCCACATTCTCAACCCGGGATCGGATGTCATCAATCTGTTTGGTCCTTCTCTCCATCTCTGCGCTCTTCCGCTT
This sequence comes from Candidatus Thorarchaeota archaeon MP8T_1, assembly GCA_002825465.1. Next base: position 3,439 of record PJER01000138.1, read on the forward strand.
CTCGATCTGCATATATTCATCATAGGCTTCAGACCATTCTTGTCGCGTCTGCTTCAGCTGTTGTTGCAGGTGTTCATACATGATACGTTTGACATGCACGACATTCTTTAGGTTTAACAGAGAGGTCTCTAATTTCGAGACCGAGTCCGCAAGCTCTTCCTCAGCAGTTTTCAACTCTGCTCTGAGTTTTACGAGCTCTGCCATTGCCCTGCCAATCTCCTCTTCCTGAAGGTGCATAGAGTCCTTCTTGAGGAGGGTGACTGGATCAACATCGACAGTTTGTGCGGTCGCTTCTGCAGCTGCGGCTTTGCTCTCTTCCTTTGCTTGTCGCTCGAACAATAATTCAATGAGAGAGTCAAACGCTTCGTCGATATTCTCACCTGTGAGTGCAGAGGTCTCAATGAAGATGGATGGTGTATCCAATTTCTGGCCCATATTCTCAGTGAAAGCCTTCCCCTCTTCTGTTGTAACAACCTCTTCGGCAGGATACCCAGAGCGCAAGTCAATCTTGTTCGCCATGACGATCATGGGGGGCAACGAGCCCAAGAATCCATGAGCTTCGACTAACCATTTGGAAGCGTTATCAAAGGAATCCCTATCGACGACCGAGTAGACGAGCAGGATTGCACTACTGCCCTCGTAGTAACGTCTTCGAAGACCCTGAAATGCTGGCTGACCAGCAATGTCCCATATCACAAGGTTCGTAAGAACGCCTTTATGAGTTAGAGCTTTTTGTGCAAAATCAACACCCAGAGTCGGTAGATAGCTCGCCTTGAATCCTTCTTTCAGATATTTACGGCGAATGCTTGTCTTTCCAACATAGCCATCCCCAATAAGACATAATTTGTACTGCCTACGGAATCTTTCCAACATTGGATTACATCCCCTGCTCTCATGGGCGGCGCCATCAACTACTTGCATCAGTTGCTTATAGTGGTATTTCGGATACGCTATCCATCTATCTAGTTAAGAGTGTTCTAGCTAGACAGTTAGCCTTTCCTTTTCATAAGACATTAGTGCTGTTTCAATGGTTTTTTATTGCTCACTTTGGCCAAATCAGAATGGTGGCGTAAATTGCAGGACATTTTTACCATCTTTACTGATTACATCCGTGAGTTTTTGACTCCCTTTAACTTGGGTGCGTACGCTGAGATAGTCGCTATCTTGCCATTCCTTCTCTTCCTCTATGTCATCTACCTGATTGTTATGCGTACTGTGACAGTCACATTCAGGAAAGTTGGGATGCCTGCGGAAGCCACGAGCGGAATCAAGTTGATGTTGAGGTTGCTCTTCTTTGCTGTTGGTATCACAACGATACTGTCCGCCACAACCATTATTCCAGGAACTGCGCTTGTCACAGGGGGTGCATTATTTGGTACAGCCCTTGGTCTTGCCTTTTCCAAGGCCCTCTCAAACATGGTGAGTGGCTTCTATGTCCTTGGTGCCAGACCGTTTCGAGTTGGTGATTATGTGAAGATTGGCGACGTCGAGGGAATTGTACTTGAGATAACCTTGAACTATACCCGGCTCCTACTGCCTGATTTTACTAAGGAATATGTGCCAAACAGCAAGACGGTAGATTCTCAGGTAGTCAATTATCGTGTCAGGATTGATGATCTCATGGCTGAGAGGGGGAGGGAATATCATTCAGACGTTGAGACATCCAGCAAGTTCAAAATGGCTTTGGGCGGACTCAAGAACTTAACAAAGGGGACCGAGGTATATCGCTACTCCTTCGAAGTCAATGTCAATAAAGACTTTGACATAGCTCGCGTAGATGCCTACTTTGACGAGATATGTGGGAAGTGGGCAGAGGAGTTCGTTGAGAGACCTGAGGTTCTCTTTTGGGCTGAGACCATGTTTGGTCTTGTGTATAGAGTCACGTACATTGTCACAGATCCCATGGACATCCTAGGAAAGGGTTCTGACTTTCTCCATGAGATATCACGGTTCATGTACGCAGTGAAGAATGCCTGAAGGTTTCGCATCAGAACCTTTGCCCAGCAGTATA
>PJER01000031.1 GCA_002825465.1 Candidatus Thorarchaeota archaeon MP8T_1
GTCCGTCATAAGTGATGGATTTGAAAATGCTGCAGAAGCATTTGAACTGGGACATCTTGTAATTACTGAAGCCGGTGATGCTGTCAACACAATAATTGCCAAGAATACAGGAATGAAACCAATTCTTATCGAAGATTCTGAGGTTCTTGTTGCCCCAAGCAGTCAAGACCGAATAGTTGTATCGAGTGTCATATTACAACCAGGAGAAGAGAAGAGAATCCCAGTAAAGTGTGTCCATGCACCTCATGGTCTCAACCATGGAGCAGGGTTCCACTCCACTGGAGCTGGTTCTCTAGAATTGAAACGTAAGGTCAGGCAAATGAAATATTGCTCCATCATGACTGATGTTGAGCATTATAGACCTGAAACCGCTGTTGATCAAGGAGAAGTCTGGAACGAGGTTGAACGTTATTGTAAAACTTTGGGGATGGATGACCCGACCAAGTACACTGATGCACTGGCAAAAGTACAGGAGAGAGCTACTGAAGTTGCTCGGGAGATTAGGGGAAGTCTTCCTGAGAACACCTGCGGAGTCATTGTTATCGATTCCAAGGGTGATGCTGTTGCTTTCGAGATGTACCGGAGACCTCAGTCTTTCAACAAACGGGCAGGATATTTGGAATCCCTTACAGTAGAGCTCTTTGATATCGAGAAGAAACCTCTCGAGGGGGAAGCTGCATGGAGTAGTGCACTCCAGTTGCTGCTAAAGATGAAAGAGATAGATGACGATAATGTCGCATCAAAGGACGACTCTGAAAGTGCTATTATTGGACTTGATGAGTTAAGGGGAGAAGCTGTTCTCGCACCGGGTAGTGAGTCGATTCTCTACTGTTCACTCAGCCTGTAAGGGACAAAGCTATAGGGGTTATCCCTATAGCTTTTCTTTTTTCAAGATACAATCAAATTCTCATTGATTCTATTTTGTTGTGTAGAAGACATATAGAAAGAGAACAAAGAAGATACCGAATAGTGCCACATTCAACCATCCTGCGAGAGGAATAGTTGGGTACACAACGATCATCCAAAGCTGGGAGATTAATGCAAATAGACACCAAACAATCTCAGCAATCACGAGTATCTTGACCTCTTCATAGGATGTTGCACGATAAGCAAGTAATGATGCTACACCATAGCCAAGCATCATAGAGCCCATCACTCTTCCTGATACAGGATCCATCCAAGGCCAATCTACAAGGTCACCATATATCTCGACACCCAGAAAGAACCATACTCCAAAAATCATTGCAACAATGAAATGGAGTATGAAAATGTATCTCAAAATTGAGGGAATTTCTACCTAACCACCTCCAATCTTCGATTACTATTGAACCGAAGTGTTGTAGAATATACGGTAGGTTTACTAAATATCTTTCTAATATTTGAAGTAAATTCTATTTCTTTCCTTTTCTATAATTGTAGAAGGGGGTATCGTGACCAGGTATGATGAAATCCGCTTGGTTCACAATCTTGTCATATGATGCCATGAGTTCATCTCGGTACTTGTCCACACGATGATTAGGAAAGAAAGTCTTGGTCTCATAATACATCTTGGATACAATTGCATCACCAGAAGCAATGTAGATCTTATCATTCCAATATATTCGCACAGAATGATCGTGACTGGTGTGGCCTATCGTGGAGATAATGTCCATTCCAGTATGCCAATCATCGCCCTCGTTTAAACGAAATATTTCGCGATTGTCAGAGTTGTCTCGAAGATGTTTCTTCACAACACTTGCTCCAACACCAGCATAGAATATCTTTGCATTTGGAAAGAGGAAGATACCATTCCAATGGTCATGATGCCAATGCGTGATGAATACTTCATCGATGTCTTTTGGTCTCAGGTTAAAGTATTGTAAATCACCAAGTAGACGGTCTGGTTTTCCAGGATCCTGCCAACCAGGATCAATAAGGATGTTCAAACCATCAGTCTTTACAAGTGTCACTGTAGGTTGACTCGTGATTCCAAGTCGCAGACTCATTTCTCGTATTTCAGTATTCTTGAAACCTTCATACCATATACCAGGGTCTCTCAATAAGACGCCTGCTCTAATGATGGTAATACTATCGACAGATTGACTCAACTAAATCATCCTCAGGTAGGATAGAATAATGATTTTCGCCTAAATTAATATGAATTATCACAAAGGCAGATTTAGGAAACACATCTCGACAGATTTGATGTCCATAACTACTTATCTTGTAACGTATTGAGTGGACAAGAGTCAGATGAATACAAAGAGGCTACTCTGGTGGCTGCTTGCAGGTTCCAGAGGTGGAGTGAATCGTGCACGAATTATACACACTCTACATGAAACGCCATCTAATGCAAATCAACTGGCTGAAATTCTGGGTCTTGATTACAAGACAATCAGGCATCACCTAGATATCCTGGTGAAGAATGAAGCGATTGTTCCACAGGGAGAGGGATATGGAACAGTCTACTTTGTATCAGATGATATTGAAGCAAACTTTGATGATTTCCGCCAGATTTGGGTGAAAATTGGGGAAAAGGGAATAAAAGACAAAGATATGGGAGAGTCGTAATGAAATGAATAAGAGAAGTCTAATCGGTGTCTATATCGCCGTAGTTACAACAGCAATAATACTAGGTCTGATTCTATCAGGAATACTTCTTGAACTCTATAGAGGTGCTCCATTTCCTTTTCCAGTTCCTCCTGAGTATCTACCAGTCTTTGCATTCATGATGACTCTGAAGACGGTGGTGTCCTTTGTCAATATAGGGCTCATCCTACTAATGCTTGGAATTTACATAGATCTCTATAGAAAAATAAAGACGAATTTTACAGCGGGATTACTTTTACTGATACTTGTTTTACTCATGAATGCACTGACTTCGAATCCATTATTATTTCTAAGATTCGAAGGACCTGTTATCAGCCAAGGTATAGGATTCATAATTCCAGACTTGTTCAGTACTATCGCACTGAGTGTTCTATTCTATCTTAGTCTCGAATAGTGCTCTGATTGATTATGCAAGTGCCTTGCGTAAATCCGCAAGGAATTTTTCTTCATTAGATGCCTTTCTATCTTTGATCGCTTTCCAAGTTGCAGAGCAGTTCTTGTATTCTACACCTACAAATTTGTGTATCTTCTGATCGAGCTCGCCTTTATTCACAGGAGTCACTTCAATCCCAAGTTGTTCAAAGATTGAGTTCATATGACGAAAGTAGCATGTCATAAAATCACTTCACTGGAGTTTACTATATTCTTGATGAAATATTCTTCTATTCTGAAGATTTAGTCCTAAGTCATCTTTTTTATAGTTAAGTTTTCATTACCAATATATTGGAGGCTCAATTTTGAAGTATAGAAGAATAGGTAAGAGCGGCCTTAAGATAAGTGAGATCTCCCTAGGTTCTTGGTTGACCTATGGAGGAACAGTGGAAAACAAGACTGCAAAAGAGTGTATGACCACAGCAATAGAGAATGGTATCAACTTCATCGATTCCGCTGAAATCTATGCCGGGGGAAAGGCAGAAGAGGTCATTGGTGAATGGTTAGCAGAAGAGACCGTAGACCGAAAGAATTTGGTGATTTCAAGTAAAGTATTCTGGCCAACAAGCGAAGCAATCACAGATTGGGGAAATAATAGAAAGAACATCTCAAATGCAATCGAGGGTACTCTAAATCGATTGAATGTGGACTATATTGACATTTACTATCTTCACAGGTATGATTACACTACTCCTGTGAAGGAAACTGTTGCAATCATGGATGACCTGATTCGACGAGGTGATGTTCACTACTGGGGAACTTCAGTTTGGACAGCAGCTCAACTTGAGCGAGTAAATGCTGCAGCAAAAGAAATGGGAGCATATAGACCAATTGTAGAGCAACCATTATACAACATGCTCTCCAGGTTCATTGAACTTGAGGTAATTCCTGTGGGAAAGACTCATGGAATGGGATTTACTGTCTTTAGTCCAATGGCCCAAGGAGTTCTCACCGGTAAATACAATGATGGAATTCCAGAGGGTAGTCGTGCAGCAAATTCGAAATGGGTGAATCGATTCCTGACTGAGGAGAATCTTGTAAAAGTTCGAAAACTTGGCGACATTGCTTCATCCCTTGATATCACCACAGGACAATTGGCACTGTCTTGGATTCTAAGGAGACCTGAAATCTCATCAGCAATTGTTGGGGCAACCAAACCAGAACATGTGCTTGAGAATGTGAAAGCCTCAGATATTTCCCTCTCAAAGGATGTTATCGAACAGATAGAAGAGATCCTAGACAATACTCCTGAGTGGCCTTCAAACTACGCACCCAATGTCTTCTATCAGGATAGAATGAGGTAAAAAGAAACAGTTAGTGCTGAGAGTTTTTCCTCTCAGCACAATCTACTTCTTGAAGAGTGGAATTAGTCCACTTGCAATGACAAGAATTGGACCAATATACAGACCTGCCCAGACAAAAGGTGCAATAAGACTAAGTAGAATAAGGGCTAGCAAATTAGTCCGTTTGCTTCCATAACTCTCATTATGGACAATTCTTAGAGTGATAATTCCAAGAACTAGTGGTAGTGAGATGAAGATTAGAGATGGTATGACAGTCCAATTGGCAGGTGCCTGAGAAAGAGCATATACCATTTGAGCACAAAACGAGAGTGCGGATCCTACAAACATCAAGCCACCTAGAGTTCCAAAGAAACCTGGAAGTCTATCTCTAGTAAAAACGGTACGATGACGAAAGAATAGAAAAATCAGTCCAAGAAATAGTGGAACGAATGTAGGAAGAAGGATGAAGAACAGATTCTGTCCTGTCCACTGAAGGAGAATCAAAACGTCCAAAGGAACTGTAATCCAACTTACCAAATCGTATGCCTCAACATAACCTGAGACTAGAGCGTATCTACCTCCTGATGTATCATCATAAATTGCAATATAGTAGGTTCCTGTTTCTGAAGCACTCATATTTAGGGCAACGATCAGATATTGACTCAAGGGTGTAAACCCTTCATATTCAGGTTCAAGTGAACTGGGTTCAATGACCATAACTCCAGCCCCGGAAGGAATCTCAATCGATGGGTCTGGGGCTCCTATATTTGTAATTCCAGGACCCATAAGAATGAAGGTAGGTGTAAATCCTCTGACACCTTCAGGAATTGGAACATTTAACATGAATCGTATTCGCTCACCTGCAGATACATCAAACTTGTAATACTGTGCTTCTCCAGAACTCAGTTCGGTATAATAGAACCATGATCTCCAGGGATCAATAATCTCAGTCGCAGTTGCCAGACTTGTACCATCATCAGGGACGATTGGAATATGAGCAATTGCAGAAGTCGTCAAGATACTGACTGTAACAATTAGTACTACAATGAGAGTGGCTCGATTCCTCATACATACTCAATAGAAAAACCTCATTTTTAGTGTTCTTAATGTTTGAATCAATATACAATCACCATTCTGATAGCGACTTATGAGTGACTTGAGAGAATCAGTATCCTGTCTACCAGGGGAGGTGTGATTAGATATTCTGAAATTGATATGAGGATTACAACTCTGCATCAGTCAATATCATGAACTGAGATTCCTTTCCTATTCAGGTTCGGTACTAACATGCGTTATCCGCTTTCTTATTATTATACCAAGTTATGTTCTGACAATGTGATTTGAGATGGGATGTGAGGTACAGCTCTCGATTGAACAACCGTATATCAGAACAGACTACATAGTACTAAACTCACTACTACATGTTGTTCGTGGAATTATCTTCATTGCACTCTCTGTGGTAATCATGACGACATCAAGCGTTCTACTTGCAATAGGATTCATTGAACTAATTGTTGCTTGGTGGTTCTGGAGTCTGAAGATTGAAGCATGGGGAGTTTCTGCGGGAATTGCTCTGTTTCACCTTCTGTTTCCAGAGATGCTTGGTGTTTCTCTTCTTGCTGGAGCATTCGTTCTTGGTATTAGTATAATCCAATGTATGATACTTGGAATAATTCGTATGGATGGCGGTTACAGTTTTGTACGAATTGCAAGTGTTGACAGTCAAGAGATCAAGGTACCTGATAGTCTACAGCGTCGTGTATTTAGTCTAGCTGTACTTGCTCAATTCTTGAAAGCAATTCTAGTTATAATGGGAGCGGTGTTTCTATATCCAATCATTGGATTCTTGGAACCAATACCATGGTTAGCAATCTTCCCTGTTATTCCAGCCATCATTATTTTAGGAATCTTAGATCTCCTCGCTGCTGTAGGAATGTATGATGGTAGAGATTGGGCATTCCAACTCACTGTCATCTTGGTTCCAATCTCATTCATTGAAACAATGTTGACACTATTGTCACCCATCTTTCTCATCGCAGTTTGGATTCTTTTATTGCTCAATACATGTCTAGCAAAAGATGGATTCTACTATAAGCTGAACAAGCGATTCAGAAGGCAACATGAGACCATACCCAAGAAGTAAATAATGTTCAAAGCTGCGTTCCTTTAGTGATGCAAAGTGAGTCTGGTGTCTGAAGTCAAGAGTTGGTTATGGATACCTGCAATTTGGGTACTAGTCTACTCGATTCTACTTATAGTTGGGATTACTATTGGAAATATGTTTAATCCGATATATTATTGGGGAGTCATGTTGGTTGGAGTGCCGATTGTAATTATTCCTGTAACATACAAGAGTCTTGTTGGAGGAGGATGCAGTTTAAGATTTCAAATCTGTGCACTTGTCAAAGGAGCCTTTGCAGGAATACTCTTCTTCATCATGACAATGATTGCAGACTCCCTATTGTGGCCAAATCTAGCTCTTTCACTGGGTTGGAATCCTACAGCTCTAGTTCAGACTGATTTATTCTATCAAATCTGGTTCTTCAGTGGTATCATAGGTGGTTTTGGTGCACGGATTGTCGAAGTACGTGGTTATCAGACAGATCCCGGTATCACTATTGCGGGTTTTGAAGAAGCGTAAAAGGTGAATGATAAAAAGGAGGACTCCTTGAACGGTACTTCGAGGAGTGGATCGTGGGCGACCCAACACTAGACCAGATGCATTGGAATCAGCTGAGAAAGCAATTCCTTCTAGATGAGAAAGTAGCTAATTACAAAGATATAGCAAAATATCAACTGGGGCTTCATTCTACAGACTATTGGACACCATATCTCTCAACATGGACTAGACTAGGAGATTTCGATGCGAAAGACATGTTTGAATCGCTAGACAATGGAAAAGACCTAGTAAGAACTCATGCCTTTAGAACAACAGTTCATGTGATGCATATTGAGAACCTATCAATGATAATCAGTGCAACAGGACCTTCCTTATTCAAAGCATTCCGCAAGGACAAGTATCGGAAAGTCGATATTCTAAGTGATAGAGAGATTGAGAAAATGCTGATTAGTGTTAAAGATGCGTTGAGAGAAAAACCACTGACTACATCGGAACTCAAGAAAGTAGTACCAGACGTGGGAGACCATGTACGTTCTGCTTTGATTATGCTCATGGCTCGGGGAGAAGTAGTCCGCGCAAAAGCCCCACATGCACGAAGCAATCTTACTTCGTATGCACTTCTTGAAAATTGGGTTGATGGCTTTAAACTTGAGACAATTGATGAAGGAGTGGCATTGGCAGACCTTATCAGGATGCATATTGAACGATTTGGGCCTGTCTCAATTGATGATATTGCATGGTGGCTAAGACTATCCAAAACATCAGTCAAAAGTGCGATTTCCAAGATTGAAGAAAATGTTGTAAAAGTGACCATTGAGACTGGAGAGGGATTCATGGAAAACTCAGATTATGAAGCTGCTTCCACTCTTGAGAAACCGAAAGAAGATCTAGTCTGGTTTATGCCCTATGAAGACCATTTTCTTAAAGCACTAATTAACAGATCAAAATTCATTGATGATGAGATAGAACCCAAACTTTTCCCATCATACAGGACACACTTTTGGCCATCAAACCCTGATGCACCTAAGGTGGAACCCAGTAAGGGATTGCGAGCTACAGGAGAAGTCAGACCAAGTATTTGGTTGAATGGAAAAGTCGTCGGTAGATGGGAGATTGACGATGAAGACCAGAAGAAGATAGTCACAAGTGTCTACAGGAAGGTTTCAAAGCAGCAATTAACGCACATAGAACAAGTTAGAAGAGACCTTGAGGAATTTGTGAATAAGCGATTAGTCCCGATATCTGGAGGATAAACCCATAACTGTATATTGATTGTTCACAATGTACAAATACCCGGTTGCTTCTACCATTCTACCGGAGTTGATACAATATGGGAAAAGGCCTTGCTATATTTGGTCTACTATTAATAATAGTAGGAATTCTTCCGCTCATCTTTCCGATGATCGGACTTGATGCATATGTTGCATATTTCTCCCTGAGTTACTACATCTCAGGATTTAGTTACTCGCTTATGGTTGGTACCTTTGAGTTCACAGAACTCATGCTCATACTGATAGGAGTAGGTTTTCTATTCCTTGTAATTGGTGCACTTAAGTAATCGATGGGAGAGGAAAATGGGGAGAGAATTCTCCCCCCTGTTTTGTTTTTACTCGATTCCTAGTCTTGCAGCTATTTTTACTAGTATGAAAACTACAAATGCTACTATGATGAAAGTTATCAAACTATCAAGAATAGGACCACCATTTAGAATGTATGTTGGCTCTAATGGAGTTGGTTCAATAGGTGGATATACAATTGCAACCAAAGGCATGATGAAGCTATTCACCAAGGCTTGTACAACATAACCAATGTACACAGCCAAGATGAACGCTACAGCAAGGCCGAGGACTTTGTATTGTGCAATAAATGCTTTAAATTCATTGACAATTCCTTTTGGTGGTGCAGGTTTTGGTGGAGGAGTCAGTAGTTTTCTGATCTCTCTAAGTTCTTCTAACATTTCAGTATCTGTTGACATAGAATCACCCCTAATGGTAGTTAGATACCTAAGTTGAACAGGGATAAGATTCTTTCTCAATATGGCTACAATTGATAAGCCAGCATTGCACTATTGAATCTATGAGTTTCTGGTTCGTTCTTTCAATGCTTGGGATAATTGCAGTGGTCCCCATTCATTTCATATCAGTAGAGCATGGAAAACTCGAGCAAAAATACGGGGTGGAAAAGGGAAAGAAAATCGGATCTGTTCTAGGCATGATTTCAGGATGGGGAATCTTCATCTTCCTATTTGGAATTTGGATCTCGCCACAACCACTTTTCATCATTCCAATACTTCAGGAGTATATCTTTATTATTCCCCTATTCGGACTTCTGACTTTACAAATTCCTCTAATCCATCTAATACTGGGAGTCATAATACTTATTCCTGGTGCTTGGCTTGGTATTAAGGGGGTCTCTGATATTGGACTTGAAGCAGCAGAAACCCATAGATCTGAAAGAATAATCAGTACAGGGATATATTCACACATTAGGCACCCTCAATATTTTGGTGCAATGTTATCTCATCTTGGAATGACACTCGTTTTCTCAGGCTTTCACTCATTACTGGTAACTCCACTTGTAATTATAATCAATTATGTCCTCTGCTGGAAAGAGGAGAAAGAACTTGTGAAGGAATTTGGAGATGAATATGAATCGTATCGAAGGTCAGTCCCAATGTTCATCCCAAGATGGAGATAACACACAAACAAGAGTAATAACACGAAAAACAACAAAATAATGCAACTTGAGCAGTTTAGCTAACAGTTCCAGAGTGTGTACTCCGCAATCAAAAGATGTACGCCAATAAATATTCGAGGGATTCACAATGCAAAATAAGAAACATGTACTTGCGTTCTTACTTCTTATTCCTATGATGATTGGACTTGCTATTCTCCCAACATCGTTTTCAGGTGACTCCATAGAAAGCAATAGCACAAGTATGTCAAACAAAAGTGACACGAATCTTGACGGGACGGGTGCTAATAATCCCTTCACGCCTTCACAAGACACCCTCGAAGGTATTCTGAATCCTAATTCGATGACTCAGAGAGGAAAACAAGCAACAGGTGTATTTAGAGCTAGAACGGACTCTGGAAAGAATGCTGAACAGAACATCACTATCGATGAATCGAAAGACTGGGAAATATCAAGAGCGGATGTAGAAGTCACAAATCTAAGAAAGCTCTATGCAGTTAATGGAACCTTTGATGATGAAGTGAGTCCTTGGACAAGTTCAACATATGATCCAAGTGGTGGATTACAGACTCAATCAGCGGTCTGGAATAGTACTGAAGGATATGTGACTTGTGTTAACTATGGAGAATATACTCATTATAATAATAAAGATGATACCTACACTCATCATCTTGATACACTTCTTTTATGGGAACAGACCGTTGTAAATTCACCTCAGACAAATAATTTCAGTCTTAGTTTTAGATACAGATATGTTTCAGGACCAGTCGATCTCGAGCCATATGACTTCAGTGGTGATGTGGAATTACGTATCTTTGTACATACTGATATCTATTTCATGAGTATTGCCACTGGTGATTTGAGAAATGTTTGGTATTCAGTCACAGATTATCCAATTGATCTGGTAGGAGCTCCGGGAAGTTTCACAGTTGGAATTGGCATCTATGTCAGATATGATGACATAATTCTGACTGAGAATGGAGATTATGATAATGATGGAAATCCCGATGGACTTGTAAATGCAGAAAAAATTGAAGTCAATCTTGATGACTTTGAATTCAAAAGCCAGACACCGTTGGCATATGATAGTGTTAATCTTACATTTAATGCAGGAGGTTTATCGAATTCAATTACTGGGCCTACCGGAGGGACTGGAACCTCGACTATTACTAATCCATCAATGTGGAGTGTAGATCCCCTTACAGTAGAAGTGACTGCTGATAGTGCCGTAACCTTCGACTATTTTGTCACAACGTACTTCCAAAAATCTGTCAATACCTCATGGACTACGGATTTAGCTAAACATGGAGTTGTTTATTCAATTGATGTTGGACAAAGTGCATTCCTCGAGTCCTACACCTACATTACAACATCATCGGTATACGAGAATCTTACACTTGAGATAGACTTTCCTTCAGATTGGGATAATACGACCATTCTCGATCCGCTTCAAAATGATATCACAGGATTATGTACAGTTTCTACAGGTAGCATCTTTATACCAAACAGCCTCTTTGACCGAGTAGGTTGGTGGAAAATTACTCATCAAGCATATAATTATGCAAAGAATATCTCAATTCAAATCTATGATAATATTACAGAGAGTTGGACTGAAAGTTATCTATTTAGAACTGGTAATTTGACAAGAACTCAGATAGAGATTGGTACTGCAACCCTTACTCCAACCAGCGGAAGTCCTGTTCAGATTAATTATGTACTCCCGAACGGAACCATATGGGCATCAGATTCAATCTCAACTATCATCAACGGATATGCAAATAGCTCATCGCTAACCTTTGGAGGAAGCAACACATCTGCCGGAGAATGGGAAGTCCAGCTGTATTGGAACAATGGCACTGAGATTGCTTATGGATTTGATACATTCGATTTGTATCACCAAGCATCTGCGACAGTGAAATATCCAATGATTGAAACAGATTGGGGAATAGTTCTTTCAAATCAGATTACACTAATAGATGCAGACACAGGACATTACTTACTCGATGACAGTGTCTCAATTACTGCAAATTGGTCAGATACTACAGTAGAATTCACACAGAATTTTGCTAAGAATTGGTGGCAAGGAGAATTTGATACAGAACTACTGGAGAATGGTGCGTTTACAGTTGTGGTAGATATCTCACGTCCTTATTTTGATCCCATAACCACTCAATTCACAGTCGTATCAATTTTCGAAACAAATCTAGCTATTCTGAATGCTGGTACTATCCCTATTGATGGCGGGTTAAATGAAATTTTTACTGTTCAATTGAACTATGAACTTCTGAATGGTAGTGGGATAATAGGAGCCAGTCCTTCACTATTCTTCACTGGAACTGATAACGGACTTTCATGGAGTAATTTCACTGATAATAAAGATGGTACCTATACAATGGATATAGTTTGTAATGTATCAGACACTTATGGAATAACAATAACTCTATCAAAGCCATATTATTACAACTCATCAGATTCGTTCACTTTGATTATTGGTGAAACAGGAACGGAACTAGAACTAATAAACGGCACAGCAGATTTTGTTTCATTTGAAGAATCTTATCGTCTTGTGGTACAGTATAGAAATAGCACAGGGCAAGGATTACAAGATGCTAATCTTCAAGTAATCACTACAACTCCCTCAACAGGGCTTGTATATTCTAATTTCACGTATATTGACAATGGGTACTATGAAATTACTCTCACACCAAGTACTGCAGGAACCTTCTCCATTTTTCTGAGGGCAAGCCTTGTTAATCATGAAACACAATTTGTTACATTTACACTTACTGCAAATACAATTCCAACAATTCTTACACCACTAACTTCAGAGAAAACTGTGGCAATCAATCAGACATTTACACTGCAGCTAAGATTTCTGGAAGAAGAGGACTTGAATCCAATTATTGGAGCACAGATCACTTTAGTTAATCCCCCAGCGGGATTGTTATACTCAAACGTGACATATCACGGAAGTGGATTGTATAACATTACACTCCAGTCGTTCGAGATTATGACATATGACCTGCTCTTCAGAGCATACAAAAACAACTATCAAATCTCAAGTGCAGGATTCACTTTTGTTGTCACAGAAATTCAAACCACACTACACTTTGAAGGTGATGTTTCATCAACCACAGTTGAGTTTGCTGAACCATATGAGCTGATAGTTTACTTTGATAGAACAGATTCCATCGAGGCAATTCAGGGAGCTAATATAACAGTATATCCGGTTATTGCCGAACTTGACATCAAAATAGAACCACACATTGGTTACTACGTTGTTACAATTAGAGGAAATGACATCGGTTCATGGACTATCACAGTCATTGCAGAAAAGGAGAACTATCGTTCAGCCACAAAATCATTCTTTATCGAGATAGAAGGGATAGACACTACCTTAGAAGGCGCAAATCCCCTAGAAACACTCCTTATAGGTAGGTCCTACAATTTCACGTTCAACTACATATTTGAAACCAACAATAGTGAGATTAGAGGAGCAACTATTAGTGCATTTGGAGCAGGAGCAGATTGGGTGTCTTATGTTGAACAAGGTTCTGGAACGTACACTGTTACTCTGACTCCACAAGAACTAGGACAACATATTGTAACGCTTGTCTTTGAAAGACTAGGATTTGCATCATCAACGTTCCGACTTACATTCAATGTCGGAAAGGTGCCACTCTTGGTGGAGATTATTCAGGGGCATATAGCTCTAGAAAGCACTCCATCGATAGTAGTGGTAAGGGTGACTGAAGCAGATACGGGTCAGAGGGTATCTGGAATTCAAGTTTTCTGCTATATCGTTGATCCAAATGGAGCATCTAGCAGTTCTATATCTATGGAAAGAAACCAGTACTGCTGGAGAATATAGTGCGACTATTACAATGCCAATTGCTGAAGGCACATATAAAATCCTAATATCGTGTGAGGCTACCAATTATGTCCTCTCCTCAGCATATTCGATTAATCTTCAACCTGAGAGGAGTATCACCTCAATGATATGGATAACCACAACAAGGTATTATCCATTCCTTATTGCACTCGTATTTGTTGGATTTGGATTAGTATATCGACGTTCATCAAGAAAGAAACGAATTCGTGAAAACAAGGAAACTTTAGCAATCAAGAGACGTTTTGATGATATTAGAAGTCTACTTGGTGTAATTGTCCTTCACAAAGATAGTGGTTTACCAGTCTATTCCAAGATTCTAAGAGCGGGACTCGAGGAGACTGTAATTTCCGCCTTTATCACGGCAATCACTAGTTTCCGTGGAGAATTTGATATCGAAACTACCTCTGAAGAATGGGGATTGATACCTATCTCTGATATCGTGCGAGTGATTTCAACGAACAAATTGGTCTGTGCATTCATTACCACAGGAAATCCATCTCCCGAACAACGTGAGAGGATGATCCAGTTCGCGAAACAAGTTGGATTCATCTTTGACGAAACAATGGAGGATGTTCCGGTGGTTGTTCTCGATCGTCATACGACTGCACAATTCGATACATTGTTCGAAGACTTACTTGACGGTCAACTACTCAGGACATTCAAGCTAGATGAAACAAAGAAGTTTCCAACAACAAGCTGTGCAAATGAGCGAATTGCTAGAAAACACGGCGAGGAGTTCAAACTTGAAGAGCTTGCATCAGAGATTGCAAGTTGTGGTCTTGAAGAAGGCCGCGTCTACAAAGCAATCATGGTGGCATTGGAGAATCATTTCCTAGTTACTACAGATGATTCACCTTTTGCAACGGAGCTACTCCGAGCTTCGGATATTGTAGAAGAAGAAGGATAAAAAAAACGAGTAGGTGAGAGATTCAATCTCTCACCATTCATGTATCAATTTTTGACAGAATAATAATCTAGTAGATTCTTTTTCTTTACTAATGGAATGACGATGATTGCAATCAGTGTGGCAATTGCAACTATCAATGCAGTCCAGTAGATGAGAGGAATGACCTCAATGGTTGTCCATTTTGCATAGATACCAATAGCAGCCCATATTACTACTAGAGCATATGCAATGTCCTTTCGCATGACAAGCATGATGATAGCAAGTAAGAGAGCAACCACAAGGACTAGAGCTGTCCAGAGATACTGCATGTCTAGAGGAATTGTAAGAAATGTATTGAGGACTGATGCAGTATTAGCTATTGTAGCAACGGATACCCAACCAACAAAGACACTGATTGGTAAGTGAACTGCTAGTTTTTCATTGCGTGGTACTTCCTTTACGCCTATCTCTAATCTGACGTAAGTGTAGAGAAGAGATATCAATAGACCTAGAATTAATGGCTCTGTCAAGAGGAGTAGGATTGGTGTACTTACTGCAAAGTGAAATGCGACCAACCATGTTACGTTGAAGATACCTGCAAACAGGTAAAAGTAACCGAGTTTACCTAAATAGTCTGCTTCGACTTGATTCGATCTTGCTTGATAGACAAGGAAGACAAACTGTAGAGCATAGATAATTCCCCAGATTGAAAAGACATATCCAGCAGGAGTAAAGTAGCTGAAGAACGTATCAGCTGCCTCGCCTGTAGTCACTCCACCAAATTGGATAATATTGGCTAAGGAGTTCATAGCTATTGTAATGATGATAGCTAGTGCATTTATGATTTGGAATTTCTTGTAATTAGTTGTCATAAAAAAATCCCCACAATGAATTCTGTTAACAATAGTTAATATAAACTTACCGTTTTCAAGGAATCCCCAGTTCTAGTCATTCTTTTTACTATTCTAACCAGATATTCTTCGTTTCACTATGTATCCTCCGATAAGAAGGAGAGTAACTGTAACTGTGATATAGAGAATTGTCGGATTTTCAAATAGACTAGGTAGTCCGGTTCCATTTGTTATACTAGTTTCCGTGATCGTTGTATCTGTTGAAGAGATTCCAGATGTTGTGACAGTAGGAGCATTCCAACCCGCTAACATAGCAGTTAACCACCAGAATGCACGACCTTTCTGTTCACAGCTGGAATAGGTGGTATGTCCTGCTTCGTCACCGTTGAAGTCAGGATGTTCTGAGGGCACCTGAACTACTCCATCGCCAGGATCATAGGAGTAAGTATACTGAATTCCATTACTCCAACTATCGAGGTCTGCAAAATCAAACAATATCTTGTCATTCTCCAGACAGTATTGTCGAATCATCTCGTTGTTTTGCCACCGATTATAACCATCACTACCCTCAGCCTGAGCATTCCCTGTCATATATATGAAAGTCAATTCAGGGTTAACAGTTTCAAGAGCAGTCATAGCATCAAGATATTCCTGAATTGCAGCAGTATCATAATAGTCCACTTGAGTACACCAAGACCATAGGGATATGGTAAATGCAGGATTTGCATCGATTACAGCTTGCGTGATTGCTCTGGCACTCTCACCTTGCCAATAAAGATCAGGCGTGATGTAAGTATGAGGACTATTTCCATCATACATACACAGTGCTCCGGCATCAGTAGGAAGTGAGAGACTTGCTATTGATACATCAAAGGTAGCATTAGCAGACTCGAGTCGTGATAGACCGGTAGTGATTTGACCACCATGACTTGTATGAGCGTAGTGTAGCTTTACATTGTTTTGAGCAGTATCAATATACTGTGAAGGGATAGCATCCAAATCAGTGCAGGTATGATCGATAATCAATCCACCAGGCCACGATGAAGTCGCATACTCTTCAACTAGTATTGTGTTATTACCCGATATAATCGGTGTCAATAAGAAAAATGAAACTACTACTGTTAGTAGAATTGCGCGGCGTGACACAAATTTCAACTCCTAACCTGATGTCTTGCTGAATTTTTCCTTGATAGAGTTTTCTCATAGAATCACCAGCGAATGAACCCTAACAAACTATTCATAGAGGTATTTGATTACACCAGAGCCATACTGGAGGTCATCCGTACGTTCATCTCTTGCTCAATTCTTGGAGGAATTTGGTCTTCTTCTTCACCTGAGAAGATACAAGCCAATATGATTCAATCACTCTTTAACGCCAAAAATGCGGGATATGATTCTGTAGAATTATGGTATAGCAATCTACCTAAATGGATTGGAGATACCGTGCGAGCAGTAGTGGAAGATCTATCATTAAAGGCATACTCGATTCACTTGCCAAAGTTCCTTGTATCTTTCGATGAAACACAATTCATAGACACCGTAAAATCTACATTCAACTTCATCGAAACTCTGGGAATCAAGGTTGCAGTTTTGCACCTTCCCGAACAAGATCAACTCTCAACTGAGAGATGGACAAAGCGGTACAGTGTGCTCCTAGATGAAGCAGAAAATGCCAATTGCATGCTTACATTAGAAAATGTCCCTTACATCAGAGATGTCGAACAATATATTCTAGATGAAATTCAGAAAACCAAAGACAGACAACTCGGAATCACTGTTGACATGGAATTTATGCACCTTAATGGAACTGATATGAGCTGGTTGACATCTGCATTTGGAGATCGTCTGGTCAATATACACTTTCGCGATAGTGATGGAAATCTCTTAGGACAGGATGGGAAGAGGCATTATCTAAATCCAGGAGAAGGAATGATTGACCTGCATAATTCAGTCAAGATTTTGCACGAATCCGGTTATCGCGGTCCACTCACAATAGAGGTATCTCATCGGCAGAGTGAGAATATTGTGAGAGCAAAGCAGTATGCTGACGATTGCCTTCTTAGTCTGCAGGAACTTTCATGATTTTTGTAATTCTTTGCGAATTGATGTAAGATGACCTGTATGATAGTCGATGTGAGTAAATGTACTAGTAATTACTTCCCTAACTGTCATGCCAACAAAGAAAGAGGGAGCTTTCCCTTCTTGGATTCTTTTCTCAAGTTCATCCTCGCTAGCGGTTCTGACGAACTCCAGCAGTTCGTGCTCCCCAGATTCATAGTACTCCTTTATCTCTTCTCTTGAGGTTCCAGCCCAATCGCCTGCAGTGCCGGGAGTGTATAATTTGAAGAGATCTGGTCTTTTTGGGGGACCTACCTTGATGAGCATATTGAGTGAGAAATCAAATACAGCAGCTTGATGGGCAAGAACCCAACCCAATGAAGCCATCCCTGTCTTTGGGTGATATGAGAGGTCATCATGTCCTGTTTCATCGATCAGACGGATTTCCATATCCCTCCACTTTCGTGTTTCAGCTGCAGCTAGTTTGAATAGATTGTAATCGTTCACCGAAATTCCTCCAAGATTGTCATCCAGATGTGGCACATCTTCCTTTTAGTGTTCACATACAAGTAATTGGGAAAAAGATAAGATTGGATATAGGTCTTCATTATGGTACAGCTTGCTCCCAATCACAAGATGTAAATTCAATCTTTCATCAGTCTATACTGGTCACCATGGAATCAAAACCAGTTTCAGGGCAGCTTTCAGCAGAGGAATTACGTCAACTTAGAAGATTAATGGCTGTTCGACAAGCTCTTGATGAGTGGAAGAAGAAGGGATTTGAAGTCGATATCCCAGTATGTCCCATCTGTAAAAGCCCTCGACTGATCAGATTGACCTCTGCCCACGATCTAGGAGTATTTCCAGGGTCATTTCAACCTGCATTATATTGTATAGATTGTGGATGGTATGGTCGAGTTGCACCCGTTATGTCTAATCGCCCACAAGATGATGCAATTCTTGAAGACCTTGAAGGTGCATTTGCTCCATTGATGGACCCAAATGAAGATCCGTATGCAGATGTACTAGAGGAAGAACGTGATTAATTTACTCTGGAGAAACTCTTTGCAATTCATACATTAATGGATTGAAAGCATCTGGGCATGCGTGGGTTGCTTTGCATTGATCTTTCAGCCAAGGAAATTTCGCGTTATACATCATCGCATAGATTTTGGGGAGCATTGAATATAATGCACTAATGCATATCTTTCCTTTAACTTCATTTCCCGTAAAGAGAACCTCATCTCCAACTTTGTGTCCAGCTCCACAAGTTCCTTCTTGTTTTACTACACGGCAAAGAATGTGCCAAGGTTCATCACGAATACATTTGTCTTCGTTCATGAAGAGTAAGGATATCATTGTACCTTGTTAATCTAACGGATTTCAGATTTCTAAATCTTCATCAAGAGTTGATTTCTGATCTTCATCTGTATGCAGATGATGTGTGTTTGTGGATAAATCAAATATCCTGACCTCATCGGGTTCAAATAGTGGACCTTCATCGGGTAATTCCCCAGCTGCTCTGAGGCTCTTCTTTACTGCTAGAGGTCCAATCATTTCAAGAATCATGGTAGAGAGCGCAACGACACCCAGAATCAGCATTCCCAATGTTTCGCCAACACCACCCAAAGCAACAAAGGTCTCCTCAATAATGAAGGAAAGACCCAGAGCTACTCCTGCTTGACAAAGCAGACAGCCACCAAGATATTTTTGAATAGCAGGTGTTTCATTTACTATTTTTCCACCAAATGCAGCTCCAAAATACTTTGCGAATGTTCGTCCACTAAGATAGAGCACAGCCGTGATTATTATCAATACTACTGTTTCTGAAGTGGTCAATAGTTGAGCCATTCTCGCTCCAACCATAACGAAAAATATCATTACAACAGGAGCCATCAGTCGCTCAAGTAGTTCAGGAATCTGATCTTTGTCACCAGAAATACGGGAACGAACAACGTAACCAAAGACCATCGCTGCAAATATATCACTAATATGTATGTGAAGACCAATTGATTCTAAGTATCCATTAATCAAGCCGATAGTTCCAATAAGCAGAATCACCATGCCAATTTCAAGTTCGAGTAGTTTTCCTCGATCTTTTTGCCTATTTACAGGATATAGAAATAGAAAACCAGCAATTATTCCAAGAATTACGGATCCGATTATTCCAATCACAGGCTCAATCATTACAGCTGTTAGTGTTATTGAACCAGAATCAATTGACCACAGTGCAAAGGCAATTGCGGAATTGGTAAGAATTACTGCAGCAATATCATCAGCTGCAAGTACGAACATGAGTGAGGATGTAACAGGACCTTCGCAGTTATTTTCCCAAACAACATCAGCTGTTGCTGCTGGTGCTGTGGCACTTGCAACAGCGCCGAAGAGAATAGCAGTTGGAAGTGGTAATGGAAATGAAAGTGAAGAGAGTAAGAAGTACGTGAGAAACGATACAACTGCAAATGCAGCAGTAGCCTCTATGATAACTATGACTAGAAGCTTCTTGATCCTGGTTCCTGTAAGAGCAGGACAACTTAGCTCATGACCAATATTGTAGCCGATTAAGCCTAAAGCTAGTGCAACAAAGAAACGTAGGTCATCAATCCCTGATTCGGTAAGGATTTGAGTTAGTCCAAGAAATACCCCAGCTAGCATAAAGCCCAAAGTCTGTGGAATACCTAGTCGTTTAAGAATAAGTGCACCGATATATGCTAAAACAAGAGCTGCGCCGATTGTAAATAGAAAGTATTCCATAGAGTAGTCTCCAGGCTTTGAATAGATGATTGTCGATTAAAACCATTTAGTGCTTATTGAAGGTATTGATATTTACTACTAGTTGAATATTCATCTAAGCGCTCTAAATCTCATCTAAGTAACATATAGAAATCACAGATTTTCTTCAAAAAGCATTCAGGACATCTAGGATTTTGTGCACGACAGATGTCTCTTCCATGACGAACCAAGTTTTTGTTTAGAGATGGAATACAATCACGAGGTAGGATTTCTTCGAGTAAGTCATGCGCTTTCTCTCGAGAAACATCTTGCTCAATGATACCCAATCGCTTGGTAACTCTCCATACATGTGTGTCAACTGGTAATACAGGAAATCCAAATGAAAATAATAGAACGATGGCTGCTGTCTTTGGGCCCACTCCATGAAGGGATGTCAACCATTCCTTTGCTTGTGGAATCTCCATTTTTTCTAGTAGAGAGAGGTCTAGTTTTCCAACGCGTTCCTGTATCTCTCTTAGAGTAGCCTGAATTCGTTTAGCTTTAAGATTATACATCCCAGATGATCGGATGCTTTTCGCTAGTTCATCTTGGGGAGCAGTTAATACTTCATCCCAAGTGGAATAGGTCGCTTTCAAGCTCTCAAAGGCACGAAACATGTTGACATCATTTGTATGTTGACTAAGTATTGTCATAACCAGTTCATCAATTGGAGGGAGTTTTCTCTCACTTACCTCATCTCCATATTCCCGAAGGAGGGCTTTACATATTTTTTCTGCTTTCTTTCTAATTTCATTTACCATTGCAAGCACCAAAGAATGATGGGCACCTTATCAGCTAACTGGTATAAGATATGAAATCCCCTTTCGATACTCTTTTGTTCTATGATAATCAATATCGAGAGGAATCAAGATGAAAGTTGGAGTTATTTACGAGAGCACTCGTGGTAGAACCAAAGCCATGGCGGAGGCTATTTGTAAAGGTGCAACGGACACAGGAGCAGAATGCGTTGTTATCGATGCCAAAGATTTCAATGGTATTGACGACCTCTGTGCCTTGGCTGTGGGAAGCTCAACAAGAATGAAAAGAGTACTTCCAAAGGTCAAACAGATACTAGCAGACCTCCCGGATCTAAAGGGACTACCTGCTGCTGCATATGGATCCTATGGATGGAGTGGCGAAGCTCCAGACGAGATTAATGGTAGACTGCAGGAACTTAATGCAGAGATTGTGATTGACCAGCCAATTAAAGCAAAGGATTATCCTGGAGAGGCTATTCTGGAAGAGTGTCAAAGACTTGGAGCAAAACTTGCAGAGAGTTGTCAATAGGACCTAAGGAGAATCCTTCAGAATCGTGTGCAATCTTAGTAACTCTTATCATGTTGATATAATGGCACATAGGTCGGTGCTTTTAGAAAATGGGACATATCAGACGACTCACAGGTTATGCCTTGAGGAGAAAATACCTCTTCTTTGGCTTTCTTACGTCTGCTGCTATTGGTACCATATTTAATCTTCTGACACCACTGGTTCTGATTCAAATTGTAGATCAAGTAATTATTGGATCTGAACTTGATCTCCTTCTAGAATACATAATTATCTTCATTGGACTTGGACTTCTCTATGCACTTTTTGATATGTTGGGTCGTTATGGATCTGCCATTCTTTCGCAATCGGTCATCTATACCTTACGGGAAGAGCTTTACAATAGTTTGATGGAGAAGGATCTATCATTTTTTGATCAAAATGAAACTGGACAATTATTAGCTCGAGTAACAACTGATGTCAGTACAATGAAGGAATTTCTATACTGGGGATATAGAGTTCTTTTCATAGGATTTGCTCAACTTAGTGGGACATACATCGTGATGTGGACCGTCAATCCAATGCTTACAATCTACATGTTAGCTTGGATTCCAGTTATGCTCATTTTCATCTATTCGTTTGCAAGAAAGGTGCGTCCTGTATTCTTTGCTGCGCGGATGCAATACGGTGTTCTTAGCTCGGTTCTCGCTGAGAATGTTGTTGGTCATAAAGTTGTACGATCATACGCTTCAGAAAAAAGAGAGGCAGAACGAGTAGAAAAAGAAAATCGGGGATTTTTGGATCTACGTGTCAAGGCAAGTAAACTTCAATCGTTTTTCCAACCAATGCTTCCTTCGTTAGTCAGTGTAGCTATTGGAGCCCTCATCTATATCGGAGGGTTCAGCTATATCAGTGGAACCCTTACATATGGCGAATTTGTTGGTTTCATTTCAATGATAGGAATGTTAGTTCTTCCAGCTCGGTTTCTGAGTTGGGGTGTAGGAATGTACCAGCGAGCATCTGCTTCAGGAGAGAGGACGTTTTACATCCTAGATTCAATAGAGGAAGTCATGAACCCAGAGAATCCTGTTGATATCACTGAATTCCGAGGAGAGATAGATTTCAATAATATCTCATTCACCTATGGTGGTGATGGATATATTCTCAACGATGTTGATCTACACGTAAAGCCTGGTCAAATAGTTGCACTTCTAGGTGGGACAGGTTCTGGAAAGACCAGTCTGATGAACCTGATTCCAAGATTCTATGATGTGGATACGAATGATAAAATCGAATATGAAGGAAAGTCCTACAGAGTAAGCAAAAACAATAGCGTCATTATTGGTGAAAGAGAATTCAAGGTCGTTGATGGACAGACGGAGATTGATGGTAAAATCTACAAGGTGACAACACCAGGAGACATCCAGATCGATGGAATAAATATACGACAATACCTGCTGAATGATTTGAGAAAACGTATCGGAATGGTTCATCAAGATCCATTCCTATTTTCAGCTACATTGCGAGAGAATATCGCATTTGGTCGTCCTGAAGCTACATTTGAGGAAGTAATTGATGCAGCAAAAGCAGCAAACATCCACGACTTCATATCTACACTTGAAGACGAATATGATTCTGAGATTGGAGAGAGGGGTGTGACTCTTAGTGGCGGGCAAAAACAAAGAATTGCTATTGCTCGAGCTCTACTTGCGAATCCTAGAATATTGATACTTGATGACTCAACAAGTTCAGTTGATGCAAGAACTGAGATGCTCATTCAGCAAGCATTAGAGAATCTAATGAAAGGGCGAACTACGTTCATCATCACACATAGACTTAGTACTGTTCGTAATGCGGACCATATAGTCATGATGGAGAGAGGAAAGGTAGTTGAACAGGGTAGTCATGATGATCTAATTGCTATAGAAGGGCTCTATTACAATATCTACCAGACGCTCACTGAGATGGAACTTGCTGCAACCGCTGCTATTGACCCGTATCCAGCATCTAGTACGAAGGGAGGTAGAAGTATTGAGTAGGATACTTGATACCGAAGACGATCCCGATGCTCGAACATACGAGTATAGCGATTCAACCCTATTGATGCGCATGGTGAATTACCTTCTAGCTTACAGAAAACTCTTCGGTGCTGTAGTCATTCTGACAGCTATTGGAATTGCATTGAGTGTATGGACTCCTTTCATTCTAAGACAAGCAATAGATGTGGATTTTCCAAGTGGGAATATGAGTGAAATTGCTTTCACTGCCAGCCTCTATATCATATTACAGATTATTTCATGGATAATCAGCTATGGAAGTGGTTATCTCATGTCACTTATGGGGCAGAGGGCTGTCTATGACATTAGGCAACAACTCTACAACCATGTTCAAGAGATGTCAGAGGAGTTCCATGATCACTCATCAAGTGGAAGAATCATATCCAGACTGACCAATGATGTTGACCGTATGAGCGAACTCCTTGGTGGTGAACTCATCAATACATTTGCCCAGATATTCGTGGTCTTTGCAATAGGAGCAGCGATGTTTGCTTCGAATTTACGGTTAGCATTGGTATCACTTCTAATCGTGCCAATCTTGCTGATTACAACTATCTATTTCCGTAAGATATTGAGAGAGGCCTACCGAAGAACAAGAAAGACCATATCGAATGTTACGTCGAACCTTGCGGAGAGCATTTCAGGTGCAAAGGTCACAAAGAGTTTTGCCAGGGAACAGAGAAGTGCTGAGATTTTCTCTGAGATAAATGAGGCTGATTATCAATCGAATGTTGATGCTGGTAAGGCACAAGCTGCTTTCTTTCCAGTTATTCGTTTCATTGGAGGTCTTGGAACTGCAATCATACTCCTCTTTGGCAGCTGGTTCTTTCTCAATCCAAGTTTTCTCTACATCAGCGATGCTTTAACACCAGAAGTGACTCTCGGTACTATTGTCATGTTTGTGCAATTCAGTGATAGTTTCTTCCGCCCAATTTTGATCATTGCAAACTTCTATACATCTGTTCAGAGCGCTTTCGCAGGGGGTGAGAGAGTCTTCTCTATAGTTGACACAGAATCAGTAATTCAAGATCACCCTGACTCATTGCCAATGCCAGAAATCAATGGGCACATACAATTCAAAGATGTCAAGTTCAGATATGGCGAAGGTCCAATAGTTCTTGAGAATTTCAATCTGGAGATTGACCCAGGTGAAACTATAGCAATCGTAGGAGATACAGGAGCTGGAAAGACAACCATCGTGAGCCTATTGAATCGATTCTATGATGTGGTCGAAGGGTCTATTCAAATCGATGGGATTGATATTCGGAGTGTTACTCAAAGTTCACTTCATTCAAGAGTTGGCCTCGTTCTGCAAGATGCATTTCTATTCATGGGAACCATCAAAGAGAATATCAAATATGGTAGACCAGATGCAAGTGATGAAGATATCATCGAAGCCCTTGATGCAATTGGGGCAAGAAGAATAATCGAGAATCTTGTTAATGGATTGAATACCGAGGTTGGCGAGAGAGGTAGTAGATTATCTGAAGGAGAGAGACAGTTGGTTAGTTTTGCAAGAGCCTTGCTTGCTGATCCAAAGATCCTCATTCTTGATGAAGCAACTAGTTCTATTGATGTCTATACCGAATATGCCATCCAGAAAGGAATGCGAGTGTTACTAGCCGGAAGAACTTCTATTGTAATAGCTCATCGACTCTCGACCATTGTGAATGCAGATAGGATTGTAGTTCTAGAAAAAGGAAAGATAGTCGAATCTGGAAAACATGGAGACCTGATTCGAAAGAAAGGAAAGTATCATTCTCTATACGAGCTTCAGATTAGACCGAGAGCAATGCAACGGTCAAGTTAGTTATCCAAAAGTAGTTGGGGGAGCCCCTATCAAACGATAAGAGCTCCGGTATGTACCTATTGATGATAAGCTGAAAGATCTTCAGCATCTCTACAAGGAGTTGCTGATAATTGTGAACCTGAAGATACTTGATAGATGAAATTCACTGCTATTGTTTCTATACGTGAATGTCTAGCAATGTATTCATCCATATCTATCAATCCTTCCAGTCGAAATCGTCTACATTATCGTAACCATAGCTACTTGCTCTACGCATGCCAGATTTTATGCCTTTGAGCCCCTTCAGTCCTTTCATCGCTCCAGTAATCGATTTTGTGACAATTGGTCCTATATCCACAAGATCACCGAGTCCATGGATTCCGCCCTTACTCACAATTAATTGCTTGCCATCACGATTAGTGATTACTACACCAGACTTGCCAACTGAAACCATGTTATCATCTCCTAACACATAGACATGTTTTCCATGAGTAAAGACAAGACCCTCATTCTCACTCAGGACAAGTAGGACTTTGGTCTTCGTAGGGTCTGTCCCAAAGAGAATCTTTGCATCACTCTTATTGTCGATTTTTGTTTCCTTTGTATCACTATGTATGTGGTCATTGATCGCGTTCTCAACCTCATTAACGAATACTGTTGCATCATTAAATTCCACAGCATGAAGGTCGGAACTCTCGGCCTTTTTGGATATATTCTCCAATGATGTAGAACCAATGAAGAGGGTGATACCATCAAGAGAATCTACAAAGGATTCTCCTATAGCACCCCTAGAAGTTTCTGCAATCGCATCGACTGCAAATTTAGAAGGACCAGCGTAGGCGACACCTACTCTCTGATCTTCATCAAGCAAGTATACCCAGACACAGCCAGCCTCCATATTCACATAGGCTTTCTCATGTGAAACTATATCGTATTCTTGAGTCACAACCATTACATTAGTATCAGGTCTTAGATTTTTCATTCTACTTCCTCTCCTAGTCCTCCCAATCAAGATCATCAAGATCATCCTCATCATCTAGATCTTCTAATCTTTCTCGGCGTTCTTCTTCTAACATCTTTCTGTGTTCTTCCAATTCTTCAAGTCGATCGAGTTCCTCTTCCTTGGCATCCGTAATTCTTTCGGCTACATCTTCTAGTGTATCCTGAGCATCCTCAACTTCTTGAGCTACTCGGTCAAGATGCTCAGCAGCCTTCTCAAGATCTGCTTCATCTTCTACGATGACTACTTTTTCATCATCTTCATCAAAATCAATATCTACTTCAGTGCCTCCATTATTTCCGACACTCAACCTCTGGGATTCAACACGATGAGTCAACCACTGAGCTAGGCGATAAGCAAGGCGACCTTCCACAGTAAGATAGTACATCCCTCGAACCTCACCTTTTACCACATAACCTGCATCTACAAGGGGATTTAGATGATGAGTCAAGGAACTACCAAATTTCTGTGTGGCATTCTCGATATCCTTGAAATTCTGTCCACCTGTCTTGAGAAACTCCATGATTCTTAGTCGCTCCTCACTACCTAGGGGGGCAACTATCTTTGCTACACGTTCAGGGGGAATTTTCTCGATGTCGCTCTTTCGAACTCTTCGTCCTTTTCTACCAGCCTTATGAATTCGGACTCCAGGAAAACGAAAGTTCTTTCCAACACCTTCGACATCTTTGAGGCTCATCTCTATTGATTTTCCTAAACCATCCATCATATCCTCCAAACTGTCAGTGATTCCACTAAGATCGACATCGAGCTCCCTTATTGGGCGGACTCTTCTGGGTGGTCGTGGAGCACGTGGAGGACGCTCTCTTCTAATTCGTTCTCGTTCACGTTCTCGTTCTGCTCGTAGTTCTTCTCTATCACGACGGAGGGTTTCCTTTCTATCTCGTCGTGCTTCCTCGACTTCTCGGCGCAGCTCCTCTTTGAGCCTGCGAACCTCTTCGAGTTCACGTTTGATTTTATCAATATCATCAGACATTATCTTTCACTACTGTAGAAATGTACAGTTTTAGTTATAAAGTTTTTCTACAGTGCATTATATTGATGAAACAAGGTATGTTTTGACTGATTTTTCAATTTTGGCTGGGGAAGGCCTAGAAGCCTTCTATGCGACATATGCTTATTAATCAAATAAGCACTTGAATTTGTGCCTTAATAAAGGGGGTATGAAAACAATGGATTCTGACCTCTGAGGCGCAATTCTACATTAGGTGGATATAATGTCAAAGAAAGCTAAACCAGCTAAAAAGGCCGCAAAGGCAAAAGCGGCTCCAAAGTACACTTTTTACGTAAAGAAGGCAGTACAGGATTTTGCCCGTGATTCTGGAATGATGGTCGGTAGCGATGCATATGATGCATTCAATGCCGCTGTACATGATCTCTTGACCAATGCTGCAGCACGCTGCACTGATAACAAGAGAAAGACTTTGAAGGCATACGACTTCTAAGTAATAGTATAAAGGAAGAAAGTATTGGGCAGACTTGCTCTGCCCACTTTCATCTCACCTGCTCTTTTTGATAATGCTCTGCTTCGAAACAGATGCTTATTACTGAATTATTTCAATACAACTTGATGTGAGATGAGCAACGAGAGAGAACGCCCACGAGGGTACTATCTTTGCTTAGGGATTATGCTACTCCCAATTATTACAATTATATCGCTTCCCTTGTTCTCATTAGGATTATCCCAGTTGCCCTATGCGTTGCTGATGATTGCAGTCGTCATTGTCCCGCTCTTGGGATGTGGAATTGATTTCAGAGGGAGACCGTTGTTTCAGTCCCCCTACCATGGCGAACCATTCATTGATGAGGTTATGAATATCCTTGAAGACGGACAGGTCACATAGTTCAAGTCAGGATAGATATTTACTCTGAAGCTTCGACAAGCCATATTGATACTTTCAAGAGAAGATTCCACTCAGAATCCGGGTCGTCATAATAATCAAAGTCGGTAGTTCCATCAAGTGAGCTATCCTCTTCATATTCAGGATGAGGAAATGAGAGAAATACAGTACCATTTCCATACCTACAGGCTATCATACCGGGTTCATTATTCTGGGTGTAGAGTACGATGGGAATCACAGTCGACATGTATGTCGCATTGCTTGAGTAGAAATACCCGGAGTTCCAGTATAGAATATCATATGTAGCGGGTTCATTGGAAAGATCGGGACCTGTTGAGTTTGTGTTCACAATCATAGGGATGACCTTTGTACCTGTACCATTTACTTCACCGCTTGCATAACCATGGAATAGGCGAAGATAGGAGTCAGTCCCGAATACTGATCCTCCACAGATGCCAAAGTATGATCCTCCTCTTGCAACGAAGTCTACCACTGCATACCTGCCTGTAGTACCAAGTTGAGTATTGTAGTCATAAGAATCACCACCTGGAAAGACGATTATATCATAGTCATCAAGTACACCCTGTTGAACCTCTGTTGCATTCACATAGTTGGCTTCTGCACCCATCCAACGAAACATGTTTAGCAAAGCTAGAGAACTAGATGGCATTGCACCTCTATCATTATAAACAGCAACACGGACTCCTTCCATTCCAGTTGGATTTCTATACAAAAGGGCAAATCCGCCAACAGCAATGAGAATCACAATTAATATTGCGGCTCCTTTTACCTTTGAATCTCCTATTGACACAACGATAACCTCCACTCGATTATCTACGCGTGTCAAACCTCGTCCATGACCTGTTATAATAGGGTGATGTTCACAGCAAGATTATGCCTAAATATCCATGCTACTCCTTCTTACCAGTTTCGGGAATAGTCATGATCAATACTGTTGCAATCACCATTATAACTACGAGATAGACTATCGAGTAGAAGTATGAACCTCCCACTCTTAGAGTCTCAAGGAGAATTGTGCCAAGAAATCCACCTAGATTTCCAAACCAGAAGGCAAGACCTGTGCTAGCTCCGGCAAGTTCTGGACCAACAGTCTTGAACTCCTCGAGCATTGAGAGGGCAATAGGCATGACGGATATCAGGAAGAAACCTAGTATTGCTGATGAAACATATGTCATCTCAGTGATTGTACTAGTCCCGACCAACCATGTAGAGATTGTACCGATAACGAGTGAAATCATGAGGAACGGTTTTCTCCGCTGAACCTTGTCCGAGATTGCAGGAACTGCTATAGCACCGATGATACCAAACACCATTAGGAGAACCATGACAATGACTGGACTTCCGAGACCCGCTGCTACTGGAATACCAAGACTGATCAGGAGCTCCTCGATGATCGCAGTTAAGCCTATGAAGATTCCAAATCCTGCGAAGAAGCCAAGTGCGATGAACCAGACATTTCTGTCCTTGAGCATGTTTCGTACACTGGGTGTTGCTTCTGCAAGTACATCAATGTCAGGGGGAGTAGGTGGTTTGTCCCTTGCCACAACGAAGAAGAGTACTGTCAAAGCCAGAGCAAGGGCAGTGTCAAAGTAGAGAATAGTTTCAATGTTTGCCTGTGCTAGAGCAGCGGTGAATCCAGGGTCTCCATAGAGAGGTGCAGTCCATAGTATCAGGCTCAGTGCTGTCCCCAAAAGCATACCAAGCAGCATGAAGAGCGTGCTGACTCCTGTTGCTAATCCTCGTTCACCCTTCGGAAACCAGCTTACGCTAAGATACACAATGCAGTTCTGAATCATAACAGAACCAATGGAAAGGCCAAATTGACAGATGAATATCATAAGGAAGTCATTTAGTAGGAAGATTCTGAGGGTACCAAATAATACCTGAAGAATCGCACCTAACCCAGCTACAATTACTAACCCCTTGCGATCAGCCAGCCAACCAACTGGAATTGATAGGATTATGAATGCCAAGGGTTGTGAGGCGGTCAAGAGTACAACGCTCGCGTCACCTGTTGCCAGTCCGAAAACTGGTGTGACCTCATTTCGAATCAGCGAGAATGTTAACCACATCATTTGACCAACCATAAAGATAAGACCAAAGACAAGGAGCACCGCCCAGCGGTATGTATAGACACGGGTTTCCTCAGACATACTAACACCTTCAGTGGGTCTATGTGAAAATCGAATCGAAGAACAATGACATAGCCGACTAAAATTAGTTCCGACTCCAATCTGTGAAAGGAAATGGCAATGCAAGAACTGGTAGTGCATGTCTTTTACTGTCAAAAGATACATCCCTTTCTCGTTCTATTTAGAATTAGGAGTTCGTAATGTCGCAAACAACCCAAAGTCCAGAAGAGATTATTCTTTTCCTCACCTTGATGATACTAGGGATACTATCAGTTCTTCTTACCTTTGCATACATGATCTACGGAGAGGTTGAGGAAACGAAGTGAGAATAAAGAAACAAGTAGCCGCTTATCAATTGATGCCAAATTTAGGTCAATAGAGAACGATAAAGTTATGAGCAAAATATTCCACAGGTATGAAAATTTCTTTTGGTGAGAAAATTGAATCAAGGTTCAAAGAATACGAGGAGTTTCTTGGTGTTAGTTGTTGTAGCAGCTTTACTTGCTCCACACACTTTTGAAATCTCAACTCAAAATATTATAGATGCATCCTTTACACGTTATAGTGTAATCACACTACTATTGACATTGTTTTACGAATCAGGTAGTACCCTTGTAGGGCCATACACTACTTTATTCATTATGCCCCCCACATCTGCTATTCTATTAAATGGATTAACCTTGATAGTTAATCTTTCAATTATTTTGAGCCTAGGGGGTTTGATAAAAGGTAAATTTTCAAAGAAAGTAGTTCTGTCTATAATTGCAATAGTCTTGTGTGTACATGCACTTCTTGTGATTGGCCTTTTCTCATATCAGGCAAGTGCTTGGGAAAGTGTTTTGTCAATCCCTCTACCAATCTTTCCCATAATTAGTGCTCTACTAATATTGCTAAACAAGATACCAATTTTGATGAGACCTGAATCATCATGAATATAGAACAGTATAGAAAAGAAAGAAGAAATCTGCCCAACCTAATTGATTGGGCAGTATCAATTTTTATCGTGCATCTTGGATTCGTTTTATCTCAGATATCAGCTCAGGGACTATAGTAAAGAGATCTCCAACAATTCCAAAGTCAGATACACTAAAGATTGGTGCCTCAGGATCCTTGTTGATTGCTACGATTGTATCAGAACTGGACATGCCTGCTAAATGCTGGATCTGCCCTGAGATACCCAGTGCAAAATACAACTTCGGACAGACAGTTCTACCAGATTGGCCCACCTGCTGAGTTGGTGGTAGCCAACCGAGGTCAACAATTGGTCGTGAACCGCCTATTGCTGCATCAAGCAAATCAGCGAGTTGTTTAGGTAATTCGAGATTAGCAGGATCTTTGATGCCTCGACCGCTACAGACGATGATGTCAGCCTCTTCAACTGATTTCATTCCTTCAACGACTTCACTTACCTTCTCAAGAACATGAGTGCGAATCTGAACGGGACTGATTGAAATGTCAGCCTTTTCGATTTCACCAGTACGAGATGTATCAGGCTCTGAAGGTTTGAATACATTTGGTCGGACAGTAGCCATCTGTGGTCTCCTGGCAGGTGTATAGATCTCTGCTATGACATTTCCACCGAAGGCTGGACGTGTCTGAATTAACTGGCGCTCGCTATCAATTTCAAGACCTGTACAATCAGCAGTGATACCAACACCTAATCTAGCTGAAATTCTTGGAGCAAGATCCCTTCCATTATTGGTAGCTCCGAAGAGTACGATAGCGGGTTTATTTGGTGCTATAAGTGAGGTCATAGCAATGGTATAGGCATCAGTGGTGTAGTCAGCGAATATCTTGTCATCAACCACAATGACCTTGTCAGCTCCTTGATGAATCAGTGAATCAGCATGTTGCTCGATTCCCTCACCGATAATGACTGCTACGAGTTTCTCATTGAGTGCATCTGCAAGTTCTCGGCCTTTAGTTACAAGTTCATATGCCACGCTGCGGAGGCGACCTTCATGGGTCTCACAGAATACCCAGACATCATGATATTCTAGTACTTTGGATTTATCAAATGCCTTACGTTCAATATGAATAGCATCGACAGGACAGACCTCTTCGCACGAACCACAGAGAACACATTTGGTCATGTCAAACTTGACTTTGTCACCATCCTTCTCAATGGCACCAAAGTTACATACCTTTGGACATAGCATGCATCCATTACATGTTTCCCGGTCATAGTCGAGTTTCATCTTAGATTGCCCCCTTCTTTGTTAGGAATTCAACAAGCTGTTTTACAGCCGCTGCAGGGTCATCTCCATCGACAATTATTCCACCTTTTTTCCGCTCAGGAGGATACACTTTACGCACCATTGTTGGAGAACCATCTAAGCCCAAAAGCTGAGGGTCAGTTCCAAGTTTCTCTGCATTGACCTCTTCGTATGGTTTTTGCTTTGCC
Source organism: Candidatus Thorarchaeota archaeon MP8T_1 (assembly GCA_002825465.1). The sequence goes on from PJER01000031.1 coordinate 32,603, forward strand.
TTCATAATTCCCATGATATTTGGAAGGCGAGGTTCATTCAGGCCTTTTGTTGCAGTAAGTAATGCAGGGAGTTTTGTCTTAACAACTTCATATCCCTCCTCTGTTTCACGGTGGGTTGTTATGTGCTTAAGGTCCTCACTCATCTCTATCTTCCTGACATAACAAATCTGAGGAACACCCAAAAGCTCTGCAAGTTCTGGTCCAACTTGTGCAGTATCTCCATCAATAGCTTGTTTTCCACAGATAACTAGGTCAAATTCCATTGTTTTGATATATTCAGATAATGTGAATGCAGTAGCCCAAGTATCTGCTCCAGCAAAGGTTGGGTCAGTGAGATGGACTGCTTTATCAGCTCCCATTGCTAGAGCCTTAAGAAGAACGTCCTTTGCCTGAGGGGGACCCATTGTGATTACAGTGACTTCGCCACCATGCGCCTCCTTCAGTTGAATGGCGGCTTCCACAGCAAACTCATCAAAAGGATTGAGAATGCTGGGGACTCCATCACGGATGAGTGTTCCAGTCTCTTTGTTCATTCGAACCTCAGATACTTCGGGAACTTGCTTTACAGGTACTACAATCTTCAGGGTATGTCAACTCCCGTGGCATGTACGCTTATCGTCAATTGGACTAGATATAAGCCATCCGATACGGGAGTGACATCAATCTATATTTTTTCATAATCGATTTTCTTAATCGCATCTGTTGATATTCCAGCGACGACACTTGGCGGATCACTGAATGACATGCGATGATCAGGAGAGAAAGATGGTTCATCAAGAAGGAGGCGCATAGCAATTTCTTCTCCATTAGTCTGTGCATTATTGAATTGAAACTCTAATATTGGACTATAAATCAACATCGGCAAAAAGATTGCAATCATCACAATCCGAAAAGGCCAAAGATCGTAGTTTGTGACATGACCAACAATGACCTCATTTAACTTGAATAAGACTTCAATCCAACCCCAAATAATACCAAAGAACAGACTGATCTGCCTGATACGTTTTAGTCGAACATGAAGATCGAACAAATGTCGTGCCCATTCATCATAATCTGGAATACCAAAAGGGTACTCCAACACTCCACCTTTTCGCATTATTGAGATAGCAAGTTTCCCCAAGAATTCACGATTTATCTTTTCGACAACAACCACAGTCCTGTATCGCCTCTTAAGAAAACCACCAATAGTGAGGATAGAGAAGGCAATCATCACAACCGCCCAGATAATAGCTACCATTATCATCAAAACTGCAATCACAATGATTGCGATGAGTAGACCTTCTCCATCACCTCCAGAGCAATTGCAATCACAATATCCAGATCCGCTTCCACTACTACCCCCCGAATAGACTTCTGATCCCGTATAGATTCTACCAGTCTCTTGTGTGAACACCGCTTGTGATTTTCCGGGTTCAACCCCAGTCAGATCCAAAATACTCTTTCTAACTGAACTAGCTGAAACTCCATAGGTTCTTATTTTTCTCCTTTCAGACATCAATCAAACACCCCTAAATAGTCCGAAATCCCACAATACCTTCTGAGTGAATTGATATAAATTCTGACATGGTATGGTACGTAAAGTTACTCTACGTAATGCTTTTATTAGTGCGAAACTGCTAACCGACTTAGTTCCTTTAATCATAGAGGAGAGTAATTACAATAGGCAAAGAAAAAGCAATTGGAGCTCTTATCTTCATCTTCGCTCTAATAGTACTCTTATGGTACGTGATGGGATTAGCAATCGTTCCATTATTCGGCCTTGGAGACTGGGTTACTACTACATTTGGGGGGCTTGCATTTCTCTTCGATCCTGACCTACTTGTCCGACTACCAATCTTACTTGGTGTCGTATTGATCATGGTCATAGCAATGTGGATTGGATACACAATGCTTACGACTCCAGCTCCTGAGCCACTCGAAGACTTTGACTTCGATGAAGAAGAAGTTACAGAGAAGAAAGAAGAGTAAAAACATTCTTCATAATATGACTATAGGGCCGTAAGGCCCTATCATCTCATTTTCTTTTGTATGCATAAATAGGTCAGTGTAACTCAAATTAGTACTAAATTTATTTCATAGCCTGTTCTTTGCTTGAGAGTTCGCTTGGGATTTCTTGAAGGCTAGTTCTACATTCAATGCATCATTTATGATTCCCCTTATGCCATATTCCAAGCATTTTACACCATAATCCATTACGTCCTCACCACCTGTGCTCCTAGGCCATAATTTAAGAGCTATCACCTTTTGAAAATCGTGGTGGTGCTTGTGCCAATTTTCGGACGTTCAAAGGATACCGAGTATGAACAGGCAGTGAAAATGCTTGCAAATGGTGAAACACAGATAGCTATTGATAAGTTACGTCAGATTATTTCTAAAAAGCCAGGCCATACTAATGCCCTAATTTCTCTAGCTATAGCATTGATGCAGGCACAAGAAACACCCACAATAGATAGTCCATTAACAGTTGAAGCATTAGAGCGACTCGATAAAGCAGCTGCACTATCGCCTAAAGATCCGGTGCCATATTTCAACAAGGGAGTTCTTCTTAGGGATTTGAAAGAACTAGAAAAGGCTCTAATTAGTTTCGAGAAGGCACTTGAGATAGAAGATCGATTAGCTCCAGCAATTCTCCATATGGCTGAGATAAATTATGAGCTTGAGAACTGGGAGAAATCTATCGAATTGGCTCGATTAGCTCTGATAAGAGACCCTGGTATGGAAGCATCAATGGGTTGGGTCAGAGTTGCAATGAGAAAAGCAGGAATGCTTGATGATGAGGGAAATGTCATCGAGAAGGAATCGGATGATAAAAGATGGCCAGTACGCAATCCTTAAATTAAGACTCTCTCGCTTCTGCGATGTTCGGGATGGTCACGGCTATCCCTGTTTATCAAACTAGGTGATTACATGTCACAAAAAGCGGAACCAATGTACCGAGGATACCCTCTATCAGAGCTGGTCAAATTGAACATGGACGAGCTCATCGAATTGCTCCCTACTCGTAGGAGAAGGACTCTCAAGAGAGGACTCCCTCCACGACAGAAGAAGCTCCTGATGAAACTCAGAGCCGCAAGGAAGCAAGCCAAGAGAGGTAAAGAGGTCATTGTGAGAACCCATTGCCGTGACATGGTCATTCTCCCTGAAATGGTTGACCTTACAATCGCTGTTCATAATGGTAAGGAATTCAAGCGTATCAAGATCATTCCTCAGATGATTGGACACGTATTGGGTGAGTTCAGCTCATCCATGGCGCGTGTTAAGCACGGAAACCCAGGTATCGGTGCTACCAAGTCATCAGCTTACGTGCCACTCAAATAAACACGAAGTGTTCTTTTCCTTTTCAGGAGAAGAACTTCTTTTCACTTTATCAAACTCATCCACGGGATATCAGGATAATTACTAATTCATTAATCTCCACTTCTGAAAAGTCTTAGAGTTTATCTGGACTCACACCGTAGCAGACATAGTCAAATCGTGGAGGCATAATTAGTTTGAATCAAAAGACTAGATCTAGTATATGGGGACCATTAGCAATTGCATCGGGAGGTACATTTGTCGTATGGCCAATTCTACTTTATGCGCAAATGCTGTATGATGGGAGACTGTCCTTCCCCTATCAAGATGTAGCATCAGGAATGATGATGATAGTATCTATCTTTGTCTTTTTGGGACTATTAATTGCTAGTATGGGATTGCAGCTGATACTTACCGATAAAAACTAGTAAATATGGAAACCCAGGTATCAGTGCTACCAAGTCATCAGCCTATGTTCCTCTCAAATAGAACGTCTATCTATTTTCACGGGAATATTCGAGTATACCTTCTACACCGCAATAAGGGCAAGTGAAAATACGGTTTGAGCCTATTTGATTAAGATCTATGTTTCCGCCACATCTTGGACAAGATGCTATAGTCTGAGCTTGCTTTAAAACAAGAATTTCAAGAGACCTGTTGTCCCTTCGAGATCCTCGGGGAACTATCTTTCTGTAATGAAGTCCTATCTGATAATCTTCTATACAAAAGAGAGAAGAGATCAGCATAATTCCGCCCATTACAACAAAGAACATCGCCCAATCAATAGCGAAAGAAGATATGGCGATACCAAATGCAATGGAGAATATTCCACAAATAGGGCAGGCTATCACACCTCTTCTACGGTAGTTAACTACATCAGCTAGCTCACATCGTTTCGAGCAGTAAAAGCCGGAAATGTCTGTTCTTCCGGTCTTTATCCAGTCTTTGCTCTCTACTGTTCCGCACCAGAGGCATCGGGTCACTCTATCTTTGTCAACAGTAACGTAGTCGTGTTTTTCGTCCATCTTACCCTCATAGTCATTATTGGATTGACTGGATATAAGTATGAAGCACGATGCTACCAACTCATCAGCGAATATACCACTGACGTAGAAAACTTGTCTGAAAGACCTCCGCTTCACATAAACTTCATATCGACTGATGGAGTATAGAGTACATCGTTGTGTAGAGGGTTAGATAGATTTGGTTCCATCAGATATTGGATTCACGTTTACAGGATTGATTTTGGTCCTTCCTTTTCTGGTCCTCATAATTTATGCAATAGTGAAAATCAGAAGTGCAGATCCATCGAAGCACAGGAAGTATATCGCTATTGTTCTTATTGTGGTTCTTATTATTTCGGTTTCAACAATCGTTGTATTGAATCTCCCACCCGTAAGAAGGATAGAACTGGATGTAACATTGAATTTTACATCAAACTCCACAAGTCATGAGGCCTTGTATCAATATCACTGGGACGCTCCCGACGCCCAGACTGATGAAAATGGAACAGTGATTTTTTGGAACCAGCAATATGGAGAAGTACATAGTTACGGAAGTGGTATGCTTGATGAATTATTACGTGATAGAGGAGTAGAAGATTTCAATATACAATGGACCGAAATTGAACCATTTACCAATTCCACTTGGAAAGCACTACTGAGTTTCTATGTAGGGATAGTCTTTGAAGGGCAGCTTGTACTACTGGGAGATAATCAGTCGGGATATGTAGAAAGTTATGAGATAACTAATACTGATTTCTCATCCACCCTTCTGGAAGGATTAGATTCACTAGGCATCGAAGGACTTGAGGTCTACATGGATATCTCATTTAAAATAGCAGCAAGTGTTCTTAGAACTTGTTTTCAAGAAATCCTTATTGATTTTCAAATAACTGACGACATAGAGATAATTGCAGACAATATCGCATTTGGAGTGATTGCCTAGATAGACTTGCATTTCAGTTGCCAAGAGTCTTTTATCCCATATTTCTATTAAACAGGTAACTGATTGTAAATAGAACAATTAGAAAAGCCTGAATCACTAGATAGAACATGACAGTCAACCATGGAAGAAACCCTGCTGTTGTACTAAGAATACCACTGATCATTAATCCTACAACTGGCAATATAGTGATTAGCAGAATATCCTTCCGTTCTACAGGTTTCAAGTAACCCCAGATGAGGAGAGCAGACCAACTAATCATCATCACTCCACTCATATAGGATGCATAGAGAAAGTTGGATGTTGGAGCAAAGGAACTGACTCCTGTGGTCAATGTGAGAATATCTGGAGAGAACATCTGAATAGCGACCAGAGCATCAAGGATTGCTCCTATAATGTAACTGATCTTCAAGAGAATTACTGGATTTTTCATAAATTACACCACCAGATATAATCTGACTGTTTGAAATTATACATCTTTTGACATAGCAATTGCTAGAATACCCAAAATAACTCCTAAATTTGGAGAGACTGTATTATATAGACTTAGACTAACCCCATTGTAGTATAACGAGGTTAGGATAATGAGTCAAATTACAATTGAACATGCGAATTCAGAAGATGCTGAAATTCTGGCAGAGATTTCAAAACGTGCCTTCGATTCGGATGTAGAACACGGGGCACCCGGAGAGGGAGGACCACCAGGATACGATTCTCCCGACCATCAAAGACAGATGATAGAGAATAAGTCAGGGGATTATCTGAAAATCCTTTACGATGGAAAGATTGTTGGTGGTACAACTGTCTGGCCAGTCAGCAATACACATCATGAGATATTCAATGTCTTCGTCGATCCAGATTATCATCGAAAAGGAATTGGAAAAGAGTCGTTCAGACTAATCATGGAAAAATATCCACATGCAAAGAGATGGACTTTGGATACTCCTGAATGGAATACACGAACAAAATCATACTATGAGCACTTGGGCTTTAGACAATATGGAATCTTCCGATGGGTTCCTACTTTTGACCTTAGAGCATACGAATTGATACTGGACCCAGAGTATAATGTGGAAACAACGAGGATTGCAGATGTAGAAGATAACAACAAGAGATACATCATCGATGCAGTGGTCGATAAAATCTCTGAACCAAGAGAGGTCTTTTCGAAGAAAGATAACAAATATCATCAAGTTGCGGATGTCGTAGTGACTGATGATTCGGGATCGATAAAGCTGACCCTCTGGAACGAGATGATTCCACAGATAAAGGAAAACGAAAAAATTCGAATTGAAACTGCATATGTTTCTACTTTCAAAGACGAGATGCAACTTAATGTAAATAAATTCGGACGAATTGCGATTCTCCAATGATTTCACTATTTCAAAAGTGCATTTCTTGAACAGTCACAATACATAACTCAAAAGAGACCATACCAAAAGACAGAGTTTGTAAGAGGTAGAATTGTTTGATCTTCATTGCAATTGTTTACTTCTTGGGTAATCTATATCTTTGGTCAGCGAAAACGAGATTACTTTGACTGTCTTCGTTCCACTATCAGTGTTAGAATTAGTACTGTTATGAATAACAAGGGAATTGGCAGGAAGACTGGACGTATTGGATCACCACCTGGTGAAAGAAATGGTCCCAGTTGATATAACCAAGAGATATAGACTGGCAACGAGAGAAGACCTGCGTGTAGCTCACTATATAATGCGAAAACAAGTGTGAATTTTCTACTTGATTTACCAAGTAGATATCTTAGTAATTGAATTGGAAAGAGGAGCCTAAAGGCTACATAATCAAAATACCTTAGCGGATTTTGGAACCAGAATCCCACTTGCCAAGCTGATTCAATGTATTGCCACATTACTGCTTCGATAGCATCAGGTCCGGGACCAAGGTCGAAATGATAGGCAAAAGGAGCAAATAGAACAA
>PJER01000139.1 GCA_002825465.1 Candidatus Thorarchaeota archaeon MP8T_1
AATTGGTCTTCCATTCACCACAAGATCGATTGAAATCTCTCTAAGAAGTATTGACCCACATCTCATTGACCAAGCTGACTCACTGGGAGCTTCACGGCTCCAGAGGCTCTTTTTTGTCGAATTGCCATTGCTAGCGCCAGGCATACTCGTCGGAGCAGTTTTCGCGTTTGCAATGGCTATAGGAGAGATGTCAGCCACTTTGTTCATTGCACTTCCTCAAAACTATACACTAGCTGTTGCAATATATGACAACCTAGGTGTAAGGAAATTTGCGGAAGCTGGGGCTGCTGCACTGGTTCTTGTATTAGCATGTGTGTTATCATTTCTCACAATGGAAAAAGTTTCTGAGGGAAGTGTTGGAGGTGCGCTATGATGGCAACAGTTGAACTCCGTGGACTTGTCAGAGTATTTGCAGATGGAACAAGAGTCGGTCCAATAGACCTTCATGTAGAGGATGGGGAATTGTTGACACTGCTTGGTCCTAGCGGTTCTGGAAAGACCACAACGTTGAGAATGATTGCAGGGTTTTTGGACGTTGATGAAGGTAGCATCCTCTTTGATTCAAAAGAGGTTATTGGAATTCCCACACGAGAGAGAAATATTGGCATGGTTTTTCAATCTGTTGCTCTTTTCCCTAACATGACAGTTTACCAGAATATCGCATTTGGACCGGAAATGGCTGAATGGCCTCATGAAAGAACTGTCGCACGAGTAGAAGAATTGGCGGAATTACTTGATATCCGACAATTGCTCATGAGAAAAACTAGTGAGATAAGTGGTGGCGAAGCTCAGCGTGTAGCATTGGCACGAGCTCTCGCTAAGAAACCAGGTCTATTACTATTGGACGAACCTCTCTCTGCTCTAGACCCCCAACTTAGAGAACGCCTTCAGAATGAAATTCGGAGAATCCAGAAGAAACTTGGAATAACAACCATCTATGTTACTCATAGCCAAGATGAGGCATTCGCTATATCCGATCGTGTGGCAATTATCCAAGATGGAGTTGTTGTACAAATCGGTACTCCTGAAGAAATCTATGATTGCCCTGCAAATGAGTTTGTAGCACGATTTCTTGGTAGCGGGAATGTTCTAGATGCTGTTGTCAGAGAAGGCGAAGATGGCAAGATATTCATCGATATCCAAGGAATCAAAATTCGAAATAAGACGAGTATGAAGGTGGGGAGTACAATTAAGCTCAGTATTAAACCAGAGGACATCTCAATATCTTACGAACCCTCTCCGAATACTGCAAAAGGAAGTGTGATTTCGATAATTCCTCAGGTAGGTTCCTTCAAGATTACTATTGATTTTGAAGGTAAACAGATAATAGCCCTAACCTATGATGAAGCATTAGTGACAACACTTAGAGAGAACGAAGATCGAGCGATATACTTCTCATTCTTCCCTGATAGGATTGTCTTCCTCAATAGTTAGCTCCCTTTCACTTTCAGTGTGAAGCGATGTATTTTCATCCGTAGAGTCGGATAAATCAGAACTTATAACAGACGGATCTACTAATAATTCGCGATCGACCAAAGCTAAAACACGACTACGAATGTAATTTGGAGTTGATATCATATCAGGAACTTCCCATTGATGGTCTAGAAATTTCAGCATTGATGACGTTGCCTTATTCTTGAAATACATGAAAATGAGAGTAAAATTGAGAACAATCGAGAAGAGTGGGCCGAGTGGAATCAATATGATGAAAATTGGCAACCACGGAGCGGTAGCACCAACACTAATTGTAAGCTCTAGAAGAAGGAATATAATGTCAATGCCTGCAAAGAACTCCAAAATATCCTCAAGATCATCACCTACATTACTTAGGGATCTATCTCTTTCATCAAGATGGTAGAGCCCAGAATCTTTCAAGAGCCAAGGTCCAAAATAGAATTCGAGAAGCGTGAATGGGAGTATTATGATGCTGATAAACATCAAATAGGTCCCACTAATGAGAAGAAAATCAGTGGATGCAACCATCAAATCAAAACCGAGGATCGTAAGAGATATTCCGACAACCAAGACTGAACCATAGAAAGATCTTCGAAGCACAACAGGCCACGTCTGGTCTGCGAACTCTGGGCTAAGGAAATACTCGCCCGTTCCCCTTTTTGCATAGCGATGTATCCTAAGAGGGATGTTTACTATACGAGGCCAGCGAATCATCGCTAGACATAATATGAGGGCGATGATTGTTGAGAGTAACGAACCAGCCATCATGTACATAGTATATGGAAAGACCTTGCTTGGATCCACAGGATACACTTGTACGAAGTTCAGCAATGAGAGAACTCCCCAAGTAGAGATGATCATAAGACCTGTAGATCCTAATAATCCCAAGAGAATCTGCTTGTTGCTCAATCTTTCAGTCTGTTCGAGCCTTTGAGCAAGCATTTTGATAGAGTCAACCTTCTCTTGCATAGCATCCAACCAAAACAAGTAGGGCGACCTTGCTCATAAGAGTATTCCACATCAATGAGTTGGGAATAAAAATGCAAGTTTAATGATAAAAAAACAGGGCAATTCCGGAGCATATCTAACACAATAACAATCATATAGCACAAACAAGGCTTATGTTGTAAGCTGGCAATACACACAATGTATATGTCTGGAGTTGCCACACTGCAACATGCAAGGTCAACATTGGCGTAGTGATAGATTATGGTTGTAGGTTATGAGGTCCAAGAAGATGGAACCTTAAATGAAATAGAACTCACAAAGGACGACTTAGATTCAAACCTCGTCGTTTGTGTTGTGGATGATGAAACTAAGAGCATCTATCTTTGGAAGGGCAGTCAAGCAGGCGTTAGAGTGAAGTTCATCGGAGCCAGAGTTGCGACAAACCTCAGAACTGAATATGGATTTCACTTCAAAGTTAGACCGTTGGATGAAGGTGAGGAACCACCAACTTTCTTCACCGCACTGAATGGAACAACTGCGGCTACACGTATAATGAAGCCTGGGGAAAAAGCACCTCCACCTGCACCTCCAAAACCAAAGAAAGAGCCAGTGGCTGAAACTGCATCAGCGCCGCCTCCAAAGTCCAATGCGGAAGCAGTAAAGGCTGAGCCATCTGTCACGCCCACACGCGAAACCGCACCACCTCCAAGACCTCCGACTACTACATCTTCACAGCCTCCAAGACCTTCAGCTCCTCAGGGAGAAATAGCTGAGATGCTAAAAGAATTGGAAACAGTTGACCCACCTGAAGGTTACCAGAGAGAGCTGGTCATCGTCTACAACGATCTTTACACAGTCGCGGAGCATAAAATTGCAGTGTTTGGCCAGGAAAAAATCGAACGACGAATCGAAAAGGTCAAAGATCCTCCCGAAGGAACATTCATGGCTGAGGGCTTTATACCAAGAGTCATCGTGAAAGACGGAAGAGTGCTTGGAATCGAGCTTCTCAAGGGCACACCGGATGCAATACTCAGTCCCATAAAGGCTGAAATGAAAGAACGCCTCAGTGATTTGATAACCTTCTTCAAGTCTGAAACTGATGGAGGCGCTGCATCATCCGATTCAAAAACCAAGAAGGGTAAGAAACTAGTTGCGAAGTAATATCGGATATTATGGAAATCCAACATGAGGGTAATAATAATGTCATCACATATAGACCCAGCAAAGGAAAAGGAATTGGTGGAGCTGTTGATGGGGCTCACGAACTATGCAGACCTAGATGCAATTGCGGTTGTTAGTAAGCAAGGTGTAAAGCTTGCGTACTTTGCAACAGAGGATTCGGATGCAGATCCGGATCTCATGGCTGCAGTGAGTGCTGCGCTTCTTATGACAGGAGATATGGCAGCTGGAAAGTTAGGACTCGATGAACTCTATGAGGTAGTTGTTCGAGGAAAGCAAGGCTTTGTTGTTTTATCACATGCAGGTGAGTTCTTACTCATGGGTTCTGCTAGGGATTTAACATCAATGGGTCTTGCAGTGACACAGATGAGGAAATATGCGAGAGAAGTAGGAGCACTCCTCGGCTAAGAGGGAATCCATTTATTGAAATCAATAGACTGCCCTATTTTATCAGAAGTTTTATTCTTAGAATATCTATTACATGGATTAATAGCGTATTGAGCATGCATAGGAAAAAGGAAAGAATCTAGAAAACGGTGTAATCCATATGAAGGGCATAATCGTGTTTGATGATGGGGGATTGTATCAAGCATCAGTTGGCCTTGAGAATATACGCGTCGACCCCGATCTCTTTGGCTCATTCATAGCAGCAATTCAGGCTTATGCAAGGAGATTCGTGGGCAGCGAAATGAGAGAAGTGACATATAGCAATATTCGATTAATGGTGGGTCGTGCCGGTCCATACCATGTCGTGACGCTACATGTTCTAGATGATGAGGACGCAGAGTGGAATCATAGTGCAACAATCAATGTGCTCGAAACAGAAGACTACATGCTTGATGACCAGCATCTTAGCATCTTGAGAGAACTTCTCACGGATGAGATACTATCACCCGACGAAGTTGAAACAAGTATAGATACTTTAACTTCTATAAAGGGAAAATAGCGCCTACAAGAATTAAGCATCGTCGGATAGCGAAATATCAAGCTAGAAATCTGAGTCATATTCGTCCAGACTCCATATAGTTCTATGACAATCCTTAAACAACACCCAGAATCGGTTCTTGTAGGTTAAATCGTGCCACTTTTGTTTTAGGAAGAATAGAATAATGGATTATGTGTTGCTGACTCTAGCTGGTCTAATAGGACTGATAGCAGGACTTGGTAGTGGAATCTTTGGTATAGGTGGTGGTTCGATTCGAATACCGCTTCTAAACCTCGTAGGATTCACACTTATCTCGGCGTATGGAATGAATCTTATGGCGATTCCTGTTTCAAGTCTAATCGGGGCAGCTTCTCAGCGAATGAATATAGACCGAAAATATGGAGTATACATGATACTAGGAGGATCATTAGGGACAATCATGGGTACTCTAATCGCTTTTTCTCTCTCAGCATCTGCACTCATTTTGGCATTTGTCTTCATTTTGGTTTCCCTTCTCTCAGTGATTGGAATGAATCTAAACCATATTGCGCCGGAAAAGTCAGAACACCTTCGACCATCATTTGCTGCCCTCTTCTCCACCTCTCTTGCAGCCAATACATTAACGGGGATGAGAGGAGGGAGTGAAGGATCTCTATTTGTTCCGATTCTCCGGACGTTCAATGTTGATATGCACAAAGCGATAGCAACAGCTCTATTCGCTGCAATTTTCACAGCGATTGTTGGAGTATTGCTTTACTGGAGTCAACAACAGCTCCTACTGTTCGAAGGACTGATTGTGCTGACAAGCTCAGGGATTGGTTCACGCCTAGGAAGCATGGTCTCCCTACGGACAAGACCAAGAAGATTGGAAATTGGACTCACAGTCGTGATCATTGTGCTTTCGATAGTA
>PJER01000140.1 GCA_002825465.1 Candidatus Thorarchaeota archaeon MP8T_1
AGAAGGTATTGGTCCCGGAGGGATTAGTGCTCTATCATTGATATATAATGACAACAAGTTCGTGCTAATCTCGGTTGATGGGAACAATATGGAGTCAGGTTTTCGTGAGAGGATAATTAGCGCACTGAAGGCACAAGGTTACGATGAAGCAGAAGTGGTCACAACAGATACGCATGTCGTCAACGCAATTTCACTTTCAAGTAAGGGATACCCTCCTGTTGGCAGAATTAAACCAGATGAAACGCTAGACCATATTCTTGTGGCATCGATGAAGGCTAGAGAAAAAGCTAAAAGCGCAGAAGTCGGTTTAGGCTTCGGATTAGTTAGGGGAATAAGAACTCTAGGAGAGAAAGGTTTCGATATTCTCACGCAGGATATTACTGAGGCTGCAGGAATTGCGAAACGTGTGGGCATTCGCATTGGCGTTGGGTCAGTGCTTGTCGCAATCTTACTTGCGTTTCTTCTTTAGCAATGATAAAAACACTCTTTCGATACAAGTATATGTAATAAAAGAAACAGCTGAATAACAAAGGGTGATGTCTTTGAACAAGAAACGTGTCTTCGTTGGGATTACAGGAGCCAGTGGAGCAATATACGGCGTCAGATTTGTCAGAGCCTTAAAATCAGAAGGTCATGAAGTACACCTCGTGGTAAGCAAATGGGGAGCTGAAACGTTAAAGTACGAACTTGGGATTGATGTCGATTTATTGTCGTCTGAAGTAGATAAGATCTACAACGAAGATGAGTTAGCAGCGGGACCTGCCAGCGGAAGCTATCCTCTTGACGCAGTTGTAATAATCCCGTGTTCTATGAAAACACTTGCAGGCATCGCTCACGGATATGCCGACAATCTCATTGCCCGTGCAGCTGATTGTGCGCTGAAAGAACGTCGAAAACTGATTCTTGTTCCTAGAGAAACCCCACTAAATCTAGTTCACATCAGAAATATGGCGTCAGTAACGGAAGCTGGAGCTATCTTGATTCCCGCTAGCCCCGCTTTTTGGCACAGACCAAAGAGTATTGAAGAACTCGTTGATTCAGTGGTTGATAGAGTACTAGCTCACCTGACCTCGCGCAGAGATACTGCTGCGACATGGACAGGAGAATAGGCTATCCAATCAACCCCAGTGCAGTGGAACTCCACAGTGTTCACAGATTATTGTTTCACCAGGTAGTGCTCGCTTGAGAAGCCCAGCTCCACATTGTGGACAGGCTATCTTCTTTGGTGCTGTATCTTCTGTCTGTGTTTGAATTCTCAAGAGGACTTCACGTAGATTCTCTCGCATTTCTGCTAACATAAGTTCCAATTTAGTTTCATTACTGCTTGCTACTGTGATTCTGATGATGAGATTCTCCTTTGAAACAGAACCAACTACAACGAACTCATCACCTGCTAGAGCCTTCCCGTAATACCATGCTTCAAGACCAGCTTTAGGATCCGTTCGCTCATCAACAAAGAGAACACTATGTTGTTCGATGACATTCTTTACAATTTCCAGCATTTCCGCAGGATCAGCGTTTGAATCCATTTGGTATTCGCAGGCATGTTTTGTTTGAAGAGTTGAATCCATTAAGACCTGTAGGTCTGAGAGAGTCTTTGTTTGCAGAAATGCATCGCGTGCAGAAGGAGCATGCGATAGTGGAATAGATACAACAGACTCACCGTGTTTACTGCAGGAAAAGTGTACGTCTGCACTTCCTGCGAGTTCTTTTATCTCTATCAAATCTATTGGATTATGGCATTTATGACATTCATAGAGCTGCATGTAGGTGCGAGAGAGTGTATCGAGATGCGCCGCTTTAGATAGATATCGTTCACTCCCATGTCCATTGCGACATTCAACTTTTAATTCAACAATGTCATCTTTGTCTTTAGAATCCCGAATGATAACCGGCGCAGAGCATTTTGTGCACCTAAGACTCTCTTCAATTGTGGACTCACGGTCGATATCGGGCTCCCTCATTTCAAGATGTTTATAGATATCTGGTTTAATCTCCTTACGCATTTTTCCATGTAGTGGACAGACAAGCTCGAGTTCGACGTTTGTTCCATCAATTTTCTTTCCGACTAATTCAGTAATAAGGTCACAATCGTTGCACTTCATGATTCCATCCACAAGTACCTCAATTGCCTCTTCGTCAAGATCGGTAGGTTGGCTCATCTCAATGGAGTGACCGTTTGGACACGTACATTTCAGTTTATACTTGTCTTTATCCAAGTCAATATTTCGTATCGATAACTTGTTAGCACATTGAGTACAATTAAGCATTGACCGCACAATAGAACCTTCAGATAGTGCATCAGCAATCTTCTCGATCATCCATGCGTGCTTTGCTGGCATTTCTTTCTTCGTTTTTCCATGTGCAGGACAAGAAAGCTCTATGCGAGCTTTGTCACCCTTGGTTGTAACATCAAGAACTTGGCAGGGTAAACCACATTGCTCACAGTGAATGAGCCGTTTGAAGACGGTCTTGAGTATAGAAGGATCAGCCTCCGTGGGAGCATACCGAATTTCCTTGTGCCCATTTGGACAACGATATTTGAATTCCATTATTCCCTTCTTCTCATCAACCGATTGTGCTGAGAAGATTTGCCCACAACGCGAACATGTGAGTGAATCGAGAATTGATTTTGCACTATTAATTGTTCCTTGAATTCCTGCTACGGCACTGTGATAGAATGCAGGATTCTTTTTCTTCAGTGGCCCATGAATGGGACATAGGAATACATACTCTACATCATGTCTTCCAAGATCTGTGTTAAGTAGAGACATTATGGAGCCACATTCGAGGCATGTGAATAAACCCTTGTAAATTTCAGGAGCCATGCTATCTGCTTGGTGTCGCCCAACGTCTCGTTTACCTTTATGACCGTTCAAACATTGACAATAGAGCCGCACCGTGCTGCCTCGCATCTCGCTTCCGAGAATATAGAAGGGTTCCTTACATTTCTTGCAAACGAACACATCTATCAACTACCTTGGCGCAGCAAGCA
The DNA here is from genome assembly GCA_002825465.1 of Candidatus Thorarchaeota archaeon MP8T_1. The sequence goes on from PJER01000140.1 coordinate 2,996, forward strand.
TCCAAGCCCATAGATTCCTAGAGCTTCCTAATATGTACTCCGCATACTAAGAAATTCATTGAAGGTATAGTGCAATGGTAAGTGAATGAGTGCAATACTTGCACCGAATTGGTTGGCGTTTTCCCAATTCTTCGACTTGCTCTGTTTCAAGTGGTGCTCCGCATCGAAGACATACCCAAGAGTCCATTGTGTCTGCTAGCTCATCAATAGTCGTAGGCAACATTGATACATCCTCACCGAGAGCTTCTACTTTGATGACAGAATGGCGACCATTTTCTGGTCCAGTAATCATGAGGACCACAGCAATTTTCCGCTTTGTGTATTTGCCTTCAGCATAGCCGCGAATGGTTCCAATAAACTCACCGGCAATCACATGTTCATCCGTATCAACAACATGGAAGTTCTTTGTGGGCAATATCTTCTCAGCTTTGGTGAATAGAACCTTTGCATTCCAATCAAGACTCTGCTCTTGCTGAGTCCTTTCAAGACTTGAAAGGACAAGGTTGAATTCTGCAGATGTCTTCTTGGAAGGCATCAGCAAATCACAGACCGAACGGATTAGATAAGGCTCTACGCTCATTGTGTGTAACTGGTCAAGAAAATCAATGTAGGAAACAGTAGCAACCACTTTTCCCTGAACACAATCCTTTGTTGGATAGAATGTGAACTGGGGACTTCTGAATCCACCTACTTCGATTCTGGAAATTGTCTTCACATTCTCTCCGGCTAGTTCCATACAATCGGCAGGGTATGCAACAATACTTACTGTCACATTTGTGATGACATAGCCACTATTGTTTACCACCTTGACCTTGTAATCGAATTTACCACCTACAATCTCACATCCACGCATTGCCCTAACTCCACCATCCGTAGAATCAATCGACTCACTTTCTGCTTCGAGAGATCCAGATGGTTCAGGCTCACTCACTTCAATCGGAGGTTTGGCCTTATCTGCCTGTATTTCTGCATATGCACTCTGCATTGCCTTTGCATGGTCAGGGGGAATATCGAACACATACTTACCATGAATTGGACACAATTGCACTACTCTATCTTCACGGCCGCCTTGCTCAACATATACTAAATCTAGCGGCTCATAACACTCTGGACACTGGAAGAATCGCTTGTAGAGATCAACAAGTGTTTCTGATTCTAATTCGGGTTTGAATAGTCTCTTACTTCTATGACCATTCCTACACTCTACATCAAACTCTACAAGACCTCGGCGTTCCTCAACATCTCTGAGTGTAAGTGGCATACTGCATTTCTCACAACTAAGACTTCTTACTATAGATGGAAGTCGATCGATAGTGTACTCATGATCCGATATAATATCGAAGATAGCAGGCGTTGTTTCTCGTTGCATCACACCATGAATTGGACAAACAATCTGGAATGACACCTTCTTTGCACTTTTCCTTTTGCCAAGAATATGAGTCAAGTGCCCACATTCATCACATGTGAGTATGGCTGTCGTTATCCGATTGGTAACAGCATCATTCCACGTAAGTGGCAAAACCCTGTCTGTGGCGATTTTACTGCCAGGGCAGACACACTTCAGCTTGTAGCCAGATCTATCATCCTCTATGCTTCTAATTGCTAAAGGCTGTCTACACTCATGAGCAGTGAGAGTAGCACGAAGAACAGCATCCTCAGGTATTTCTGATATTGCTTCTTTTAGAGTATCTAAAAACGAGTCAGGAATATCCTTCTTTGCAACACCATGAACTGGGCATGCAGCGTATACACGTGCCAAGCTACCCCGTTGTTCAACATTGGCAATATGCCCCGGAAGTCCGCATTTATCACAATGGATTACTCGCTGGAGAATTCTTTTGAGAAGAGATAGCTCCATGTCACTAGGGAGATATCTGCTAACCCTGTGACCATTTGCACATCTCGCATCAATCTCAATGATTCCTTTGCGTTGTTCGACCTCACTTACAGCAAATACAAGACCACACTGTGAGCATCTGAAAGAATCAATGATGGCTCTTGGACCGTCAATTTCTGCAGCGGCAAGTTGGATAGTCGAAAGAAACTCTCGAGGAAATTCACGTTTCTCAATACCGTGACGTGGACAAAGAAACATACCCTCAGTCTTTGATCCTTGAATAAGAGTATCAACAAGTGTCATGTCCGAACCGCATTCTATGCAAACGAACATTTTTTTGAAAACCTCTACGCCAACATCCGTTATCTGATGCTCAGCCAAACGCCTTGCACTTTTGTGACCGTGCAAACATTGGGTTTCAAGTGTCAGAATGTGGTCTTTTATCTCAGCGTTCCGGATATAGAGAGGTTCTTGGCATTTTTTGCATGAGAACACGGTATAACACCTAAGGTAGTGGTTGCT
>PJER01000032.1 GCA_002825465.1 Candidatus Thorarchaeota archaeon MP8T_1
TATCTTAGACATCAGTTTCCAAGTGGAACCAATCTTCTCAAAGACAAATGCAGCTCCCCTATGCGAGTCATATCCAGGTGCACCGACTACAACAGTATTTCCAGCATTATCGATGGCGACCGAACAACCAAACTCAGATTCATCTGGCAGACCTGGAACCTCAAGAGGTGTTTCATACCAGGTAGATCCACTTTTCGCATATACATATGCATATCCAGGTGCAGAGTTAACATACTGACTATCTTGCTCCCTATGCTCATGAAACGGTGCACCGACAACATAGACATTCTGACCAGGTACCGAGTCATGCGAAAATCCAAACTGGTCACGCATCATCTGACCGGGTCCAATTTTATCAGTAGCCACCCAATATTCATAGTCACCTGGCCACCAATAGGAGGGTTCATACCAATCAGTAACTGGGCCATCTGGAAAACGTGTCCACATATAGTATTTTCCGTAGATATCGAGATAGTACTTGCGCACTATGCCCTTGTGAGCAGGGGAACCCTGAACATTGTAGTCGTTATAATTATACGCACCCACAGTGAGTCTTGTATTTTTATAACCCGGGTCGCTCTCTACTTGGAGAGAGTATATCCACCTTCCTTTCATCTCAGGATCAGGGACTACTCCGCAGCCGGCGTTTTGTGGAAATTTGTTTGCTCCACCAAGCCATGCATACGGGTAGATATTGCCACTAGCAGAACGTATACACCATTCAATAACCGAACTGCACATATCATACTCGCGGTCTACGTATAGAAAGGTAGCAAAGATTCTATAGTCTGTACCCCCAGAGCTAAGAGAATCACCTTGAATAGCAACACTGGTACCCATTATCCCACTGTTTAAAGGACCAAAAAGCGCAGTTTTAAAGAACCAGGTTGAACCTGATCCTTGGAAGACATACACTGCTCCTTGTGTACCTGGTGCATAGTTATTATGAATATCCCACCAATATGGGAAAAAGCTCTCTTGTACGCCATACGCAGTTGGAGCCCCAACGACAATGGTTCCTCCATCACCAGAAATTGCCACCGAATAGCCAAACAAAGGTTTGGTCGCCCCTCCTTGCCAGTTAATATATTGCGCACCGCAACTGAGATATGTTTGAAATGTCCAAGTGCCAGCAATTTTTTCATATATAAATGCCAAGTTTCGACCTGGATCACCAACCACCATTGTGTTACCATCGTCATCAATAGCCATGGAAGGAAGATTTTGGAGGACATTACTTTGAGGTCTATTATCGATAGATAGTTCGGCACCCACTACCACTAGACTATTCGGAGTGGATGATATATTCACCATCCCTATGCGGCCATCTGGAAATGTTGTTAGGGCACTGGTATGAGCAGGACCATAGGTTCCAAGAGGTGAACCATCCGGACTGTACTTGATGATAGTCGCAATGTCAGTGACATAGATATTCCCAGCATTATCAACGGTTATATCAAGAGGCTCATTCTCAAGATAGTCTCTATCAGTAGTCCACTCTTCATCGAACTGGATATACCTCGGAGGTCCTTCTACATCGATTACCGAATCTCCATTCGTATCTTGTGAGCATGGATTGAGACCATCACGTCGCTCAATGAAATCAATAACACCATCTGAGTCAGTATCATTCATTCTTGGGTTAGAATGTGCAATGATTGTGAAAGGCAAGAGTGGGTCATTCAAATAATTGAACTGAATTGTATCACCAGAGATTTCAAGGTAGTCTCGAAGCCCATCAAAGTCAGAGTCAGGGTTTGTGGCGTTAGTACCATAAACGAGCTCGTATTTGTCGTTTAAACCGTCAAAATCTGAGTCCGGCTGAAGTGGATCTGTTCCAATCTCGAGTTCAAATTTGTCTCCAAGAGAGTCCCCATCCGAGTCAAATTTTACAGGATCAGTTTCGGTCTCCTCAGCATTTGGTATCCCATCACAATCGAGGTCGAGAGGAGTGATAAGACGCCAATCTGCAAAGGCATCGATAGTGTCAGGAAGAACATCGACATATATGGTAAAGCTACTTACATCATCATACGACTCCTGGTGACTATGATGAGTAATTGGGACGCAGAACAGCCAGTATGTCCACTCGTAGTAGAGTTGCGTAAATGTCTGCACTCTGATATTCATTGGGAAATTAGGCATAGCAGTATTTGGTACAGCCCAGACACCAGAATCATATTCGACACTGCTACAATAATACGAACCATAAGTCCAGTCTGCAGATGGTCTGTTGCTTGGAATTGGGAGATAGACGTTTTCCCAATTGTATATGATTCCAGCTATGTAGATTGGGTCGTATAGCAGACCTACTTCTGAAGATGAACCAAGAGGAGTCTCGATAAGATAGTACGGATAGACATCACTCTTATCGACATCATCTTTACATGTACCATACCAGATCCCACGCAGGATTCCTCTGAATGTGAGTCTATCACCCACTGTCACTCCATTATTTGTCCAATCATCAATAATGAGTTCTTGGTCTTCATCATATTCAAATTGTGGATATACCTGCGAATCAACTGAAGAGATTGCATCAATGATCTCATCAAATAGCATACCGATCAAGTCAGAAAGCGAAGTAGTCCCACACCACCCAAGAATAAGATCGACAATGGAAAAAATAGCAACAAAAGCAGCACCATAGGGGTTCATAGAGATTGCAATCAGCATCAGGTCCTTGATGTATCCCATGAGTGTCTTGAGTAAAGCTTGAGAGAGCTGAAGCGGGTCTAATCCTGCCTGTGTAATTGCTATGACTCCATAGATGGTCACACCAACATCTATTGCTATCGCAGCATAATCAAGAATACCACCTATACTCTTCCAGAACTTCATTACGCCAGTCTTTGCTTTTCCAATAGCTTTGAATGCAAGTTTCCATTCCTTATAGACACTGAAAGCTGCTTGCTCTCCCTTTATGCTGATCCTCCAACCTGCTTTTATCATGCTCTGAAAAGTATCAATGGTTCGCCCTGCAACCCTATAGGCTTCAATAGATCTTATCAGACCCTTACGGATCAATGAAAATACTGAGATGCTAAGATCAGCAATTGCATGAGACCAATTGACCAAATCCTCTAAGGGGATACTATAATCTAAATTCACTGAAGACAGGTCTTTTGCAACATTTTCTCCTGATAGCCAGTATAGTGAAAGGCTCATGACAATTGCCAGAGTCTCATCATCCAGACCCCAACTGTCAATTATTTCCATAACTTCAGGTGTATCCAAGGATTGATACAGAACTTCACTATCAACTATTGTACGGTATTGCCATATTGTTTGCTTGATTTTCTGTGATGTGAGATTAGCAGCATTAGTTATCCCAGTGAATGAATCACCATCCCTAGTAAAATCAGAGAGATCCAGAGTTCTAACAAGGCTCTCTAGGCATGTGATAAAGGAATAAGGTGTATCTAATTGAAGTGAATCGAGGGCAGTTGGTATCATGAAATTAACAATACTGGAAAGTGCTTCATCCTTTTGATTGAAAGATTGGGTTATATTAAGCGTATCCCGACCAAGATGTGCAAGTTCGGATTTTATATCAAAGACTCCGATGCTCGCATTCCTGAGAAATAACATATCAATTAGTGGTTCTGAGAGTGTAGTGTTCTGAGGCTCTTCACAATAGAAAATGCCTGCTTGAGCCCCATAGTCTTCTTCTAACAAGAGACCTGTAAGCATGAATGAATCATTATATCTGGCTAATTCTCTTGTCTCTGGAATAAACCCAGCATTTTGCAAATCAAAGACACAAACGATTCCGCCTTCAGTTGTAGTCAATTGCCAATCAACATTCGGTTCTGTAAGAGCTAGAGGCGTATTTGTAGAATCAGATACAAGAGTAAATGTGCCTAAGGTGGGATTATCTTCTACAACGGTGAACATCTCATTAGCCCCGATGTCCTCACCATTTGCAGCTGCATTTCCTTCATTATCCACTGACAGATAGTTCCCGTTGAAGAGCTTGATTGCAACCTTGTCATTTCCAAGGGCAATCCATTGAAATGATTGAATTCCACCCGCACCACCTTCATTCAGGTATACGCGACCATCGGTAGCAACAGAGAGATTTCGAGAGAGATTCACTTCTGCTAATGTTGAGGCATTTTGATCCGATTGACCAAAGACTTTCCAGATGAGTTTCGCGGTAATACTAAGTTCAGATGGAGTAAATTCAGGATAGACCAGTCTTCCACTGTATGCCACAATCTTGCCGTACTGCTCAATTGGAAAGAGTGGAAGTTCAACACCTTCCGGAGTGATGCTTATGCCATACTTGATGACATCCATCTGTGCTGGGGGAGTGGATACACTGAGTTGCAGCATTGGAATAATGAACACATCAGAACTTGGTTGAGTATGAATATCCATCATATTTCCATGAAGATCATAAGGCCAATCCCAAGTCTGGGATATTAGGCTAAGGTGAGATGGATCTTCTGGTATTAGCTGGAAGGTCATATACATTGGATTCCCATTTGTCTCAATATCAAATGACATCTCATCAAAACAAGCAGTACTATCGAATGGAGATAGGTCAACACTATCTTCAACATTATCTCCATCATTGTCAAAGTCCCAAGCATTAAGAACACCATCGCCATCAATGTCCTGAGAATCTGACCCATAGACCTCGATATTATCGGGAATGCCATCAAAGTTCGAATCCGGTTCTAGCGGGTCTAAGTCATTGAATACCTCAAAAGCATCCAAAAGTTGGTCAAAATCGGTATCATTGCAAGTGGCATTAGTCCCTATTACAGCTTCAACCGAATTCGGAAGTCCATCCTCATCATCATCCTCAGCATCAATCGGAGTCACCTCGAGCAGCTGAGTAACGAGGGCTCTTAGAGAGAATGCCTCCCTTGGAATTGGATTATCAGTTGGTATAATATCATCATTGAGTTTTAAAGGATGAGGACCAGTGATATCAGTCCATTGTTGAATCATATAGACCTCAGATACGATAAACATCACAACGAATAAAACACTTACAACTACTAATGCAGGTCTCCTTCCTTGCATCTCTCTCTCCTCTCGAAACCACGCTTTGAATGTAAGATAAGAACTGCCTCTCCTTGCAGTGTCAATGGTAATCCCGCAACATTACCATATGTCAATCATTCAAATTCCTAACGTAAAACGTAGTTACATCTGATGATAAGTCTTCTTACAGATTGAAACTTGATTATTCTCTCTCACCAAATCCAGCTTAGACTAAAGAATTGTGAAGGTCTCATCAATAACCACCTCTGGACAACTTCATACCATATCAATCTAACATTCGGCGTTGTTCGAATGATTTATATAAACAAAACGTAAGGGAATATCAGAACGTTCCGTTTTTACGGAACGATAAGCGTGGAAATAAACAATGTACGACGCAAGGATTAGGAAAGTAAAGCTCCCAGACGTACCTCAAGGAATGGAGTTGAATATCTCGATCAAACGAACACTGAACCGCAGTGCAGTACGGATGATGACTGCAGTGGTTGGGACAGGACTGATAGTATATGCAATGAGTTTTCTACCTGGACTAGTTTTCTTTGCCTTACCAGGAGTGGTAGCTCTATTAGGGAAAGTCTACGATGAAGCAAGGCTCATTCAGTATCTGAGATATGGTGAACCCATCAGGACTGAGCACTGGGAAGATACAGAAAAATACACAGAGAGTATACGGATCAGTACAGCTGAGAACCGCAGTTTCTCGATGACCTTCTAGGTGAATGAAATATGCTGCTCCGGCTTTTTGAGCTCCCTGTAGAACTAGCAATAATCACAGCAATAGTCTTACCGATTGTTGCTGTGTGCTTCTTTATTATTACAATCCCCTGGTTGAAGAACGGAGGAGGTAGTAGGTTACGTAGATACTTGTCTTATGCTATTACACCACCTCAATTAACCTCTGATGAATCTGTAAATGGAGATGACGTCCAAGAAGGTGGTTCAGGACTATCAAGAGATGATAAAGTAAAACTCTATTTCTACTACATTGGAATAGCTTTATTCTTGGTCAGTTTCATAATTGGAGAATTCTATGAAGTGATCATAGATGTAATGATTCCAATCAATCAAGGATCAACTGGGGAATACAGAGAAATAACCAGTGTGGTATTTCAGAGTTTCTTCAATGCAGGTTGGGTTGGATCCATGCCCTGGTTTGGATTCTCCACATATCATGAAACATGGGATTGGATATTCTATACAGCAGCTATAACTGACAACCCCCACTTTCTTGCAGCGATTGTTGAAGTTCTAGTCTTATTCTCGATTGGAGTAGGAATAGCTTTTCTCTCTCCATTAGTAATCAAGAGTATCCGACATTCTTTCGTACCTTCACTCTTCTTCTTTATGACCGGTATGACAATTTTCACTAAGGCTGCTGTAGGTTATTTTGCTGGAGCTCTACATCTACTATATTCGACAATAGTGTTTGAGTATACACCGTTGGTTGTCACAGGTAGTATGATACCAAATTACTCTGGAGTGATAACAAGCTGTGTTTTACTAATAGTACCGATGTTTGCCTTCTTTGTTTTACTCGGTCGAAAATTATGGAAAAATTACTACACAGATTCCAAATCTAAGAATTGGTTCACTGTGTATATCACTCTAGTATTCTGGATTGGTCTATTCATATCGATGGTGATGTAACATATGAGGAAAGGAATGACTGAACTAACAATCATTGCAATTATCACAATTATTCTTCTAGTACCTGTCACTCCATCTACTGGATATTCAATTGCACAGACGGATATTGTGAGGGACTACTGGCCTACTGATCAATGGTTGAACACAACTCCTGAAGAACAAGGATTGATCTTTGAGAAACTTGACAGGATTGATACTTCCATCGTCAACAATGAAATTGCCCTTCACTCTGTGATTGTAGTGAAGAACGGTTACATAGTCTATGAAAAGTACTACTCATATTGGTCTCAATATATGTTGCACACTATTCAATCATGTACAAAGAGCTTCATGTCTGCGCTCATTGGCATTGCGATTGACAAGGGATACATTGACAATGTGAGTCAACGAGTAGTTGATTTCTTCCCGAATTATACAATTGACAACTGGGATTCTAGAAAGGAGAACATCACTATTTACCACCTGTTGACAATGTCGTCGGGTTTAGAATTTCATGAAACTGATATTCCTTATAGTGATCCAGAGAATGATCTGTTTGCAATGTATAGATCCAACAATATGTGGCAATATGTCCTTGACAGGCCAATGGCTCACGATCCTGGAGAGCAATGGTCATACAACTCAGGTGGTATTGAGCTCTTAGGAGGAATCATTGAACACACGACTGGTTATAGTGTTCCTAATTTTGCAGAAGAATTCCTGTTTGCGCCAATTGGAATTGATTACTTCAGTTGGTGGAGAGTACCTGCAAGTGGTCAATATGGATGCGGAGGTGGGCTTAATCTCATGCCTAGAGATATGGCACGCTTTGGATATCTATACCTCAATAATGGAACTTGGAATGGTACTCAGATTGTTTCTTCAGAGTGGGTCAATGTTTCAACACCTCCTCGATATGACACTGGAGGTTATTACACCTATGGGTATACATGGTGGTCAATACCAGGAAATACATTCTATGCAGCAACAGGTCACTATGAACAGAAGATCTTTGTTCTCCCTGAACAAGATATAGTAGTCGTATTCACTGGTGATATTCAAGATGAAGACTGGCATCCTTCAGATTATTTTGTAATGGAGTATATCATATCAGCAACTGAAGGATCAAACGAATTCCTAGGTCCTGCGTTCATTGCAAATACATCAATTCTAGTGATGTTTCTTGCCCCACTACCCATAATACTTGTAAGAATGAGAAGTGCAGCATCTCGAAAACGGACGGAGGCGCTCTAATTTGGATACAATCGAGAGTTCTGCAATGTTCTATCCACTTAGCGGTCTCATTCAGCTTTCTATCTCCTCAGTGGCTGCGTCACTCTCAGCGCAGCCACTTACAATTCACGTTAAATCAAAAGTATATCAAATTAACAGGGTGGTCACATGAGTCTACCAATAAACAATCCAGAACCTGAAAAACGGAAAAAGACAACACCTCAAGGAATTAGTGCACTTGCAAAAGATGTCTATCTGGGTTTCAAGTTTGCAGTCCAGAATTTTCTCTCATACTTCTTAGCAATGATTGGCATACTAATTCTAACCATAATCATGGTTCTTGTAGTTCTTTTACTAGTAGTAGTTCCATTAGTCGTATTTGTTGGATTGCCCATCATAATAAATTGGATAGTAACAATTGGTATCGAGATTGGAACTATAGAAGGAACTATGCTCCTTAGTGTAATTCTTCTATTTGCCCTACCAATTTTGGGACCATTCTTCATGGCACTTGGATCTCTCTATGGAATGTCAAGAGAAGTAATTGAAGGAGAAGAAACAACAGCAGAATCTGCCTTCTCATGGTACAAGAAGAGAGCCATTTCACTTGCCGGAGGAGGTATGATTCATTTTCTCATTTCTATACTTCCATTTCTATTAGCAATTTGGATGCTTTTCATGACACAGAGTGCACCACCTACTAATGAAGCGTTGCGAATCATACTTCCTGTAGGTTTCATCTGGGTACTGTTATCGAATGGTATGTTGTGTTTAACATTTCCGGGAATCATTGATGGTCTCTCTGCGATAGGTGCAGCGAAGCGGTCTGTAAGATTATGTTGCAGGTCTCCAGGTAGAGTATTGGGCTCCTGGGCAGTTTATGCAACATTAATTGGCGTTCCAATCATAACATTCATTGATGACCCGCTTTTTGATTGGGTTCAAATAATTCCAGATAACTACTTAGAGCCATACATGATTGCAATAATTCTGCTAATACTCTTTGTAGTCCTTCCAGCAATGTCAATCACTTTCACTAGAATATACTTGATTCTAACAGCTCAAGACGAGTCTGTTTATGATAACGATGACGAAACAGAAAATGGCTACAGTATCAGGTTGGAGGTCGATTACAATGAGCCCAAAGAGTAAGGGAACTCCAATTAAAGAATTTGTCGTGATCTCTGATATCAAGACAATCAAATTACTGCTTGATAAAACTCGTGCAGATATTGTCTTCAAGTATCTAGTCAATGATGAGATGACTGTGAAGCAACTTTCAGATGCAATGGGAAAGAAACCTGGAACTGTCTTGCACCATGTCCAGAAACTAAACAATGCTGGAATCATTGAAATGGTAAGAACTCACGAAACCACACGAGGAATTGTCGAACGATATTATAGAGCTATAGCAAGAGAGTACAGATTGGGCATTACTGAAATGATGCGGTCTCGTGCAGTATCTCCAAAATCGAGAGATCCTGTTCATTCGATACTTACAGGATTATCAACATTAGGAATCACGATTTCAGAGTCAGATATGTCCCGTGGACAGAGATTACTCACACAGATGAGAGAGATTGAACAGAAGACAGAGAATTTGATTAATCGAACAGACAACAAGGCATTCCAAAGTCTTCCTGCATCAATCCGAATCAATGTACTTAAAGAAATGACGCAGTTCCTGCTTTCAAAGAATGGTACATACAACGAACTTGTAAGTGAATGGCACGATTTACTCTCACAATACCTTAATGGTACAAGATAGCACTCAAAGTAGTATGTCAATACAGTATCAGCACGTTTATCTAAACTGCATAAAACATCACAAGTCTCTGTGTGATAGAACATGAAAAGCATGAAAATCTATGTCGCGGGACCTTATACAGGAGATACAGTAGAACAAATTGAAGAAAATGTTCGAAGAGCAATGGATGTAGGTCTACGCATCTGGAAGAAAGGTCATTTCCCCTATATACCGCATCTTACTCATTGGCCGGATATCTTGTCACGTGAACTTGGTATTCAAATGGATTGGTCAGATTATATGAGGTGGCATGCGCCTTGGGTAGATGCATGTGATGCACTCTTCTTCATCTCAGAATCTAAAGGAGCTCTTCTCGAATTAACACGTGCGGAAAAGGAAGGTAAGCTCATTTTCAAATCACTGGATGAGGTTCCAAATGCAACCCATTCGTCTACTTGGGCTGATGTTCATATTGAATAATTCATCTATGCTGATGGTAGAGTCACTATGTAGATCTTTCTTATTGTCCTTGAATCAATCTCTATCTCTTCTATTGAGAGTTTTCCCTGCAGTAATTCTAGGATGGCTCTAGCTGTGGCAATTCCAAGGATACCACTACTGTAAGTTTCCCTCTCTGAATCAACCCTACAGGCAGCAATTATTTTCGTATGCCAAAAGGATTCTTCATCTTGGTGGGTTTGATTTGTTTCTATTCTAATCTCTCCACCTTCTAACTGGCTCTCAAGAATACTATAGAGGATATTTAGGAAAACGTGCACTAGCTGATCATTTGCTAGAATCATTGCTGTTGCATAGGTTGGATTAAACTCAATCGAAATATCTCCAGGATTCATTCTTTCACCGAACTGATCAATAGCTTTTACTATCACTGACACTAAATTCATTGATGAGAGTTCTACTGGTTTATCTAAGTCGGAGTCGCTCAGAAGTCTAACATTACTGATAAGTTGTTCAGCAAGCGAAACAACATAGCAGCCATCTTCTGCTAGTTTGATTCTTTGTTTATCTGTAGTTGTGTCTGCTCCAAGGAGCTCGAAGGTCGTCATTATCATTTGATTAAAGTTAGTTATATCATGCATAAGCAAGTCTGCGTACATTGCAGTTTGAGCATGCGACTTTGTGACTTCACCTGTTGTACGAACATAAAGCCATGCTAACAGTGGAGTACCAGCTAAAACGCATGCAAAGAGATAGATTTCTGAAACCCACCAACCTGTGGACCAAATATGATAGAAACTCTTCAGGATATTTGGAAGAATCCACATTGCTAGAAATACTGCAGTTACAATTTCGATTGTGATTGCTCCTCTCGATTTTGCAGCTAATAGAAAGATGAGGAAAGAGAATGCAAACCAGATAATAAGATTGGACACTTGAATTATGATACTACCGATTGGGCTCGATAATAGAGTCACATTCAGAGAAAGAGCCACTTGATTAACGATTTCTCCAACCACTATTAAGGAAATGAAAAGAGATAATGAAACTGAGAGACGTAAGAATGAGGGGTGAACTCTGCGTTCTATAGGGGGATTTATCGTCCACCAAATGGCATATATCAATAAACAGAGTGTGAGTATACTTCCAACAGTATAAGGAGTCAGAAGTTCGCCCACAAAGCTAGCTGGATATATTATTGCTGCTAGAATAGACACAAGTGATACTGAAGCCCATAGTCCAAAGGTCAATACAAGTGGGTAATGATTCCATGAAGTAGGTTTCTTTGGGTAGATGTATAGGAGGATTGCCATCATTCCAGAAAGTAAACCTGCACCAATGTGAATAATAACATACGCAAGCAAATTATGAAACTCAATTGGTGCATTAAGACCCATGGATTCGATTGCGATTGTGATAAGAAACGGAAAGTAGGAAATCAGAATCATTCCTGCAAGAAATCCATATGCCCTCAACCGTGAGAACCCAGAACGTTTAATGAAAGGAACTCCTAAGCCCAAACAGAAGACAAGGTAAGCTGCCATCTGAAGAGTTTCAGCGAGCTCCCAACCTTGGTCGGGAGATGATAGTTTTAGAATTATATCGAATACTGACACTATAAGCATGAGAAATGAACTGATTAGAAAACCAAAATCCAGAGGGATACTCTCTTGTTTAATTCGAGGAGCAATGAAAGAAACAGACAACAAGCTGATTATAGACAACGCACCTAGAAACCAGCTGATCATAATTAGAGAGGAATCCGTAAGCGTTGGGTAAATTAAAAGTGATAGTGCACCATAGATTGCAATAGGCACAATAAAGGCAACTGGAAATAACGCTCTGTTAATCTTCTGCTTTTGTTCAGGTTTCTGACGAAGAAAACAAACAAAGGATGCATTGAGTAGTAATCCAAAAATAGCGACCTCTGTTAAATCAATAACCGAGTTTACTAGAGATCGTTCAATCACTTCCTGAGTAAGTATTCCTATGTTTAGAGCAGCACTACCGATATGGATTATTATCAAAAAAGCCAATGCAGCTAGGAACATGATGTTGGCTCTCTGTCTCTTTGGAACATACGAGTGAAGAACTAGTGCAGCTGATATTGATAACCAGAATGCAAGCACTGAGTGAACACCGACTCTCGTTTCAGGTGTATGCGATACTAATCCACCAGGTCCAATTGCATAAGAAGCGGTAATAATAGCAAGGGTCACTAGGATGAGAATCTTGGCAATTGCACGATTTCTTCCTATCATCCCTGTTATCATCTCTTTGAATCATTTCTAATATGATTGCAAGAGAAAAGGGTTTCTTTGCTGTACTAATGAAAAATTAATCTAAAATTCCACGCTCTTCAAGATCCAAAGGAGTTAAATAACTAACATGCGTTAGCTAAAAGGCTAACAGTTGTTAGTAATGCATGAGTGTGATTCGGATGACAAGTGATGATTCTACACGACAGCAGATTCTAGAGGCCGCTTACAATTTGTTCGTCGAGAAAGGATTTCAAGGTAGTTCAATGAGAGATATTGCTGATAGAGCTGGAATCAAAGCAGCATCCATCTATAATCACTTTGATGGAAAAGAGTCAATTTTCAAAGAGATATTCCTGGTGAAGCATCCGCTATTTGGACTATTAGAGGTTCTAAACAAAGCTAAAGGAGAAACAGCAGAGGAACTATTGACCAGTGCGTTTGATTTACTCAGTAGAGAAATTAAGAAAGAGCCAAAACTACTGAACCTCTATTTTGTTGAGCTTGTTGAGATGGATGGGAAACACATTCCTGAAGCGATGATTACAAATTTTCCACATGATTCAACCTTCATGCGTAAAATCTTTGATATTAAATCTGAATTACGAGATATTCGAGAACCTGTATTGATTAGGGTGTTGATCAGTACGGTCCTAGCGAATGTCATGTTTAACTGGTTTATTGGAGATCAGAAACCTAATAGATGGGGCACTCAGAGTGAAATGACAGATGTATTCTTGAGAGGTATCCTCAATACGAAAGTATAGACATCTAATATCAGAGCAATTAGGATGCCTTAAAATTAGTAGGCACTTTACCTTCTCTGATTGCAAGAATTCTGACAGCATTAAATATCTCTGATAGCCTTACACCAAAATGACATGAACTATCACAAGTTTCGCACAAATTGCAAATCCAAGGTTGTTCGCTGTTCAAAACATTTTCTCTAGCACCAATTAGAATTCGTTGCACAATTTTACGAGGATGTAAATTAGCTTTAGATGCGATTGAACATTTTGCAGTACATTCACCACAAGCTATGCATTCCTTAACCACCTGTCCTCCAGGGATCGTTGTAAGTTCTTTTGCAAAAGAAGATGAAGGATTTAACCTCACATTTTCCATCTCTTGACACCCCACATGTTTTCTATAACTCGATGTTCCACAAAGAACATGTGACTCTCAAGATTGATTGATTCTGGTCACATACACTTGATGGACTGAACTATATTGTAAGAAATTAGGCTTATCTGTGTTTCTCATGATTTTAGTACATATTTGTTCGAAATACGAATATTTTCCAATAAATGCTATTGAAATCGTTCATTGAGTTTTTCATTTATTCGATTTCATTCATTATTCATGATTATTATGTTTCAAACATCCAGCACAATGATCTATCAGATTGTGCTAAATTGATCGTTTTTCGACGGAAACTATTCCATTCATAACAAGTGTTGTACCGCAGATTATCGTGTTGGTACAATACCACCATATCCTATGAAGGCAAGAGAGCCAGATTTTTCAACATTTTTCCTTCGCTCTTCGAATCGCTTTTGAAAAGATTCATACTCTTCATTCCAAATATTAGCTTCTTTAGCTGACATAAAGCTAAAGGTAAATGTGATTGTCTTCTTACCAGCTGGGTTCTTTTTTGTTGTTTGAATTTTATCAGCTCGTTCTTGTAATAGACTTGAGATCACATGCAGGTGAGCAGATGCCGATTCTAGAAATGAAATTCGATTCTTCAATGCCGTGCTATCGTTTCCCTCAATGATAAGCTCTTCTTTGAATGCAGGATTGTGGCTATAGAATTTGATTGGTCTTCCTGTGTCAGGTATTCTTACATTGAATACGTTATCTTCAACGAATCGCGAAAGATGATGCGACATCGTGCTTCGACTTATCCTGATTCGCTTCATCAATTGTTGAGCTGTAATCTCCTCGTTAATTAGAACCTCTATGTATATTCTTGCTCTGACTGGATCAGCTAGAAGCTCAGGTAGAATCATAATTCATTTCTCACAATTTGGTGATTTTGCTTGGGGAAGAGACCTTATAAGTTCGACTATATCGAATTATTTCGATTACATCGAAATTAAAATAGTATTGAGGATTGACAAGAGTGGTTGAATTTAATGTGAGTAAATTCCAAGACATCTTTCAGAAGATGTACGATGAAGACAGATTCTCTGGCGTAATATTGGTTGCAAAAGGAGAGAATGTTGTCTACGAAAAAGCGTGGGGGTATGCAAACAAGAATTTCCAAGTTCCAAATGAGATAGACACCAAGTTCAATATTGGTTCATTGAATAAATTGATCACGAAGATTGCGATATTGCAGTTAGTCCAAAGAGGCTTGTTGAGTCTGGATGACCTCGTCGGAAAACACCTACCAGAATTTCCTATAGAGATTGCAACCAAGGTTAGGATACATCATCTAATTTCATTCACATCAGGAATGGGTGATTACTTCAACGAGAAATTTGAAGCAGCAAATGGAAATCTACGAACACTTGATGATTTTGTTCCATTCTTTATCGATGACACACTTGCATTCGAACCAGGAGAAGGGAGCCAATATAGCAATGCAGGATATGTTGTACTCGGAAAGATAATCGAAGCAGTATCCGGGATGGACTATTATGATTATGTTAAGGAGTACATTTGCAGACCAGCTGGAATGTTGGATACTGACCATTTTGAGATTGATTCTATAACATCGAAGTTGGCAACAGGATACACCAAGCAAATGCCAGACTGTTCAAGACATCCAATAAAAAGAAGAGCCAATTATTTCATCATAGGAAGTCGTGGTAGTTCCGCAGGAGGCGGGCAATCTACGGTTTACGATCTATTGAAACTCGATATTGCTATAGAGAACGCAGTTCTGCTTGATGGACCGCATTCGTCCCGAGTTTTCGTTCCATTGAATGCCGAACCCGGTAGAAAACCAAAGCTAGTTGGACTTGCAGGAGGAGCTCCAGGTTTGACTGCTTTGTATTTGAAATATAACAGCAAGGGATATACAGTCTTCGTTCTCTCAAATTATGACCCAGAAGATGTGGAACCCATTGGTGAACAAGTCACAAATTTCTTCATCCCAGAGAATGAGAGAGGGGGACTCATTAGTATGTCTCCTCCAGAAAATGAGTGATTTAGAAAAACTCATGCCATGAAAATCTATCAATCCACTTTCAAGAAAGTGATGAGTGCTTCACCATCTAAGACAACCTTATCGTTTTGATTTGTGCAGGTGGTCTTTAGAGTGACCCGTTGTTTCTCATTATTCAAATTGATGACCTCAACTCGAGCTGTAATAGTATCCCCAATCCGAACTGGTGCTATGAAGCGCATACTCTGACTCATATAGACTGTGCCAGGACCTGGAAGATGCATTCCAATTACAGCACTGATATATGAAGCAGTTAAAATACCATGTGCTATTCGACCGCCAAACATAGTCTTCTTTGCCCATTCCTCATTGAAATGAATTGGATTGAAATCTCCACTGAGGTCTCCAAATTTCTGAATGTCCTCCTCAGTTATAGAATGTACAACCTCTGCAGACTGTCCCATCGTAAGATCTGAATACTTGCTTACTTTCATTTTTTATTCATTCCTGAGTGAATGCATTAAATGATATGCAAGATAAAATTAGTCCTAGATAGGTGAATCAAAAAAGTAGTAAGAGGAGTCAAGGGAGACTCCTCAATCTATTCTAACCTCGTTTTGTCTTGTATCCAATTGCAACTACAACCAGTAGTACGATAACACCCCCAGCACCAATGGCAAGAATCAATGTTGTTGGAAGCCCATTAGTTGGTGCTGAAACGACAACAGTCACAAACATGTGGAAAGCATTTCCATAGGGATCTGCGATTTCAAGTAACAAAGTATAGTTGCCAAGTTCCAAGTCAACAATATTGGTTAGAACTCCTGTAGAACTCATGGTAAAGTGTACAGTATCGTTGACAAAATAGGAGTCGATGCCAGATGGGTCGATAGCAATGTACCGAACGTTGACATCATCACCAAGAATAATCTCGATTAGTATTGGTCCTTCAACTTCTGGTGGTGTTAAATCTTCTACTTCCGCAGTTGTTGAATTACCTATCGAGTGCCCAGAGATGTGATAGACTGTCAATTCAATAGTGTGTATTCCATGTGAGAGACCATCAACAAGATACTCGATATCATTACCATCCCAATCCTCTACAAGGACACTAGAACCATCAACAAACACTTCGTAGTGAGATGGATTCAGGGCATATGCCTCCCAGACAATCACATTATCTGTCTCAAGTATCTCGTATTCTATTGGTCCGGGTCGCTCAAGATCCAAACTCCGAGATGGAAAGAGATCCTGGTTGTCAATACCTATATCCGTGGTGATATTGTAGTATCCAGTGTAGTTGTAATTATGCCACCAATTGCCTATACTCACATTATCATGCCAAAGAATGTACATGCCAGAGAATGTACCTTGCTCGTACGCATTAATTGTGTTCCAACCAATATCATTACCATAAATTGAGCAGTTACCACTGACATCCATGTAGATACCGTACTCATTATCAAAGACTATGTTGTCTGTAATATTGGATCTAATATTCACAACAAAGATTCCATAGATATTGTGATGCACAAAATTCTCAGAAACGAGATTGTTATAACACTCCTCAGTACCAATACCAATTCCATAGCCACCAGTGTCATAGACCTCATTTCCAATAATGAAGTTATTATCCGCATTTATTGATATACCATAATTAGAATTGTTGTACAGGAGATTATTCTCTACAAGTACATGTTCATAGCCATAAGATAGAATTCCTGCACATCTCCATGGAGTGACGTTAGAAAATCCATTTCCATGAATCACATTTTTGGATATTGTGATATCTTCAAGCCCTTCAGCTCCCCAACAGAGAATACCAGTATCGGTATTGTTGAAGATTACATTATTTGATATCTCAACTCTTTCCGATACTTCTACTGTGACACCTGTGGGCGTATTATTCCATATTGTGTTATCAGAAATGATCCAATCTTGGACATTGCCCAAATAGACTCCACATATAGCGTTGATCATCTGTGGCCACCAACCATTATTATGGATATCATTCTGAAGTATTGTTCCATTGTCTGAATTTAATCCATCAATTCCATGATCTGAGTTATTGTAGATGTGATTATCAAAGATATATGCCCAGTCAGTATTCTCGACAAAGATCCCATTTCGTGCATTATCATAGATTTCATTTCCAACGATTGTTGAGTAATGAGACCCATAGAGGTGAACGCCGCACATTGTACCAGTATAGAACCAATTTTCATAGATCGTATTTTCCTCTATAGTAAGATGCGGAGAATTGATTGCGTATATGCCGCTGCCTTCACATTCTGAGATTTCATTGTTCGAAATAGTAACGAAATGAGACTGGTATACTTGAATCCCTGCATAAGAGGATATGGAAGATATGTGGCAATTCGTTATTGTTGTGCTATTCGCTTCATGCAGCGCTATTGCATTGACATTGCCATCGGATATCGTACACCCATCGACTGTCGCTCCTTCAGACCACAGAATAAATAGACTCTCTTCATCAATGTCTGTAATTGTGCATCCTGTGATTGATAGAGAATCTATCTCCCATAACTCCATACCCACAGATTTTGATTCAATTACTGTATCGACAATTGATACTTGAGACGCATTAATAATATTTATTCCAAATGAGGTCCAGGGAGTGATGTCAGCTATATAGCAGCCGCGAATCTCAAAGCAAACGGTGACATGTTGTATCAATATCCCTGTTATATCAGAAGTGATATTGTACCCTTCAATGATATACGGTGTCGCTGGCTCACCTGTACCAGCCCAACTTTCAACACTTGCCATATCGTGAAAAGCTGTATCATTCAGTATCCAAATTGGGTCATGTGTGTCGTAAGATAGAGCATTCAACTTTATAGATGATTGCTCGCTTGATGCCCTTGCTTCTAATTGAATCGGAGTATAAACTCCAGCTAGAAGCAAAGGTGTTGCAAAAAGAAGTATGATTACTAGCGCATTCCTAGCATGCTTCACAACGTATCCTCCTAAAGATGCGAATAAGCATATTTTGAGAATCATAGCCTTATTAGTTATGTCATAATTTGGAAAAAAATGGAAACTTAGATTAAAGAGTTGCAAAACAAGTACAATATGCGATTCTTTGAACCTTCTGAAAAACAGCCATGCTATTATTGCAAGAGAATTGCTGGAGCTGTGGAGAAAGACTATCCAATCCGGGATGGTATTTATACATTTGAGAACTACGTCTTTCGCTGTGCTTGGCATGCAAGATTCACTTGCTCGAAGTGTGGTGAGGAGTATCACTTCAGCTGGTTGTATTGGTGTCCAGAAAAAAGACAACTAATATGTGGGAACTGTAATGAGCCTACCTTGAGACCTGTTGCATTCTGGGATCGAACATATGCATATGACTTCCATTGTGAGGATTGTGGGGAACATCATTACGATCTTCTCTATTCTGAGTTTCAGGGTATGCATCCTTGGCAATTAGGTAATCATGATATCATCTCGAATGTCGATTCTGAGTATCCTTGGAAACCTGAGTGGATACCTATGGAACGGAAGGATGGCAAGGAAATTGAGATCAGCGAAGCACTCAAACTTCCTAATCGCATCATGCAACTCCGAGATGAATTAGGACCTCATGGTGTTCTCAAGTACGGGATTCCAGAGGATAAAATCAATGAAATAGAACAGAAGAATGCATGGAACGAGAACAGCAATTGGATTGGTTTCCATAGCAAAGAAATGACAGGGGATCCAAATCGCATGTATATCATCGATCCTGCTATGTGGAATCTCTTTGGTGATGTAAATGGTCTAACGATTCTAGATGCTGGGTGCGGGAATGGGTATCTAACAAGACAGCTCATGCTAAAGGGAGCGACCACAATTGGAATCGATTTCTCTAGGAGATTTATCCAGTTTTGTAAGGAAATTGAAAACAAATCAAATCTTGGTTGCGAATTTTATGAAGGATCATTGACTGAGATGAGTATGTTTGAGACCCAGGCATTTGATATGGTGGTCTCAAACGTTGTAATGGTCGATGTCTTAGACTATGAGACAGCATTCAAAGAAATTGCCAGAGTCCTAAAGGATAATGGAAGGTTCATCTGGTCAAATACCCATCCCGTTTTTGGGAGGTCTACTACTGCAGGAGATTTCAAGTTTCCAAAAGATTCACGGAGAAATGAAGAGAGATATATCAAAATGATTGATTGCTATTTTGAAACAGGTGCTGAGATGATAAACTGGTTTAAAGCACCAACTTGGCAATTCATACGCACCTTGGAAGATTATAGTAAAGCATTGAAAAATGCAGGATTTGTTATATCTGAAATCCGAGAACCACAACCCTCTGTAGAAGATATTCAGAAACATCCAAATCATCTGGCATTCGATGCTGATCGATGGCCCCACTTCATCATATTTGAGTGTATAAAGAAATAGTCTAAAAGTCAAAATGTGTTTAGGTCTCTAACCGTTGGGTTCGGTTTAATTCGAGGTAGCAATCATGCAATTAGGATTATCAGGTGGAATGATATTCATAACTGCTGCACTCATCACCTATACAATAGCAGTATGGGGAGAGCAGATAACTAAAGAACTCAAACCAGCATTTGTCGTGATGTTTTGTATAGGAGTGGTTTGTGATACAACTGGGACTCTTCTAATGACAACCATAGAAACATCACCATTAGGATTCTATGAAACACTATTCCATATAATCACAGGTGCCGCCGCAATACTACTCATGCTTATCCACGCAATTTGGGCAATCAGAGTTCTAGTTCAAAAGGACGAAGTATCAGCCGCAAGATTTCATAAATTCTCGAAATTTGTTTGGCTCTTTTGGTTGGTTCCATTCCTCTCTCCAATGTTCACTGGAATGCTGGGATAAATTCCAAATAAAAAATACTCAACAGTAATATACACAGATGATAATTAGTTTAGAAAAGATGGTGCTAACAGATGACAAAGGTAGCAGTGATTTCAACAGATGATAGAGTCTACGGAGTCAACAAATCTTTCGAGTTGCTTGGCATCAATCCGGTACAAGAGAAAGATGTTGTTTTCAAGGTCAATTTCAACACTGCAGATCCTCCACCTGCATCAAGTGACATGCAGACTATTCGCCAAATAATAGTGAAAATGAGAGATATGGGTGCTAAGAAAATCACAATTGCTGAGAGATGCGGACCTGCAAATACTGAAGAAGCATTCAAGAAGAAAGGGCTCTACAAACTTGCGGAGGAGTTTGATTTGACCATTGTCAACCTAGAGACCGTTCCAAGAGAAGAATGGGTCTTGAAAGATCCTCCTGGAAACCATTGGAAGGACGGATTTCTCTTCTCCAAGACATACGCCAATGCTGAATGCGTCGTTGAAACTTGTTGTTTGAAGACTCACCAGTATGGTGGGCACTTCACTCTGTCAATGAAAAATGCGACAGCACTTGTACCACGTAAAGGATACAGTCTAATGAACGAATTGCATAGCTCGCCACATCAGAGAAAAATGATAGCAGAGATTAATGCAGCTTACAAGTGGGATCTTGTCATCATGGATGGGGTCGTTGCATTCGTTGATGGAGGACCGATGGAAGGAACACGAGTAGACTCAAATGTGTTTGTTGCAGGAACCGATAAGGTCGCAATTGATGCCATAGGTGTTGCACTACTACGGATGCACGGAACGACGCCAGAGGTCTCTGAAGGATCAATATTTGAGCAAGAGCAAATAGCAAGAGCTATCGAGATTGGCTTTGGGATTTCTTCGTGTGAAGAAATAGAGTTCCTGACAGACTCACCTGAGAGTCAAAACTTGGTTGAAAAAATAAAAGCCCAGTTCTAAATATTGATTGTATAGTTGTCAGAAGAGAGTGCGTTAGATTTCACGCAACATTGATGGTGCACTTGTGCATAAAGTAGTGAATTCAATTGATTGCTTCATATCGTCAGGAACTTTGTCTCGTGTGACTCTTGCAAATCCCTTCTTCTTGAAGTATTCCTCTGCTGTATCTGTTAGTAAGAATAAGCGATTGATTCCCTTTCCTCGAGCAATTTCAATTATGTTATCTACTAATCTGGTTCCTAATCCCAACCCTTGAAAGTCGGGATGCACTGCTAGAGAACGAAGAAGTGCTGAGTCTTGGTAGATTTCAAGTCCGACAGATCCTATGAGAAATTCTGGACCCGCGACTGCTTCTGGATGGCGGATTATCAAGAAGTTATTCAGATGTAGTTCAATACCATCAGGTGGGAGATTCACATTCTGTAACAGAACTAAAATTGCAGCATGGTCTGAATTCTTGGCTACCTCAATCTTGAGATTGCTTCTCATACAAAAAAGATTGCATTAAGTGGTTATAATATGCTCGGAATTTGAGAAGAATAAGTCTCAGTTAATTCATCAAGGTTAAAAAAAAAGAGGCGAGAAGCCTGTTCAAAACAGGCTTCAGTTTGTTATTACTTTCATGATTTCTTCTTCATCACAATGATGATGATTATAACAACAACTCCAACAACTCCAACTATGATGAGAATCATTGTGGAATCTAGAGTTCCTCCACCTCCACTTGATGTTGTTTCATTTGTTGCAGTTGTGGTAGTAGTTGTTGTTGTAGGCTCTATAGCCATCGGAAGTACCGTAACTTTGACAGAATCAGATATTGAGTATCCTGCTCGGTCATAGAAGGTTATACTAAAAATGTAGGTTCCATCAGCTAAGCCATCAACATTGTAATTGATAGTGTTAGTGACCCAGTTTTCTGATTCAACTAAACTTCCATTCCTTCGAATTTGATATCTATATGGGAGTTCACTACTTCCAACCCATGTAATGCTGTTGGATACATCACCTTCGGTGTATTCAATATCACTGGGATGATTGACGGTTGGTTTGAGCATGTATGCAATTTCATTCATCCAGATTTCAAAACCATCAGGATAAGTAGAGTCATCAGTATCATCAATATACTGTGAGATCGCAAACATATTGCAAATAACTCTGTTTCCGACACCAAGGACAATTGCTGATTGATTCATGTTGTACGAAGAGGTAATACCTGCAATTGCTGTAGCATTATCTAGAAGGGTTACATTGGTGAAATCAGTTGACAAGATATTTGATGATGATGAGATATTGTCAGCATTATAACTAACAGGAATATCAAATATCGAATGTTCAGTCTCCCATAGATAAACTGAAGGAGGTCCTGCCGTTATCCTATCATCAAGTCCGCCAAAGCCGAGATAGTTCCACATGTAATCATATGCAGAAAGCCTGAACATGAAATCTCTCCAAATTACTTTTCCACCAGATTCTAGATGATCTAAAATCAATGGGTGTGAAGTCGCTGGAGCATTACTATTAGCATCAATGATAATTAAATCCCAAGATTGTAGTTTTAGGCTCTCATTGAAGTAATCACGGTCATTTGACATGTAGTATTTAACACCTAACTCATTCAGGGCCAATGTGGCAGGAGATTTGTAATAGTTATAATCAGGTCCGAAGAATACATCCCCATCAGTATAGAGAATTATATTGGCACCACCTGAACATAACCAATTAGCTATGTTTAATGCAAACTCCATATTGTTTTGTTCAGCTATGTAATTTCCAAGGAAATTAATGTCTGCAGCAAGAAAAATACGACCGTCACCAACTTCTTGAATTCCTGCCAAGTAATCACTCCCATCCATCCAAATAGGTAGAGCGTCACCAGTGACATTGATATACGAACCACTTTCAAGATGTATTGACGAAATTCCTTCATTTATTGGATGAAATTCACTGGTAGATGAAATCATAGTGGTGTACTGGATTGTGGTAATATTCATATCATAAATTGAAAGCATTTCATTTATCCTAGTATTATGGGAACTAAATGATGACCATTCACCCAGTATTAATAATCCTCCACCGGAGGCAATCCAATTTCGAATTGCAGTGACCTCAGAAGTCGTATAGTTTAAGCCAGGAGCATCGATAAACAACATGTCATACTTTGCGAGAATACTAGGTGTAATCTCAGGATTTACTCCAGGATACAACTTGTCCAGTGTAAAAGTATGATTTACCCAGAGGTCTCTCAACTGAGCATAACGATTGGATTTGTATGATGATGGTTCATTAGCATCGATCCCATAATAGGGAAGATGTACATAATCAAAGAGTATACGCCCCTTTGGACTAGGAACAAGCCACTCTACTGCATCAGCATAAAGATTACTCATATTTGTCAAAGCCCCATGGGTCATTTCGAAAGCAACTGTAACAACTCTACCACCACGATTGCTGGGGTCAAAGGCAAGAATTGATGCTCTGTTTGAATCAGATCCAGTATTGGCAATCATTGTGATATCAGCTCCAATCGAAGTAGCCTGCATCGCTGTGAAATCCCATCCAAAATAGTTGTAGGAAATTCCATCATCGAAAGTATCATCAATAGCATAAGATTTGGATACTGGATGACGTTCGTTGATAACAATATCACCAACCGAATAACTCCAGTATGCAGGACTACCATCAGTTCCTAATGCTTCAGGAGGCAGAATACCAAAGGCGCATAGGAACACTCCAGCACCATCAAAGGTTAGTATACCTCCACCACCTGTCCAAAAGTCCATGACTTGCAGTGTAATATTTTCTCGAGGACAAGCATCTTCCATAACAAAAACATCATAATCAGCAGTCATAAGTTTATGATCATAAATATCCTGAACATCAAGTAAAGTAACCTGAAAGCCATAACTCAAAAAGATTGACTCTAGAAAAGATACATTGTATGTATTGTCACCAAGAGATGTATCATAAATTGGTGATGTCATGTTTTGTTCATTATATATTGCTACTCTAACTGGTTTTTCAGTGTAACCAGTGTATGAGATTTCATTCTGCGTCTCTAATTGAATAGTATTCGATGCAGTGCCTCCATGACTGAAGACCGGCACCATAAACATTCCTGAAAGAAACAAAATGAATAGAAATGTAATTTTGCTTAGTTCTTTCATTTACACTCTCTCCAACTCATTTGCATTCACCATCATGTAAACATACAACAGGCGTGCAGCAAATGTGAAAATGGTGATATAACAGATGCATCAAATGCATATATTCGTTATCAGCATTTAATTCGCAAGAAATTTCAATCGGTTCAGTCAGTTGATTTGAAATCCAATTTGATACTTCGTATTGCTCCTAATGTGGTTGGGTCTTCATCCTGATATTTTCCGGTCACCTCACGAATGGTAAGAGTGCCATCTGCTGTGAGATTCTCAACAAACGAACCCTCATGAACTCCCCATGCACCAACATCAGTATTTTCACGAACATAAAACAAACTATGGATTGCCCAAGCGTCTAATTCCTCTACAGTCTTTACTTCAGATGGAGCGTTCTCTTTCAGACCAATCCAGTCATACCTAACAACACAGTAAAAAGGATCTCCGTTGAGTCTGTCAGTTGTTTGATCCATGGTAGTTCCTTCCCATCTGAAAACAACAACAACACCCAACCATTTTCCAATCTCTTGGAAACTAATAGCGCCTTCGGGAGGTCCATCAGGTCTGTGACTACCATATTCTGTGTAGTCGCTCAGCCAAGGTAGTATAGAATAATCAATAATTCTAGTTTCAATGTCTTTCATAAGTTCATCAGTCTTCATCTCAGGCATCAAAACCACTTCCCAGTTCCAAGTGTTAGCGGCTATATAACTCATAGTTTCTGGAAATACTCAATGCGCCAAGAGAAGAATATATGCTAAAATGAATCAATTTACAGTCGATTAGAGTGAAGGAAGGTACAGATACATCAATCTCATTCAACCAAATTTCACAGCGAGTCATAATTGCCAATCATAGTTCATTTTACAATCTAAATGCAGCTGCAGTTGCACTGGACAACTCCATTGCGGTTATCGACCCGCTCTACTATCCATCGCAGAGCAGGAAATTTAGAGAGCATGTAGAGTCAGAATTCAACCTCCCAGTGAAATACCTATTCATAACACATTACCATGGAGATCATATCTTTGGAATGAGTTCCTTCAAGGATGTTGATGTGGTTGGAACAGAAAATCTGGTCAAAAACCTTAGAAAAAAGATTGAAACTCAATGGACACAAGAAGCATTAAATGAATGGAAGATAGAGGATCCTAGCCTTTCCGATGACATCGATGCAATGGTGTTCTGGATACCTAACATTACTTTCACCGAGTCTTTCACAATCAAAGATGGCAATAGCAGACTTGAGTTGAAATACTCTGGAGGACATACTGGCTGCTCTGCTTTTGCGTATTTTCCAAGTGAGAAAATACTCTTTGCTGGAGACGATATTGCTGCTTATGAATGGCCATATATTAGCGATGAAACAGGGTCTCCGGATGATTACATTTCTA
>PJER01000141.1 GCA_002825465.1 Candidatus Thorarchaeota archaeon MP8T_1
CATTGAATTCTCTTACAACACGATTAATTTCCTCAGCTGTCTTGCGACCGCTTAATTTTTTCTCCCTCAGTAATCTATCTACTTTGTTGACAAATAATACGGGTCTAACAAGCTCGCTCATAGCCTGTCTAGTCACAGTTTCTGTCTGTACCATTATCCCTTCAATTGCATCTACAACGATAATCGCACCATCTGTCAGACGCAGCCCTCGTGTGACATGACTTGAGAAGTCAATGTGTCCTGGAGTGTCTATCAGATTTATTAGATGTTCATTTCCATTAAATGGATGAAGGAGTGAAATTCCAGAGGCTTTGATTGTAATTCCTCTCTCTTGTTCAATGAGGTCATAATCTAGTAATCTTGCAGTAGCCGCCACTTCCTTTGAGAGTAGGCCTGAAGCTGCAATAAGTGAATCAGTCAATGTTGTTTTGCCATGGTCAATGTGTGCGATCACTGTAACATTCCTTATACGTTCTGTTTCAGTGACTAACTCTGCTACCCGCTCTTTAACGAACTTTTTGTAGATGTGGGACAATTTAGACCGCCTACTTTGCTAATCATTATACTTTTTGAATGATAATTTCCTCATTACATTTAGAACATTTCCAAGTGACAGATTTGCTGTCACGTGCTATTTCATTCTTGAGTGGTTGACCGCATTTACAGACGTATCCAACAAGTCTCGCCGGATTTCCAACCACAAGGCCATACGCTGGTACATCCTTTGTTACCACCGCACCACTCCCAATCATACAATATTCTCCCAAGACTGTGTCGCAAACAATTGTGGCATGAGCTCCGATAGATGCTCCTTTCTTGACATGAGTTTTGAAGACTTGCCAACTGTCACCAAATGATCGTGGATACATATCATTGGTAAAAGTCATGTGGGGTCCACAAAAGACATCATCTTCAATTGTGACACCATGATACACAGAGACCCCATTTTGGATCTTCACATTATTACCAATCACTACATCGCCATCAATGTAGACATCCTTTCCGATATTGCAGCCCTTCCCAATCTTTGCAGTTCCTCTCACATGAGCGAAGTGCCAAATACGCGTTCCAGCGCCAATATCAGCTCCTTCGTCAACTACTGCAAGGGGATGAATGAATACATCTGCCATGAGTTTCACATAGTGAGAGTACGCTGTTCCTTTGTTAACTCTTACTCTTCCTCGGTTTCTTCTCTACTGGTACTTCCGGTTTTGCCCACAATGTTCCTCGATACACAGGCGATTGGGGACATCCAACACATTTGTTGATTGCATATCGATTACATTTTTCACAATCAGCTTTACATTGAGTTTTTCCAGCACCTGATTGCTCAGGAGCCAAATTAATTGGTAGAAATTGTGGAATCAGAGGCGCATTTCCAAACCATGTCTCAGATTTTCTAATGCCTGGTTCTGCTCTCATACTACAAGTACCTAGAATAGATTCAAGGCTCCATGTATCTTCAGCCACCATCATGGCAAAAAGGTTGTATGTTCCGGTTACTGGAGCAAACATCAATAATCTCGGACAATTAGAATACTTTTTCTTGATCTTCTCTGCAATCTCCATGTTTTCGGTTTCCAATCCCAAGAATAGGACCTTCATATCCAAAGCCTCAGAATTAATTCCTGCATTAATCTTTACTAGATTGGATTTAACTAACTTGTCTAATCGTTTGCTTACAGCTACATGTGACATACCTAATTCTTGCCCGATTTCTGACAAGCTGGTTCGACCATTATCCTGTAGCTTTGAAATGAGTTTCTTATCTATGTCATCCATCTTGATATCCATCTTCAGCTTACTCCATGAAATTAAACCAAATGCATATGATTACAACTTGGAACCATTGCACCTTCGCAAGTTAAAGGTATATATGAATCAAACGGATGCAGTCTATACTTCTTCTGCCTTGGTCCAATCGTTCTTGTAGATGTGTGCATTCACTGAAAGAGTTGTTAATGTACCCTGGTTCAGATTGATATTCTCACATACGTACGTGAGTAGTTCTCCTAATGCATAGATATTAGCGGGCCATGCGCCATACATGTCATTTGATCTTATCATAACTGAGAGATCGAGAACCCCCTCTCTGACCATAAAGACAAAGTGATTCAGACAGGGGACCTCATCAACCACTGTGTCTTTTCGTGGGTCCCATGTTGTCGCAATTGCTCTTCTTGAGTTTGGGTTATCCTTCAACTTCCGAATCACATACTCAATCTGGTTTATCTCATCTCCCCAGGCATTCAGTCTCTCTCCGTATGTGTAATCAAAATCTAACCTATCGGGATTTAGTAGCTGAGTCGCATACTTTTCTTTTAGCACCGTTTCGCTGAAGGGATACTTCTTGCTGACTCTATTCGAATACGGATCAGTAATGTGAATCATGACATTATCATGCCATTTGGTCTCGCTACCACGTTCATCAACACGGACCATTCCTGTTTCCATTATCTTCCGGACAACTCGGACCCAACCATCCTCTGGACTCTTTGCTTTAAGATATGTAGGCATGATATGGTTCACCAAATATAGTCATTAATTCCAACCGCTATCTACGTCCCTATTCTAGCTTTTGCCTCTTCAGAATTTTCTAACTTCCTGTCGGAATTTCGAAAGTGATTCGCGCCAAATATCTCTGGGTTTTGTTTCACCTATTGGTGTTTCTTACTAGATTTTTGTTCAAAGAACTGCCCTTGAATTGCAAATTGTTGGTCATTAACGATGTTAATCGAACCATTTCTGGTATGACCTTAAGTAGGACCGAGGTGTTTCAAAGATGTGGACCATGAACGCAACTGCATCCCCCAGAAACGGCTTAGAGCTTGACCAGAAGCCTGCTCCAATAGTGGCAATGCTTTTATTCCTCGAACAACAAATACTCTTTTACCCCCTTCTCGCCGGGAGGGAAGAGTGAGTGATTCATACGCCGGGAGGATTAGCTACGAAGCCGACTCTATATCTATTTACGCAAGACAATTGTGTAAATTGTCCTGCAGCAAAAGCCGTGGTCGACGAAGCTTTCAGCGGGTCAGACGAAATCCAGGTGAAAACTGTTGATCTGAATAAGATGGATCCTGACTTTGAGTTCCTGTTACTGGAACATCAGATCTTCATCGCTAGCACTCCCTCAATCATCCTTGAAAACAATGGCAACATGAAATTACTCTACAGTGGAAAAATCCCCGATATCGATGACATCAGAAGGGAGGTTCAAGACTTCGCATGACTGACATTCGTAGCACGCTATCAGATGCAGAGGATCTTCGCATGAGAGAAAAGAAGATGCCCAAGGTTCGTACAACTAGCTCCACCATGGAGAACTTCGATGCAAACAAGATCATTGATAGTCTTGTTCTCGAAGCAGGTCTCCTGCGTGCAGATGCCCAACTTGTAGCTATCAAAGTCATGGACCGTATTGTAGCCTCGGGTATCAAATTCCTTTCAGGTCCATTGATTCGTGAGATGTGTAACAGCGTTCTTGCTGAGATGGGGTTTGAGCGAGAGCGAGTTCTGTACACACGTGTTGGTATTCCAATGCATGACCTAGGCTTACTCATCAACAATCCTGGTGACCACACTTCAAATGCAAACCTAATGCGTAATCCTGAGACCATAGCAAAACTTGTCCATGATCAGGTGATGGAGCAACACACATACCTCTCAATTCCACCACACCTTGCAGATGCCCATCTACGCGGTGATATCTACATCAAAGATAGAGAATACTTTAGCACTCGTGATTATTGTGCTACATGGGATATGCGACAGGTTCTGAAACTTGGTATCGCACCTGACGGTCTCGGTGGTATGCACTCAAGTGCTGCAGGTCCAGCTCAACACCTTTCAGTTGCTGTGAATCATGCAGCTATCTGGCTAGCAGCCGCACAGAGCTCATTTGCTGGCGGCCAAGGTTACTTTTACTTTAACACCTTCCTCGCTCCCTTCATGAAAGGACTTCCGTACAAGAAGATCAAGCAGGCAGCTCAGCAGCTTATTTTCACACTCACACAGCAATACGTTGCTCGCGGAGGTCAAGTCATCTTCAGTAGTGTAGACCTCACGCCTGGTATTCCCAATATTATGAAAAATGTTCCAGCTGTTCTACCTGGAGGTAAAGAGACCGAGATTACCTATGGTGATTTTGAGGATGAGGCAAGACTATTCTTCAATGCCTTCATGGAAGTCATGATTGAAGGTGATGCAAAAGGTAAAGGATTCGGATTTCCAAAACCCAATATTGTCCTAAGAAAAGAGTTCATGACTCCAGAGAATGAGGAGTCTTGGAGGCTTGTTGCTGAACTAACAGCCAAGCATGGTTCTCCCTATTTTGAGAACTATCTAAACTGGCGATCATCTATTGAGGCGGGATGCAGTAGTTGTTGCTCACATCTCTGGACTGCAAGTAGTGATGAAGAGTTGGAAGAATTCCTCAGTGGGAATATGGTCTTTGGAGCATCACAGATGGTTACTCCCAACTTCGGTCGTGCAGCATACCTTGGTAGAGCAGATGAGGACAAGTTCTTTGAGAAAATTGACGAATATGTTGAGATGTCCAAAGAAGTCATTCTTGAGAAGAAGCGACTCATGGACCGATTGATTGCTAGTGGTAGTGTTCCCTTCTACACCCAACCAAAACCAAATGGCGAACCACTCATCAATATGAGCAAGCGTGAATTCTTACTTGGTACTGTGGGTTTTGATGAGATGACTCAGGTCCTTACAGGACATCAATTACATGAACACGAAGGTACTAGATTCGGTATCAAGGTCCTTAAGCATCTGAAAACTAAGGCTAAGGAGTTCCAAGAAGAAACTGGTCTTCACTTTGGAGTAACACGTACTCCTGCAGAAAGTGCTGCAGGACGGCTTGCTGTGAAGGATTACAAGGCCTATCCTGGAATGAGAAAGTACCTCAAGGGAAACGCTCCTAATGTCTATTACACGAATAGCACTACTCTTGATGTTAGTGCTAATCTCCCATTAAGTCAGAGAATCAAGAAAGAAGGAATGTTCCACCCATGGATGGATGGTGGTGCTCTCACTCACATCTACCTCGGTGAGGCTAACCCTGATCCTGACGCACTCTGGGAATTCACAATGAAGATTGCTAAAGATACGTTGAGTAGCTACTGGAGTTTCACTAAAGACGTGCTTCGTTGCACTGAATGCAACTATCAAGCTGGAATCGATTGGAAACGTATTACATTCCAATCCATAGATGACCTCACTCGAGTCCCCTGTCCAAGATGTGGTCACGTTGGTG
>PJER01000142.1 GCA_002825465.1 Candidatus Thorarchaeota archaeon MP8T_1
CCCCGACGTGGTCGCGGTTTTAGCATCGAAGAAACTGCTCAAGCTGGACTCACTGTTGATGACGCTCGAAAGATGGGTCTAATTGTCGATATCCGAAGAAAAACTGCTTATCCTGAGAATGTTGAAGCGTTAAAGCAGTACCAAAAAGACCTAGAAGAATTTGTGGCAGCTCTCGCTGCAGAAGAAGGTACAGCAACAGCAACAGTTGCAAAAGCCGTTGATGAGCTGTCTGCACTAAAGGCGGTAAAGGCTGATGAAGCCAAACTTCTAGCAAAGGCTGGGATCAAAACAGTTTCCGATCTTGCCTATTGTGATATCGCTAAAGTGGCAAATAAAACGGGCATAACAGAAGAACGTATCACAAATATGGTTAAGGCCGCGCTGAAGAAGGTCTAGTTTGTCATGATAGTAAAGTGAGGTAATCGAGTTGGACTATACTCGTCTTATCTCACTTCTTGAAAATCCTCCCACTGTTCCTTATCCAGTTATTCTCCCGGACTTTTTTGTTGACCATTTTGTCATCCTTCCCTCGTACCCCGAGTTCTTGAAAGCTCTTGACACTCTTGCACATCAAGGTGGAGGGAATCTAACTGGCACTGAACAAATGATTCGTCGCGGTGGTAATTGTGTGAATACGACCTCAGCTCTACACGCTCTAGGTGTAGACGCGCGAATGATTATTACCACAGATGAGTACGGCGCATCGCTTCTTAATGCCTTGGCACCCCCTGGTGTAGATATGAATAATGTTCATAGAAATGGGCGATTGTCATCTACAGTTTCGATTGAAACCGAGTTTGAGGGTCGTAGTATTAATATGATGATTAGCGACAGTGGATCTGCCGCAGCCTTCGGATTTGAAGATCTTACGGAATCTGATTTGGATCTAATTCGAAAGAGTGGTCTGATTGCGCTTGTTAATCTAAATCACAATCATAAAGGTGCAGACCTTGCGCACGGTCTCTTCGAGATGGCCAAGGAAACTCCAAGCAAAATAACGTTCATGGACATAGGCGATCCATCTAGTAATACTGAATTAATCGAACCACTCGTGAAGAATGTCCTACAAGAGGGTCTTGTTGACGTTTTAGGGGCGAATGAGAATGAAATCAGTTGGCTCTCTTGGCATCTCGCAGGGAGAGATGACGGCTTACGTCATCATGTATCCAATCCAAAGCAATGGATTAACTTAGCAATGAAAGTTTCACAAGAATTAGGAATCAAGATTGATTTACACACACAACTCTTCTCAGCTGTCATTAATGGGGACAACATTATTGCGACACCTTCATTTGATGTGGAGAGCAGAGTTGTCTGCGGCGCAGGAGATGCATGGAATGCAGGAGACATCTATGGCCACCTTTTCGAGATTTCGCCACTAGATCGAATTATTCTTGCGAACGCAGTCGCAGCTCTTTATGTTTCATCACCCATAGCTGCACACCCCTCACGTCAAGATGTCATTCACATGCTTCGTTTGAATCCTGCGCTATCAAGTGATGGTAAAAAGCTACTTATGCACCAATAACAAACGCATTAGTAGTAATGCCTCTGCGAGGTTAGGTGATTTAATTGGAATTGGAACGCGTACTCACGAAGCTAAAATTCGATGAGTCGGTTACTGGCTACGCATTAATTACTAATGATGGCCAGCCGTTCCTGTCTTTCTCACTACCTGACGAGGTTGTGCCACAAATAAAGGGCACTCTAAAGATTCATGCAGCTGATCTTAAGCTGGTCAATATTATGACTAGTCAGGGAAGCGTTATTCTCTCACGAGTTGATCCTCAGTGGGTTCTCGCAGTACTTTTCACACCAGAGCTCACTCTTGGTACCGCACTTTCAAGGGCAAAATCGGTAGTTGAGCTTTTAGAGCAGGTTGCGCTTCCACCGCCCCCCGTACCCATTGACCTAGAGGAGGATCTAGTCCCTGAAATTGAACAGCCTGCTGTTCAAGAGCAACTGATAGAACATCCAGAAGAGCATGGTGTTATTCCTGCAATAGATGACACATCTACCTCAATGGAATCCATTGAGTTGACCTATGGATGCGTTGTTCTTAGGGGTGAAAAATACAAAGAAGCTGTGACTCTTGACTCGGGTTTGAATCTTGCTCTCAAGAAGGCTCATGCAAACTTGGGTGTGGATGTTCTATTGGTCATAGACGAGAAAATGACAATCTTTCAGATAGCTGGAAGTCTCTATAAACCTGCACAACGAGTTGAAGATGTTATCAGATGGTGTTTAGCAGAGAAGATAGTTGCTGTGGATTGTCCCGACGCTGAAGAAACAAGTCAGAAAGAGATTGTGGAGCTACCCCTGTTTGAAGGCAACATTGAGAAAGCAAAGAAAGAACATCGCCAAATCCTTGAACTCTGTGATGGGACACGAACCCTGCAGGAAATATCAACAGAATTAGGCATACTATATTTTGAGGCACTACAGAGTATCCTCCCATATCGTGGGAAGACTCTAAGAATGGTTCGTACAGATAAGAAATCAGGAGAATAAAACAAGATGAGTATAAAGGGAAAAATTGCGTGGAATTTAATGACGACGAAAGTTTCGAAGGTTCTCTTCCAGGCCAGTTATCGGGAGCTCATGAATCTAGTCATGAGTACAAGCGGCAGTGTTGAAGAGATTAATCGCAAGATGAAAGACATTGGCTTTCGAGTTGGTGAAACGCTTCTCATGGATTATGCAGATAGAATCCGAGAACATGCTGGTGATTTCGCA
Organism: Candidatus Thorarchaeota archaeon MP8T_1; assembly: GCA_002825465.1. Next base: position 2,737 of record PJER01000142.1, read on the forward strand.
GAGTTCTCAAAGACACTACAACTAGCCTACAAGGTGAACTCTGGGCAGTTTTTCACTAATATCGATATAAGTGATGACAAAAAGGTGATTAAATTCACTGATGCCGACTGCCCAATTTGTGAAGGTGTTTCAATCTCTGATATGCCTGGCCTTCAGTACTGTGTAATCGTTAGCGGAGTCTTTGATGCTGTCATGAAATTACGAGGTTTCTCTGCTGAGAGTTACCAGGAGTCCTGCAGGGCTCTGGGTGACGATGCATGCACATGGACTCTCATTCTCAGAGAATAAAGCGCGAGTAGCCATCTGGAATAGGTATAAAACAATAAACGCGAAAATATCGTATAAGCACCAATTACGGAGGCCTAATAATTGGGTCAAGGTTTAGGTACGATCTTCGGACTCGTAACGGCATTCGCTATCACTTTCATTGTCATGACATTCGGTGTCTATATGCCAGCTGATTTGATATCACCTACAGTAGTGCAGGATTTTCTCAGCAACAGTGATCTCGAGATTAGACTAGCTGTCGTTGGAACGATACTCTATCCATCAGCTATGGGTGGATCTAGCCTTGGTAGTGTGATAGGCTACGGAGCAGATGGCGCGTCAGTTCTCATGTTTCTTGCTTGGGGTACCGGCGGACTTGTTGCTGGTCTTATGTCAAAGGACTTCCTACCTGCCATCCTAGCTGCAGTTTTTGCGGCCATTATTGGTGCCTTTCTTACTTGGCTACTGGTTTTTGTAATATCTCCTGGATTTGATATCGCAGCGATTTTCGCACCAGGCTCATTGCTTCTAATGGAGGTTGCACTCGAAGGAGCCATCTATCCAGCAATCGCATGTGTTATTGGTGGACTTCTTGGTGGTGGTATTACCAGAGACCGCTAGCTCTCTGGTGTTCTTAGTATACGACCACACTCTGAGCAGATAAGGGGCTTTGATTTGTAGACAGCCCCACAATCGCAAATGGTTTCAATCTTATTGGGAATTGGTGGGTCTTTCGTTTGTTGTGCTTTCTCTATGGCCAGTGTGATAGGAATTGCACTTGGAAGTGCAAAAAGGGATACAATTATTGATGTAATGAATTGAAACAAAAGATCATAATTCCTAGTCGGATTCAAATTGACATCCCAAAAAGAAGGATTCTCCAATATTTGGAACATTAACGCAAAGATTGTGAGAAAGACTCCTACCCATAGTGTTGACCTCAGTAAGTTCCAGCCCTTTCGGGAAAAGGGCGAGATGACGATGCCAATAATCAACCAAGATAGCAATAACGAAGTCACTAATGTCTGATTGAGTAGTTCTTGAAAAGTTGATTGAAACACCCATGCGCCATTTAATAAGAACCAGAACGTGTTGAATGGAACTGGGATAGGCGGCTGAGATGAATTCAGTCCCGCTAGAGTGACAAGTGAAAAGGAACCGATGATAATTCCGATGAGGCCACCAAGAAAGTTTCTCATTGAATCTCCTCTAGACAACTAACATCTTTTGTGTTTGTGAATCCCTCTTAACAGTTTTCGAATAAACTCTATGCAGAAATCAAACAACGCAACCACAATCCTTTTCAGATGACTTTTGAAAATAGGGATTGAACGGGTAGGTCTTGGTCAGGCTAGTGTCCGTGAGGTGTTATACTATGTCCAAAGATTTGGAGCGTGCTTTGTCTAAACTTCGATTTGACGATCAGGTTCTGGGATACTCCCTGATGACAAAGATTGGTAGACCATTTGTCAGTTTTGCTTTTCCTGACGAGCTGTTCCCCAGAGTAAAAGACAGTATCAAGCTCTATAAAGCAGACCTTCGCTTGATGACCATTGATACTGAGAAAGGGCTTGTGGTTCTTTCTCCTGTCGATGAGAATTGGATTTTGACCGTACTATATGTGCCCGAACTTCAACTTGGACTTGCTATAGCCAAAACTAAGAATGTGCTTCGTCTGCTTGAGGGAATTGAGCTTCCTCCACCGCCTGAAGATTTTGAAGACTCTTCAGAGTTGAACATTCAAGTGTTGGAGAGCATAGCCATTAAGGCTGCATCTGTTGAAGCACCTCCCGAAGCGCCTCCCGTAGTTCCTCCACCCGACGAGGAAACTTCTCCAGCTCCGGAAATTATAGCCAAGCCAGCCAAATTGCTTGCTCCAAAAGACTACAACATATCTCCAAATACAGTTCCCGCAAGAGGCTCTGAATATTCTAATTCTCTCTTGCTTGATTCTGCACTAAACAATGAGATGAAGAAGATATATCGTAATTTTGGCTTCGATGTTCTAATGCTTGTCGATGGCAATGTTTCTGTTGAGCATATTGCAGACTCAATGTTCCAACCAATTGATAGAGTTATGGAGTTTCTAAGGTGGAGTGCATCACGAGGAATAATAGAAGTTCCTATAGTTGATACGACACCCAAGTTTGTTACTGCTGGTGCATCGATTGGAACATACATAAAATGCCCGAAATTTGATGGTGATTTCTCAAAGGTATTGGTTGATGATATACATGTCATTAGACTATGTGATGGAAAACT
>PJER01000143.1 GCA_002825465.1 Candidatus Thorarchaeota archaeon MP8T_1
GTCAGGTTGCATCCAAGAGTCACTATATTGAGCCCAACGGTAGTCTTCGATTATTCCTATACCAGAACTTGTACCAATCCTGTTTGCTCCAGCATCAATCAGTCGAAGGGCTTCCTTGAAAGTACGGATTCCACCAGCGGCCTTCACACCCATTGATTCACCTACAGCCTCTCGCATGAGCCTTACATCGTATGGTGTGGCTCCCATTGGTCCAAATCCAGTAGAGGTCTTGACAAAATCAGCACCCGCCTCTTTGCATATATAACAGGCCTTCTTTTTCTGATCATCAACAAGAAGACCAGTTTCAAGGATGACCTTAACATGAGCATCACCAGAGGCTGCGACAACTGCTTCGATGTCACTTTGAACTAAATTGTAGTTCTCATCACGCAGGGCGCCTACATTGATTACCATATCAACTTCATGCGCACCTCGTTTTACTACCTCTCGGGTCTCGGTAGCCTTTACTTCGGACAAAGTCGCCCCAAGGGGAAATCCAATAACAGAGCAGACCTTCACTTCTGAATCTTTGAGCAGTTCAGCTGCATACTCTACATGAACAGCGTTGATGCAAACTGCTGCAAAGTTATATGATAGTGCCTCTTCACAGAGCTGTTTGATCTTGCTTTGCTTAGCATCCGCCTTGAGTTCGGTATGATCAATTGTCTGAGCAAGTTCTTCCACGGTGAGGACCATAGCTACGCCTCCAGCCTTGTAGAGAACCCACTGACATGTATTAACCCTTCGAAATGCCTACTATATGGATTCAGCGTCCACCCAGACAAGATTTGATGTCATCCAGAACCTCTTTCTGTAATCTTATGACATCATGAACCTCGATCTCCTCTGCGTCTTTTACCACAGAGTTGAGCTGTACCACAGTTCCTACAGCATCCACTTTCGAGAAATCAACAGGAAATTCCACTTCTGCACCTTTTACAATGAGCTCTGAGCGTATTGGATGCAAGGCAATTCTAATGCTTCTGACGATGCCAATGCGTCGAGCTCTGTTGTCAAGTACTTCTTTTCCCAATAATCGACCTGGCATCTTAAGCTCATAGAGCTCAGCTTCAATGCTTGGCATTGGTTCTTTCATGGTAGTAGTCATCACGTCTCGGCTCCTTGTTCTGTAGGATATATTTGTAGGAGGCTTTTTACAGTGAGTATTATCTTAGATATGGAAAATCATTGATGCTAAGAGGCTGTGGCTTTGGCTGAACGCGAAAGATACGTGGAAGCGCCATTGGTCAAGACCCAGACTGTGGACTATAGGGCATACCAGGTCAATCTAGCAGAGATTGCATCACGCCAGAGTACGATAATAGTACTCAGTACAGGATTGGGAAAGACTGTGATTGCTGCACTATTGACGGCAAAACGTCTGACGGAGCATAAAGGCTCTAAGATCCTATTTCTTGCTCCCTCACGACCTCTTGTAGACCAACAGGCGCGTTATCTAAGGCGTGTTCTAGATCTTGAAGAGAACCTAATTGTTTGTTTGACTGGACAGGATGTACCAGAGAAGAGACGGACTTCATGGCAGAAGGCACAGGTCATTGTGATGACCCCACAGGCCTTACAAAATGATTTGATACAGAGAAGTTATGACCTCACCAACGTTTCATTGATTGTTTATGATGAGGCTCACCGTGGAGTCGGTAATTATGCCTATACTTTCATTGCAGAACTCTACGAGAAACAGGGACAGAATCCCCTATCTCTTGGTCTGACTGCTTCACCTGGACACCAGACAGAGCACATCAAGATGGTATGTGACAATCTGAGGCTGACTCATGTCGAGGTTAGAGATGAGAAGAGCAAGGATGTGAGGGACTATATCGTGTCCATCGACTCTGAGGTGCACTATATCCGACTCACTTCAGAGGTTGAAGCCCTTCGAGACATATTATACTCAATTATGGAAGAGTATAGGGAGCCTGTGGTCAACCATGGCTTCAGTCTGCCTGATAGCAGACGTTTGACGAGAAAGGAGATACTTCGAGCGCAGAGTGCAGTGCGTAAGGAGATAGGATCCTTCACAAATCCGCCTAGAACACTCTTCCTTGTTATTAGGAACCTCACAGCGCTGTTGAGGATCGTACACCTCATAGAGTTCATTGGAACACAAGGATTGACACCAACTCTGAGATATATTCGAGGAATGTATGAAGAGATAAGTAACAAGAAGAGCTCCAAGGGAGTAAAGGATCTTGTTTCGAGAACAGAATTCAAGCAGTTCGAAACGTTGCTACAAGCGCTTATAGCAAACAACCATCGACATCCTAAAGCGGACGCAATACTCGAGATTGTCAGTGAGCAGTTATCAATTAATCTAGACTCTCGAATTCTCATTTTCACACGATTTCGCGATACTGCTGCTGAGGTATCAGAGACCCTAGAACAGCTGGATGACGCTCGTGTAAGCCGGTTTGTTGGACAGAGCTCAAAAGGCTCTGATAAGGGATTCAGTCAGAAGAAACAGGTAGAGGTCCTTGAAGGCTTCCGGAATAATGAGTTCAATATTCTCGTTGCGACACAAGTTGGCGAAGAAGGCCTTGATATTCCTGAATGCAATCTTGTTATCTTCTATGATTGTGTACCCTCTCTGGTACCATATATCCAGCGTAGGGGGCGGACAGGGCGAAGAGCTCCCGGTAGAGTGGTGATTTTTGTTGCAAGAGGAACTCATGATGAGTTCTATCATTGGAGTGTGATGAGCAAATTGAAGAAGATGCCGAAGGCTCTGAAAGAGGCAGAAACTGAGGAGAGCGAGGAGCAAACAAGTCTTGAGGATTTTGTTAGTGAAGAGGAAGAACAGGAATCCGAAGACTCCTTCTCAAGCCTTGCCCCGAAGATCGAAGAAGAGCAGATTAAGCTCATTGTGGACTCACGTGAACTGCCCACAGCAGTAGCACGAGAACTTGCCCGTTTGGATGTAATGATTTCTGGAGAGAGTCTCGAGATTGGCGACTACGTAGCCTCAGAAGATGTGGCTATTGAACGGAAAGAATCGAATGATTTTATTCAGTCTCTAATTGACGGACGTCTATTCGTTCAACTAAGCGCCTTGCGTTCAGCATATCGTCGGCCTGTTCTCATAATCGAGGGTGAGCAGATTATTGGACTGAGAGGAGTGAATCCAGCCTCAATCTATGGAGCCTTAGCCTCTATTGCAATCAGAATTCAAGTCCCCATAATCTGGACACGAAATGCTGAGGAAACTGCTAATGTCCTCTATCGCATTGCACACCTAGAACAGATTTCATCGAGAAAGCCACTACGCACTCGATCAGGAGATTCAAAGGGCAGTGATGCAGAAACACTAGAATATATTCTCTCAGGATTTCCCGGCGTTGATACTGTCACATCCCGCGCATTACTTACAGAGTTTGGCACTCTGGAGCGTATCTTCTCTGAGGAAACAAAGACTCTACAAAAAGCGAAAGGCGTTGGTCCAAAAATAGCCGCTCGAATACGCCGACTACTTCAGACCGAATATCCTGGATACAAGAAGACTGAGTGATTCGGTGGTTTTAGTAAACTTTCGGGTTTGGACCCGCACCCCTTCGATGAGCCGCTCTTAGTCCATCTGTAATTATGTGACTAGTCTTCCAGTATTCTTCATAGTCACCATCATTCAGACGTACGATACTGAGGATATTGCGGAACATAACATAAAGCGCTGGATCAATCTCACTGGCTTGCCGGAGAGGTTCTCTCGCTAGCTCGCGGCCACGTGTAACAATCTTATCACGTTTTGTCAGAGCTTCTGCAATCTGTCGGATTTCCTCTTCATCCTCAAAGAGAAATCCAAGTTTCTTCATAGTAGCAACGATATCTAATGTCTTGTCTAGATCGTACCCATCTCGTGCTCCAAAGCCATTGAGATCGCCTGTTGTTATGAAAACATTTTCAGCTGTAGCACGCCAGAGCTTCTGCATGATATGGCTGTCGCCATTTCCAGCTGGTTCGTAGCCGTCCATCTGAATTAGGCCACACTTTTCTAACTCTTTTAGGTGATAGCGAACAGTTTGGGGTTTTACCTCCTTATGGGGATCCTGTTCACACAAGAATTCCACTAACTCAGTAGTAGACATACGTCTTGCTCTCAGTGCATGAAGTATTTGTCTTCGGTTCTCATCGCTGAGTGCCTTATAGGCATCAATTGCTTGTTGCCCGGTAAGAATCTTGAGTGTGTCCATTAGAGTTGTGCCCGGCATCATGTTTCACCTATAATCCTCTACTTGAGAGTATAACAATAAGCGAATCCTCGACAGCTAATAGCCCGAGGGCTACTAGTGTCGGTTCTTCAATTTTCATTTTTTGACCTGCTTTTAGTTTGATTAAGCAGGAACATAGATCCACTGGCGCATGTCCTGCAGACAGGGTACACGCTTGATCAAATGCTTCTTCAGGAGTTTTCGTAGTGCATATCGGACCGTTCTTGGTGCAAAAGAAACCTTGTCAAGGAGCTGTTTTGGGGTGACACCATCTTGACCGCTACTTCTGAGAATGTCCAAGACAATCATCTGACTCTTTGTGAGCTTCATGTTCTTGAGCTCCTCCTGCAATTCAATTTCATTCATCATTTTGATTACCTTCCCTTAAAATTTGGAATTTCTGATAAGGCTCTGCAGCGCAGAAATTGCCTAAATCAACTACTTATTTGTGTTACAAAGTTGCTTATTAATTTATCGCAGTATCTTGTCGATGTGTCGCGGTCAAAGACTGCGGTATATGATGGTCGTCAATTCAATTTTCCTTTTGTTTTAGACAATGGAGGGGTACAATCCTATCATCTACAAAGCCTTTAATGCTACAGTAGATAGGACTTCTTCGACTCAAGATGAAGAAGGCCATTTTACTCGCAGCGGGCGATTCTACAAGGATGTTACCATTATCTGCAAATCAGCCAAAGCATCTTCTACCAGTAGCTGGAAAACCACTTCTGTTTCATACTTTGGAAGCATTAGAAACAGCAGGTATTGAAGAAACATTGATTGTCTATGGATATCATGCTGAAAAGCTTAGTGAGGCTGTAAATTCGGAAAAATGGGGAAAGGGAAAAATGACTGTCTCCTTCGTACTGCAGGAGGAGAGGAAGGGAACAGCCCATGCAGCTGGGTATGCAAAATCCTTTGTTGGTGATGACACATCACTATTGATGAATGGTGATATATTAGTCGGACCAGGGGATTTTGAAGGATTGATTCAATATCATGAGAAAGGAGAATTCGAGATGAC
>PJER01000033.1 GCA_002825465.1 Candidatus Thorarchaeota archaeon MP8T_1
CACTATCTGAAGTTCATCGCAAGTAAAGGAATTCTTCATAAAATGATGAAAAGAGCCATCAAGTTAGGTGGAGTTCCTTATACTATTGGACTCCAGAATTCGATCTATATGTCGCGTGCATATCCAGATCGATTGAATGAGATGATAACTGCTAAGGAGAAATGGGACCCAAGTGGTATCATGAATCCTGACAGAGTAACGAGTTGTATGACATCATTTAGGAGGATAGATATTCTATTCTTGCTAGCCACCGCTTTTCGGCGGCTCTCAAGATATGTGGGAGAGTGAGGTGGTATTATGAATATAGATGAAATTGCTGAAGTACTGAAAGCATGCGGGTCATGTAATTATTGTAGAGATTCATGCCCAATGTACATTGAATTAAAATCTGAATTAGATAGTCCTGGTGGAAAGCTGAGAGCTTTACGCGCCTACGCAACAAAGATGCGAAATCCTCCACCAGCACTTCTGGAGAAATTGTATTGTGCTGATTGCAGACGTTGTGAAGCAATCTGTCCTGCAGGAGTTCCAGTCACGGATATTTGGCATGACGCTAAGGCTCAATTGCTAAAGACTGGAGGAGAGATGTCAGAAACACTCACAAAGGTACTTGATTGGCTAGCTAAGGAAGGAACTCCCTTTATTGGTTTTGAAGCTGATGAGAGAGGAGTCTGGGCAGAGGACCTTGAACTTCCTGAAGAGTCAAACACTGCAATCTTCTCAGGTTGCATGGGTTCATTCTGGTATCCTGACCAACCCGAAACAATAGTTGACATGATGACTAAATTCAAGGTGAATGCAGGATATATCCCCAGTGAGGTCTGTTGTGGACTATTTAATTACTGGGCTGGCGATGATGAAGGTTTTGAGAGAATAGTTCGTAAGAATTATGAGATGTTCAAGAAAGCAGGTGTTGATCATATAGTGACTGGATGCGGTGGCTGTTATGGGACACTAGCTGAACATTATCCACATATCATCGGTCCTGAATTCGATATTGATATTCTTCATTCCGTTGAAGTCCTAGCAGATATGGTTCGAAATGGTGTACTTACATTTGAAGGACTCGACGGAAGCTATACATTTCATGATAGCTGCCATCTGGGTCGAGCATTGGGTATATATGAACCTCCTAGAGAGATCATTAGAGCAATTCCAGACCTGGAATTTGTTGAGCTGAAGAATAATAGAGAGAATTCAAACTGCTGCGGTGGTTTTCTTGCAGTCCTAGATCCTGATGTTGCTGCATCAGTAGGGCGAAGAAGAGTTGCAGAAGCAGAAGAACTCGGAGTAGATGGGATTATTACAACATGCGTATCATGTTACAAGAATCTCAGCTACAATGCACGAGAAACAAATCTGGAAGTTATCCAGTTGGATGAACTAATCTTGGACAAAGCTCGGTCATCCTCAGTGGATTAGAAAGAGTTACATAGAATAGAAGGAGAATAAAACTATGAGTAAAGAAAAAGGCACACGAGTTGTAATCGTTGGTGGTGGAATATCAGGTTTCAGCTGTGCGCTGGAGCTGAAGGGTCTTAAAGCCCGATGTACAATTCTTGAAAAGGAGAAGACTGTCGGAGGTCGTGCAAGATCCTATACTGAGTCTGGTTATGTCTTTGACCAAGGTCTGCACTTCTTCGTTGGTGGATTCAAATCACTAATTCCGATTCTTGAGCGAAGCGGAGTTAAAATGACAACGGTAGGAGAAGGAGCAGTATGGTTGAAGGATGGTGAACGACATATCATCCGTAGGTCTGCTGTGGAGTTGGCTAAATTCGGTTTACTCCCTACTACAGATAGAGCAAGACTTGGATTGCTAATTCAAGAAAATATCAAGAGGGAAGAATCTGAGTTTAAAGAACTTGATAATGTAACCTTTTCTGAATATGCTGAGGATAAAAAGATTCCAGAATCCATTCAGGAAGACTTCTATGCGCCATTAATCAAGACAGTAACTTTCATGGACCCTGATGAGGTATCAGCTGGACAGTATCTATACTCTGAATATTTGCGATTTGCGTATGAAGATGGATTCAAAGCTATGTATCCTGAGAGAGGTGGACTTGGTAGTGTTGCATACACTCTGATGCTACAAGCACGTAATTTTGGAGTGGAACCACAAGTAAATTGCGCTGTAAATCAAGTAATAATTGAAGATAACCAAGTTGTTGGTGTGGATTACGAACAAGATGGTGTTAGCAAACACCTTGATACTGATGCAGTTGTCTTGACAGTGCCAATTGATGCACTTTCAAACTTCGTAAAGATGAGTGACTTGCCTAAAGAATTCACTCAGAGAGCTGCAAAATTCGAATATGCACCTTCTACTGTAGCATACTTTGGTCTCAAATCCAGAGTTCTAGATTTCAATGTTGGCGCATTTGTTCCAGGACGAAAGGTCAACATAGTTGCTGAGGCTAAGAGAGTTTCAGGAGTTCTAGCTCCAATTGGCGAATCACTCTTGACAGTGACTGGTATTGATAAAGAACTTCTCAAGATGAGCGATGAAGAGGCAACTGATGCGATTCTTGATGAATTGGAAATTCTAGTTCCTGGAGTAAAAGAGAAAGTCACATGGAAGAAGAGCTGGAAGATTTGGAAATCAGTTCTAAAGCAACCACCGGGTATCATGGATGATCGTCTGACATCCAACCGAACTGGTGTGAAAGGGCTCTATGTAGCTGGACCCCATGCAAATGTTGGTATGTACTACGCTTCAATGGAAGCCGCTTCCAGATCAGGAATCGCGTGTGCTGGCGAAATGATTGAAGACCTAAAATAGCTCATACACACATAGTAATAACCAAGGGGTTTGACCCCTTGGTATTGCTAAATACTGCGCTTTAGGGTTGCAGAACAAAATACTTCGATGTGCTACTGATGACTAAATTAGATTTCCTAGAAAAGTATGGACAAGAAAATGAACCATATGTGTGTGCTTCATGTGGAAATTGCACTGTTGTCTGTCCTGTTTTTCGTGAATTAAAATGGGAATCTTTTGCACCAAGAGGAAAACTCCATGTCATTCGTTCAATTTTAGAAGGTGAAGGTGAATTCGGTCCTGAATTTGCACACAAGATTTTCCAGTGTAATTTATGTGAACATTGCACCGCGGTTTGTACAACAGGTATCAAACTTGATCGTTTTTGGGAAGTTGCTCGAGTTGAGGTTCGAGAGCGTGGATTACTTCCAAAACCTGCACAATTTGTTCTGAAATCCATTAAAGAACGTGGGGACATTATGTGGATGGGGTCAGCAGACAGACTTCTCTGGATGGAAGGTGTCGAAGACCTTGTTAAGGACCGTATTCTTAAGAAAGCAGATGTCGCATACTTTTTGGGATGTAATGTCGCCCTGAAGTCTCAATTACATGATGTAGCAAAATCCATGGTCAAGATTATGGATTATGCTGGAGTGGATTTCACCTTGTTGGGTGATAAAGAGGTTTGTTGTGGTGCTCCGCTTGGATGGGCTGGAAACCTCAAGGATATCAATGAAATGGCTGAGAAGAATCTTAAGGTCATACGAGAGCTAGGTGTGAAGACGATTGTTTTTAGCTGTCCCTCATGCATTCTCACATGGTCAGAATATAGTGAGCATTTCAAAGAATATCAAGATATAGAATTACTAACAGCATCACAGTTTTTCGATCGATTGATACGAGAGAAGAAGTTGAAGTTCGAGGAACAACCTCTGATAACAGCAACATTTCATGATCCATGCATTTCTGCAAGAGTACTGAAAGCAACAATGGAACCCAGAAATGTAATGGATTCAATTCCAGGTCTATATCAAGTTGAGATGACTCCTTCCGGAAAGCATACAAAATGCTGTGGAGCACATGGACTCTTGGATGTTGTAGATCCTGTTCTTTCAGCCAAAATAGCAGAGAATCGATTAAGAGATGCCACGGTGACCCCTGCTACACAAATTGTCACTGAATGTCCCAGGTGCATTCTTGCATTTGATCTTGCTAAATTCACAACCAACTATGAAGTTCTGGTTCAAGACATAACGCAGCTCGTTGCAAATTCATTGCTACCAAAGAAAGAAGGAGGCAATGAAGAAACGTGAAGCAGAAGATTCCAGACATCGTTGGAGATGATAATGTTTCAACAACACATGAAACATGCATGATTTATTCGAAAGATGTCACGAGTCTGCCGGATGTTGCCTATCAAATAATCAGTCCAAAATTTGATTTTGTCACACAACCAGTCAATGTTCGTTCGCTTCAGAATCTAGTTCTCTATGCAAAGGAACATGATATTCCAATTGTCCCACGTGGAAATGGAACATCAGGTTGGGGAGGAGCTATTCCAACAAGAGGTGGACTTTGTGTCGCCCTAACAGCTATGACTAACATTCTTTACTTCAATGAATACGAAGCAGCAATTACTGTAGAAGCTGGGATCACCTGGGGAGAACTTCTAACTTTTCTTGAACGCCTTAGTAGTATGGTTCCGGTTTACCCATCTAGTGCAACTGCTGCCACTGTAGGAGGATTTGTTGCAAGTGGAGGTCTAGGAATTGGTTCTACACGTCATGGAAACATACTCAAACATGTCCTAGGTATTGAAGCAATATTACCAAATGGCAAGATAGTCAGACTTGGAAGATTATTGATTGACCCAAATAATGATCCAGTTGCAGAAGATGTGAAAGAAGGCAATGAATGGCTAACCAAGGAACTATCAGCTGCTGGACTAGGAACACCGGATCAAGAAGAACGCCTCTTCACAGGTACATATGGCACTCTAGGAATAATTACCAAAGTGACACTTAGAACTATTCCGAAATTACAATTGATTCCCTTTGCAGCTACATTCGAGAATATGAGTGATCTTGTACAGGCGGCAAGACGAACAATATCTGAAATAGAACCATATCATTTGAGATTTCTTGCAGACAATTATACAAACAAGCTCGAGATTATTGACAACTATGAAAATGAGAGTGGAAAATTCATACTGACAGGAGCTCTTCTTAACACAATATTCCAAAATGAAGAGGATATAGAGACTCTAAAATTACTCATCGATAAAGAAAAGGGTATATTATTGAACGATAATCGTTCACGATTCTATTGGGATGAACGATTGTTCACTCTCAGAATTAAACGACATGGACCGAGCATAGTACCAGCGGAGATGTTGGTTTCAATTGACGTACTTCCAGAGATTATGGAAAAGACCAAGGCAGAACTTAGAAATTCAAAAGTTGCAATTGAAGGAATGTTTAGTAATGACGGTAAATCTTCAGTTATGGTTTGGATTCTTGATGATGAACGTAAGAGATTCTCGTTTACAATAGGGTGGTATAGATCATTTCAAATTGCAGCTTTAGCTGCACGTTTTGGAGGGCTTCCTTATGCTGTCGGTCTGTGGAATAGTAGACATGCAAGCGAATTCTATGGAAAAGATGACTACTTGAACCTTAAAGAGATGAAGAGAAGACTTGATCCTCATCAGATTATGAATCCAGTGAAAGTATTTGGGGGGAGAGTGACAATCGGTCGAGCTTCAATGGCTCTTGGATTTACAATCGGGTTTTTTGCGTCTTTGATATCGGGGCTAGTAATTTCAGGAATTCCAATTCTTCTTTCACTCATTCAATCTATAAATCCCAACCTTCTCAGCTTTCTAGAATTACCATCTTTACTTATTATCAGCATTATAGCAGGAGTGATAGGTCTATCAATTACGAGACTGATGACATTAAACCAAGCTCTTGCTTTAGGAATCCCAGTATTGAGAATCCTTAGTAAGATTCTTCGCAAGTAACTTCTACCGTTCTTCCATATTGAGCAAAAGATTGAAGTAAGGTGTAACGTCCAGTTTTCAATCAATTGACTATGCGCCGTTCGAGTTTCATTAGGGATACATGTGGATACATACGAAAGGTGTAACCAATATGCTAAAATATGAGACATTGGTTCGAAAATGAAACTTGGTCGATACGAGTACAATCGTCAAAGGTACAATATGAAACCAAAATGGAAGTTGAAAGAATGAACCGAAACCAATTTACGAAAAGTATTGTTGTTTTTGGCTTTTTAGCACTGCTTGTGGTGACCGCTGCAAGTTCTGTAGGAGCTTTTGAGGATCAAACAGCTGAGTGTGGTACTTCAGGTTGCCACGACACCTCAGGTACATTGACCCTATCTTCAAATTCAACAAGCGTTTCTGCGACAACCGGAGAATCATTTGTTCTTCAGGTCACAGCAGGAAATGGAGCAGAATGGTTATCTATCAAATCAGGGTGGGCGGATAACTCAGAATTTACAATTTCTGCGCCAAATACAGAAGATGCTTCAGCAGATGACACAAATCCCGCAACGGGAGAGATTACCGTTGATGTGACATTTACACCTCTATCCCCCGGTACTCTAACGATTCGAATTTGGACTGCTGCTGCTGGTGATCTTGCATCTTCCTTAGATATTGAAGTGACTGTAACAGGTGAATCAGTTACAACTAACACACAACCCACAAGTCAACCAATTGACCTCTATGCTACGTGGGTATCAATGATGATTTGGGTGCCATTAGCAACTGCAGGGATACTCTTCCTGCTTGGCATTGTAGCATTCAGGAGTAACAAGGAGTAGGTGATAGTAATGGCAATACATCCAGTCTTTATACACTTTCATACAGGAATACTAGCTGCAGCTGCTGCAGTAGCAATGCTGAACCTTTTGCTACGTATAGCATTCAAGGACAGTATCAATACACCAGGAAGTAGATGGGCACGGATCTTCCATCAAGCAGATGTGTACATTTACGTTGGCAGCATAATTGGTCTATTAGGTTTGATTGCAGGAGCTATAACAGGATTCATGGAACCAGACTATCCAGTGGAAGTCATGACCGCAATGCCAATCATGCGATTCAAGATCCTATGGTCTGTTGTGTGTATGGAAATTTACATCTTCTTGATTGCTGTAAGAGCAAAACTTGGAGACAGAGTATGGGTCAGTCCCAAGACCTACATTCCATATGCCATTCTAATTATCATTGGTGGAGGATTTATGGTACTCATGGGAGCATTGGGAGGTCTTGCAGTTTACGGTGAATCAATAATGGAACCAATTCTAAATTGGGCAGGAATTCCATGGCCATAATGGGGAGATTCTACTATGACAAAACCCTTCGAACCCCTCAAACTTGAGGGTCTTGATATAGAACCAACAATATGCGCAAGGTGCGGATTTTGCACTTTCGTGTGTCCAGCGTATCTTGATACCCTATGGGACTCTCAGTCA
Source organism: Candidatus Thorarchaeota archaeon MP8T_1 (assembly GCA_002825465.1). The sequence continues at coordinate 7,268 of PJER01000033.1, forward strand.
CCAAGGGGTAAGCTATACCAGTTGGCTCAATTGATCAAGAAGAAAGAACCAATTCCAGCAGATTTTGCTGCTAGGATTTTCAATTGTACCTTGTGTGGAGCATGTCAAGAGATATGTCAAACAAACATTCCTCTGCTAAGATTCTGGCAGCTTGTTCGACAAGAGGTCGGTAATCTAGGCGAGTGGCCTGAAATAGTCAATTATATTGATACAGCTCTTCAAGAAACTAACAACATCATGGAAATGGATCAAGAGGATCGAACACTCTGGACCGATATGGTTGATGACCTTATTGAAGGGCACACTGGAATTAAAGCTGAGGTAGCATACTTTGCGGGTTGTAATATCTCGTTCAAAGGCACACTTGCTCATCTCGGTGAAAACACCATAAAGATAATGGATGCTGCGGGAGTTGATTTCACAATTCTTGGTGAAGAAGAGTACTGCTGTGGAAATCCATACTTTGTTGCAGGTGGTTTTGATAAAGGTAAAGAACTTGCGTTGCACAATCTTGAAACACTCAAGAAATTAGGTGTGAAAACTGTTGTTTTCAATTGCCCTGGTTGCCACCGTTCATTTGCTGAGGAATATCCACATCTCCTTGGTAAGGAGGCGACAAAAGACTTCGAGTTCCTTCCATTTTCAGAATTTGTCTTACGACTTCTCAAGGAAGGAAAAATCAAGTTTGACAAACCCTACAACCATGTCGTTACTTGGCATGATCCATGTGAACTTGGAAGGCACCAACACTACTACAACCCAGCTAGGGAAGTACTAGATGCCATTCCGGGATTAGTAGTCAAAGAAATGAAACATTCGAAAAATAAAGCACGCTGTTGTGGTGGTGGTGGTCTCTTAAAGGGAACCAATCCATTAGCATCAGTTAGGATTTCCGGTCGTAGACTTGAAGAGGCTGAAAAAATCGGTGCAGAGATTATTGCTAGTGAATGTCCTTCATGTGCAATGTCGTTTGCAGACGGTATTGAACAATTCAAGCCTTCTGTTAAATTCAAGGACCTTTCAGAAATCGTTGTGGAGGCACTTGGACTATAGGTGATATGAGATGATAAAGAAAGAACACTTTCAGAAACTTGCAGATATTGTGGGTGAAGACTTCTTCTCCACTGAGGATTACATGACACATCTCTACTCACACGATATCTCCTCACTCCCAGGAATTGTTAATGACTTAATTAATGCACAAGGGGAAGCAGTAGCACAACCGACTTCTTCAGAAATCGTATCAAACCTTTTGAAGTTCTGTAAAGAGAACAATATCCAAGTTGTTCCAAGAGGTCATGGTACATCTGGATATGGAGGAGCATTACCAGTCAAGGGAGGTCTGATTGTCGATATGACCAGATTGAACGATGTTTTCCTTATCGACAAAGGTAGCATGACAATTCAAGTAGGTGCTGGAATCATTTGGAGAAGACTACTAGAAGTTCTCGAAGATGAAGGACTTACTGTTGCATCGTATCCTTCTAGTGCACACTCTTGCACAGTTGGTGGTTGGGCAGCTGCTGGTGGATGTGGTATCGGTAGTACAAAGTACGGTGGTATAAGAGAGCAGGTCGTTGAAATGGAAGTCGTCCTACCAGATGGTGAGATAATTTCTACAACTGAACCACTGGATAAGATTTTCACTGATAGAAAACCAGACCCAGTTTTCAAAGGAGACGAATCATTCTACTATGAATCTGAAGTTGGTAAAGAATCTAACAGAGAATCTACTGAACTCTTCATCGATAGTAACGGAGCTTTGGGAATCATTACCAAAGTAACCTTGAGGATCATCCCGCTGTCTGAAATCAAACCAATGACACTGTCATTTCCAAATAAGGAACAGACTATTGGTGCGATGCAAGCTATCCTCAAAATTACTCGTCCATTCTATATGCACTTCAAGACAGATGAGTTCTATGGAATGTTGAAAGAACTTGGACAAGCACCAGCGACTAAAGGAGAATGGCTAGTTCTTTGTGCACTTGAAGGCACACACGAAGAGAACGAGGAATTTGCTAAGAGAATTGCAGAGACCGTGTCCATGTATCATGGAACAGTGGAATCTGATGAGATTGGACATCACGAATGGGAGGAGCGATTCTTCCCAATGAGAGTCAAGCGTTTGGGTCCAAGTGTGGCACCTTCTGAGGTCTATGTCCCATTGAAGAATATGGTCGATTTCATTGAACATTGTAACAAACACTTCAAGGGAGAGAGAATGGCCATGGAAGGGGCAGTAAATCATCAAGATGAGGTTGCTGTTCTCACTTGGTTCTTGGATGACGAGCGTCGAAAAATCCCATTTATGTTTGGATGGTATCGCTCTCTTGATGTGATTAACATCGGTCTGAAACATGGTGGTCGGGCCTATTCTATTGGAATGTGGAATGCAATGCATTCACGAACATTCTATGGAAAAGAGGACCTTACCAAGATGGCCAAATTCAAGAGAAGAACAGATTCGAAGGGATATCTGAATTCTCACAAAGTATTCCCAGGACCACTCTATCTGAGCACAAGAATGAGTCTACTCATTATGTTAGCAGCTGCAATTGCAGTGCCAATTGCCATCATGTTTGCATGGTGGTTAGTTCCCAGCATTATTCAGGGAATGGCTGCCTGGGTTGTGGTCAATGATTGGACTAGTTTCCTATTATGGGCATTAGTTGGTCTCGGCGTTGGATTTGCAGCTCAAGAGTTCGTCAATATCATTCCAATTTCGGTAATGCTGTCCTTGGGTACACCATTCCTCAGATTAGGAAGGAAGATATTCCATTAGAACAACTTGAACTGGTTCAAAGGTAGACAGACTAAAAAGTCAGTCAAGAGAACAGAAGAGCAGGTAGAAGTTCAGATGTCAGGAAAGGCCATCGAGATAAGAAATCTCACTCGAAGATACGGATATCGAGTTGCACTGAGGAAGATTTCACTCGACTTCTCAGAATTTGGAATTCAGGGTCTCTTTGGTTCGAATGGTGCTGGAAAGACGACATTGATGCGAGTGATAGCTACTCTTCTCAGGCCTCATGAAGGAACAATCTCAGTTATGGGATTCAATCCCCAAGAAGAGCCTGAGGAAGTCAAACGCAGGATTGGATTAGTAGGTGATAAGGTTCTGTTATATGAGGAACTCACTGGAATTGAAAATCTGCGCTTCTATTCTAAATTACATGGATTAACAGAAGAATTCTTTGAGTCACAGATTGAAGATCTAGCACCAAGGTTTGCAATCAAATCTTGGCTCGAGGAACCTGTAAAGAATCTCTCTACAGGTCTCAAGAAACGTCTAGACATTGTTAGGAGTCTCCTGCACAATCCTGAGTTACTCCTTTTGGATGAGCCCTTCAGTGGATTGGATAAGGATACAACAAATGACTTCCAAGAATATCTGAATGAATACAGGAATAAAAGAACAACAATTGTTACAACACATAATCTAGTATTTGGAGCTCAGTTATGTGATGAATTCGTAACGCTCAGAAAAGGGGTGGTTGTAAACCAGGGACCAATCTCTGAGTTTAATCAAACACTCTGAGGTGATAAGGTGACATCCGGACTTGGAGCAGCATTAGCCATCGCGAAGAAAGATATCCTTACACAATTCAGAAAGAGATTTGAAATCTTCTCAATGTTCCTCTTTGCACTGATTTCAGTTATTGCATTTTCATTTGCAGTTGTTACGGGAGGTTCGGTTAGCGAGGAAATAGGAAGCGCTCTTCTCTGGGTAATTATTTTCTTCACCGGGATGTTTGGATTCGCTCCTATCTTTCTATCGGAGTCTGAAACAGGGACTCTAAGAGGACTTGCCACAGCTCCAATCCCTGCTTGGTCAGTATATTTAGGAAAAGTAGTTTATGGGTTCACATTAATGGGGATTGTTGAAGTCTTCCTTGTGCCTATTGTAACAGTTCTTTTTGGATTCTCGTTATTCAATAACTTCCCTCTTGCACTTGCAACCTTGTTGATAGGTACTCTTGATCTTGCTGCAGTCGGTTCAATGGCGTCAGCTCTTACTATGCCTTCAGAGTCAAAAGCAACAGTGTTCCCGCTTGTGTACTTTCCCACTGCAACATCAGGTCTCATGCTACTTATTGAGATAACAAAGATTGCAGTTTTGGGTCCAGGATTGATATCAGTCGTGATAATATTTGAAATGTTGCTAGCACACCTGATTGCAATTTTGACACTATCTGCATCAGTTTTTCACTTTGCACTTTCATCTTGAAGCTTGTCACGTAGCAAAACGTTCATATTAGAAATAAAGAAGCACTCACCAATTCGAGTTGAACAGAAGTGAACAAGAACAGACTAATCTTCTTGGGAATCACAGCTGCGGTATCCCTTCTTTATGTCTATATGACTTGGATTTATTCACCACCAGATGTCGAACTAGGAGAATTAGTTAGAATCTTCTTCCAGCATGTAGCTCCAGCACTTGTGGCTTATGGTGCATTTGGTGTCACCTTAATTTGCGGAGTTATGTACTTGTGGAAAAGTGAACTCAAGTATGACATACTGGGAGCTGCATCAGTAAAGATCGGTCTTTTCTTTACAACAATAACTCTACTTACTGGAATGATGTGGGCGGATGCAACCTGGGGTACTCCATGGAATTGGGATCCTCGAGAAACAACTACCCTTATCCTCTGGATTGCCTATGCAAGCGTTCTAGCATATCGTTCATCAGTTACAGACCGTGAATCGAGAGCTCAGTTTGGATCGATCTTCGGTATCGTTGCATTTCCAATGGTGATATTGAGTTACTTTTCAATTCGAATTTGGGAAACACTACATCCAATAGTTATTGAGCCAACTGGTCTTTCGATGACAGCTGAGCATGGATTGACTCTTATGGTCAGCATGATAGCAGTTATCCTGATTGCAATCATTTTGATCGACCTCACATACTATGTTGATACAATACAAGAGAAATTATTGAGAATAAGAATGGAAAGGAGCTAATACAGATGCAACAAGTTGAACTATTCACCGTAGCGGTCATCTTTTGGGGTGGTCTCTTCGCATTCCTGTTTTATCTATTAATGAGAATGAAGAGTTTAGATAAACAACTCAAAATGGTTGAATCTCAAATTGACGGAGACCATGAGTGATGAACAAAAAGACACGAAATGTACTAGTTATCGCAATATTAGTAATTACAATTGGATTTGTAGCATTTCAAGCACTCAATACTTTTGGAAATGTATACATCAGTGTTGATGCAGTCGTTGAAGAACCTGATCTTTACATGGGAAGAACTCTGCAAGTCAAGGGAACACTTCAACCAGGGTCTCTCTCAATCACCTCAGATAATGTAACCTTAGTAATAGCAGGTGAAAATTCAACATTACTTGTGCTTCTTGTTGGCGAACTCCCTGATATGATTGATGGCCAGGAAATTGTTGCTGTAGGCTCTCTAGATTCAGAAGATCTCTTTCGAGCAACACAACTACTAGTAAAGTGTCCTAGTAAGTATGAAACAACCACAGAACCTTAACAGAATTATTTCCATTCATCGCCAAATCGAACTTTTTCACCAACAGGTCGTGGTTCGAATGACCATGGTACTGGAGATCGAACAAGTATAGACGCTAGCTGTGTAACACGTTTCCCCAGTTGAGCTGCCATTGACATTGCTTCCGTGTCTGCACGGATATCACCGGGATTTAGCGCAAATCCAATTGGCCAGTAGACTCCTCCAGGAACAATCATCTCTTTTACGTTAAGGAAAAAGAGGATTGATACAAGGGATAAATCAACACCAGATCTCCTTCCTACAACAAATCCAGTACCAACCTTTCCTTCTAAATGAAGAAATCTGCCAGTACGATCCATCATATTCTTCAGTGAAGTACCAATTGAGGCGTGATGACATGGAGAACCAAAGATAATACCATCTGCAAGTAACATTCTTCCTGCAACATGATTCAAGTCATCATCTTGTATACACTTCCCTATTTTGTAGCATTCTCCGCAATGTTTACATTCCCTAATATCAAGTTCAGAAAGATCTATGTACTCGACTAACGCATCTTCTAATCTAGCAGCCTCGAGAGCAGTCTCGATTAGAGTTGTAGTGTTTCCGTTTGTACGGGGACTACCAGAAATCCCCAGTATTCTTGGTTTCAATTGATGTACCTCAGACGGGCTGATGGAAATCAAAGGGGTTCTTAATTGTTTTTGATTACCAAATATTGTGTTACATTCTGAAATAATTACAAAGAGAATCTTTGAATAAATAATGACGAATTAATAGTTTCATTTTGTAATTTTTGCTCACTATGAAACATTCGAAAGGAAATCTTGACCAAATTCAATCGTGTAAGATAGAATCTAGTCTAGGAAACATTCTTCCTTGGTCTCCAGAATCCAAAGTAAACTACGAATATACCGATTGCAACAATGGAAGCTGAAGTAAAGAGAATGTTAGTCCATTCGTAATTAGGATCCCAAGCTTTTGCTGTGAAATGTACCACATCCTGAGAGAATTCACTTAGGTTAAGATTCCAGATTGCATCAGTTACAATTCCATCCTCAGTAATGTCCAATGATTCTTCCGGGTAAAATGCATGACTCAGAAATGGTATTTCTTCAACTACATGCATATGCACTCGTTCAAGAGTAGTACCCTCAAATGTACGAGCACTTCCCACGATGTAGTAGTAATCAAATCGGTCCATTGTTGATTGAAATACGGCTCCGGATTGCGATTTGAGAACAAGAGTAGTATTAGCAACCAAATCAACATCAATCAATGCAAAATTAACAAATGGATAGATAGAGGGATAATCGATTAGGTCTTCAAGAGTGAATCCAAGTTCATCAAATTCATCATAGTCCATTACTGTGTAGTCAACTAGCGATCCATTGCTATAGATATGTAATGAATTACTTGTGTTATAAGGATAGAACCAACCTGTTGCAGGTGGACTAGTTAATATGACATCATCAATATCACTTGATGTATACACAAAAGCTAAGGTCGCATTTTGAGTCACATTTGTCTTAATGTGAAATTCTGAATCCAGTGAAACATAGACCTCAGTTTCTCTTCGAGTGATATTGATGCTCACATCTGCATATGGCATGCTAATGTGAGTCCCATTATGAAATGCAGTTCCATCTTCAAACATACCCCAGTTTGTATAATTAGCATCACAAGATGGGAGTGCGTAAGAGCATAATAGAACTGATAGCACAAAAGGAAAAATCAAAAGAGTTACAATCTTTCGCTGCCTCAATCTTCTAACCACACTCAAGATTATGTTTCAATTGATTTAAAGCATGTTGTTTTTCAGCAAGTCAATTGATTCATTATGGCGATGGCATTATTAGAGAGTCTGTTGAACCTATGAAGAGTAGGGAGTAGATGTGACCAAGCAAACACCAATGCAAAGACAGTACCTTCAATTGAAGAAACAGTACCCTGATTGTATACTGATGTTTAGGCTTGGTGATTTTTATGAGATGTTCAATGAAGATGCAAAAGTTGCTAGCAAAGCTTTAGACATTGTATTGACAGCAAGAGGAGATGGAGTTAACCGTTGGCCTCTCTGTGGAGTGCCATATCATGCAGTCGAAGGATATGTGGCAAAATTACTCCAGCAAGGATTTACTGTTGCCATTGCAGATCAGGTAGAGGATGCGTCAGAAGCAAAAGGACTTGTTAGGCGAGATGTTGTTAGAGTCATAACTCCAGGAACAATCCTTGAGAGTTCAATGCTAGAGGATGCTCAGAACAATTACCTTGTAGCACTCATTGAAGATAATGGTGATGTAGGCATTGCAGCTGTGGATGTTTCAACAGGTGAGTTCATTGTTACAGAGATTAAAGGATCTCTTGACGCAGAAGAAGTACTGAATGAGATTGGAAGACTCTCACCATCAGAGATTCTTCTTTCGGATAGTACTTCAAAATCAAAAGCAAGAAAAGTATTGGATGAAATTGGCATTCATATTACCGATAGAAATAACCTTGATTTTTCGACTCGAAACGCTGAAAATCTCATCAAAGAACAATTCAAAGTTGCAACACTTGATGGATATGGAATTTCTGATAAACCAGTGGCTCTCGGTGCTGCCGGTGCAATCCTATCCTACCTGCGGGAAGTTCACAAGACGGGATCAGTGACCCTTTCAGGTCTTAGAGTGTACTCAATTGAATCACATATGATAGTCGATAGTCAGACGCAGAAAAATTTAGAATTGATTAAGAATGCACGTGATGGGAGTTCTCGTGGAACCCTCTTCAGTATTTTATCAAAGACAGTCACACCTATGGGAAAACGAAAACTCAAACAATGGATCCTTCAGCCACTTAGAAATGTCAAACTAATCAATGAACGTCTTGATTCGGTTGAAGAACTAGCAAGAGATGCCATTGTGAGAAAAGACATTTCGAATAGTCTGAGAGACCTTGGAGACCTCGAAAGAATAACTAGTAGAATTGTTTTCGGTTCAGCTGGTGCTCGAGATTTACTTGCACTTCGAATCTCGATTGGGAAATTACCAATAGTGAAAAAGAACCTACAATCATGCAAAAGTGAGATATTAGCCGATTCAGTGAAATCAATCAATCCACTTTCAGATTTACACAGTACCTTGAAGATGGCAATATTAGATGACCCTCCAGTCTCGGTTAGAGAAGGGGGAATGATTAGACATGGTTTCAACAATGATCTTGATTCATTACGAGATTCCATTTCATCGGACAAGAAATGGATTGCATCCTTGCAGGCGACAGAAAGACGACGAACAGGCATCAAGTCATTGAAAGTTGGATTTAACAAAGTACATGGATATTATATTGAAGTCACAAAGAGTAATGTCAGTCTGGTACCAGACGAATATCAGCGTAAACAGACGCTAGCCAATGCTGAACGATACATAACTCCTGGACTCAAAGAGAAAGAATCTACAGTACTTGCAGGAGAAGAGAGAATTAACAAACTTGAGTATGAAATCTATGAGGACCTAAGAAGACAAGTCAGTGACGCTGCTGCAATTCTTAGACAGAATGCCGATGCAGTAGCGACTGTTGATGTACTAGTTTCACTATCAGATGTTGCTGTGACACGAAGGTACACAAGACCTACAATCACAACAGACACTCGAATAAAAATTGTTGACGGTCGACATGCTTCTTTGGAGGTCATGCTTGGACCAAATGAATTTGTTCCAAATGATATAGAAATCGGAGATGGAGGTTCTACTCTCATCATCATAACTGGGCCTAATATGGCTGGAAAATCAACTTGGATGCGTCAGTGCGCAATCATTGTACTCCTAGCTCAGATGGGTTCATTCGTACCAGCGAAAAGTGCAGAGATAGGTCTCGTCGATAGAATCTTCACTCGTGTTGGAGCTTTCGATGACCTAACCGCACGTCAGAGTACGTTCATGGTCGAAATGATCGAAACAGCAAATATACTCAATAATGCTACCGATCGAAGTCTTGTCATACTCGACGAGATAGGACGAGGAACATCAACATTTGACGGCATGGCGCTTGCTTGGGCAGTTGCTGAACGAATTGTTCAGATGAAAACACGTTCACTCTTTGCAACTCACTTTCATCAACTAACAGATATGGCAGCACAATATCATGGAGTCAAGAATGTACATACTCTAGCAAAAGAGTCTGGAGATTCTATTGTATTCTTACACAAAGTTGTTGCAGGTGGAACTGACAAAAGTTATGGAATTCATGTTGCCGCTTTAGCTGGTGTGCCAGAAGAAGTAGTAAAACGCGCAAATCAAATCCTTCAAAAAATCGAGAAAGAGAATAAGGTGACTGTGGGTGAAATGTCTGTAGACTATGAATCGACAGAACAGACAAGCCTTGAGTCATTAGTGATAGAAGACCCACTTGTGGAGAGACTGAGAATTCTCGACTTGGATAGAACAACTCCTGTTGATGCATTAATAGAACTAAAGGAGTTGCAAGATCAGGCCAAGAAGAGAAAGGAATCGTGAGGGGTTTGACAAGTCGTAATCCTGTTGATAATCACCATGCAATCGAACTTCAAAATGACTTAATTGAAAAGAAGATCATCCCATTACATTCTAAAATCGAATATTATCAGCAACTTCTTGGCGGAGCAGACACTACTATATTTGAGATAGGATTCGAGAATCATCCCACACATTACATTCAACGGATACTAAGACCTAGTACACCTAAAGCAGCAGCAGATTTTGAGTTCATGAATCAAAGGACATTATTTGAAAATGGAGTAAATGTTCCAGAAACTTATCTAATCAATCATCCCCCCAACACCTATGATCGTACATATTATGTAATGAAGAAGATTGAAGGGAGAGGATTGAATGAGATTCTTCAGGAACATCCAGACCAATTTGAGGATTTAACTGATCGGTTCATATTTGAAATGACCAAGATTCATTCTATGAATCCAGCACTCCTTCCTCATCTTCATAGTGTAGATATCAAGGAAAATCCGCATACAGTGGTTAACCAAGCTCTAAGTGGAGTAAAATTGAGGATTGATAGATATCCAAGTGATTTAGAAGAACTAAGCTTGGTAGTCAATTGGATTGAAAAGAATAAGAATAGAAATCCTAGTGAGGATTTAGTTGTGATCCATGGAGATTACCACCCCTACAACATCATTGTTGATGATAAGGGAATCTTTCACATCCTGGATTGGACTGGAATCAAAATATCTGATTTCAGAACAGATCTAGCTTTTGCTACTGTAGTGATGAGTGCAGGAATTGGAAAAAACCTGGCTCAACCCTTTGCAAAGAAGTACAAAACTTTCACTGGAAAAGATGTGAAAAATCTAGAATATTTCATGGTGCTGTCCAATGTGTGGAATCTTTTGAGATTGTACAGTGCACTTAACAATCCAGCTATTAATAATGAAGGAGAAGAAACATTGTCATTCTTTAAATCGATTCGCGAATATCCATTGTTAATTGCACAATTGGTCCGAGAAGAATGTGGAATCCAGTTGAAACAGATTGAGCAATACTTCAGCCACTGAGGGGGCATTAATTAGAGGGTGAATTATGAAACAGGAAAGATTCGATGAAATTGTACAAAATGGATACCTCATTTTTATGAGCCTCTTCATCATCTTCGTTTTTCTTGGTTTAATATTTGACAATGAGGGATTAATTTGGATAAGTATCATTTTTCTTCTCTATATCCCTGCAGTTGTTTGCGCATACTGTATTCAGGGTACAAATGATTCATACAAAACCTGGATAAAGAAGAGAAGAAAAGAAAAACGTCTAGCAGATTGTTCTTCATTACGATGCCGAACCTGTGATATAATTTACAGGAAAGAAGAGCTTGATATATCACCTACATCAGTACCAAGGTGCCCTCAATGCAGTAAGAAACTAGTTCCATATAACTAAGATTAATCATTGTATCAATCATCACGCAGTTCTCCGTGGTTAGCCTTCAGTTCCTTTTCTAGTTCAAGAACATCTACTCGAGGTTCAATACTTTTTGTAATGAGTACAATGAGAATTACAATGTTGAGAACAATTGCTCCAATTATTAACGGTACACCTTCATAGAGTGAATAGATGAATCCAGAGAATATTGGACTGATAATTCCTACAAGAAGAACCATCAAAGCGGATAGACCAAGCATCTTGCCAATATCCGCCTTTGGAAGTGATTTCTGAACATATGAATCAAGTACCGTCTGCCAGAGACTGTCATTTGTTGTTTTAATGGCAGTAGCTATGAATGCTAGTGAGAGAATCACGCCTAGTCCAGGATAAACAGAATCCAAGAAGGTAACCCACGACTCCGGTGCAATATAGGGAATGTATTGAGCAATAATGAGAAGGGAGAGAGCGATTGGCATGACTGAATATACAGCAATTGTGATTCCTCTACCTCCACGTTTATCGAATCGACGACCAAGAATTAGCGTGAGTGGAACCGAAACTATCATGGTGATGAGGAGCATGAGGAAGATTTGACCAATATTGAAATCCAGTGTATCATTGACATAAAATAGATTTGAGAAGTTATAGAAACCATCACTCAGAGCATCAATCATCATTACTCCGACCAATACTGGGAACACTCGAAGTAATAATTTCAGACCGCGAATGCTCTCAGAAATAAAATCTCTCAATAGTGAGGGGTGTCTTTCACGCTCAGGAATAGATGTTGATTCTAACCAGAGTATACGGATAACAACAGTAGATCCAAAGAGAATAGCTCCAACAAAGAAAACAACTCTCATTATGAAGATAAATGTCCATCCAACATTGTACATTATTGCCATTGCAAAAAGCGGACCGAGAGCGAACACAGTTCCGAGTCTGAAAAGGGAAACAGCAACTCCACCGTACTTGCGATCAATGATTTCCATGATATAGGCTGTTCCGCCTTGTCCTGTGAAGTTTGATGAAGAAATTGTCAAGAGCCCTAAGGCAACAATTTCAAATGACTCCGCAAATGCAAGAATTAGATATCCCAGACCATTTAGAGCCATTGTAATAATTGCCAGGTTTCGACGATTGAAATTATCTGCGAGATAGCTAGCTACAAGATTTCCTAGCAGAAGCATGACAGTAAAGATTGAGTATAGAAAACCGAGAGCAATGTAATCGATACCAAGGTCGCGTAGATACAGATTGAGAACTTGCCAGATTACTGCAAGGCTACCGACAATCCAGTTAGTTACAACGAACACCTTGAAATTTTTATTCGACATCAGATAGCGAACTGATGCCATCCAAGAGTCCTCTATCGGTTTAGCTTCATTACCTTGGGAAACGGGAGTTTCAAGTATATCATCAGTCAACAAGAATCAACCTGAAAATTTCCGTTATTTTAATCGTTAATAAATTCATGATGACAGCAACTGAACTCTACCAAGAAAGTTTTTGATGTAATCAATTTGAATTCTTATCAAGTGATTTTCATGAGAGAGACTCGACCACGACTCCTTTCCTATCAACATGTCCAATCTGGTTTTGAGATAGTTATCAATGAGAAGTCATTACAACCAGGAAGTGGTGGAGGTATCTGGAATCTTTGGTGGAATGTCCAACTTACTGATGATCCCAACAGTTGGGATAGAGAGATTCGTGCGTTGAATACGATGCAGAAAGAAATTGGTCCCCTCACTAATGATCAGCGTTATGTTCGAATCCATATAGCAGAGTGGTGTAGAAATAGTGATACATTCCCTACCAGTCTTGACATTCTTTGTGCTGAGATTGGAGCAGGAAAAATAACAACTCCTTGGAACATTGGATGCGAAGGAAGAAATCTAAGAGAAACACTAGGGATACAGGAGAGTCCTGATGATAGACTGGAACAACGTGTGTTTCTTTTCAATTCGTATCAGATAGCTTTCAGTTCATGGATACATGAGAATGAACCTGAGAATCTTTTCGAAGCGAAAGTTTTGAACTATCTTGGTGATATGAACAGAGATAAGGTCGAACTCGTAAATGCACTCAGAAAGCTTGTCAATCCAGCACTTCCTTCGACGAACTCACTAAGAGACCTTTACAGGGAAGAAACTGAAAGATATTTTGGAGAGCCGATGAATCAATGCCTTAATTGTGGTGAGGTTGCAGATACAATTAAAGATCAGTATTTTCCAGGGTGTTCATGTTGTGAACGATTCTATATTGACACTCTTCTCCTTGTAAACAAATTCATCGAGCCTGGAGAGATGCTTAAAGAGATGTACAGATTCCATCAAGAAAGTCTCCTCGGATATATGTATGCCATCAATGCGTGGCTAATTGATGAAGAGCCAACTTTGGTGACTGATGTATTAACTCCAATCTTTATCAATCAGCAACTGGCTGAACAGATACCCAAGCAAGTCAAACGTCTACTTGGGACAAGAACACATGTCAAAGAATGGTTAGCTGGTTGCCTTCTGAAAACGATCAAGGGTAATAATAGCTGGAAATCAATGGACCAGATGATCGATTACTATCCAGAAGCAAGTTCTTGGCTTTCTTTCATCAGGATTTAAATCTTAGAACTGATGAAGCAACAGACAAATACACACAGTAATTCAATATAGAGGGATCATGGATGGGCAGTTTCGTAAGAAAAATAGTGAAAGCATTAATCTATCTTTTGTGCTATAACTTTAGTCTTCTTATTATTGCCAGTGGAATTTACCTGAATGTAATTACTTTAACCATCATCATACTGGACCAGATCGTTGTATTTGCAGATATCATGATCCGACCAGCAACTCCCTTAGAGGACGCAGATGCATCAACTAAGATGGTTGGACTACTTCTGTTATTGCATCCATTCATCCTAGCGATTATCTTCTATGAACAGATTTTCCTGACCTCTGTTTTTCTGCCTTCTCTTGATAATACTATAATCTCGTATATTGGTATCACAATCTATATTGTAGGAGGTCTAGTTGTATTAAGAAGTAGAATTCAGCTTGGAAGGTATGGAGATGGGACAACGAAATTGAAGAATGACCACCAACTCCTGACTGAAGGACTTTACAGCCATATCCGCCATCCACTATACTCAGGAGCTTTGTTGGGTCGTATTGGACTCGGTCTATCATTTCGAGGTTACATAGCAACAATCCTATTCGTGTTGGTCAATTTCATTGTATTCAGAAAAAGGATGGAGATTGAGGAGAAATCACTAATATCTAAGTTCGGAGCAGATTATGAGGAGTATATGAAACAAACAAAACGACTCTTCCCTTACATTTACTAGTCTATTATGTTCCTAATAATCCAGACATTGAAGAAATAGAAGGTGAACTATGAATGATATGTAGATTTTGGAGAGGATGGACTACGCAAAGCAATGCAGACCTCTATGAAAAATACTTGAGGGATGTAATCTTCGAGGAGATTGAGGAACGAGAAATTGTTGGGTATGAACGTTTCCAATTATTCAGGAACAACAAGAATGATGAAGTTGAATTCATTACAATAATGTACTTCAAAACACTCGAAGGAATTAGACAGTTTGCAGGAGAGGACTATACTCGAGCTTTTCTTCCTGAGATGGAGAAAAAACTACTCTCAAGGTTCGATGAACGTGTCGAAATTATTGAGTTAAAAATCGATGAAGGTTTCAAGTGACAGAGTATAAATTTCAATAAAATCCCAATCTAAAAATACAGGGAACTTGCAACAACCTTTGGTGCGAAAAGATTGGCAGAGGATAAAACACGACGATGAAAACTCCATTTATTATCGCTTTTTTTAGGATACTCCTTGCCCCAATACTGTTTTACTCAATTATACTGGAATTCTATGAGATTGCTATCGCTCTTTACGTTCTAGGATTTCTTTCGGATATAGTTGATGGCATGTTGGCGAGTAAGATGATAATAACTTCATCGTCAACCCTCGAAGCATACATAGATCCTCTAGCAGATTTCGTGTTGGTTGTAGCAGCTTTCTTTGCTTTTTCATTTCTGATGATATATCCAATATGGCTCTTGATACTGTTAATAGGCATGTTTGTATTTTTCATTATTTCATCCGATGTTGAAAAGCCACAATATGATCCAATTGGAAAATACTACGGAACATATCTCTTCATTACAATTGGCATAACACTTCTATTTCCAATTCAAATGGTGTACGATATGATGTTATTTTCTATTCTCATCTATACATTCATTCTCTTTGTCTATCGAACAAAATTCTTCCTTCAAAGCCAAAATCAAAATGTGAGTAAAGATAAATAATCAATTGAGAGTATACATTGGTGTGAGACAGATTCATGCGTAAAAGACGAGTTTGTGGCTACTTTTGTGTCATCTCAATTGCAGCCTTGATTGTATCTATTGTTGTAATTAGTGGACTCAATAGTATGCCAACTATAAGAGAATTGGAGATACAGAATCCAGATGGCGCAACTGGTACAGTCTTTGTGGTATTCAGACCTGGTGTGACAGGATTCAACGAAGGTGTAGTAAATGAGTTTGTGAGAGGACTAGTTGATTCTGATTGGCGGGTTGAAATGACAACAACATCCATTGAGACTCCCACGAATGTCACAGGATATGATCTGATAGTTCTCGGAACTCCAGTCAATGGAGGACAGCCACATGCTGCTATGATAGAGTATCTTACAAGAGTAGATTTTCTTGGAAAGCCAGTAGTCTTGATTGTAACATCGGGTGGGGACAGCGCGGAACCTGCATTCAATGTATTCCGAAATGCAACAATTAATGCAAATGGAACTATTCACGGTGAATTCCATGCTTGGCTCTTGGAATCTAATGCGGCAAGTAGAGCATATACTGCAGGGACTGATGTGACTCTGTAATCTTCCTGAGGAAATCTTTGAAACCATAGTGAGTTCATGGAGAGTTCCTAATATCATATGCAATAGCAGATAGGATTGCCAGCACAACGAGGATTATTGATAAATTACCCACAGCCATCAAGATGATGAACATAGTATCAAAGTCAAAGAACCATGCAAGCGGAAACCCTACTATTGCTAGCCAGAGACCCAACAAGGAGGTGACGAAAAAGCCTACAAGGCTCCAAGGCCATGTTCTTGCTAAACGTACTTGTGTCTTCTCTGAAAAACGAGATCGCCACCATTGCATGGGTTGATTGATTCGCGTTGCAGCAACACATGCAAGATTGCCAGTGAAAAGTGGTGGAGAACCGCCTCCAACTAGAAAAAGTATCATTCCAAGGACAAACAGAATGAGGGGACCATTTTTTCGTTCAATGTACAGTAGTGCCCAGATTGCCATAATGATGCCAAGAGGAATGGAAAAAATCCCAGAGAGGAAGTAGGTAGGAAGAATCGAAAAAGCAGGCTCTGCGGAACCTGGCCAGAACTCCCATGCCGGACCTATTGCATCAATCAACAATCCTCCTGTTGGAGTGTTACCCTGAAGGAGTTCAAATACTCCATGTTCGATCCCATATATGCCTACGAGTGCTCCAATTGATGAGGAGAGAGCTCGGAGTGCACTTGTGGTCTTACCTTTCGCTGACATATCCTTCCTTTTACTAACTGTTGTGAGAGTGTATAAGGATTTGTTACTTCAGCGTGATGCTGATTTCTTTAAATTACTAAATAATGAAAAATATTCAGTTTTCTCTTTCAATTTATTGAGCCGAGGTGTCCTGTTGCATCTTTTCAGCTACTAGTGCATTCTGAACTTGGTTATACTTCCATCAATGATATAACCATCTAGTAGTCACAAATTTTAGTGATCATCTAAATGCAAGAGAGAATCCCTATTTCTAAAACTACTAAACTTGTCATTACAGTGGCATTTGTTCTATATTCAGCTTACAATATAGTCTTCACAGCACTTCAGGATTATGTGTTTTTTATCTCTGATGATAGACAAGCACTTGGGATTTCTTTCGGTATTTTCTTATTTTCCGCAGTTATTTCAAGAATTCTTTCTGGATGGATTCTCGAGAAAATTGATGATGCAGTAGCTCTTGTAGCAGGGAATATTGTACTTACGTTTACTTTGGGAGTTTATCCATTTGCTTCAGTAACAGCCATAATTTACGCAATAAGAGCGATACAAGGATTTGGCTGGGCACTCTCGACAGTAACAATTCTTACAATGATTACTGAAAACACTCAAAACTCAAGAGTCAGTAATGCACTTGGATACCTCAATGGATTTGGCTCATTGAGTCTAATGATTTTTCCCGCTCTTGGAAGTTGGATCGTAGCAATCGAATCCATGGAAACTTTTACTCTCTGTTTTGTTATAGCTTTTATGCTTAGTATACTTAGCTCCGGATTGTCACTCTATGTATGGAGGATAATACCACCTATAATAGAACATGATGAGCCAATCTCGGGATTTCCAGAAAGAGCAACCATAACGCCAACAGTGTCCGCCTTTCTCTTATTCATGATATATGGAATACTGGCAAGTTACTCTCCTGAGATAGCTGCAAGAAATAACATTGAGAACCCAGGCATTTTCTTCACGATTTTAGCATTTGCTCAAATAATTGGTTCCGTAATTGGTGGAGTAGTCACAAGCAATTCGAGATATAGGGAAGTAGCTGTAGGTGGAGGTATTTTCGTTGTGGGTGGAGTCTTTGTACTTGCTATTTCGACTGGTATTATTGTATACATCATATCAGCATTGGCAATTGGTTTTGGACTTGCATCAGGAGGTCTTGCGCTTAACTCGTACGTTTCCAATGTATCAATAAATTCCAAAGCGAAAGGGATGGCTCTCTATTCTGCAGGTTGTGATACATCGATTGCAATTGGTTCCTTTAGTGCAGCTATACTTCTTGGTTGGAGTTGGGGGATTCCCTCGATTCTATTTGTA
>PJER01000144.1 GCA_002825465.1 Candidatus Thorarchaeota archaeon MP8T_1
ACGCTCCTTTGACCGCATCTAGTATAGGAATCCCATTGACCCGAGTGATTGTTGTACCTTCTCCATATTTCTCTAGCCAGTTATTATGACCATCAACTATCTGATACTCTCCCCTGTCGTACATGATAAGTACTTCAAACTCGAAGAAGAGACGCGCTTCAAGATACTCCTTCAATATTGGTTTCCAATAGTCATAGAATTGGTCTATACTCTCAGAAAAAATCTGGCAATATGGTTCAGCATTCCTATACCACTCTACTGCGTATAGTAGATCCCAGAGATTGGGCCCCATCACCACTGAATGTCCAGTCTGCAAGGCCTGAACAGCATCAAAGATAACCTCCAGATAATCAGTGGTGCGTTTTGCAACATTCATCCTCTTCTCATACTCATCCAGCAAATTGGTCCATAGATAACCTCGTTCACGCTTCTTCAAGTAGAGGTAAGGATTATTCTCTCCTATGACAGTGAAAAGCGATCGAAGATCTGCAATCCAATCATCCTTTGTGAGATCTTTTGGATGGACTGGATTGACTTTGATGCTCCCCTCAGAATTCATAAAATGCATTATTGATATTTAGTTTATATCTGTAGTTTCTGACGCAACATTATCCAATATGATATTTGACAAAGAGCATGGAATCAATCGAACTTATCTTGGAAACAATCGGAAAAACAGGAGAGCGAAGAGGGAAACAAATCCCTCTTTGGAAATTAAGAATAAACTAGATACAACGGCGGATGACTTCTGGTCCGACTTCTTCGAACTCCTTCTTTGACGCGTTAGAAAAGGAATTCATAAGACATATATCATTCGGAAAGATCAAGAAAAAGAGAGGGCAAACTAAGATGGTCATAATTGAATTCTGTCCAGCATGTAAAAGTAGAAATGTTCAGTTTCAGAGTGCTACTCCCGTAGCGGGTCTCACCAATGTATTATATCACTGCTTAGATTGTGGAGCATTCATTACAAAGAATGAGTGGAGTCAACCGATGGTCCAATATGTGGTGGACTCAAAGACACGCAGACCAATAAAACTCGATGGTTCTCACAAGAGCAGCTCACAGGGAGATGGATGTTGTAACTTTGCTATCTTCGTGATTCTCATATCTATTATATCAATCATACTAAGCCATCTTACCTTGTAATCAATTCAGGATTTAGAAAAACAAGAGCGCGAAGGCGGCACAAGATAACCTTCGTTAAACTGTGTATATACTAGATACAGCGGTGTATGACTTCGGGTCCGACTTCTTCGAACTCCTATTCTTCAGATATTTTCAAATGTATAGAATTCATAATGCATTTTCAAGTTGAATGATGATGAGTATTTGAAATGGATAGCGCTCTACTACGATGAACGAGCACCTGAGTATGACGAAGTCTACTTAGGTGGAGGACCCGCATTTCCCAAACCAGAACTCTACAAACAAGATGTAGACACGATCATTAAGATTGTAAAGAACTTTGGGGCTGGTTCTACTATTGACATTGCATGTGGCACAGGTTTTTGGCTTCCTCACTATGCAGGAAATTGTGCTAAAATTACTCTCCTCGATCAATCAGGGAAGATGTTAGCTGAATGCAAGGAGAGGACAAAGAGATTAGGAATAATTGAGAAATGTAATTTCATTCATAGTGATTTTTTCAATTCAGTACTTGAAATGGAATCCTTTGATTCCGCTGTTGTTGGATTTTTCATTAGTCATCTCACAGATGAAAGGATGGAATCGTTCTTCCAAAAACTCAATGATATTCTCAAATCAGGCGCTAGACTTCTCATTATTGACTCTGCTTGGTCAGAACTCCGACAAAAATATCGACAAAAAGAGGAGATACAAAAACGTACCCTGAAAGATGGAAGAGAATTTGGTGTATTCAAGCGATACATGAGTGCAAAGGAAATTGAAGAGATTGTAGAGCAACATGGGTATGAGAGCTGCGACCAGTTCTATGGTCACGTGTTTCAAGCTATAGCGGCAGTCAAGAAATGAGTAATGAAAAACAAGAGAGCGAAGGGGGCACAGGGCCCACCTTCGTTAAACTGATTGTATACTAGATACAGCGGTGTATCACTTCGGGTCCGACTTCTTCGAACTCTTTCTTTGAGACCCACATCTTCTGGAAGGTCTTCAGTGAGCCGAGGATGGAACCACCAATCCAGACAGAGTACTGTCTCTCTGGTGGGGCAATGATTCGGACCTCGATGTTCTCTGGGACTAGTTCGGTGATCTCCTTGTGGAGTCTTTCCTTGAGTCCTGGGAACATGGTTGAACCGCCTGATAGCACAACATTGGCGTACAGGTCACGTCGCAGGTCGACATCACATGCCTTGATTGACTCGACAATGTGTTCATCGAGGGGCATAGTGTCAAGACCAATAGCACTTGGGTTGAAGAACAACTCAGGAGCTTGGAACCGCTCTGCACCTACAGTGATGACCTCACCGTCTGGTAGCATGTACGGCTTGTCAACGCCAGCTTTGTCAGCAACAGTCCTCTCCCTCTCGGGATCAAGGGCTACGTAACAGAGCTTCTCTTTGACATCTCTGACAATCTCTTTCTCTGCACCGCTGACGAATGAGTATCCTCTCTGTCGGAGCAGCCTGCGCAGGTACTCGGTGATGTCTCGTCCAGCCAGGTCGATTCTTCGGATGGCGTGATTGATTGAAAAGCCCTCATAGATAGGAACTATGTGGGTCACACCGTCACCAGAGTCGATGACCAGACCAGTTGTTCGACCAGATGCATATAGTGAGAGTACTGCCTGTGTGGCAACGTATACTGCTGGCACTCCGAAGTTGTCAAACATGACGGAGGCCATTCGCTCTCTATTCTCTCTGGGGTTGAATGGTGCCTCAGTAAGGAGCACCGGGTTCTCGCTTGGGTCTACCTTCAAGTCGTTATAGAACGTGTAGCTCCATATCTTCTCGATGGCATCCCAGTCTTCTACAATTCCATGAGAGATCGGGTAAACCAGACGTAGGACACCACGTAGGTTGATAGCCTCTTCACCGATGTAGTAATCCCGTGTGTAGTGATCAACATCGGTCATGATTGACTCATACCTTGGATAACCAATTAGAGTCGGCCAGACACTTCGTGGCTGATCTTCGCCGGCATATCCGTTCTTGCTCAATCCAGTGCCGTTGTCAATGACAATCGGCTTTGCGCCAAGAAACTCGTCTTCAGCCATTTTTCGGTCCTCGTGTATTTTAATTTTAGACAAATCCAGAAATTCAGATTCGCCAGTTCAGAGCTGGAGAAGCTCTTTGCTACTACACCGTCTCTGCAAATTCTATTTAAGGCTTCGTCTGATGGCCCTCTTTCTTTTCGAAAAGTATCTTAGTAATGTATATTATAGAGGCTTTTCTGAGCGTTTTTCAGGCAGGAGAGGACATTATCTTCGATAAGTATAAAAGGTTAATACATGAGATTACTAGATAATATATCCGCGAATAGTGAGTCAGGATGCTCGGAAAATCCCTTGAAGATACAATCAAAGAAGAAATTGAGACTGTCAGAGCAAGACGAATCATTCTTGATCAGCTTGAGGGAGGACTGAAGACTGGCGCAGAACTTAGAGAGAAGATTGCCACGGATATCAAGGCACAGATGATGGTGGAGGGAGCTGGTAAGAGGGAGATTGAGAAGGTTGAAGTGACAAGTCCCAAACTCTATCATAACACAGGGCGTCTCGAAGACTTGGGAATTATTGTCAGCTGGAAACAATCTCAATACCGCCTTTTTGAACTTGAGCCAAGAGCTATTCATCCAGTCCGCAGAGCGTTAGGAATCTCAAAACCGCTTTTGTATGTTACGTCGCTTAGTCGACCAGAGGATCAACGACCGTTTGTACAATGGTTGACGAACAATCCCTACTTCAATCCCAAGAAATTGCTTGTCTTTGTGGAGGCAAGGCACTGGACCCGAGGCGTATCAAGAATAGTTGATCGGTTCATACCAGATGACGCCTTCCGACGTTGGACTACGGAATGGATTGAAGTTCCTGATGAGGTTACAGGGACTGACGACGAAACAGAGTACGGGCACCTGCAAGCCACTGCCGATTTCATGGAGGCAGGAATAATCGATAACATCTTTGTCCATGACATGGTAATCGATCTGACCTTGGGACCATCGTTAATCACCCTAGCAATGGCTAAGCTCGCGACTGAGTACTCAATCACAGCTTTCCATGTTACGCGATATGATAGGACCAATGCTGAGATAAGCTATTACTGAGGGTGACGAAATATTGAGCCGGATGAAACTCGTTTGGAAACCTGTCCACCTTGAGAAAAAGCTCGAGGCTTTGTTGAGCGCGATTGAGCTAACAGGAAAGGAAACCCAAACGAACAAACTACGACTTCACGCGAAACTCGACCGCTGGAGAGAACAGCTCTTAGAAGTGCAGACTAGATTAAAGTATATCAATCGTGAACTAATCCCAAAATTAGAGAAGATACTAAATGTCAAGATAAAAAATACCGAACTCCTACAGGTAGCAATGTTCCAGCCTAGTACAAAGAATCTATTCTTAGAACTTGAAACCCATTACAGGAATGAAAGAAAAATCCCGCTTAGTAATCATGGTTTTGCAGACCTCGTAGCGTTGAGCGAGATTGCTCAAATCATAGCGCTGCTTGGCGATGCTGCAATTGATATGGGTGTACTATATCAGTTGTGGCAACCGGATCCAAGTGATGTTGGGCACATCACGCAAAGAAAGTCGGAGATTGTCAGTAACGAACATATGGCCAACTTGTGTGACCGATGGGGACTCTATGAACACCGAATTCATTTTGATCCAGAAGTACCAAGCAGAGCTGAGATAGAGCATGATAAAGGAACACTCATCGAAGCTATTTTTGGAATAATTCAGATGGAGCATGGATTTGGCAAAGTCATTGAAAATGTCAAACACCTTTTCTAGTATTCAAGAAAGTCGTATTCATCTTCTCGATAGGTAGGTGTATCTGCCATCGGAAACATCTCCTCAAACTTCTTTCTGACAGCATTTGCAATTGCAGGTTCAGTGTATACTCGAACGGAAGGAATTGTCCGTGACTGTTGCTTCAGAATCTGTAATAGAGGATAACCTTCCTTTGTTTCATCAAGGCCAACTAGATCAAAACCACGTTCTCCACCGACCAAGAGGGGTATTTTACTCAAGG
>PJER01000034.1 GCA_002825465.1 Candidatus Thorarchaeota archaeon MP8T_1
ACCATAGCAGATACTACTCCTTGAAGAGCGCGGACAATAAGTAGATGAACCCAATTTTGAGCCAGTCCAAAAAGGAACAGGAGAATGAAATATCCTATTAATCCAAGTATGATGATAGGTTTGCGACCGCGACGGTCAGAATATCCACCCCAGAACCTTGCGAGCATGGTGCGTGTTCCCATGAAAGCAGCCATCATTACACCAAGTATGAGAGAGAAGCTTGCTACTACTTCAGGAGGTATGATGTACCCAGGTCCTGGAGGTTGAGTAAGACCGCCTTCAAGCGCGATGAGATAATATGACATTGATGGAGCAACAATACCAAATCCTAGCATAATGAGCATGGCATCAAGAGCAAGGATAAGGACTCGAGGATTGCGATACAATCTTTCCTCTCTTATTGGTCGTTCATCAATAGCCATAAGAAATCATCAGCCAGTCGGGTTCCGCTTCACGCTGTTAATATACCTACAGATTACGACAAAAAATCGGCCCAAAGGGAAGCATTTAAGTCAAAATCTAGTGGCCGTTCTACGATTTCCGTTCAATGAAGGGGAAGTCGTTAGAAAAAATAACAGTTGTGGATGAAGAAATACCATGGCAAATCCAAGTAATCCGTTAATAGTCCAATCTGATAAATCAGTTCTTCTAGAAGTAGACAATCCACTTTATGAACAAGCCAGAGATTCTCTTGCACGTTTTGCGGAACTTATCAAATCACCGGAATACGTTCACACTTACAGAGTAACGCCACTTAGTCTTTGGAATGCTGCGGCCATGGGAATGACACCAGAAGAAGTCATTGCAGCATTAGAGGAATTTGCCAAGTATCCCATTCCAGGAAATATTTCCCGAGAGATTATTGACTACATGTCACGATATGGGCAAATCTCCCTTTACAAAGATGACATAGACTTGCTTCTACTCTGTGAAGATGAAGATCTTGCAGAGGAGATTTGGGCGAATAGTAAAGTCACAGAGTTCATCATCGATCGAGTAGATGAAGTGACTTTCAGGGTAGACCCATCAAAACGAGGGTTCATTAAACACGCACTCATTGAGATAGGACATCCTGTTGAGGACATTGCAGGGTATGTTGAGGGTGAACATCTTCCCTTTGAAATTAGAGATGTAACTCTCGAGGGAAAGCCATGGGGTCTGCGAGCATACCAAAAGGACTCAGTTGCTACTTTCCATGCAGGTGGTAGTGAAAGAGGAGGTTCTGGAGTTATTGTACTGCCATGTGGAGCTGGAAAAACAATGGTCGGAATAGGTGCAATGCACAAACTTCAGACTTCAACCCTTATTTTAGCTCCAAATGTCATCGCGGTTAGACAATGGATAGCAGAACTACTTGATAAAACAACACTTGAACCAGAGGATATTGGTGAATACACTGGTGATTCGAAAGAAGTTAGACCAGTAACTGTAGCTACCTATCAGATCCTTACTTGGAGAAAATCAAAATCAGCAGAATTCGAACATTTCAAGATTTTTGAAGCTCGAAACTGGGGCCTCATTATCTATGATGAAGTGCACCTTTTGCCAGCACCTGTCTTCAGAGTCACTGCTGCAATCCAAGCGACAAGAAGATTGGGATTAACTGCAACATTAGTAAGAGAAGATGGATTGGAGGAAGATGTCTTTAGTCTAATTGGGCCAAAACGATATGACATGCCATGGAAATTACTTGAAGACCAAGGATGGATAGCTACTGCAGTCTGTTATGAGATAAGATTGGAACTCCCCGATAATCTACGAAGAACATATGCAGTTGCCCCTGATAGAAAGAAATACAGAATTGCAGCTGAAAATCCTGATAAAATCGAGGTCATTAAAGAGATCATTGAGTATCACAAGAACGACAATATTCTCGTGATTGGTATGTATCTTGATCAGCTGGAACTCATTGCAGAAGATGTTGATGCACCTCTAATTACAGGTAAGACTCACAATGATATTAGGCAGGAACTTTATGCCGCGTTCCGTGAAGGTAAGCAAAAGATCCTTATCGTATCTAAAGTCGCAAACTTTGCCTTGGACCTTCCAGACGCAAATGTTGCTATACAAGTATCAGGTACATTTGGCTCTCGTCAAGAAGAAGCTCAGAGATTGGGCAGAATCCTCAGACCAAAAAGTGATGGTAGCTTTGCACGATTCTATTCTCTTGTTACAAAAGACACTAGAGATATGGACTTTGGGGCAAAGAGACAACTATTCCTGACAGAGCAAGGATATCAGTATGTCATCGCATCAGTTGAAGAAAAAATATGGGAAGAACCACCTGAAAGCTTCTTCACGTAGAAAGAAGTTCTTGTAAACGATTAACCTTAGAATTAGTATAGTCAACTACTGTTTTTCGGATTTTAGGTGAATTCAGATTCTGCTCAACGATGCCTGCTTCCATAGATAGTAAACGATCTATACACCATTCGATTATGCATGAGAGCACAAGTGGACGTAGAGAATTTACATAATCTATATCGTTTTCATCAATGAGTTGGGGAACATAGGCAAGCTGCTTTCCTTCAATTAAATAACTTAGATCGTAACGCGAATCACCATAAGCACATGCGTCATAATCCAAAAGGAGGGCTTCTTGACCTGGCCTGAAGAGAATATTTGGAATCCAAAGATCACCATGCATAACATTTTGATTCCAATATCCAAGAACATCTATCATCGCTTCAGTCTGATGGAAGAATGGGATATACCTTTCACGTATCGAGTGCACTTCTCTTGATGCATTTGGTAATTGAGGGTTAGATTCGGTTTTTTTGTGTATAACTTTCAGGTATTCTGCTGGAGTACTAAATCGCGGGATGTCTTTTGGAGTTTCAGACCTTAGAATTCTTAGAGACTCCTTGAGAGAAATAATTTGATCCAAATTTGCATCCATGATAGATGAAAGCGTTGTACCTTCAGTATATTCCATGATAAGATATGGAGTTGAAGCAGAATCCCTTAAGCGTCCTGTTTCAATAGGATAAGGTGCAATATTCAATTTCGCATAATGAAGACTTATCTTGTATAATTGCTCGTATGGGTTTTCACGAGATAGTAGGGTTGACCAAGGAAGTTTAAGGACAAACTCAAAATCAGAACTACTCCCACGAATGTTGATGTTAGACCATCCGCCAATAGATATTTGCTCCAAACTAACAAAATCGTCAAAAATCTTACAGGAATCCTCGATGAGGGATTCTAGCTCTGAATGAGTGTGTCCATGAACAGATTTGATGGGATATTTCATTATGGTCAGAGTCGGAATCACGATAACTTCTAAAAGGCTGTTGGAAGACCCCAAAGATATGAATGGGAGAGACATGCTGCTAGTTCTTGCACATATGTTTAGAAAATTAGGAAATGAGGTGGTCCTAGATGATGCGATTCATTTTCTATCCTTTATCTGTCGTTATGGATACCCGACAAATGTGCGTAGACTATTATCAGCAGCTTTGGAGAATGAAATGATTTCCCGAGATGGAAAATACATCAGAGCTGAATTCCTATTCGATAAACAACTTCTCCCGTTAAACCTCTCAACTGCACTCAATAACAAAGTTGAATTCAAAGAGGATGTTATACCTCTCCACTAGAGAGTTCCGCAGCATAATTTCTCAGTGAAGCCAATAATGCAGCAAGATGGACAAATGAGTTCTTTCCCTGAGTAAGACGAAAATCAATCTCTGCGACCCGTTTTAACACTTTATCTAAAGTTACAGGGTCAAAGGGTCGTGTGACCAGGTCTCGTTTCATAGCCAATAGAACTTCCTGTGGATCATATCCGTCAATAGCAAGAAGCCCACGCATCATCTTTCTGGCGTCAGAGTATAATCCATCAATGGCAAGGGAAACAATTTCTTTTGAAGTACTATTCAATGTTGTTTCTGAGTGGGAGTAGACTGTATCTTCAGTAATTGTGGAAGAACTAGTAGCACAGATTTGAAGCAGATTAATAGCTCTACGCATATCTCCCTCGGACTCACGTGCAATTGCTTTTGCAGCATCGGGTTGTAATTTCACTCCTTCATGTTTCGCAATGTAGTTGAGATGATCAATTGCTTTCTCTTGGTCAATCAATGGAAATTTGAGAACAGAACATCGTGAAATTACAGCAGGACTCCAACCGGACAAAGAGGGAGTTATTAGTATGAATCTGCATGCGTCTGAATACAGTTCCATCGTTCTACGGAGGGCTTGTTGCATACTGTGACTCAGAGCATCTGCCTCATCAAGTACCAGTATCTTTACTTTTTCCTCAGTGACCGTAATTGTTGATGCAAAGAACCGAATAGCTTCTTGCAATAGCTGACTCCGATTTGGAGGACTTGTTCGTCCCTTTGCTTTTAGTGATGTTTCAGCTTCTCTATAGACTATAGACATATACTCATCTAATTCAGAGCGTTCATCTCTACTGAGTTTAGCAAGATCTTGAATAGAACGCTTCGCTTGTGTCTTTGGCATAAACCAGATGTCGCGGATATTCAGAGATTTGAAATTGGCTGTAAAACTTGAACCAAGTATAGCCCTTGAAAAAACATCAGCGGCAGCTGTTTTTCCGGTGCCAGTTGGACCATAGAATATCATATTTTGTAGGGTATTGGACTCTGCTAAATTCTTTAACTGCCTAATAGTGGAATCTTGTCCAACAAACTCGTCCCAATCTTTTGGTCGATATTTTATACTCCATAAAAGAGGCTCCAAGTTGACACCCAATTTAGGTCTTCAATAATACAAGATAAGGATGTTTCTTTCTAGATCCGAGAGAGGAACCAACAATTTGAAGTGTTTTCTTTCCTAAAAACATGGCACAACCAAAAGCATCTTATGTAGAGAAAAGCTGGGCGCTTGTCCACATTTGACAAAATTATGGGATTGATCGTGGCAATGCCAAAAGAAACACTAGAAAAAGAATTGGAACACGTCTTCAGAGAGGACTTGCTAGTTGCATGTAAAAAATGGGGAATTGATGTCACAGGTAGCGATACTGGTGATTCACTGATCAAGATGCTAGCAGATAAAATGAGGATTCCTGAAGAGAGGAAGAGGATATTCTCAGAGTTCACACAACTGGAAATAGATCTACTAGGTGTTCTTACATTAAGTGGGGGAGCAATGAGTTATGATAGGCTTAAACCATTCCGCAAGATATACAGCTATGGGCAACTCAACCAAACTGAGAGAGATCTTCGAAAAACTGGAATAATCATTCGAAGAATGATGAGTAGATTAACAGAATATGGTCGTGAGGTAGCTGAATTCAAAGTTCTAGATTTCTTCATTCCATACCTTAGAGAGTTTTTTGAAACACCACCTGAACCTCTATCTGAGAAACCCAAGAAAGCGAAAAAGTACGTAGATGAAAGAGATACTCTTCTCATAGACATGCTCCTATTGATATCGTATATAGCAAAACATGAAGTGAAGATGACCTCTTCTTGGGAGTTTCCTAAACGAGAGATAGACCACATAAAGGAGGCTATGTCCACACCTACAGATGAGAGATTTGAGATAGTACAGAAATTCGCTCGGAAAGCTGGAGCATATACAATAACTGAGGGAGATAGAGTACTTCCATCTAAAATAGACACGCTATTTGGGGGAGAACAACATCTTGTTGCCAGACGACTCCTATTATCAGCCTTAGGACGAACTCGAGCTATATGGGCTACTCCCGATCAACCAACAGAGTATACACTTAATCTAGCAATCTGCCGCCTTCGTGAAGGAAGTACAGAAACTTGGATATCAATTGAAGAACTACGAGATTGGATTAGAGCGGAACTCTTTCAAGATAATCAACCTTTGAAGTGGATTCAAGTAGACGATGACAGAGTACAGATAGCACTTGAAACTCCACTTCTGTTGGGGCTTATAGAAGCAGCATACAAAGGTAAGAAAATCATAGCAGTTAGACTGACAGATGTAGGAGTAAGAGTTCTTCAAGAAGGGGTCGCTTCAGAAAAACCAGATGATCGAGAAACCTTCTATGTCCAACCAAATTTCGAAATATCTGCATTCACTAGTGAGATGGAATACCAGAAACTCTATCGTCTTATGTTGATAACTGAACCAGTTCGCACTGATGTTGTTAGTACATTCAAGATCACAGACAAGTCTATCTTTGAAGCTATTGAAAGTGGATTACGTGAACAAGATCTCATTGGATTTCTGCAGAAAGAGAGTAGTAAGCCAATTCCTGCAAACGTTGAACGCTCAATCCGAGATTGGACCTCTCAAACAACATTCGCAACACTTTCCAATGTCGCGCTCTTCGAAACAGAGAGTGAAAAAGACCTAGAGATGCTCAGGTATATTCCTGAATTTGAGAAACATGTCCTTAGAAAAGTAGGTCCTACAGCGGTGATTGTGACAGGGGATATGGAAGACCTAAGTGAAAATCTGAGAAAGAACAAATGCATGGTAAAGCACACAGTTGAAACTCAAGAAACCGAAGTTACAGCAGGAACTGAGATCACCGAACAGGTCTTATTATTTGGTTCAGAACAGACAGTTGAGGATGTCCCATGGGATTGTGAGGGATGTCCTGCAGTTCAATCGTGTAACAAGATTATTCGAAGACGAGCTCGGGACAAAAGAGGTGGAATCCACTGACTGGCTTATTGCCAAAGGAATTAGTAGGTCATTTTTTTGGCGTGGGCAGTCTTGGAGAACCGGATTCTACTATTCCTCGGGAATACATCACAAAACTTACGCTTCCCTATGTGTATCAACTGACAGCTTCTAAGGATGAAGATATGATCAGACAGTTTGCCGCAGCCATTGATGAGTTCGAGATAAAAGGCGACTTCATCTTGGATGTGGACATCCATACATATCGAGAGATAACCAGCGACAATGATGATATTCTTCCAGCAGAGGTGAATCTCCATGCTTTGTATTCGCTAATTGATGGAACTCATTATCAATATCTTAAGACTCAGCAGACAGCTCCTGCAACAATGTGTTTTAGCATTAGAGATTCTGGAGGAAATCAATTAGTGAATCGAAGTATGTTCCACTTCTTCGAGCGACTAATGGCAAGAACCGCACAAGGTCAATATAATTATGTGAAGGACCACTGTGACAGTATCATTTTCTGCCAAGATGACCCTGGTCTGGGATTTGTTAGCAGTATGATTGACTCTAGAAAGGTACTAGACCTAACTCTAGAACAGATTATTGAGAGAACGGATAGCATTTTTCCTAAAGGGGCAATTCCATCATATCACTTCTGTGATGATTGGAGAGGTCTAAAGAAGAACGATTGGTATCCATTATGGGAGAGTAAACCCAAAATTGCTCACATTGATGTAGTTCGATATTCTCCAAAGATAGATTCAATGCAAGCTGAGAAAATCAATACCTTCCTGAAAAGAGGCGGAGGATTTGCACTGGGAGTGCTTCCTAATGTTGATGATAACTTCCCACAACCTGTTCTTGATACGTTAAGAACAAATCTCAGGAGAATCCTAGAAGACTTTGAGAGAAGTGGAGTAGACCTAGATTTAGTAGAGCAGAACTCGATGATATCAACGCAGTGCGGTCTTTCAGGGGCAAGCCCAAAGCTGACACGAGAAATCCATGAGCTCAGTCAGGAATTTCCAGTAATATTCCATGATTGTTTCAATCAATAAAAAAGAGAAAGGGGAGGAAGTGAAATCACTTCCATCCATCATTATTCTCTGTGTGTAAGATATGCTGCAATGATAACTGCTACAACTATTGCAGCATAAAAGATACCAAGCACCATTGGTGTAAGATCCAATGTACCCCAGAGAGACACGGGGTCGTGAGGTGGTACGGTCAATATTGGGAACATAGAACCGAACAGGACTGTTACACCACAGAGGAGTGCAAAGGTAAACGTATGTACTGCGGTAACATATGTGTAGTAGGGACGTATGTAACTGTAGAACGCAAATGCAGGAATTGATAATGCTGCCATTGCGATGATTTCCACTGGTTCAAAGAACAAAGGCATAGTGATTGGCCAGAGGAAATAGAAGATTGCAGTAATTTTCTCACTTGAGGTCTCATGATGTGCAATTTTGTGAATTCCATCAATACCCTGCGATAAGAACCAGACAGGGAGAATGAGCCACCATTGGAGACCGACAAAGAACATAGGTCCTGCGTAGAATAGCAAATCACCCGTACTCTCAACTCGCTCCCAGAATGGGTTTCTTGAGAAGAACTCGGTAGCCTCGGTCATATAATACCCGAGCATCTGCATTGCAACCAAGATTGGCATTAAGAAGAATGACAAGATAATCATCAATGTAGCCATCTTGGGAAGTACAGGAATCTTGCCTTCGTGATAGTTGTCTAGGGGATAAATTCCATGAAGTGTGAAGATGGTAACTAAAAGAAGCAAGCCACTTGGTAGAAAGGTCAGTGGTTGGAAGGCATACATGAAGATTCCAAATCCCTCATAGACATTTCCAGAGTAGAATGTATAATCTCCAAGATTTGGAATAAAGTACCAAACACCAAAGACGACGAGTATCTCTGGAATAAGCATCTTCAATCTATAATCTTGTATGAATTTCATGAATGGACCTGGTTCACTTATTGTTTCTGTCATTATATCACACATCCTGATCGAAAGTGGGTTTACGGTCAGCTAAATCTTCGTCTTCTTCGCGAAGCTTATGCTGGAATGGTCGACCTTGACCATATAATTCAGGATCCATTCCACGAGTCTTGCCCATGATAACGAAGAATCCAATTGCTTGTACTCCCACAGATGCAATCCCAATAAGTATCACTTCATTCAAGAAGAGATGATCGAAAAGTCCGAATAGCCATACTAATGGGTAGATAATTGCTTGTATCAGAATTCCTGCAATAAGCATCAGTACCCATTTATTTGTCCAGTTTGAAGTTACCATTGCATAACACCCGTAAATAACATTGTTTTGCCCACAAAGCTGACAATTAAAGGTGTTTGTGGGGTCCACATCATTTTTGAATTGAGGCCTCATAGTTTTCTTTAAGTTTTACAGCTATGAATGCTGCAAGTTTACGAAAATCTCTATTCGAAATATTTGGGACTCCGCTGGTTCTCTTCGGAATGTCAAATCTTGCAACTATTACTGCGACCTCATCATCCATCGAATATTCTAATACTACAGGATATTGTGTTTTAATTCTATGATTTTCAGTTGTTTCTTCGACTGGGAATCCCTTGTACACAGTTCCTACTAGGTAGGGATATGCAAACCCTGAATGAGAAACTTGAACTCGAACTTGGACTGTATCTGGTAGCCCTTGTACATAAGATCTGACTTCAGCACTTAGAATTGTTTGAGTGCCTCCACGGATACCAAGTTCAACATTCATTCCTGCACGTATACCTGTGACACCTTCTAATTGACTAGCAAATTTGTAAGTATCTCCTGTGACAGGTAATTTGAAGAACTCGTCAGAGTCAATTGTTGGAATTCTGAAACCAATTATGAATGCTGAAACTGAATTGATTACATAGAGGAAGAATATGATGAGTACTGAGTCAATAAAAGGCGCAATCAGGATATAACCAGTTCCATGAAATAGGAATGTAAGAGTGGTTGTTACTACAACAAAGAGGAGTATGCAGAAACAAGCAAGTGTGTCTCCAGGATGAGCAAAGAGGTCACCATATGCATCATCATAATTATCTACCATTTCTTCATACTCACTAAAACTAACCCATGTCTTCCTTTGTGTCCATTCTCCAGGAACATAATCAATTGCTTTCTTCGACCCAAATCCCATTATCAGAGATATCAGGAATAACGCTCCGGGAAGAATGAGATCAACAATGATTTGCTTTTGCGGGTCATTATAATAATTGAAAAGTAGTATTCCAGATACAACGAAAACTAAGACGATGGTTGCATAAGCGCGGTTGACTTTTACTTGACGGCTATAGTCTATGATTTTCCCTTCTTCACTCAAGTGGATGCTTCCTCCGTATCTGGGAGATTGTCATTTCAAGAAATAAGGCCTTCTATTTGCTGTTTGTCGAATCGTATTTTCTGAGGAATGTATCTATGTCTTCAAGCACATCATCCATCAATTCCTCTCCCCCAGAATGTGCTAAATATACCTCAATCATTGACTTGACCAGATATGCTACCTGAAGAGGATTTATCGGTTTAGTTAATACTTTGAGTTTTTCAGATTCTTTGAAGTTTTCCAATTCAATTATGGGCACTATTTTTGAAATATCATTTTTTGTATTGAGAACACATTCAATTCTTGCTACTCCCTCAATTCCTTCGATTCTACCTACAGTAATTGGATCTCGAATGGTATAATATCCGTTAGCTTCACCTATAGTAAGTCTAATTCCCACCCAGAATATTCCTGGAATATTTGCTAAGAACGAGATTGCTGATTTTAATCGACGAGGATTGTGTGAAGGAAATTCAGGGGTAGCAGAATTTGGTATTAATTTGAAGGCAGTGAAAGAATATAGTAACCCGAAAACAACGACACATAAAGCAACAATTACTGGAGTCATCTGGATAATCAATAAGGCGGTTCGCAAAAGAAGGAATGGAAGTGTAATTGTAAGAACAAAACAGAAAATCAGTAGAAGTAGTAATGGATAACTAAAGGATGACAGAAGAAATCTATAACTTGATGAGTAATTTGCAATCATCTTTTCGAACTCTTCTAGTCCGACTTCTCGTACCTTGAAATCCCAATCTGGATTTTCTATCTGCACTCTATCTTTTAATTTCCAGACGCTTATACCCAGAACTGGAGTCATTGAGAATAAAACAAGAGAAGACCAGCTAATCCATGAAAGTGGTGTTTCATAGAGAGTCACTAACTGATATTGTGCAACCTCAAACCCCATGAAAGCCCAAAGATTGATGATTATGAAAATAATGATTTGATAGAGGTATGAAGATTTCATTGTTAGTGGTTCTTCAGTCATAATTGTCTACTCCTTGGCAGACCTAATTATTCAATCTAACCATCAGCATTTAGTTCCTTAAGGATTGCTCGTAATTCTTCAGAGTCTTCTCGATTTTTCAAATACTCTTTCAAAACAAGTGCTATACTATTCTCTGTGACAAGACGAGTATCCTTCACTCCAGGATAAGTGATGTTCGAACAGACAGGGTTTTTGACATAGTATCCATCTTGATCTTCACCAACAAATTTCCTGAAATTACGATCCTCGGAAACCCACCACCAAACGACTTGTGGGTTTTCTTTGTCTTCATAAAGTCGAGAAAGAACTTTTGTAATTGCACCTAAATCATCAGTCCAAGACTCTACATAGCTAACTCGTTCTAGATGCTGAATTCTCAGTAGAACACGAGGAAGTCTGTATATCTTTAGCCCACCTGCCTCAGCTCTATCCAAGACAACACGAATAGTTGCTACTCCATGAATCTGTTCTTGCGTCTTTGCTAAACGAAGTGTTTCACGAATCAAGGGAAGAGTAAAATCAGCAGATGCTTGATTTGAAGTAGTTCTATACCCTGTATAGATTGTATCTGCAAATAACAATGCAAATGAGATTCCAAGAAGAATTGCAGCATATTGATTGATACTGGAATCTTGAAGGTAAGCATAGACAGGAACTGCTGGGATGAAGACCAGAAGAATAATTGGTATGAAGAATATCCAATAGCTTCCTTGAGATATCAGGCGTGAGTTTTCTCTATTGTATTCTTTCTTCAATCTTGATGCTTCATCAATTGTGAGTTGAACTGGTTCAAATTCCCACTCTGGACAGTTGTACTCAACAAGATTGACCTTGAAGTTCCAACCATAATAATAGCCTAGACTTCCCAATAGAACAGGTAACCCTACGAAAAATCCCAAGATCGAGATCCATTCCCAGACAGCTGTAGGCATGAATAAGGGAACAATGAAGAATCCTACAAGAAAGCTAAGTGTTGTTCCTAATAGAAAAGCGACATTGTAAGGTGTCATAGGTCTATAGGTTACGATTTCGCTCATTGTGACTCCACCCTGAACATCCTGAGAAGTTTCTCTCGACTCTTTAAGGGTTGCTGCGTAGGATTTTTGTACTTTCAGAACATCAAGAATACGTGTAATCATTGTAATGCGTTTACTTTACACAATTTTTAACATAAGTAGGAACATTCTGTATTTCTTTCATTGATTTATCCACTAGCCAAAACAGTGAAATAGCTGGTGAGCACTTGGGAAGCAGTTAGGATGGAGTTTTGGACTTGATCAAGCCGCATCGCATTACTCAGTGATGTGATTAAAGTGCCCTAACTCCAAAGGAGAGATTAACAACGAAGAAAACCACCGTCTTCATAGTTTTGACACTATGCCTTAGTCTAGTTTTACTGGGAATACCAACTAGTTTGCTAGAATCAGAATTTGCTGATAGGTTCGAACCAACAAGTGCACTTGCAGCAACACCTGCAAGTGATGCACATGTGATTCGAGTCAGTGATGATGCTATAGTAATCACTGAAAGCCCTGATGCTAACTTTGGAAATATAGGCGGACCAGGAATCCCAGGTCTGCCCGTTGGACTCTATGCTGCGGATGCAAACTCCCGAGTTTGGTTGAAGTTTGATCTATCAGACATTCCGCGAAACTTATGCTTCACAAGAGCAACAGTGAATCTCTTTTGTGGTGATGGCGGAGCGGTAGATGAGCCAATCGGACTATACTATTCAGGAAATGATACATGGGATGAAGATACAATTACTTGGAACAATGCACCAAGCTACGATTCTGGTATTGTAGATATGATTGATTCACCTAGTAATCCAAATATGTTTGTTACAGGTAACTGGTATGCTTGGGAGATAACCACTGAGGTTCAACAAGCGCTAGCAGGGGATGGAGTTCTATCATTCGTGTTAAGACTCGTAGATGAATCTTCAATCATCATATCAGTGAAGCAATTCAATTCAAAAGAAGCTAGTATCAATTTAGGTGAGAATACCATTCCTAACATTGCTTTGGAGTACGAAGCTCCTATAACTAGTGGATTAGAGGTGGATGGTTTTTCATCCTTACCTCAGATAGACTATATCAAAAGCCTCAATCCAGAGTTGAGCTGGACTTCTAGTGATGCGGATCCAAATGATTTTCAGATGAACTATGAGGTTGAGGTCTGGAATAACTCAAACTATGATGAAACAATCCTCTTTGAAGAGAATACCAGCATTATTGAAACCATTCACAATACAGAAGGAGCTGGAGGCTCACTAATAGGAATATTCAGTAATCATTATGATTCGCGATATCAGTATCTGTGGCCTGAGAGTATGATCTCCCAATCAGGTATTGTGGACAAGCTGTATTTCGAAGTAGACCAACCTTCAGGGCAGACAACTTTCACAGACTTAGCAATTTATATGACAAGTGTTGAGTCGAATCTAACAGATACATTCGAAACAAACTATGATGGAACAATACCAGTCCAAGTTCTGAATCAATCTTCTTATACTGCGCGAATAGAAAATGGATACCTAATCTTTGATATTGAGAA
This sequence comes from Candidatus Thorarchaeota archaeon MP8T_1, assembly GCA_002825465.1. Next base: position 13,493 of record PJER01000034.1, read on the forward strand.
TACCTTTGTACTACGTTCTGATTTGAAATTGCTCATTGAATTGAGACACTCTGGAGTCTCAGGTACGAGTATAGATGGAGTCGTTACGGATAGTGGCGGGTGGTTGTGTGCTGCTGAAACTGATGGATTCTATTCTGCTCCGATGGGTACAGTCTTAGATTTCATCACTCAAGGTCTCAAAGTTGAACTTGTAGGCAAAGAAGTTCTTGGAGGAGATTCGACGACGAATAACATACCTTTTGGACTTCCGACGCTCACATCAGGAAGATTTCAGTTCAAGTATAACCAAAGCTTGATTGACAAGGAGGGAACTATTGATAGAATCTTCTTTCCTGTATCAGGTTATGGGGAGGTATTGCTTGAGAACTTCTCAGTCTATCTAGCTGAAACACCGATACAGGGCGAATTGAGCCATACAGAAATGGATAGTAATTATGGAGGTCAAACACCAACTCTCGTTCTTAATCAGAGTAGTTATACTGTAAGAAATCTAGGCCATATGTTAGTCATTGATGTAGATGATTTATTCTACTACTCTAATACTGCAGATCTATTGATTGAATTGCGATATGATAGCTTGGTCAGCGGCCATGAATCCATCTATTACAATATGGCAGGAGCTGGAGCATACAGAGCCTATGACACCTATATCACAGGAAACGACACAGCAAGTTATGATCTAAGTCTAGGTTTTATCCATAGTACTCACTCTGTCACTTATACTGGTACACCCCTAGTTAACGGTACAAGATATTACTGGCGTGTCAGAATATGTGATAGCATAGGTGTCTGGAGTGATTGGGAAAATGGTGACTTCAAGTATGAAATACTAACAAGTCTACCGACATGGTCAAATCTTGCTGAATCAGCTCAACCACTTGAATTTGGTCAATCGATAACAATCTCTATAGATGTTACTCATACCTCTGGAATATTATCTGTAGAGATTGAATATGGAGGACTAAACCACTCGATGTCAAACTTAGGAGATACCTATTCCTATACATGGACTCCTGATTCAGTTGCTATTATTCCGTACATGATATTCATGCAATCACAATCTGGTTCATGGAATTCATTAAGTGATAGCATAGTCGTTGTAGACTCAACACCTCCAGAGTGGATATCTGCGCCGACTGACAAAGTGCTCTTTTATGGCGATTCGCTCTCTATCCAATTCACAGCTACAGACCTTTCAGGAATTGCTAGTTGGACTGTTAGCGACACTGTTCATTTCGAAATAGAAAATGGGTTATTGACAAATAAGACAACACTAGAACCTGGAGGTTATTTCTTGAATGTAACAGTATCTGATAATGAAGGAAATAGCCTATCATCCACCTTCTATATCGCAGTACTGCAAACATCAACAACAACAGAAACTACATCAAATACAACAGGAACTAATCTGCCACCATTATTGGATCCAGTTGTCCTAATAATCATCATCGGATTGGTGATAGTTATTGTGGTCTTATTGGTGATTATCATAATGCAACATAAAAAGCAAGGATAACATTAGAAGAAGAATATCAATGCCTCAACGAAGGCTAGTGGTGTAAGCAATCATTAGGCTAGCTAAATAGTGAGTATAAGGTCTTACCTGTTTCATTGAATTCTTTGACTAACAGACTTACAGAACCTCAAGTTTATATTGAATCATAAGAAAATATTAACTATAATAAATTATATATCAAGGAGATGAATATTTGCTAAAGATAGGCGATAAAGCACCTAATTTCACAACCACTACTGAGAGTGGAGAAAAATTCAAGCTAAGCAGTCAAAAGGGAAAGAAGATCTTTTTGTACTTCTATCCAAAAGACAACACACCAGGATGTCAAGCAGAGGCTTGTTCAATTAGAGACAATTATTCTGTGTTTGAAAAAGCAGACATACCTGTCTTCGGAGTATCTGGTGGTACTGCAAAATCACATCAGAGTTTCAAAGATAAGAATAGTCTTCCTTTTCCACTCCTGATGGATGAGGAATTTGAGATAGCTAAACTCTATGATGTCTATGTAACGAAGAAGATGTATGGAAAAGAATACCTCGGTATTGAAAGAACCACATTCCTAATAGATGAAAAAGGTAAGATTGAGGGAATATTCGGTGGCCCAGAGGGAATCGAAAAGGTCAAGACCAAGACGCATGCAGATCAAATCATCAACTTCTGGGAACTCAAATTGTAGGAGGAATTGTAGTGCTAAAGGTAGGCGACGTAGCACCAGATTTCGAAACCGTAGACGATGAAGGAAATCGATTCAAACTACATGAGTTTCGAGGTAAGAAGATAGTACTCTATTTCTATCCAAAAGATTTCACGCCTGGTTGCACTGCAGAGGCATGTTCTCTCCGTGATGATTACCAGATATTTGAAGATTCAGGAATTCCTATTTTTGGGATATCAGGCGGTACTGCTGAAGTCCATCAGAAATTCAGAGGAAAATTCAAACTTCCCTTCAATATCCTAGTTGATGAAGATCTTGAGATTGCAAAGCTCTATGGGGCATACAGTAGGTTGAACGTTCTTGGGATGGGTGTTAAGCGGATGACATTCTTGATAGATGAAGATGGAAAGATAGAGGCTATATTTGGTGGTTCTGAAGGTATTGACAGAGTCAAGTCTTCGCAGCATGCTGGTCAAATAGCAAACTTTTGGGAACTCAAACTCTCATAATCCACGTCTTGGATGAGCAATACTGCTCAAGTAGATGACACTCTCTGAAACACCATCGATTCCAAGCAGATAATTTAGCTCATCGTCATAGATGGCACCAATCTGGCAGCTTCCTAGATTGAGAGCTTCAGCTGCAAGGGCCAGATTTTGAGCTATATGACCTGCATCAAGGAAGACATAGCGGTAGGCTCGTTGGAGGTATTTCCATTTAGATCGGTCAAATACTGCACTCCAGATGAAAACTACTGCAGCATCATGAGCAATCTTCTGGTCAAGAGCACCTTTCTGAACATCTCTAGCAAAATCTCCCTCTTTGATTAACTCTAATTCATGATCACCCACAACATAGTGGTAGATTCCCTTTTTGAGTCCTTCAACACGATTGACATAGATGTAGGTCTCTATGGGATAGAGGCCTCCAGCAGAGGGAGCTGTTCTAAATTTAAAATTAACATAGGATCCTTGAATTGTCTCACGTACACCTTGAGTAGCCCAGAGTAATTGTGAGAGATTATTCTGAGATAAATCCTCATCAGTATAAGCTCTTACACTTCTTCTTTTTGCGATTACAGCCCAAATACTCACACCATCAGTTGTTTGGGGATCTGGCAAGGCTATACGAGGTGCATCTTTGTATAATTTATATTGAGGAGGCATGTTGGACCAATCTAGATGATGTTCTGGTAATTTGCCACGTTCGTATTTTGTACGCAGTAGATATTCATCGCCAATGTGAGATGTCATGGTTTTTCTACAGACACATGTGGATTTTGGTCTTCTGTTTTGTCAAATACACATTGGCAGATGAATGACTTACATTGCACGCCATATTTCAATAGGAGGCTCAACCTCAACAATTGTCGCATTATCTGTACTCCATGAAGTAATCTCTCCAGCCCATGATGGGACAAGATCACATCTCTGTCGTAGGTATACATGAGCCCAGTCATAAGGGGCAATCATAACATGCCAGGAGAGCTCCATCTCCCACTGTTCAGATTTGAATAGGTAATGAGTAACAATGATAATACCTGCAGTATTGTATATTGGTGTCCATGTTGTGGTTTCATTAATTCCTAACTCAGGATTATTCTCAGCGAGATGTTTTACGAATGCATCTCTCATTCCACTCGCATAAGACACATCATCTCCTTCCCAATTCCAGACATAGACAAGAGCAGTATCCTGAGCAACTAATGAGTCACAACTGAACGTGACCTGTATCTCAATACACTGATCAATATTACTTGTAGAGGGATATACAAATACCTCTATCAGCTTGGTAGCAGGCCAAAATGTGTAATCAGTTTCAATAGACACATTCGTGTGAATCGTTATCTCAGCGTTTCTTAATTCTCTATCAGTGTTAATCTCCACAAGGAACCATCCAACATCATTAGGGATAGTATTCAAGTAATCGGGCACAAAATTAATCGTCAGAGGATTGGAATTCATTGCGAGTAAAGCAAGTCCAATCGTACTTACAACAACAATTAGTGATAGGCTCGCGCCTAGAACCATGCGGTTAGATGGCTTCATAATAATCCACTCTTAATTCAAAAAATAATTTAATTGTTTAAATAGTTTAATAACAACGTAACATTAGTTCTCTTCTGTAGAAGGCATTTTAATTTCCATAGATTCTAGAAATAATACACAAGTGGGATAATAATCAAGTAGAGAGAAATACAAGCTTTATGTTCAAAGCATTTGAGAATTCTGTCCTAAGAAGATAGACTTTAATAAAGGCTAATAGCAGAGCGACCTCGTCAGACAGACCAGTATTCAGGTCAGTCTTGCAAAGTCAATTGTATCAGGAGCGCTATGTAATGCCTGAAGAAAAGCTCTCAGTTGAAGAGTTGAAAAAGAAGGCTGAGAAGCCTGGTAAGGATGCAATGATCATGCACCCGTTCTACAAGGGAAAAATCCAGTCTATTGGAAAAGTCCCAGTACGTGACTTCTCAGATTTTGCAATCTGGTACACCCCTGGTGTAGCAAAACCATGTCTAGACATTAAAGAGAAGCCAGAGATGGCCTATGAGCATCTCAACAAAGGAAACATGGTAGCAGTCGTTAGTGACGGAACCCGTGTTCTCGGTCTTGGAGACATCGGTCCTCTCGCAGCAGGACCCGTTATGGAGGGCAAGGCAATTCTGTTCAAATACCTTGGTGGAGTTGATGCCTGGCCTATCTGTGTAGATACAAAAGATCCAGACAAGATTATCGAGTTCGTAAAACTCCTACAGCCATCATTTGGTGGTATCAATCTTGAAGACATTTCAAAACCCAAGTGTTACAGAGTTCTTGAAGAACTGCGCAATGATCCTGAAGTGAATATACCAGTCTGGCACGATGATGCACAAGGGACAGCCACTGTTGTTCTTGCCGGTGTCTTCGGAGGATTAAACGTAGTCAAGAAAGACATCGAGAATATTAGAGTTGCAATGCTTGGCGTTGGAGCTGCGAACACAAGGACAGCCTACCTGCTAATTTCTGCTGGTGTGGATCCAAAGAATATCATTATGGTTGACAGCACTGGTGCAATCTATGCTGATCGTGAGGACATTATTGCAGAGAAGGACTATGACACCTTCAAGTACGACCTAGCACAGAAGACCAACCCTGACAGGATGACTGGAGACCTCGGTGAAGTGATTGAAGGCATGGATGTGCTCATCTCTGCATCACGACCAGTTCCTGGTACTATCAAGAAGGAAGATGTTGCCAAAATGGCAAAAGATTCTATCGTTTACGCCTGTGCTAATCCTCTGCCAGAAATTTGGCCATGGGATGCGATTGAAGCAGGTGCAAAAATCGTTGGTACTGGACGAAGTGACTTCGATAACCAGATCAACAACTCACTTGGATTCCCAGGAATCTTCAGAGGTACCTTAGATGTGAGAGCAAGCACCATCACTGATGAGATGTGTATTGCTGCAGCTAAAGCTTTAGCAGACCTTGGTGCAAAGCAAGCCAATGTGAAGAAGGTCATCCCAACTATGGACCAATGGGAGTTGTACCCAGCAGAGGCAACCGCAGTCGGAATGAAAGCCATTGAGCAAGGTATTGCCAAGAAGGAATGGGATGAGAAGGACCTCTACAAGCATGCAGAGGATATCATCCGGGTCGCCCGTGGTTCTTCAGAGATACTCTATGAGAAGAAGTTCATTCCTAAGGCACCAGTTGACTAATTCTTTCTAGTTCATAAGCGGCGATGTTCGCCGCTTCCCTATTCTTTTTTCACGGTGATAACATTAGTTACTTAAGTTTCAAAATGTAACTGCAATTTGTGAATTGAGATGTCCTATGACAAGTGTGTCCAATGTGGCTCTTGTATGAAACTCTGTCCCATGTTTGATGCAACTGGTGAAGAACAATTCTCACCAAGAGGTAAACTCTACCTTCTTCAAGTGATGGACCAGATTGCAGATGATGAAGATCTAGCAAAAGAATTCAGAAGGACATTATTCCAATGCACCCTCTGTGGAAGATGCGATGAGACCTGCTCGTCTGGTGTGGACCTATTGAAGATTTGGCATCAGCAGAGAGCAAAGGCAATCGATATGGCACCAGAGGAATTCGCATACTTAGAGCCCTTGAAAGATGCACTAGCTAATGTAAAGAACATCTATGGTCTGGCAGCTGAGGATAGAGCCATCTATTGGTTGGATGAGCTTGAAGATGACATCCCTGGATTAGCAGACAGAGTATATGAGAAGGGAAAGACTGCCGATACCATGGTATTCCTAGGATGCCTAATGTCGTTTAGAAGTAGTCAGATGGATGTGCTCAGGTCACTCTTCGAGACCTTAGAAAAACTGGATGTAGATTATTTGGTGATGGGTGCAGAAGAGAATTGTTGTGGTCATCCACTGTACCTCATAGGAAATGAGTTAGGAGCTGAAGAACTTCGTGAACATAACAAGAAGGTAATGACAGATGCAAAGGCAAAACGTGTCATAACCTGTTGCCCAGGCTGCCTTATTCAATTAAAGAATTTTCATCATCTTGATGGAATTGAAGCGCTTCATCACACAGAGTTCTTTGATAGACTTCTTGAAACCACACCCAAATATGAACAGAAGGAACCATTTTCCTATCACGATCCATGTGAATTGCATCGGATATTGAAGATAACCAAAGAACCTCGTTCACTCCTAACAAAGCTAGGAGTCGAATACAAAGAGATGGAGTTAAGCTGCTGTGGTGGAGGAGGACTCCTCAGAATGACAGATCCCAATCTCAGTGACAAGATAATCGAGTTGAGAAAGGCTCGAGAAGGTGTGCAGAATACTACTGTCCTCACAGCTTGTCCATCATGCAGAGAGCAACTACTCAGTACAAATCTGAATACGAAGGATATAGTCGAATTGTTGTCTGATGCGTTGGATGGAGGTGACAAGTAGGTGAAGTTACGTGATGTCGTCATGGGAGCAAATGCTTCGATGTATAAGAGACTTGACTTCAAGAAGATCAAGGGTGTCTTCTATCCAAAGACTGAGGAAGATGTGCAAGCCGCAATATTGCATGCACGAGAGAATGAATTTGATGTTGTTCCAAAGGGAGGAGGATCTGGGTTAAGTGGTGCTTGCACAGGAGGAAATCGAGAGAGATTCTTCATCAGTAGTCTTCAGATGAGAGAAATATTAGCAATATCACTTGCAGGAGGATACGCAGATGTTCAACCTGGTGTTACTCCCAATGAAGTGAATGCCAAATTAGAACCACTAGGAATGAAATTCTGGGTTGCACCAAGTAGCAGAGATGTCGCGACAATTGGAGGTCTTGTGAGTACTGATGGTGGAGGAAATGATACCTGGATCAATGGAACTATGCGAGATAATATGCTCAGCGTTAATATGCTCACATACGAAGGGCATCATCTGATTGTGGATAAGAACGGTGTGACATCGAATAACATAGAGCTTGCAGAGGAACTCAACAAGAAAGGCATGAATCTAGATGATATTGCAGGGTCACACGGGACTCTCGGATTCATCACTCAGATCAGAGTAATCATCAAGCCATTGAGAGATATAAAGACAGTTGGAGCTATGATACAGTTTGATGATTACGATGCAATGGGAGCAGGAATACTTCAGACAATTGATAGACAGTGCCCAGTGCAATATGGTGAAGCAATCATTGTAGCACATGAAGATATCAGAGAAGGATTGGTTCCACCTCTCTTGGTACTAGAATTTCCTGATGATTTCGAATTGGTCTTCTGCAATGCAAGGGTCAGAGAGATCAGCAGAAAGGAACTACAACAATTACAGGACTATCGAATAAAGCTGCCAAAGAGAAATCCCAAAATCGGTACACAGGTGGGACTCTTTGAAGGATACGGTCTTCATGGAGAGAGTCTGGAGCACATGGGAAATACCATTAGAGAAATTGACAGTGTGCTGAGGGAACATGGCCTTGCACCATTTGTCAAGTATGGGCATGCTCCAAGTAAATGGTATTTGGGTAATAATTCACCAGCATACGGACTGGTGATGCATTCACGTGAGATCCGTCCCGCGGGAAAGACTGGAGCTGAGATTTTTAGAGCAGTTGAGGCAGTTGTAGAGAAATGTAAGGAACTCAATGTCACTCCAAAACCTGAACATAAATGGCTATACAGTGATGAGGTCAAGAAGGCGAGAATTCAGGAATTGCGAGAGATCATCGGAGGTTCTTTCAATTCTTTCATGTTTGACCCAGACTGTGCATCAGAGACCCTATCATCCATGGTCTGAACACCTATTTCAAGGACGGAATACTTTCGGCGAGGTCTCTTCGGGGGTTTATATACCCTGTACCGAGACGGATTAGCGATAAGAATGGTCCGTAAGAATCCAAATCCAATCAAGAGTCCAAAGGGCCTCTTCGATCCTTACTATGTTCCAGAACGATTACTTCATCGCGACAGGGAGCTTGATACAGTGAATGGTGTCTATAAAGACTCATTCGAGGATGAGTATGGTATAAACTGTCTTTGTCATGGGATAACCGGAGTAGGTAGGACAGTATTCTCAAGATACTTTCTTACAAAACTGGTCCCACAGAATTTTGATGCGCACACCGTGTATGTTGATGCAAAACAAAAAGATACTCTGGAGATTATCTCTGAACTGAATGACAAGATCCACCGAGAAACAAACAAACCGATTACTGTTGCATTCGATTTGGATGTGCTCTGGATGCAATTTAAACGGACAGCCTCTGGAACGAACAAGAGGACTGTCTTTGTTATAGATAATATTGATGAAACAAACGAAGATGTCTATACAAAACTTGCACGACTCTCAAAGGAGATCAAGGCGAGTACAATTGGAATTCTTAATTCGCACGACTATAGGATGCTGACCAAGGCACCCGCAACTCATATGAGCTACGATTTCGAAGTGCCACTCGACACATTTACGCAATCACAGCTTTACGATATAGTGAGAATGCGAGTTGAAGATACATTCCCTCTTGGTCTTACGGAAGAGGTTGTGAGATACATAACGGATCTTGTTGTCGAATTTGATGCTTCCAAACCAAAGACTACTGTTGAAGCGTTGAAGGCATTATGGCCACTTGCGTCTCGAGGACAGGAAATAGATTCTGATGCAGTCAGAAGTGCAACTTCGGGAATAACGACCTTTGCATATGATAATGACTACATGGACCTGATTGACACAATTTCCATGAATGATTTCATGACACTCTTAGTTCTCGAAGCATTCTGTGAACACCTCATGCACTACAAGACGGAGACCTACATAGATAGAGGTACACTGAACGAGTTGATCATCATCAAATGCGAAGAGCTAGGAGTCAAGTACGTCCCTCAGGATATTGAGAGAAGTCTGCAGACATTAATATTCCAGTCAATCGTGTTCGAGAGTGGATATTCTCAGAATCTACTCTATACTCTAGCACCGCCGGATATCCTTTACGATGCGGCAGTCAGTCTACGACGTGAATTGGCTCGTAGAAAATAAAAAAGAGAATAAATGGTGGCCGGATATTCCGGCCCACATTTATGGTAAGAAGCTTAAGCCTTCTTCTCTGCGTACGTTTTGGCGACCCAATCAGCTAATCCGTTAGGACCCTGTAAAGCACCGAGATCAGCATCTAGATTATCTGGTTCGATAACTGCAATCCAACCAGCTCCATATGGATCATCATTCAAGAGACCAGGATTGTCCTTGAGTGCTTCATTTATTTCAGTGATAGTTCCGCCAACTGGTGCCTTGACTGGACCAGTCCACTTACCAGATTCCATTGTTCCGATGCTGCGGCCTGCAGCAATTGCTTTGCCTGGAGGTCGAAGACGAACGAACTTGATTTTACCGGCTAGGTCTACCCCAAAGGATGCCATTCCGATCTTAACCTTTCCATTCTCTTTCTTCAACCAAATCAGGTCATCGTTGTAGTATAGATCATCGGGAAATTCGAAACCCTCGTGTGTTACCATGATTGTTTCACCTAAAATCTCGTGTAAACTAGCACCTTAAGACATTTGCCCTTTGCCGAGATTCTAAGTTGTAGGTATGAAATATCAGACTTCAGCTTCGCCATTCATCATACGTTTAATAGCTTCAGCCTCTTCAATATCAATCTCTACAAAGACCGATCCAGAGTACCCGCATCCAGGCTCTTCACAGAAGTAAGTCGTAGGCACTAACCAGCCATTCACTGAAGTCTTGGTCTCTTGAATTTTGGATGAGCCACACTTCGGGCAAACCCTAACCTTCGTTGTATCCAATTTTTGTCCTCCCGACAATGACTACTATTAACTTGCGGACCTTAAAACCCTTGCCTGTAAATAAAACCAGTTTCCTGATGCATTCTATGTGGACTTCTTATAGTTATGAACTAATAAACAGATGAGATGAAAGAAACAATTCGCCCTGGCTTTTTCACTGCAGATCAATTGAGACGGGTGAAGATTAGCTCAGGTATCAATGCACTTGATAACCTCCTAGAGGGGGGTATTGAGGCAGGGCTTACTCATCTCATTTATGGGGACCGATGGCTTCACAAGGATTTTCTCAGATTTGCTGTTACATCACAAATGAAAGAGGAAGATGGGGGAATAGGTGCGCCAGTCATTATCATCGATAGTGCGAATATGATAAAGATTGAACAGATCACAGAAATCAGCTATGATCTTGAATTGGAACCAGAGGAAGTCATGGATCGTATCTACATCACTCGAGCTTTCAACTCATCACAGACATATGATATCATTATGAATCAATTGGAATCCTTCTTTACTCGAATTCCAGCACGGACTCTCTTGGTCGCCGGACTTCCTAATCTATACATCGAAGAGGGTTTGAGTGGAGAGAAACTCCAACAGATATCTCATTTGTCTTCAAAAATCATGAAGTTCACATTACAGCGAGAGCTGTTTACAATGGTTTCAGCTCCATGCTCACCAAAGAGTAAGAACTCTCCATCAGGAGGAAGGTCTCTAGCAAGCAATAGTCAAGTGCATATTCGAGTAGAAGAATCAAAGTCCTACGTGAGATATGTCTTGGCTAAGCATCCTCAATATCCAGTTCGTAATGTTGCTAGGAACCTACACACTATGACTGGAGGAACCCTACCGCTCTCCTATTTTCTAGGAGGAGAAGAACAGAGAGAGGAGTGATTATTATTCATCTCTCTCTATACCTAAACTTTTGATGAGTTCTTCTACCAAGTCTCGTGGAAGTGTCTGAGCTTGTTTTACTATCACATCAATCTCATGAAGTGGAACTCCTCTTGATTCAAGGTCCTTCTTCAGTTCTTCAATCTCATAGGGGCTCAATTTGTCGCCATGATCACCAACAGATTCAAAATCATCTTTAGTGGTCACATCAGGTTCATCTCCCTTAGGCACTTTTTCCCTATCAGGAAGAATGACTGTTTCAATTTCAGAGTCATCCTCATCAGATTCTGTATCGATAGGTGCTTCATCCCCTTCAATGTCACCGGATAATCTACTTGTAGCCTGCGCTTCCACCTCTTCGATAATTTCCTCTACAGTCTTGTGCTCTCTTCTGGCAGCTCGAATTGCTTCTTGCATAATGACTTCTTTGACAAAGGCAGCCTGTTCACTCATCTTCATTTTGACAATGTCCGCTTTGAACTCATCGAGTTCTTGTTGGTCTAGATTTGTTAAGATGGCAAGTTGAATGAGGAGTTCACCGAGTTCTGGAACATCAACTGATTCTTCAGGCATATCTTCAGACGTTCGTACAATCTCTATCTTCGAGAATGTATCGTTGAAGAGCGCTGCAATCAAATCTTGTCTGCTGGATGCCTCAAGTATAGGTTTGGGAACTTTGCCCTTTCTAATCGTTTTGATCATTCCGTTTATCTGACGTAGTCGCTTTGGTACACTCCAGACACGAACATAAGCTAATCCAAG
>PJER01000145.1 GCA_002825465.1 Candidatus Thorarchaeota archaeon MP8T_1
GATAGGTTGGATTGACTGCTGTTATATTGATAAGATAGAGTCCTGAAGCTGTTTGAAACGGGATTGTAGTATTATACTCACCATTACCAAGATTCGTTAATTCTCCACTTCCAAAGCTTGCATTCCAATGAAGTATACTATCATCTATTCCTGTTTGATCTGCAGCTTCATGTTTGACAAGAATATCTGCATACTCAAAATTAATTCCATCAGGAGACTGACATTGAATTGACTCCGGTGCAGTGAGAATAGTGATATTAGAAGCCGCGGGGATTACGTTGACGTACAATGTCTTTGTAAAGCTGAGAAAATCATCATTACCAAATCCAGTGATAATCAAATCATAGATTCCGGGAAGAGTCGTTGAGCCGTTCCAGTTTAGAATAAATGTGCCATCTGAATTTGTAGAGATGTTATTGTTCATAATAGTGGTAGAACTGGGATCTTTCACTTGAAGATTGATAAGTTCACTACTATAAGGGATACTGTCGTCATATACAGAAACCACTTTTAGATCGAATGTTGTATTTTTACCAGTTTGTACAAATAAAGAGGACAACGAGACCGTTGTGAGGTGACCTCTGTTGATACTTACCTCAATACTGTCCTCTGCACCCTGAGATACTGTATCGAATATTTCAACATTGAACAGCACAAAAGCAGAAGAACCGTTCTCCCCAGGATTAACATGTTCTGGAAGGATCGTGTATGAGGAGTTTACAATACGTGCGTCTGGCAGAGGAGGAATGAAGTACTCATCTGCAAAGGCAGGTCCTAAATCGGTAACAGCAGCAAAGGAAACATAACACCATCCTTCAGGACTAAAGTCAGCAATTAATCTAGCAGCCATTTCAATGGTTTCACCAACCTCATAGACCATTTTATCGGTTTCAAAATATTGAAAATCAAAATAGAACGCTGTAGCCGGTAATGTCAATCCGAACACGATTACAAGAGAGATTGAAATCACTGCTAGGGTTTTCTTCCGCACTTTCTAGCACCAAAAGAAAGTCTATACAATCCCTAAAAAAGAGCACATGGAAGTAACGACAGATTTAATTCGGCACTGGACCAGCCATGACTCTAACCTTCTGACATATTGGAGAATACTCTCATGGTTATCAGATTTAAGGATACAATCATCGACTCTATTGAAGATGCTGAAACAAGGAGATTGAAAATACTAAAGATATCATCAAAGGCTGAAGGAATTACTCTCACACTTGAACTACCGGAAGCACTTTGTGGCTCATTAACGGTGGGTGATAACATTGGTATTTTAATTGATTCAAAGCCCATACCAGCAGGTGAATCTTCCAAGCTCTATGTAGAAGGCAATGTGTTCAAGAGAGTGGATAAAGAGGGTCTAGAGGTTGTAGGATCTATTGGTGGTTTGCGATTAGAATTGACCCTTGCAAAAGCGACGCCTAGCCAAAGCAGCACTTTTGACTCGGACAAATTCTATATGACAATCAAATGATTTGGGTCTCACCAAACATTCGATTACTTTCGGTCATCTCTTTCTGACTGAACCATCCGAGTTCTTGTAACGAAGGATTCAGTTCATTCCAATGGATTTCTAACCAGCGCAAATGTATGAACTATAGATGAAACCCAGTTATGAGAGAATGTATACACTTCATACTGGGTGTGGTTTTTGACTGATGGAACATATGAAACTCGTTCAATATCGTCAATGAAATGTCCAGATTGTAATGGTTTTTTGATTACTAGTCGAGGGCATATAGTATGTGCAGAGTGCGGTTTGGTCATCTCTAGGGAGTATGTTTTCCCTACATACCAAATGGGCGAAGAACGCTATGGTGATACTCCTGAAGCTAGTGTGTATGTATCATTAGGGAACAGAATGCATATTGTGGATGGTCTTGGGAGCTATATAGGATTTCACAAGGACAAGTATTTTCAAGACGCACACGGTCAGGCATTAGCTGCGCGTACACAGAAGAAGTTCAAGAGACTCAAAATAATATATAGCACACGAATCAGAATAGGAAAGAATGAGGCAAAGTACCGAGCTCTAAGAACTCTTAATCATGTGTCCAAGTTATTGATGTTAAATGAGCAAGTACGGGACCGTACGGCATATCTCTACAAAAAAGTAACATCAGAAACTGCAGGAAGTATAGGAAATAATATTCTACTCATAGCAGTATGCCTTCTTATGGCCGTGAGGGAGTTCAAGGACGAAGCCCCCATAACACTAGACGAGATAGCAGATGTTTTTGAGAAATGTGGACACCGTGTTAATGTTAGGGCGATGGTACGAGAAGCCCTTCGACTCAAGTCATTAACAGGTTACGCTCCAGAAATACGAAAGCCAAAAGACTATGTTCCGCGAGTACTCTCAATGTTAATGAACAATACACGAGTGTCCAGCAAGGTCAAGTCCCGTGGATGGGATCTCAAGTCGTATGAGAATGCACTCAGAGAAAAAATATCGACAGTCCTAGAAATGATACCATCATCGAAGCGTGGAGGTCGTAATCCATTCATATTCACAGTTTCAGTAGCCTATGCAAGTGATCGTCTAATTGCTGCAGAATATGGAAAAAGCCCTGTCCTTACCCAGAAACTGACCTCAACGGCTACTGAGGTCGCGGAATATAGCATCAGAGACCATTTTGGGATGATGAAGAAGATAATCGAACTCTCCGACGAGGTTGTACAGTGACTTGAGATTACAAATCAATGTTGTAATATTTGCAAATACATCAGTCAATAGAGAGGATTTTGAATGAAACAGGAAGCAATTATCATCCATTGCCCGGTGGATAGATGTGAAGTTTGCCGCGAAAGAACTGAATCAATATGTCAAAAGCTTCATGCTTCAATAGAAGAAAACGATAAGACCATTGTTCTTACAGAAAAGAATCGTGGATTACTGCATCTGTGGTTTCCAGAATCTGCCTTGCCAGATGATGCTCCTTGGTACTCAGATGGATGGGAGTCAGTATTCATTGGACCTGATAATGGTCTTTTTCATGATCTTGATGAGCTCGTTGATGTCTATTGTGTTGGGCCCTATCTCTGTTTCTTCATGAACCAAGGTGATACTCATCAAGTCAGATACATGTGTATACCTATTGTAAGGACTTCTCTAGAGCTTTCGTTATTGAATGATCTTTCTAGTGAGTTCAAGAGCTTTTTGAAGCCTATCTCTGGAGTTAGAGAACAAGCAACAGGGCAGCAAAGCCGAGTTATGAAAGAAATTTCAGATTATGTCCAACAACACATTCCAGAAATTAATGAAAATACGAGAACAAGACTCTCTCAGATCGCTGCTCATTCAACAAACATCTTAGGTCCCCTGATTCCAATCTTATTAGATGAATTCACGGAGGAGGTGTACTTTGATGGACCGGATACTGCAGTGTATTTTGATCACCAAAAATTCGGTAGATGTATCACCTCGATTACCTATAGCACAGATGAAGTTCCAAGGATTATTACATTCATAAGAGCTGAAAGCAATCTGCACCTCGATAGGGGGAATCCATCTCTAAAAATGGAATTAAATCTATTAGGTATAATTCTCCGTTTATCGGCCAGTGTACCACCTCTAAGTACGGAAGCCCTCTATCTCGAGATTCGTCGTGCTCGAAGAGAGCCATTCTCGATAAAGAGTCTCATAGAGAATAACACGATTACGCAGGAAGCTGCGGCGATATTGATATTAGCTATTGTAAGCAGACTCAACATCACTATCACAGGGGGACCAGGAACAGGAAAAACAACGCTTCTAAACGCACTTGATATGATTACACCTCAGTGGTGGAGAAAAATCTACATAGAAGATGCGATTGAGAGTAGAGCGTTGGTAAATCAACATCAAGTTAGACTACAGGTCAATCCTGTTGATGACCGTCATAAAATGTTGAATAAGAGTGAGGAGATAGTCAAATGTCTTCATCGATCACCGGATTATCTGATTCTTGGTGAAATTCAGACCGCGGAACATAGCCAAGCTTTATTCCAAGCCTTAGCAGCTGGACTTCGTTCAATACAAACTTGTCATAGTGACTCAGCTTCCAGTCTAATATCAAGATGGAACATTGGGCACGACATTGAGAAATCAAACCTTGGCATGATGGATCTTATTGTCACTTTGGAAAGACCGAAACCTGGAGAGTCATTACGTTATGTCAAGGAGGTTGTTGAGATTCGCAAAGGTATGAAAGATGGGCTGTTAGAATTCCTTGGTACGAATGTTTTGTATGATTCTGCAAATCCAAAAGTGATACATTGGGCGCCAGATGGTGTATTTCAGAATCTTGCAAGAAGTCTTGATATTAAGAATCATGAAATCGTTATCAGTGCGCTAATAGAGGCAGTTCAAAATTGTAATGAAACAATAGATTTTGAAAAACTTAGTGAGAGAATGTGGTCATATGGGCATCCAATGAAATTCACTGGAGCCATTATTAGGTAATCGAAATGCATAAGATGCATCAATTCGAGAATTCTCAATTTCCATTTCTTTAGGACCTTAAAAGAGTCAAAGATGATGTAGACTTAGGGTGTATCCCAATGGATAATCAAAATCTAATAGACAATGAGCAGGGAGGCCCGCTAGTTGAGGAAAGCCTTCTTCTGGGTCTTGCTGTAGTGACAGTATCGATAGTCATTGCGGTTATCCTCCAAGCTACTGGATGGGCACAGGATGTTATTACTGGGTTATTGCAGTTACTACAAGATAGTTGGAATAATCTTACTCAGTTATTCAGCATGCCATGATATTGCATAATGATTTCCGAATTCACTATCAATCCTAGAGAAGTTGGGGAAAGGCTTATTTGTGGACCAAATGAGGATGCTTCTCGCGCTCCGGACTGGCATACCAAGGCTCCGGTAGTCTGTTGAAGTATCAAACTGCAATAGTACCGAGTGTAGTCCGGCCCAGCATGGGGGATTCTCGATCCCCCGACCCGGGTTCAAATCCCGGCCGGAGCACCACTTTTATTATTTATCTAGTAAGATATCGATGTTTTATCATTGGGATTGCAATAGCAACAAGAGAAGTCAATATACTAAGTGTAAATGCCCCAATACCAATACCTTGGGATGCCCCCCAGGCCTGGGTCGAGCGCTACGTCGAGGTGCGCAGGGAATGGCTGGCGAGCCATCCCAACCAACTGCTGCACCGCACCGTC
>PJER01000146.1 GCA_002825465.1 Candidatus Thorarchaeota archaeon MP8T_1
TTCGTGTTCCTGATTTCTGTATGGGTTCCAAGATGGTTTTGCAGGTGGCTTTGTCCAGCAGGGTGGCTGTACAGTGTCTTTTCGCGAGAAGCATTGATTGGAATTGGTAGAAATCCAGCCCGGTGCACACCGGATACCTGTAATGTTTGTGAAGTCGTCTGTCCTATGAATATCCGAATCCGAAAATATCCATACCAACACATGCATAGCCCTGACTGTATCATGTGCCTAGAATGCAAGAGCCACTGTCCCAACAGTGCAATTGTAATTCGATTCTCATAAACTAAGTGAGCCGGTCTTTCTCAATACGCTTTCGAAAGCTTCGCGTAGTTCAGAATAGGCCTTGATAAATTTCAGACCCTCGTCAGTCACTCGAGCGCCGCCCCCGCCTACTTTTCCACCCTTGTATGTCTCAATGAGCCGAGTACCTAGTTTCTTCTCGATTTTCCTAATCACACCCCAGGCATAGCGGTAGGACATGCCAAGTCGTTCTGCTCCCTTGGTTAGTGTTCCTTCTTCAAGGACAGCAGTTAATATAGCACATGCTCCAGGACCAAAAATATACTCACCATTAGTTTCAAACCATAGTTTGTAATTTGGCTTCAGGACATGTTCAGTGCCTTTCTTCGTGGGCATTCTACCACACTCCAGCCAAGTTACAATTTCTGTCTTTGTGCTCAAAGATGTTAAGTTAATGACCCCAGCGGAGCCGCTCAGGTTTTGTTTCTTTCTTGAAAGCTTTCTTCACTGTTTTCCAGTGATCCGCACAAACATAGATTTTCCTTGCTCGAGCATCCTTAACCTTCAAACCTGAGCTAGTAATGCTTTCCATGATTCTTACTGTTGCAAAGGACCTCTTCGATTCCTTTCTGCAACCGACAATACTGCATTCCTTTGTAGACGACACCTGAGCCACTTCGATAGTTACCGAGGAGTTAGACAATATAACGCTAACGCAGGTGTCATTCATGGTCATTCTTTGGAGTGAGTACTGGTCCTTTTGTGAAATCAAAGATTATGCGTTCCTCACCATCAAGAACTAGCTTGATTTCTCTTGAATTATCAACAGTCCCAATTATGCACGACGATAAAGAGTGATCTCTTGCGATACGTTCAACCTTAGAATAACTCTCTTTTGATGTAGCAACAAGAAAACCCAGGGAGATATACATTCGAAGCCAGTCTTCTAACGGGATTTCTGAGGGCTTTGATTCTTCAATCTCATCCAAGAAGAACTTGCCACCCTTACCAGAGTACTCCAACATCATCACTGCAGTACCTACAATGCCAGCCACAGAAACATCCTTTGACGCGGTGAGAAGGTGTTGGTTAGCAAGAATGTTCATGACTGATAATCTATGCACAATCTCATCAGAGGAGCGGTCAGTGACGGAATCCCAACCAAGAGTATAATATGCACCTCTCTGGCCTTCTCGATCAAAAAGAAGAACAAGAATATCGCCGACCATGGCTCCGCCTGCGGTGAGTAAGTCATCTTTCTGTACAGTACCTGTGGCAGATCCTACGACATAAGTCGATGATGAACGAGGGTTGGTATGCCCTCGTACAATGGGAATCTTGAAAGTGTGTGAACCAGCAATCAAGCCATCGAGCATTGCATTCCCAATCTCAGGGTCAGAGTATGATAATGCCACTGCAAAAGAAGTCGGAGTGCCGCCTGCTGCGTAGATGTCCATGATATTAGCAAGTACTGCGTTAAATCCAGCTGCTCTGGGGTGCTCAAGGCATAAGTCTTCCACTATACCGTCTGTTGTTAGAAGAAGCACATCATTAGAATTTGTCAAGATCGCAGCGGAGTCCTCTCCGAGTCCGTGGGGTGTGTCTCCCTTATAGGAACGTAGTCTTAGCTTATCAATTATAGATGGAAGGACAAACTTGCGCGAGATGCCATCAAAGTTGAGTAATAAATCAACAATATCCTCAAGGCGCGTCAAGGGAAGTCACTCCGTGCGCATCCCTTTCTCTATGGCCAAGTCAGAAAACCAACTGCGAAGGCGATTTGTCCGAGCAGAATTCCAATACCTAAGAATGATATTCCAATCATGAAATAAATGAGAGCTCTCATCTCTGGACGGATTTCCTCAAACACAGTATTTCACCTTCGGGTTGCTACGATGGACTTCGTGTTGCTTATAGACATTACGGGCACTATGCAAGTCGGAAACACGAAACTTCATGCTTTACTTCTGAGTTTCTTAGCTATATCTTTCGGAATAGCATCGGGGTATTCATCATCAGGTCCCATATCAATCATAGGACTCACTTTTTGTGCTGGAGGCTTGCATTTGCCGTCATCTGTCATCCGACGGTCCAAGCACTTAGAAAACTGGCACCATGCACCATCGCATTCCTCATCGATCCATGCGCACCATGCCTTCTTCTTACTTCCTTTCTGTATAATCTTCAGAGCAAGAGGTTTCTTCTCACATCTAAAAGTCTTACAGAGTGCATTGCATTCCACATAACCTGTTGCCATAGTAATTCGCTCCAAGATCATGTTTCTTCGTCTTTTCATCTCTTCTTAGTAAGTTCTAGTAGTTCATCTAACCGCCTTTGGCCGCCTTCAATAACACGGACACCGCGCTCCATCCTTGCTTTTGATGATTCATATTTGTCTCTTGAGAGGTCCCCAATCTTGAATTTCGCATCAAGTCGACTCATCTCTTTCTGAAGAGCCTTCAAAGTGTTCTTGATTCCTTTGGACCACTTGTTACCTAGTTTGATTGCTTCCTTGAGGCTTTTCCTGAGTTCCTTTATAGTTTGAAGGATTTCTATTCGTTGTTCCTCATATACACCTTTGTCAAGAGTGCTGGCTATTCCTTCCAGTTTTGATAGCCGAGCTTCGTGCTTATCAAGGGATTCTAAGATTGTTTCAAGAGCAAGTCTTTCCTTCACAGATGTCAGTTCACGTTTCCGTTGTTTAGCACGTTCGAATTCCGACCGCAGGACTTCTGCACGCGCTGTCAGTACCTCTTTGTTCGCCTGTCGAAGCTGAAGTGCTTGGCGGGTAGCTTTCGTCTGTCCAATAATTCGATCCAACTCCTCATCAAGAACTACAAGTTCAGCGCCAGATAGAAGAACAACAGCAGCCTCATAAGGCATGTCTTGTATCACAATATCAAAATGGGGAAGTGACGGAGGCTCAATGGGAACAGATTCTTCCTCTATTTCTGCCGATTCTGTGAAGTGATTAGGGGCTGATTCTTCTAGCTCAGATTCATCCTTAGAGTCTACGGGATGTAGAGATTCTCCGCAGAGATTACAGTACTTCCCATCAGGAACTTCATGACCACAGAAAGGGCATTTAATTAGAGGTTCTGGCATTCTCCTGTTCCGTCCACATCATCAATCGGTCCATAACAGACCTCAAATAAATTGACAACCTAATTTAGGGTGCCCAAGCGGCTCGCAACCTCGTCGAGTTGTGCTTTAGTTGTGACGATGGTTTCTGCCCCATAGGTGGGCAACACCTTCAGCTCCTCCACCAAGAGTGCAATTGCCTTCACTGAGTCAATTTCCTTTTTGTCCAAAGACCCATCAGGAAACGTAAGCGATGCTTCAATCCACTTAGCCTTAGTTTCATCAGCTGGATAGAGACAGTAAATGTAGTCCTCGTTGCTGCAGATAAAAGAGGGAGTGTTCTCCCAGGCTTCTGCCAACAGCACACCAAAAGCCTTTGCGTTTTCAGCTTTATCAGCCATCAGGATTCATCCTCGGGGCTAGATGTTATGCAATTGTCCTTGTCTGCGAACTTATTTGTTTTGCTCATGGATAGTAAGAGAGCTATGGTCGATGCCAGACGAATGAATAGTGCGCAATTTCTCCATTGGACTTCACTGTAGCAATAATGAACCGTTTTCTCACACTTGTGGCAAGCCGCCCAGCACGGACAATGTCCAGTGGAACAACTCCATTCTTCTGTGGAATCACATGCACCAGAAAAGGAGCGTGATCAAGTCCGGGACCCTTCTCATAGACTGCAAAGTCAGTCCCGAATTTCAGACCCGGGCGCACAATATATCCGCGTTCTCGAAGTTGTTGGTACACCAAGTACTGATCCTTGAATTCCTCGGATTGCTCAAGTCCGATTGTCAGTATCTCATCAAGGCTCAGTATATGATCATCCATCGCGTCAAGCACTTGTAATTTCTTTTTACTGGTTAGGAATGCGCACTCAAGAAGCGAGAGTTCTAACGGTTTGTCAAAGACAGCGGACTTTGGTTTTCGTATACCCACAGGTTGACCAAAATAACCCAGATTGTATAGGTACATTCCATCCTCAGAATTCCACACAATAGCTCTGTCGCCAACCAATCTTGCAACTGCAATCCTTTGGGTGTTTTCACTCAACACATTGCACCAACTAGTATCACATATTCAATGTGAGTGAGAGAGCTCTAATTGTTATTGCAGCATCCTCTCCGAAGTTAGCGATGTCTTCCATCATATTGAGGAAATCTCGGAATCTTAAGAGAATAGCAAGGGGTATAGTTGCAGGATAGAGAAGGGTGACAATCTCTCGTTGAACTACGTCAACCTGTTTCTCGAGCTTGCAAATCTCATCTGCGCGTTTTATTGATTCCTCCATGTTGATAGACAAGAAACGTACTGCCTCTCTCTGTTGAATGATTTCTTCAATCACGTGCTCACTCATCTTGGCGATCTTCTCCTTAAGTTCGCCCTCAGGCTGCCAAGAGTTAGTGATTGCTGCCAGGTGATACATACACCATTCTGCACCATCGGTTAGTTTGTCATTATAATGTACAAGACGCAGAAGATCTTCACGTTGCATCAAAGTGTTTGCTTTTGCTAGCTCAATAAGTATAGTATGTTTCAAGTCATTGCCTTTTTCTTCAAGGTCTGTAATGGCTTTCAGGTCTGCTGATGTAATGTTACTCTTTCCTGCTAGCCAGTCATTTACAGCGTTATGAACCATCTTACTCGCTGCTAAAGCAGCTCTGAAATGCTCTTCTAACATCTGAGTGATGTTACTTAGTTCTGAGTTGAGGAATCTATCATTATCCAACACCATGATGCTCACCCACTGAGCTGGAGTCGGTTGGAGTATCTTTTTAATTCT
>PJER01000147.1 GCA_002825465.1 Candidatus Thorarchaeota archaeon MP8T_1
TGATTCTGCTTGTGGCATCGTACTGCAACTTCATAGTTCCTGCTAAGTCACTGGCCGCATACATGCACTGCATACAACCATAGACGATGATGTTCATATCTTTCGGAGGCATTTGATTTGGACCAACCTGTTCCGATGTTTTCTCGCAAGTTGTTAAGGGACATATAATCTTTGATATTAGACAAATCCAGCTTCTACGACGGGTATTGTTTTAGGGAGTTCACATCCATAGAGAATTAATTGGATTCAAGGGATGCGTCAGATATTGTTTGCAAATGAGAGGCTAAGACAACAAATATCATTCTTAAAAGAGATAGACGATTTGAAGCAAGTTCTCCGCCAGACTGTATTGGTTAAAGACAGGCGACAGGAGAATGATGCTGAGCACTCCTGGCATCTTGCAATGTTAGTTTTGATACTCGCTGAATACTCTGATGACTCGTCAATTGATATTCTTCGAACATTGAAGATGGTCCTGATTCATGATATCGTCGAGATTGATGCGGGAGATACCTTCTGTTATGATGTCCATGACCGGGCAGTGAAGAACGTAAGAGAGAGAGAAGCTGCAAACCGAATATTTAGACTACTTCCAGAAGAACATGCGGAGAAGCTACTGTGCTTGTGGGAGGAGTTTGAAGCCATGGATACACCTGAGGCGAAATTCGCTGCAGCTGTTGATAGACTGCAGCCGTTGCTGCTCAATTTCTATTCAGAGGGCCATGCTTGGAGAAAGCATGATGTGAGAAAAAGTCAGGTGATTGAGAGAAACCATCACATAGCAAAGGGATCTTCCGAATTGTGGAGTTTTGCTGAGGCTCTCATCAACGAATCGGTGAAGCGGGGATACCTTTTGGATGACTGATGGCTTATGAAGAGATTCTAGAGGATATATGATGAAATGACTC
Source organism: Candidatus Thorarchaeota archaeon MP8T_1 (assembly GCA_002825465.1). The sequence continues at coordinate 909 of PJER01000147.1, forward strand.
AGACCAGCTCTTCTGCATCTGGTTTCCAAGCTGGATCCACAACACAGAGAAACTCCAAACTATCAGGCCCCTGATTCTCAATCCACTGAACAGCTCGAGGGGGAATGTAAATCATATCTCCAGGGGAAACCTCTGCAGTTTCATCATTGATATGCATTATACCATACCCATTCAATATGTAGTAGACTTCTGAAGCTTGATGGAATCTATGTGGAAGTGATTTCTCACCAGGTTTCAACATGGCATGAGCAAGACTGTAATTTAATACTAGACCTTGTTGGTCATGTTCAGGGTTCAAGAGCTCACGTACCTTTGTATCATCTAACGCAGTAATGACCTCACGCTCGTTTAATCTTCGAATTAGCATCGTTTCTCAAGCTATACTTGACATTTCGAGCAGATATAACTGGTTGTTGAGCCAACACGTAATTCCTCGATAGCTGTTTTACATCTAGGACATGGTTTTCCTGTACGATAACCGACCTGTAGATGCTTTGAATACGTGCCCAGATTACCCCAAATGTCCTGTTCTCCTGGACCTCCACCATACCGAATTCCCTGTTTCAAAACACGTTGAATAGCATCATAGAGACCCTTGATTTCCCTGTTAGTGAGTGTATTCGCTCCGCGATTTGGATGAATTCTTGCATACCAAAGTATGTCCTGAACGTAGACATTACCAATACCTGCGATGAAACTCTGATCCAAAAGATAGCTCTTGATGCGCCCTCGTTTATGCTTCAACATATCAGAAAGCATCTCCACCGTGAAAGTATCATCAAGAGGCTCTGGCCCAAGTTTTGATAATTGCTTATGTTTAGCGAGGTCTTTCGATTTTATAAGGTGCACATGTCCAAACCACCAATGATGTATCCATACCTGTTCCCCAGTATCAAGAGTAAGCACAACACGTTCGCGTTCGGGATTCGGGGTTTCCTCTTGATTGTGTAAACGAATCTCACCGCCCATTCCGAGATTAAATGCAAGAAATTGATCACAGTCCAAACGAACGAGGATCCACTTGCCACGTTGCTGGGCATCTTCAATACGACAACCTTTGATAGAATCTTTGAACTTCTTCACCGTTGCATTTAGACACTTGGGTTGATTCACATGGGCGTTTGTAATCACTTTATCCTTCAGAGTTTCTTTCATGCTCTTTGCAAGTACATGGATATCTGGTAGTTCTGGCATTCTCTAATCACCATAGACTTCTGATTCAACAGCGTATCACAATTTGAAGTTTCAGAACTACGTCATTCATTGATTGTACACTGAAACTTGATACCTGCAGTCCATCAATGATGGGCATTAGAGTCAATTCACTGTTGTTTGAGAGCCCAACAAATGTTGTTTATACATCATCAAACCGTATTTTGTTTAAACTCGATCAGAAATCAGGTCGCTCGTTGTTGTACCATCTTGGTATCTTGCTCATCGCAGGTTCATATCCCGAGAGTACATATCGTGCTAGTATCAGCCTCTGAACTTCACTTGTTCCTTCATAAATCTGGTACAGCTTAGCATCTCTGAACAACTTCTCAACAGGATATTGGTCGATATACCCATAACCGCCATGGATTTGAACGGCTTCGCTAGCGACCTCCATAGCTACATCAGTAGCGAAAGCTTTGGCAGCACTTGCTGGAATTGTGGAGTCACCTACAAAATCAGCTGTCCATGCAGCCTTTAGATACATCAATCGAGCCGCTTCTATTTTCATGTACATATCTGCAAGTTTGAACTGAATAACTTCGAAATTGTTGAGTCTTTCACCAAAAACCTCTCGTTTGGTAGTATAATCCCGGGCAAATTCCATGGCAGCTCTGGCAAGACCTGTGGCAAATGCTGCAATCGCGGGACGTGTCATTGCAAATGTCTTCATAGCTATCTTGAAACCTTCACCTTCAGCACCCAACATGTTCTCAACAGGTACCTTGGCATCTCTGAACATTACCGCAGATGTTGTGGATGCTTTATGACCCATCTTCTCAACTGGTCGGCCAGTCTTCACTCCGGGAGTATCAGCATCAACAATGAAGGCGCAAAGCGCTTTGTGTCTCTTGCTTGGATCAAGACTCGTAAAAACAGTGAAAGTATCTGCGTGTGGAGCATTAGTTATCCAGAACTTCGATCCATTTAGGACATAATGGTCACCCTCCAGTTTAGCCCGGGTTCGAATACCAGCAACATCAGAACCCATTCCCGGCTCCGAGCAGGCGAAGCTGATGAACTTCAAATCCTCTGTAAGCGGTCGAAGATACTTCTCTTTTTGTTCAGGAGTTCCAGCTACAAGAATTGGCTCAGCACCCAGAGAGTTTACATAGATACTCGTGGTCATTCCTGCACAACCAGCGGCCATTTCTTCTACTGTGATGCATTGTTCAATGGATCCTAGACCCTGCCCTCCATACTCCTTTGGAATGGAGAGGTTCATGAGTCCTTCCTCCCAACACTTTCTAATTATTGAACGTGGAAATTCTCCAGTCTTATCGTAATAGTGAGCGTAAGGAATCATATACTCTTGTGCAAACGCTCGCGCTTTGTTCTTGAGCTCCTGCTGTTCTTTGGACAGATTAAAATCAATCATGATGCTCCCTCAAAGGATAATGCGTTCTCTGACCCTTCGCCAAGTGGTATAAGTCAGTTACTAAAGGGCATCATAGACATCAACTTGTGAAGCTATGACGTCGAGGTAATGTGTTTCACGACTTCTGGTAGGCTCCATTTCAATTCTAACTCAAGAGCACCCCCTTCTGGACCAGGACATCGTCTAACACAGGTACGGCAAGCCACACAAAGCCAGAGATCGACCTCGACTGTACCAAAACCAGGGGCTTCCTCTTCGAGAGTGATCTCATTTGATGGTTTTACTGTAGCAAGATTCTGAACGGTCTTGTAGAAGAGAGACCGGTTGGAAGGTAATTGAGAGAGCGCGTCATCAGAAATTTCGAAGAGCTTAGGTATCTCAATTCGTTGCTTCAGTTCAATTGCATGTTCAGGACAAGCAATCTCACAAGACTTACAACCGAGACACTTCGATTGTTCCCATTCTATTGTTCCGAATCCAAGAAGGGGAGCATATCCCATTTGACTTCGGTACTCGTCAAGAACAGATGGCACATCGATATCTAATAGGTCTTCAATAGTCACCTTCGGTCTCGTACTTGGAATCTTTGCACGTGTTCGATAAGTAAGCAATACTGCAGACCGTATCTTATCCTCCACATCTTTCAGGGTTGATTCATCAATTACTGTACCCTGTACACGAACAGATGTGAGCTTATCGCGTGCTTTTGAAAAGACCTCAAGCGAATTAGCTAATTTCCCGATGTCCGAAGCTTTCAGGTCGCTTAATATCACTTGAAGCTCGGCCTTAGCCTGAGCTAGATTTAGAGCTAAATCACTTGTAGTCTGTATTGAAATTTCGGCTTCTGAGAGTGTTCTTGGCACATCATAGAGAACATACCCATGGCTCTCCCCAGCAATTGTAAGGAGCTCATCACGCTTCATTCTAAGTAAATGTCGGAGTATTCTATCGGAAGGAATGCTCGTTTTCTCTGCAAGGTCATGTGCTGTTAGTGCTCCAAGTTCTCGAATAAGAATCAGAATCGTACCCCTCTCAAGCTCGTTATCAAGATAGGTGTCCATCATGCTCTTGTATACATCAGGGTCGAGTTTTTCACCATAGACGTTGGTGCCCGAAACAAGGGAGGGACCTTTTTCTAGAGTGATTTTAAGACGAAACCGAGCAAAGGCTTCAAGCCCTGCAGATATGAGCAGCTTGAGATTATCGGCATCCTCTGTTGTCTGGACAGTTAGCACAGCTTCTGTGACACTGTCAACTGTCTCCCGGAGCTTGTTAATACTTTCAGATAGCAGACTTTCATCGTAAGCTCCGAGTATCTTTAGACGCTCAAGTAATGATTGCAGCCTTTCAAGTGCCTCTTTTGTGGTTTCAGCAGTTTCGCCTTCTAGCGATTTTACCATTCCCCGGACCTGTTGTACAATCCTTTTCATAAGCAGTGTTGCATTAGGCGTTTCTGTGAGCACCCTTGAGAATACAGGAGCGTCTCCATCAAGGCCAACCATCTCAATTTCCCCTCTCTGTATCATAGTCACAAGCGCATTCTGGATTGTCTGAGGC
>PJER01000148.1 GCA_002825465.1 Candidatus Thorarchaeota archaeon MP8T_1
CAAAAAGGCTCTTTAGAAATGGTTGCAGAAAGGTACCGACTTAGGCAAGAAGGTAAAGAAGTACCTTCAGTATATCCTTTCCACCTCATCCGTAGTGACGGCGAGGAATTGACCGTTGAGGGTCGCGCAGATGTTATTATGGGTCCTGATGGGAACCCCAGAACGATTGCTCACTTCCTCGATATCACACAAATTGAGAGAGGTCAAGAGCTCCTTGAACAATCAGAAACTCGATATCAAATTTTAGTCGAAACCATGAACGATGGTCTAGTCATCGATGATGGCAATGGAATTCTCACATATGCCAATGATGCTTTCTGCAGAATGATTAACGAATCCCAAGAGGATATCGTTGGAAAACCATGGGTCTCTCTAGTAAAAGACCTGAGCATGGAGAATATAATGGAGAAAATTACAGATCGCAAAAAGGGCATATCTGAAAGGTATGAAATGACTTGGATAAGTTCAACTGGAGATTTGATGCCAACAATCGTTTCTGCTACTCCTCTCTTTGACCGTTCAGGTTCATTCATTGGGACTTTTGCAATTGTTACAGAGATTAAAGCACAGAAAGATGCTGAAGAAACTATCCAATTCTATCTAGATCTTTTATCCCATGACGTAGCTAACCAACTGCAAGTTATTATGACAAGTACTGGGCTCCTTGAAGAGGAAGTTCCGCAGTCTTATGTAGAAGATGCAAGGAAAGACATACTAGATGCTGTGGAACGGTGCAACCGACTCATTACTAAAGTAAAGAGAGCAGCACAAATCCGTGAAGTACCATTGTCAAGTGTAGATTTGATGCAAGTTCTTTCTGAAAAAATCACAGTTCTTGAAAAGGTCTATGATGCTAAAGTACATCTTCAAGGACCAAAGAAGGAGGTCTGGGCAGAAGCTGATATTCTCCTTGGAGAGCTTATTTGGAACCTGCTAGAGAATGCAGCCCGTCATAATCCTACTGAAAAGAAAGAAGTTTGGATTTCTGTGAAGACTAAAGGCAAGTCTATCGAACTCTCAGTTTCTGATAATGGGCCCGGACTCAGTGATGCTAGAAAACCAGTTCTCTTCACAGAACGAAAGCATGGAGGGGGTGTTGGTCTTCGGTTGATTCGACAGATGATCCGCAAGTATAGTGGTTCAATTGAAGTTACAGATCGGGTGAAAGGCACACCTAGTGAAGGAACCAAGTTCATAGTTACCCTTCGAAAATCGACCAAATGATGTCTTTCAGATTTTGCTTTTGATTCTCTGATAAAGCCCTTCGAAGAAATCCTTTTTCTTCGTCTTCCCTTCGTTTATTTTGAAAAAATTCGTCCTGATACTGTAGAGTCTGCGTTTGACCTCTTGGTAGTCCTTTATGCTCTTCTTTCCCACTGCAGTTTCTAAGACTGTCGCGACTGCCTCAGGGAAATTATCAATATATTGACACTGCTTTACTTGGATATGAAAAAGCGTATTCCTTAGTATTTCTGTTCTAGAGATACATCTATTCACCATTGCGCACGGTCCCCAGATATGGTTGAGTGTTATTTTTCTAATAAAAGTTCTAATAATACCGTTAGAGCATCTAGTAATACTACCCGCAGATTTGAGTGTAGATAGGGTTTAAGTTTTAACAGACAATGTAAACAAAACTGTGAGTCTGAGTGAAAATGCGAATTGCCTCTGTCATTGACATAAGTCTGGTTGATGTTCCAAAGATTCCTGTAACAGTGATATTCACAGCTGGCTGCAATATGGACTGCCCCTACTGTCAAAATGCAGAGATCATCCCAAACACCTCTGGTACGAAGATGGATATACCTGATATAGTTGAACGAGTCCGTGATAACTTTGCCAATGGCTATTGTATTACCGGTGGAGAACCAACTATCCATAAAGACCTCCCAGATCTGCTGAAGGCATTACGTGATGATGGAGCTGGACATATCAATCTAAACACGCAAGGCTCAGTTCCCAGTGTACTAGAGCGATGTTTACCACACCTCGATTCTATCTGGTTTGATGTGAAGACCACACCTGAGAGATATATTGAGGTTACTCGAACAAAACACGACCAGTGGCCAAATGTTGTTAGAAGTATCAAGTCAATTCTTGAATCAGATGTAGTACTTTGGCCAAGGACAACATACGTCGGTCGCTTGATGCATCCGGATGAGATTGTGAGGATTGCCCATATTCTAGCAAACTTAGGTTTTGAGGGAGAATATCTCGTTCAAAACTACATCAAATCTTCTGGCACGCGAGAGTCAGACACTGTTGGACTTGAAGAACCCTCTCGCGGTGAAATAGAACAGATCATTGATGAAATACCAGCCAAGATTTCTCTGAGATTGGAATGGAGATAATCTTGGAAGCTAACACACAGACAACCTTTTAAACGCGGCCGAGGTCACCTTGTTTTGACCACGCCAGAATCTAGGTGTCAATCTCCTGGAGTGTTGTCTTATCATGTTTCCAACACAAAGTATGGGCTACGACCGAGCTATCACAGTTTTTAGTCCTGAAGGACGATTATATCAAGTAGAATATGCTACTGAGGCAGTACGCCATGGACCACTTGCAGTTGGAGTCAAAGCTGTAGATGGAGTAGTATTGGCTGGTGAGAAAAGATCTCCTCATGCTTTAGCAGACCTTGATACACTTAAGAAGCTCTTATTGATTGATGATCATGTTGGGTGTGCAATTGCTGGTCTTCACGCAGATGCAAGGAAGCTTATTGATCAAGCGAGGGTTCAGTCTCAAATCAACCGCTTGAGTTATGATGAGCCAATTTCAATACAGTCACTTGTTGTAAACATCTGTGACACAAAACAGCTCCATACTCAGTATGGTGGTGCTCGTCCATTTGGAGTGTCATTGTTAGTCGCAGGCATTGATGACAATGGTCCCCAGCTTTACACAACTGATCCATCCGGTTCATTCTGGGGTTGGAAAGCCGCGGCAATTGGTAAGGAGTCTGATGTTGTCCGTGATTTCTTCAGCGAGAATTACAAGGAGAACCTTAAAATCGAAGCTGCTCTGGAATTGGCCCTTAAGGGTCTATTAAGGTCGGAAGATCTCGCATCATTAGATGCAAAGGAGAAATCAAAGACAATCGAGATAGGAATGATAAGGACTACTGACAAGATATTTCGTATCTTGCCGCAAGATGAAGTAGAAACAATCCTTGCAACACTATAGTATTCAACCATTATCATTCTCTATGGCAAGAGAGACTATCGGCTAGATTGTTCGACAAGTCTATCCACAATTAATCCCGCTACATCGATACCAGTTACTCTAGCCAGTGCGCTCCATGACGGAGCAGCATTTGCCTCGATTACACAAGGTCCATCCTTTGTTTCGATGATGTCCACGCCTGTATAATCTAAATTCAATACCTCTGCAGTCTTTATTGCACATTCTTCATATTCTGCATTCAGATTCGTGAGTTCGGCCTCTCCTCCCCCATGGACATTTGTTCGCCATTCTCCATCAACATTACTTGGAACATATCGAAACATAGCACCGATTACCTTCCCTCCAACAACAAAGGCTCTTATGTCTCTATTCGGTTTCTCAATCATCTCTTGAACATAGAGAACTTGACCAAGTTGATGAATGAACTTCATTGCTCGGTAGGTCAGCTCAGTATGTCCTGCGCGTATTGAACCCATTCCTCTCGCCCCGATTAGAGGTTTGATTACTACATCACCAACTTCATCAACAAAATCAATGGCCGCTTCGAGATTTTCACCGACGAATGTCCTTGGCACTTTAATTCCAGCCTTTTCCAATGCAGTTAAAGTGGCGTACTTATCCTTCGCTCTTCGAAATGAGTATGCTGGATTCATCACATATATGCCCGTATCTTCAAAATGCTCTAGTAGACTTATTCTATATGTGATTTGATCTCCAGTTCCGAACCCAATTGTTCGAACCAAAATACCATTTAGATGTGAAACATCCTCTTCGTTAAGATATGTAAACTTGTTTGGAATCTGGGCTGATATGTCTGATAGTCGAAACGGTTTTGGCTCATGTCCCTTCATTTTAATAGTTTCAATAAGATTAGCCGTTGCCCAGTTGTTGATGTTTTCGTGGTAGACAACTCCGAAGAGACGACCTGGCATGATTTTCACCCTTTTTCTTCAAGACTGGAGAGGACATTCTTGGTTAAAAGAGCTATCCAGCAGACAAGATAATTAGGTTTCACTCCCAATGATTCATTGGGAGAGTGCAGAGTTTCATGATCAACAAAATGGTCGAGTTGGCTGAGGAGCTCTCTCGGGAAAGAAGAAAGGATCCGGAGCTAGCTTCGCGTATGGAACTTGCTGCACACGGACAATTTCCACGCTTCTTGTTAATTTCTCCTATCAATAGAAGCGCGCAAGATTTGCAGTTGTTTGGTATGATAATGGGGGATGCTTTTCATGGCACACGAGTTCCAGGAAAGCCTCTTCTTCCTCCAAGAAAGTCACCATTTCTTTTTGGCGGACCAGCGGCTTACAATAGAGAATTTCCTAATGAACGAGGAGTCATTTTAACATTCGAGTATGATGAGCCTGATGCTGTAATCAGAGAATCGCTTGATAACGTTGTACTTCACCCAGACCTGAAAGGAATCCCTGTTCTCGCATTTCGAGTTGACTACGAACTCGGACGAGCACGAATCATCCCACATGGCAAAGGCCGTAGTTATGAAACGGAAAACCAAATGGTTTCTCACTTGCGCAGACCGGATGAAATTGACGCAGAAACACTAGTATTGTTATGCTCAGATTCGCGAGTTCATCCACCTGAGACTCCGTACGGACTTCCCATGGCTATCCTTACCCTTGGTGGATATATTCCCAAGTATACTGGACTTGATGATGAAACTTTACAGCTAAATGAGTTCTTTACAGAATGGTTATCATCGAATTCCATATCGAGACATATTCTCATAATAGGCCATGGAAATTTCGAGGGCGAAGGCCATTCATGTGGTGCTGCGCAGGCATCTCTCAACCCCACTAGTGTGAAGAACCCGTTTCTTCTTTTTGTTGTTGCTGAGC
>PJER01000035.1 GCA_002825465.1 Candidatus Thorarchaeota archaeon MP8T_1
CATATTGTCCTACATTTCATGCAGTACCTGGAGGAATATTAGAGGTAATAGACACAAAAGGCAGTTTTGAGTCAGCATGTATGAGAGAGTTCAACGAAGAGGTTAATCTCCTTCTTCAACACGACAAATACTTGGTTGGTATCATTCAGGAATTTCATGGAACAGTTGGAGTTGTAGCATTGATAGCTACTACACCATTAGAACAAGTAGATCCTGAAAAAGATGTGAGCGGAAATAATGAATGGAATCATCATAAACTCTCATGGTATCCCGTTGACCAGTTAGAGAATGTGACTTTTGAAAACTCTTTGGAAGGACTTTTATTTTTGAAGAACGAACGGAATCAATTCATCACAACTGGTAGAAGCGTTCTCTGGTAAAATGGAAAATCCAGGGTTTCCAAATTATAGTTCAATGGAGAACATGCTTAGCATCTTGCCGATATTAGTAAGACTTCGTTGTGCCTCTTCTCTGGGCCGAACTTCGAACACATATTGTGGCTTTGATTGCATTTCGCTCAGAAAACGCAATATTGGTTCAAAATCAATAAGACCATTTCCGACGACTTGATGACTACCGATTTGGGGGATTAAATCATGGATGTGCACCACCTCTATGGAACTCTTAAAGCGTTGAAAAAGAGACCAATCAGATTGTATAATCTTCAGATCTTGACCAAATAATTTCGGAATATCAAGACAGAGCTTGAGTCCCTTTGGTATGAGGTTCTCAATAACATCCCGGATATGAGGACCCCAATCTACATTTTCTATTACCAACTTGACATGAGGTCGTGCATGGTCAAGTAATTCAATAAGATTCTCACGTAATGTCTTTGTGTAGGTTTCTGAAAACTTATCCCGAAAATGCGTCGCTGGTTCATTCCCAGCTTTCCTATATCTTGGTGTAGTTCCAGGATGAATGACGACATTTGTAGGTCCAATACTGACCTCTCTTGCAAGATTGATGATTTGTTTATAGTAAGACATGATTCCTGAACGTATTGGTGGATATGTTGACATCAGACTGACATCATCAGCCGGAGCGTGAAACCCCCATTCAATTGATAGACTCCTCGCCATGTCACGTAATTTTGCTCGATCCTCAGTTGAAATCAAGTGCGGTGAGAATTTTGGCACTCCAATATCTGGGACAATTCCATTCCAATTATTATGCGAGGCATATGTCAGAGCATCTACTAATGATTCGTCATAGATGACATGGTATGCTCTACGAGTAGGAAGTTTCATACTGAAACAATGTAATAATGACTTAAGAGGTTGACTAGATGCATACTTCAGAGTTTACCATAAGGAGCGCGCTTGAGAAATTCTCCGTGACCAACATCTCCAACAAACTTGCCATGCTCTGCAACTACTTTTCCTTTTGATAATGTTACAGAAGGATATCCTACTAATTTCCAATCTTCAAATGGATTCCAGTCACAATTTGTTTGGAGGTTCTCTGCCTTCAATGTGACTTTCTTATTGGGATCAAAGACCACGATATCCGCATCGCTACCAACTGCGATAGTTCCCTTCTTCGGATACATGCCAAATAGTTTGGCAGGATTAGTACTAACGAGGGACACTAGATGATTAACTGAAAATCCTCTTTTTCCAACACCTTCTGTGTACATTAGAGGTACCATAGTTTCTACACCAGGCAGTCCAAATGGAATCTTTCTGAAGTCACCATTCCACGCTGCTTTCTGCTTGGTGTTAAAGGTGCAGGTATCAGTCGCAACAATCTGGACTTCACCATTGGCAAGACCCTTCCAGAGACGCTCACTATCATGAGGTTTTTTGATCTGCGGACATGTTGCAAAGAGATGTCCATTCTTCCCTTTGAAGACCTCATCATCTAGAAGTAAATACTGAGGGCAAGTTTCAGCATGCACATTCACACCACGAGCTCTCGCAGCAGCAACAGCATCAGTTCCTTCACCTGTAGACATGTGCACAATATACAACTTCCCGCCTGTGACCTCTGCCCATTTTATTGCACGTGTAATAGCCTCCTCTTCAGTAAAACAGGGTCTAGAAAGAGTATGCCCATATGCACCCCATTTTTCCTTCTCCTTGGCATATCTCTCAATTAACAAATCTAGCACATCAACGCTTTCAGCGTGCACTCCAATCTGTCCACCATGTTTTGCAGTTTCTTCCAAAGCACTGAAGAGCATACCATCATCAGCCATCCAGCCTTCATTTTTGTAAATCATGAACATCTTGAATGTAGGAATTCCATAATCTATGACCTTCTTGATCTCCGCCTTTGTTGTTTCATTCCAATCAGTGATTGCTGCATGAAGTCCATAGTCAACACATACTTTACCATCAGCCTCTGCTCTTCGAGCATTGACTGCCTCCATTATTGAATTGCCTTTTGTTTGAATTGCAAAATCAAGGACAGTTGTGACTCCACCACATGCTGCAGCCTTTGTTCCATTCTCAAAGTCATCAGCTGAGATGGTTCCCGAGAAGGGAAGTTGAAGATGAACATGGACATCTATCCCACCAGGAAGGACATACTTCCCATTAGCATCAATGACCTTTGTCCCTGGCCCTGGAGCCAGATTGGCTCCGAGAGTTTCAATCTTTCCATCTTTGATACCTACATCAGCTATGAATGTATCTGAAGCAGTGACTACCTTGCCGTTTTTTATTATGAGATCCAGTTCGGTCATGGAGAGGCCTCTCTAAACTCATACCAGCTATCCCATAAATCGCTTTGGATAGACTAATTAGAGTTGAAGACCTCTGTTCATTCCCAATCGCTCAGGAGATTGAGAAGAAAATGAGAAATGTAAGAATAGGCTTGGTTCAGGCAACATGGGAAGGTGATGTTTCCGATGAGAAATCCATCAAGGAGAACATCGAGAGAATGGTCCACAAACACGAAGGATTTGCAACAATTGCAAGACAGCAAGAAGTGCAGATTCTATGTTTTCAAGAATTGTTCTTTGGTCCTTACTTCTGTGCTGAACAGAATAGAAGATGGTACAAGTACGCAGAGCCTATACCAGGTCCTCTTACAAAGCGAATGCAAAAGCTAGCAAAAGATAACAATCTCATCTTGATTGCTCCAATTTACGAAGAAGCATCAGTAGGAGTCTATTACAACACTGCTGTTGTCATTGATTCTGATGGAAGCTTATTGGGAAAAGTGAGAAAGATGCACATCCCGCACTTAGACCCGGGATTCTGGGAGAAGTTTTACTTCAGGCCTGGAAACACAGAGTATCCAGTTTTTGAAACTGCGGTTGGTAAGATTGGTGTCTATATTTGCTATGATCGCCACTTCCCGGAAGGGGCTCGTGCCTTGGCACTGAATGGAGCAGAGATAGTTTTCAACCCATCAGCTACAGTGGCAGGTCTCTCAGAACACCTCTGGAGTATTGAACAACCCGCTCATGCGGTTGCGAATGGATATTTCATGGCTGCAATAAATCGGGTTGGTGAGGAACCATGGGGCACTGGAATGTTCTATGGTAGTTCATACATTGTAGATCCACGCGGGCAAATTGTTGTGAAAGGGTCCCGGGATAAAGAGGAACTTGTCGTAGGGGATATAGATCTCGATATGATTCGTGAAGTACGAAATACTTGGCAATTCTTTAGAGACCGTCGTCCTGAGAGTTACGGTAGTTTGACTGACTTGTAGGGTTAATTACTCAACCTTTGAGAAGGCTTCACTGAGAATAGTGCAAGCCTCGTCCATCTGCTCATTAGTGAGTTCTAGGGGTGGTTGTAGTCGAATCACATTATTATCAAGTCCACCCTTTCCAATCAGCAATCCCTTCTCACGGCAATACTCCATTATGGACAACATCTCTTGAATTGCGGGTTCTTTTGTATCTCTATCGCGAACTAGTTCGATACCTAGCATCATCCCTTGACCACGAACATCACCAATTATCTTATGATCTTCTTGTAGAGATACAAGCTTCTTCTTCAATGTATTACCAAGTTTTGCAGCGCGTTCTAAGTAATTACTCTCTTGAATGATATCGATAACTGCAACCGCTGCAGCACACGAAAGTGGATTTCCACCAAAGGTTGCAAATGCATCAGTAACTGTATAATTCTCAGCATATTCTGGGCGAGTGACAAAACCACCAATTGGAATGCCACTTCCAAATCCTTTTGCTAAGGTGATAATATCAGGTTCTATCCCACTATGCTGGATACCCCACCATTTGTTACCAGTACGTCCAAAACCAGTCTGAACCTCATCTGATATATAGATTCCATCATATTCCTTTACAATCTCGTGGATTATCTTGAAGAAATCAGCAGGAGGCTGAATAATGCCACCTACTCCTTGAATGGGTTCTGCGATAAATGCCGCGATTTGATTGTTGGTCTGTGTGCGAATGACTTCCCGTAGATATCGTGCACATTCCATATCGCAACCAGGATGTTCCTTTCCAAAAGGACATCTGTAACAATATCCGTAAGGAGTAAACCGAACTCCAGAGGGATGAGATTCAGGTACTGTTCGCCAACCAGCACTTGACAATTCTCGGGTCAGTGTGGTTCTGCCATGATATGCACGTTGGCAAGCAATGATGTATGGATTCTTGGTGTACTTTCTAGCCATGAATAACGCAGATTCATTTGCCTCTGAACCACTGTTAACTATGAACGAACGCGTCAGTCCATCAGGAGCAATTCCTGCAAGTCGTTTTACTAGAACTGCATAGGGAATAGTGGCATAGAGTGAACTTGTATACACAAGTCGTTCAGCTTGCCACTTGATGGTAGCAACATATTTTGGATGATTATATCCTGTGATAGTTGTACAGATTCCAGCGAAGAGATCAATGTATTTCTTTCCAGTACTATCTTCTAATACTGCTCCTTCACCATCAACGAAGAGTACTGGATCTTTGTAATAATGTCCTACCGCCGGAGCGAGAAACTTCCTTTCAAGCTCAAGGATCTCATCTTTCGTGTATTCCTTTCGAAGATCTTCGGGGACTAGGTCATTTGTCATCTTATCACCCTATTCATCAAACACCAGTTACCATAGAAGGATTCCCCTAAAGACTTAATGGACGAAGGGATAATACCGTAAGGCTGGAGAATCGATAATCAATGACATCGAATCACCTAGAAATAGAGTTTGCGGGTATCACTTTCAAGAATCCTTTCATGCTCTCCTCAGCCCCACCTACAATGGATGCTCAACACATCATTCGAGCGGCCAAACTTGGATGGGGTGGTGCTGTCATGAAGACGGTAACTGAAGAGCCAACAGTTGATCCTCGAACTAGGCTGGGGGTTCTTAGAAAGAATGGAAAAGCAATCGGGATGAATAATATCGAGCTACTATCACGTGTGCCGCTTACAAAATGGACAGAAGAATGGATTCCAAAAATCAAACAAGAGGCACCGAAAGATTTCATCTTTGTTGCAAGCATTATGAGTGGAACTGAACCTGAAGGATGGACAGAATTAGCTGAAACAATGTCCCTGACAGGTGCAGATGCAATTGAAATCAATGTATCATGTCCACACGGTTCTCCTGAGAAACACATGGGGGCTTTTATCGGACAGGATGCTGGTCTTGTTGAACAAGTAACTCGAGCCGCCAAGAAAGGCACAGACTTACCACTTCTAGTGAAATTGACTCCGAATGTTACTGACATTGTTCCAATAGCAAATGCTGCAGTTAAAGGAGGTGCAGATGCAATTTCCGCCATCAATACTGTCGAATCACTTATTGGAATTGATATAGAGACTGCTACTCCATTACCCATTGCATATGGAACGAATGCTTCTGAACAACTCAGTACTTACGGTGGGATGTGTGGTCCTGCTGTGAAACCACTTGGTCTCAGATTCGTATCGCAGATAGCAAAATCTCAAGCAGGTATTCCAATATCTGGAATAGGTGGAATCGCAGATTGGTCAAGTGCTGTTGAATATTTGATGGCAGGAGCGCGAACACTACAGATTTGCACTGCAGTAATGTGGAACGGATTTTCAATCATCAAGGAACTTACCTCTGGAATGATTGAATTCATGCAGAGGAAGAAGTACAAGAAAGTAGAGGAGATGGTGGGAAAGGCACTACCAAGAATTACCACTTGGACAGCACTTTCAAAATTACCACCAGTAATCGCACATATCATACCAGAGAAATGTACTGGGTGTAAGGAGTGTGTCATTGCTTGCGCTGACGGGGGTTATGTTGCTATTCAGATGAGGGAGAATGTAGCAACTGTTGTAGCAGACAAGTGTGATGGTTGTGGACTTTGCAGAGTAGTATGTGATTATGATGCTGTAGAGTTCGTGCACACTTGAAAAATGACTTAGCAGAAGAATCAAATAGATGACCAGCTGAATATTGAGTTCCCAATTGGATGTGACCATCTTGACAGTTGAAATTGTAAAGAATTATATCAATGGAAAATGGATAGAGTCGAAAGCAAAGGAAACCCGCGATGTTTTCAATCCAGCAACTGGAGAAGTAATAGCTAAGACTCCTATGAGCACAAGAGAAGAAACACTTGAGGCAATTAAAGCAGCAAATGCAGCTTTTGAACGATGGAGAGCTACTCCAGCTATGACCCGAGTGCGATATCTTAATCGAATCAGAGATGCTTTTGAAGAGAATTTTGAAGAACTTGCTAAAATACTCACTACCGAACAGGGTAAAGCAATTGATGAGGCTCGAGGTGAATACAGAAGGACCATTGAGAATATAGAATGTGCAACAAGTATTCCTTCACTCCAAATGGGATACAACGCGGAAGATATAGCAGCTGGAATTGATGAGATGGTCATTAAGCAACCACTTGGAACATTCTTTTGCGTGGCCCCATTCAATTTCCCTGGCATGGTTCCTACATGGTTCTGGCCTTTTGCCATTGGTGTTGGAAATACCTACATAGTAAAACCATCAGAACAGGTCCCATTGAGTCAGGTAAGGCAGTTTGAGATCATCCATGAGATCGGATTACCAAGAGGTGTTTTGAACATGGTTCATGGTGGATCTGAAGCTGTAAACGCATTGATTGAAAGTCCAAACACAGTCGGTATGTCATTTGTCGGTTCTTCGCGCGTTGGTAAATTACTCTACAAGAAAATTGGGGAATATGGAAAACGAGCTCAAGTTCAAGGTGGCGCAAAGAACTTTCTTACAATCATGCCTGATGCAGATCTTGAGAGAACTGTTCCAGCACTAATCACATCGTTCTATGGTTGTGCAGGACAACGCTGTTTGGCGGGAGGCGTCCTTCTTGCAGTAGGAGATATCTACGAACCACTGAAAGAAATGGTTCTGGATGCCGCGAAGAAATACACTACAGGTAATGGATTGGAAGAAGGCGTGCAGATGGGGCCACTCGCATCAAAGAGCGGAATGGAAAAAGTCCTGAATTACATACAGAGTGGAATCGATGAAGGCGCTGAACTGATTCTGGATGGTAGAGGAATCGAAGTGCCAAGTCATCCAAATGGATATTTTATAGGCCCTACTATCTTCGATAAAGTAACACCTGACATGACAATAGCAAAAGAGGAAATCTTCGGACCAGTAATTCCGATAGTACAAGTTAAAGATCTCGAAGAAGCAATTGAGATCATACATGCTAATCCATACGGAAACGCATCTTCAATCTTTACGACAAGTGGAAAATATGCAAGAGAATATCAGTATCGTGTAAGAGCAGGAAATATTGGTATCAATGTGGGAGTTGCTGCACCTATTGCCACATTTCCATTCTCAGGTATGAAAGACTCATTCCTAGGGGATCTACATGGGCAGGGTCGGGATGCTGTTGACTTCTTTACAGAGAACAAGGTTGTAATTACTAGATGGCTCTGATATTTGTGGGTGGTATTATTGGATCTAGGAACATTCGGAGCAATAATGAAATTCGCATTGGAAATCGAAGGTAAAGTCAGTGATTTTTACAAGAGAGGTAGTGACCAAGAAACAGATGTAACTCTGAAAGAACTACTTGTAAATTTAGTTTCACGTGGACAGAAAAGAATTCAGACATTGGAAAGAGTTCGTAGGGAGAATGTAACTGAGATGATTCTTGAGCCAATCGAAGGCTTTGATTCTGACTCATTCGAAATCAAGACTGAATTGCCTAAGGATAGTGACTCTGTAAGAAGAACCGCAATGAAAATCGAGAAGACCCTCCTTGAATTCTATAATGCCGCTGCCATAAAAATAGAGTTCCTTCCAGAAGCTGCATATGCATTTGAACTACTTGCTGAAAAAAACGAAGCTGCGATCAAACAATTGTCAGGCTAATTGATACTAAGACCGCGACCGTGGATAGATAATATTACCATCTTTGAAAATGATGAGTTCGCCATTATTGAATTCAATCCAATCTTCACTAGTAAGAATTCTAGTTGATATGAGATAGCCATGTTGGTCGAGAGACGACGGGATTTCACTACGCAGTTCGATATTTCCTAGTCTCTTTTCAGGAGCAACTAGCTCTACACTTCCAAATGGTGCAAATTGTCTTGTAAATCGTAGTCCATTATTATAGTCGTTCTCATCAGAATAACAAAATAGATAGGAACCATCTGAGAAGATGCAATTCAAAGTGTTCTGACCATCATTGATCTCTCTAAGATTTTCTTGAATTAGGTCGAAGTCAGATTCAGTCCAAGTTGTTGATTCAAGTTCAGACAATAGATCAAGAATATGACAGAATGCCTGTTCTGAATCAGTCTCTCCAAGTGGACTGTATCTTTCAAAATGAAGTTTCTCAAGCTGTGTCAAAGTTCCATTGTGAGCAAAAGTAAATTCGTTATCTTTGAATTCGGTCTTTAAACGTCGATAGAATGGATGAGTGTTCAAATAACTGGGAACTCCTCTGGTTGATCTTCTAACGTGTGAAATGATTGTTTTCGATTGGGTGTATCGCTCCATAAAATCGTAGAGACTACTATTGAGTGCAGATTGTGGTTCTTTGATGATTTGTAGTTGGCTTTCGTTGTAAAATGCAAGTCCCCAGCCATCAGGATTTACTTGCCCTCGTTGTTGGAATATATCTAATGATATCTTTGCTCTAATTGGCACATTGAAAGAAAGTCCTAGAAGATCACACATGACTTCAATCCTCAGAATTTTAAGACCAAATTACACTTGTAAATGCTACCACAATGAGTCATCGCCATCAATTAGTTTCTATTGTGCATCTTATCGAGAATCAGAGTTCTTATCCCACTAAGATTTAGAATTTTCCTCACTTTTCCATGGAGTAGTAGGTTCAGGGATTGGAAACAGCCACAATACCAAGATACTAAATATTATCTGAAAGATTAGAGGGAGATGAAATGTATCGTATCCTAATGCAAGCAACGATATTATTGTTGCAGAGAATAGGAAATATCCATCCCCAATAACAGATGCAATTAACACGCGTGTCCTTGTTGATTTTCCAGAGTAATATCGATATACTTGGGAAACGGGAAGCATTCTCAATAGAACGAACGGAAAATTTGCTATTATCAAATCGGGAGGATAAATTGAGAAACCATTGTCAAACCAGTCAGAACCTTGACGATAAGACCAGAACATACCTTGTATAAACACCTCCGGTAGCATTGCGTAATGAAATACTGAAATCAGAACTGGTGATAATAGTCCTATTAGCAGCATAATCGTTGCAAATAACTGAGATTTCTTTGTAAGATTGGAGTTTTCTGATTTAGTAACACCTTCTTCATTGATCTCTCCCATCGAATCCACCCAATCTGAATATGTGAACAAAGATAATGAATCAATCCATTGACTTACAAATGCACTACGATTGCGTAACAATCGAATACGTACACAGGATTTCAATTAATTGTAAATTAATTTCAGAGCGGACCACAAATGCTACCATAACATGTCGTTATCATCTTTGGCAGGTCTCTTCTCTTGTTTCCCTTCTTGATCTTCAGGTTCTTTCTCCCACCACGATTTGGAGCTCTTCCACGGATCGGTTGGTTTGGGAACACGAAATATCAAAAGTGCGAATAAACTGAATATTATCTGCAAAGGAAGTGGCATATGAAATGTGTCACTATGTGATACAAGTGAAGAGAATGCCATCATTAATCCCATAAACAGTATAAGACCATCCCCAACAATAGAAGCAATGAACACGCGTATCCTTGTTGTTTCTCTATTATAATATCGATATATTTGAACAGCTGGTATCATTCGCAACATAAAGAATGGAAACATAACTATCAATGAACTTGAATCGAATATTATGTAGAACCCAGCTGCAATATATTGAGAGGATTTAAAACGATACATCCAGAATATTCCTTGGATAAACACATCAGGTGATGATGAGTTAGTATTCCACGCGTCAATCAAAATAGGAGCAAAAAGTCCTAGTATTAGCATAATCACAGCGAATAACACTGATTTCTTTTTATGATCTGGAATCTGTGATTCCGTAACACTCTCATCTTCGACCGTTCCCATCAGACCTACCCAGACTAAATTCGTAAACAGAGGTAATGAATCAACCCATTGACTTACAAATGCACTACCACAGTACATCTTCATCTTTGGGTTTCTTCTCTTTGGATTCTTGGTCCTTCTCCCACCATTGCTTTTCTTCTAAAACAGAATCCCATGGTGTTCTTGGTTCGCGGAATGGCCACCTCCACAGGATTAATGCACCAAAGACTATCTGAGCAGCTACTGGGATCATAATAAGATACATTCCAAAAGACATTATGAGTACTGCAGTTAATCCAAAGAATAAAACAATGGCATCTCCAATGAAGAGTGAAATGATAGTACGACGTCTTGTTGTTTTTCCCTGATAATAGCGATAAATCTGCGAAACAGGCACCAATCGTAGTAATATGAGTGGAAACATGTAAATCATATTAATTGGGAGTATCATGAAACCTGGACCGGAATACATACCTGATGATGAATTATACGCCCACAGTATTGATTGGATAGACAGATACCACGAATATCCAAAATTCTGGTACATTCCATAGAGAGGTGCGAATAATGCTATAACGAGCATAGTCATCGCAGCTCTGACTGGTTGTCGATTCACTCCAGAGTCTTGAGAACTTGGAATTTCTACCGATTCGAAATCTCCCATCAAATCCACCTAAGAGATACTGAGAAGCTAAAGATTATGAATTCTCCTATTTGCGTTAACTGTAATGGTTACTCAGAACTCAGATTCGTTCGAACTGAATTTAACATAGCTATCGATAGGATGTATCTTCGTTTCTGAGTTCCTCTTCTTTTGGTTCTAGGTCTTCTTCTAGCCATGCTTCAGACTCCTTCATACCATCCCAAGGAGTAGTCGGTTTTGGTATTGGATAGCGCCATAATACAACTACACAGAAGAGGAATTGAAAGGAGAGGGGTATCGGATATATCAGAGTGAATAGCCCAAATCTGAATGGATTTATCAACACAAAAAGAAAATAGAATATATAGATGCCATCGCCAAAAATGGATGCAATTAAAGCACGACCCCTAGTCGTTTTCCCTTGGTAATATCTGTATATTTGTGAGACCGGTACCAATCGTAATAGAACAAAGGGGAATAATTGAATTATTACTTCTGGTGGAAGTAATTCGAATCTATAAGATGGAGGTGAATTAGGGAAGACAGAAGGTGAATAAAAGAGAGACCATTGCAATGTCATAAGCATTATTTGAGAATCGAATCCATAATCGCTTACCGTCAGGAGGAAAGGCGCAAATAGACCGAGTAGTAGTGTAATTACAGCAATCAGCTTTGATTTCCTCACTCCATCTACAGCTATATTTTCAGAATCTCCCATCTTTTCTACCCATCAAATACACAATAATGAGAGATTATGAACTCTCCTATTTTCATTAAGCTGGGATTAATTTCTCTGACTTCAGATCAGTACGAATTGAATTTAGTTTGGCTGTCAAGTGAAGATAATTCTCATCCTCGTGAAGTTCTTCAACCTTATCCTGATACTCGCTCTCACTATTGTATCTGACCATGTATATGCTTTCATTCGAGTTCTCTGCATTCCGCCAGTGACCAAGAACTTCGATACCATGTTTCGTGTAAATCTCACCGAATTGAGTTCTAATCTCATCCATCTGTTCAATAGTTTCAGGTCTGACTGTTGTTCGATATAGCATAACCAAAGACATGTTAATCACGGTAACTATAGTTAATATTATAGTTTTAAGCGTACGGATACGGTTGCCACAATGGCAACAGGGCTATACATTGAAATGGAAGAATGATTCAAAGAGAACCATTGTTTTCATCTTGAGGGATTGCAAATGAAACAGGTCCGTTTGATTATCGTAGGTGCAGGTGATAGAGGAACAGTATATGCCTCATATGCCAAAGAACACCCTGAGAGAGTGAAAGTAGTTGGCGTTGCAGAACCTCGTGACTTCTATAGACAAAAGATTATGAAAGAGCATGAGATTCCTGAAGTCAGTGCATTTACTGACTGGAAAGAATTGGAAAAAGAAGATAAATTTGCAGATGCCGTTGTGATTGCAACTCAGGACCATATGCATCGAGATCCTGCAATCAAACTGGCAAAGAAAGGATATCATATCCTTCTTGAAAAACCAATGGCTCCTGATGAAAAGGGATGTAGAGAAATTGTAAAGGCTGTCAAAGACAAGGACATCATATTTGCAGTGGGACATGTTCTTCGATATACAAGATATACAAAGAAACTCAAAGAGATACTCGACTCAGGTAGAATTGGGGATGTCATTAGTCTCCAACGATTAGAACCTGTTGGATATTGGCATCAAGCACACTCCTTTGTGCGGGGTAATTGGAGGAAAGAAAGCGAATCCTCCTTCATGTTACTCACCAAGTCCTGTCACGACATGGATTGGATTAGATACATTATGGGAAAGAGATGCACAACAGTGTCATCATTTGGTTCACTTACGCACTTCAAGAAAGAAATGAAACCTAAAAACGCAGGTGATAATTGCCTAGAATGTGCATATGAAACTCTCTGTCCATATTCTGCAAGAAAGATCTACCTAAGATTTCTTGCAAGAGGAAATACTGGATGGCCTGTGAGTGTTCTCACCTCAGACATAACCAAAGGTGGTATTATCCGAGCAATTCGAGAAGGACCGTACGGACGGTGCGTCTATGAATGTGATAATGATGTTGTTGATCATCAAGTAGTCAATATGGAATTTGAAGGAGGAGAAACTGCTTCGTTTACAATGACTGCGTTTACAAAAGCTAGACAGCGAGAAACCCGTATTTTCGGGACTCGAGGAGAAATTTATGGAAATGGAACGAAAATCCAAGTCTATGAATTTCTTACTGGAAAATCCGAGATAATTGATACTTCGGCAAAGGATCCCACAAGTTTGTCAGACCACGGTGGTGGGGATTACGGTCTGATTCATGCATTCATAGAAGCTGTTGCTCTGAATGACCCCACTAAGATATTATCTGGACCAGAAGAGACCCTTGAGAGTCATCTCATCACCTTTGCGGCAGAGAAGTCAAGGAAAGAAGGAAAGGTGATAGAGGTCAAGATCTAAGTAGTAATTTTTGCCAATGAAAGAATCAAGAAAATTGCAATTCTATGGATTCTTTTAGATGTGTATGAGAGATACCTAAACTATTACGATTCCTTAACATATAGGTTGTAAAAGTTCAAAGATGTGTTTTTAAAATCTAGTAAAATCATTCGCCTTTTTTATTCCAATCTGCAGGCAGAGTCAGTTGTTCATGTGGCTCGCATCTCTTACTAACCTATTAGAGAAACCAATTGCGTGCAGATAAACGATCTGCCCTCTTGATTAGTGATACTGAGATAAATAATATAAATAATAAAATTTTTTTTGTGTTTATACCATGGTAGAAAAGCCAGAAACAATATATCGATATTAATAAAATTATCAAATCTGGTGATTGGGATGCAGAAATTACAGAAAATAATGATGATTGGTTTTCTATTCATCGTCGTACTTGCAGCTCTGCCAAATCAAGTCAATGCTGCATATAGTCTAGTCGACTATGATGATATTGGGGGCATCAACATTGATGTTCTACAAGCAGATTATCTTGATTATGATGGAGATGATTTTGAGGATGATATAATCACAGTATTTACGGTGATTCCTCCTACGGGTGAATGGTCAAGCAATGGAAAAATTAGAATTGAGTGCTCAATAACCAAACCATCAGGCTTGAGATTAGTTACAGAGTTAAAGGTAATTACAGTAGCGGGAGTTGAAATAACTCTAGTATGGTTTAACTGGGCAGATGAACCTGGCGATTATATTCTCAGTATCAAAGCCGAGGTTGTATCAAATAGCTATGATATTGGTTCATCATCAATATATCACATCTTTGACCCTCCAGGTGGAAAAGATGACGGTATACCTGAAATAGCGATTATGTCAATAATTGAACTTTGCATATGATGAGTAAATGGTGGATAAAGAGTGGCAGATCAACTTGCAAGTGGGTATCGTTCTCTTCTAGTCGCAATCCAAGAGAATCCCTTTGGGACAATTGCGGAATTGGCAGAAAAAAGCGGTATTTCAAAACCTACAGCAGCAAAGAGAATCAGACAACTTCAAGCAAAACGAATTTTCATGGTTAAACCGTTATTGAATAACCGGGTACTTGGGTTTGATTTTGTTGATCTATTCTTAGAATCATCCGACATAGAAAGTGTGAAGAGAATAGAAAAAATTGCTGATAAACACCCATACACATCTTATTTAGGCCGTTGTTTTGGAGCGGTAAATGGTGTCCTCCTTCAGTTTCGAACCCCATTTGGGACAAAGCCATTAATCGTGGACTTGGCAAAAAATCTTGTTGATGATGGGATTGTTACAAATTACAGGATTGTGCCAATTGAAAATGGAGCTTCAGTGTATTCTTCGCTAAGTGTCAAGGGATGGGATCCAAGAACCTTATCATGGAAGTTCAATTGGGAAGAGTGGTTCACTAAAGAATCTAAGAAGCTGAATCTCACACAACCAACGGAGGAATTAGGGAGTGCCCTTACATGGTTCGATGAAAAAGATGCTCATATACTCTATGAAGCGATGCATGATGCAAGAAGAAAGAACTTGGATATTCTCAAGGCTTTGGATAAACAGGGGATTAACATCACCCCTCAAACGTTCAGTAGAAGATATCAGATGATAAAAGAGCAATGTTTCGATGGATACCGTGTAACCTTCAATTCATCAATCTTTGATATCTATAATAATCTAGTAATAGTGGGAAAAGGAAAGCCTGATTGTATCAAAGGAATTCAATCTAAGATCATTTCTAATCCAATACCCTTTCAATCTGCAATGAGATCATCAGGGTCTAATATCTTCTGGTTCATCAGATTGCAATCAAGCCACCTCTCTGCACTACTCTCAAATCTCCATACCTGTTTGGACTCTCTTGAAGTTTCTCTCATTGATCTCTCTCACTCATACTCCTATTTTGTTTGGCCAGGAAATTATAATGCTGAAAATCATAGTTGGCGAGCTGAAAAGGAGTTCATGGTGGATGACGTATTGAACTAATATAGAAATTGCCACTTAGAATAATCCCACCGAGACAGTATCTAAGTCAGAGGAAATCCTTGAGGGACATCTCATTAACCTTACAACTGAGAGGTTACAGAAAAAAAAGGAAAGGTAATATTTCATCCTCCACACACGGGGGGATACAACAACGAGATCTTACTAATCACTATTCCTCCAAATAGAAGGAAATGTCAATCCCGGTTAATATGTGATATGGTCCCAATGTTCATATCGATATGTATCTATCTTCATATCGTGGGCAAATTCTATCCAGTATTATTCTTCTCAAGGAGATATGGAACATAATCTGTTGGGGAAACTGATTTTCCGAATCTACGAAGTAGAGTAATTATCTGACCGCGATGATATGTGGCATGATTAATAATATTGAACACCATCTCTTCCATGGGAAGAAGAATTCTCCCGTTCATTAATGGAACTTCAGAAATATCAAACCCGTTTCCTTGAATCAAATCCAATATCAATCCGTTGTATAGCTGAAGAAATCTAAATAGATCTTCACGGTCTAATTCTTCTAGTTGAGTCTGCTCTGAAGGAGCATCAATCCAGCGTTGATACCAATGACTGTGACCTTCAGCCATATGCAGATACCTGCCATGAATACTACCGCTATTATCGTCAAATTCTCTCAAGAATTCATCATCAGACAGGGTTCTAACAATAGCCCAAACCTTCTCGTCAGCCCATAACATGTATTGCCCCATGCGTAGCAAGAGCGACATGAGTGCGAATAGGAGAGAGCGTAAATAAAGAGAAGCAACAACGCAACCATATCATGTAGATTCTTCAAGCAGCCATAGAGTTACTTTCAACATGAAATTCCACTCTGAATCTGGATCTGGTTCAGAATCCCAGAAGTCAGTGTTATCTCTCATACTTCCTTCTTCATACTCAGGATGTGGTCCTGATAGAAATACTGTACCATTTCCATATTCGAAAGCTATCATACCAGCATAACCAGTATCGGTATATGTTAGAATTGGAATGATTCCAGTCATATTATCTCCAAGAAAATAACCTGCTGACTCGTAAAACAAGGTATAGGTCTCAGGCTCTTCTGACAGGTCTGGGCCTGTAGATTCGCGGTTAACATTCATAGTAATTAGCTTGTCACCACTTCCATTACAGTCCGAATGATAGAGTCCATTAAAGAGCCCAAGTCGATAACTATCAGCATATGATGCACCACTATCTACACCAAAGAAAGATCCTCCGTTGAGGACAAACTCCCGAACTATCTCATAGTCATCGAGGATTTCACAGCGCTCATCACACCAACAACCACCAGGTGCAACAAATATGTCATATGATTCCAATACACCATTAGCTACATCATCACCACTAATGACTGTGACAGTAGCCCCCATCCATCGAAACATGGCCTCTAGTGCAAATTGACTAGAGGCTGTAGTTCCATTGTCGTCGTAGACTGCAACACTCACTCCTTCCAAGGGTCTAGGTTGAGCTATCGAGAAGTAAACGACTGAGGATACAAGAAGTACTATCACGACTGTACTAGCTACTATTGCACTTTTTCTAGACAAGAAGTCGATCATCGCGCCACAATCCACTTAGCTATCTCGGATAAAATTGCAAATCTATGCTAAAAGGGGATTCTTTCAAGCAAGCCCTAATCGACATTGTCAATTTTATATATAATTTGGATCTGGCTTCGTAAAGGCCAGTATTTGCTTACAACAAATATCCAGAGGAGTGACATCAGTGTAGCCATCAGTCCAATATTGAAAATGATATTCAGTAGAGCATGGATTTCAGGTGTCACATAGGGCAGATACATGAAACAATTACTTGCACCATTTGCAAACCAATGAAGAAACATGTTAGCATAGAGATTCCCTGTAACTAGAAACATGTAGCCATAGAGAACTCCAATTATGGTGGTCCAGATGATCTGTGCAAATACAAAAGTGACAAGTTCATACGTTAGTGGTCCATTTAATAAATTAATAATGTGGACATATCCAAATGCTACTGCAGACCCAAAAACTGCTTTATGGTCTGAATAAATCTTGAGAAGCATCGTAAGCACAACTCCACGCAGAACTATTTCCTCGAATATACTTCCAATAGCAATTATAGGACTCCAACCTATGACAGCACCAATTCTCTCTGGATTGAAGAGCTGATTGGTAAAATCACTGAACTCCCACCCAAGAATGAACTGGTTATAGAAGAGTGATGAAGCAATTTGCGAGATTAGGATAAAGGCCAAGCATGGAAGAAAGAGTGCCAAAGTTCTAGATATAGGTCGAATTCGATTGATTCCGATTACGGTAAGATATTCATGAACAGATATCTTTCCATCAGGCATTCGAAGTACTACAGGTATGAATATCACAAAAACAAGAACTCCAATAACGAATCCAACTAGAGTTGACAAAATCAGATTAGTAGTTACAAATGGACCTAATAACTGCGTTGTGATTATACTTGTCAATCCACCAAAGATGAATAGCAGAGGTAGGAATACAATGAATAAAATCTGGTGTTTTGAGAGTCTACCTTTTGAGTTGTAAGTAGTTTCAATACCTGGTGCGTCGTATGTTACTAATTCCTTCATTTTTTTAACAACCTTTTCAAATCGAGATAAGGTGAGTTGGAGGCAAAGTATATTCCACTACAGCAGGTCTGATTTGAGAAAGGTGCGTCAGACTCTAGTCCACACAATCTCGCATTGTAGAGGAGAATGGAGATGGGAGGAATGGTAGAGCTTACTTGTTTTCGCGGGTTAGGTAGTTCCTGTTGCAATGGTTTTACCTCCAAACTCAGTGAGTAGTAAATGAATTAGAAATGATAATGAGATTGGCGCACCACGCAGTTCGGAAATGGTAATCAATCAGGGAGTTCTGGCAAGCAGTTCCTCTAATCGTAATCTCTGTAGCCGAACATTCTTCATTGTTGGAAATGGAAAGATTGTCTTAACTGATTTTATCAGATTACCTTTACTTATTGAACGGGACATGTTCTCTGCATCACGTAGATGATCGATGACGAAAAGGCTTAGCATCATAGGTGCAGTTGCAGAAATATGTGAATCAAAGTATTGTCCAGGAAATTCACTTTCAAGCCACTCTTCTACATCATGATGATTGCCCTTTTTCTCATTCCAATGTATTTGCGCATAGTAGATTACACCGGAGCCAGCATTCAAATTCAAACGAGTCACAAAAAGTACTCCACCACCATCCAGTAACTGTGAAATGATTTTCCGGACACGTTTAGGAGTGAGACCCGTCTTTTCTGCAATTTCAGTAGCTGGAGCACGAGGGTCTTCTACAAGGCTCTTTAGAACTCGAATCTCTAAAGGTTTGAAATCAACCTTTCTTCCTCGAGGAGAACGTAGGCTGTGTAATTCAAATCGAGCTACATTCTCAAGACTCTCCAAGAATTCGTTGAACTCAGATTGTCCAGTATCACTCTCATATTCAGCAAATACAATGCAGGTCCCATCAGAAAGAAATCCTGTTGAAAAAACATGGGGATTCTTTACTATTTCTTTCAAGATTTCCTCTTCGATATTCGAAGTTTCAGGTGTAAGAATTGCAAGAAAAGACTCTGCATTAATCATTGCAAAACTAAGATAGACTACAAAACTATGGATAGTACCATTGTCGACTAGCTTATTGACTCTCTTTTTAATTGCGTTTGCAGTCATCCCCAGATTCCGACCCATATCCTGGTAGGATGCTCTGCAATTTTCTCCCAAAGCTCTGAGAATACCTATGTCGATAGAGTCCAATGCATGCACCTAGAAAGTTTAACCAGCGAGTGTGAGGTTAAACTGAGACCCATGTATTTATTCATTCGCATCACATTTTCGATACAATAAGAAATAGTTGACACTGACTGGAACGTAGTATCAGACAGACTAGAATTCTACCTCAATGCGCAATAAGCAATATTTATTGAAAAAAAGAGAAATTGGAGATGGAAAGAGGTGTTTCCATGGAAAGTTTTGCTGTGATAGGAATCTATGTTGATGATATTGACAGAGCAAAGGAATTCTACTGTGATATTCTAGGATTTGAAGTGGAGAATTCATACGAAGATGGCTGTATCCTACAGCTCAAGAGCAAAGGGCCCACTATCATTCTCGAAAAAGTGGACAGACCTTCAACCGCAGTGTATCCAGGTGGTTCCCAAGTCGTATTGTGTGTCGCAACAGATAATATTGCCAAGACCTCAAAGAAGTATAGAGAGAAGGGAGTAGACTTCATACATGATGGACCAGAGCCATTTGTTGCAGGACAGTTTATGGCTATGCGAGACCCAGCAGGGAATGTGCTTGAGCTAATCCAGTTCCGTAGTGAGTGAGTTTGAAGATCGGATTAATTTACCTTACATAGGGTCCAGTCTTTAGACTCCAGATACCATCGATTGAGAATTGATTTGTAGCGTATAAGATTATCACACCAATAAGTAGGATTATGGCTCCGATTAGAGAAAGTGTTGTAGGGAGTTGATATGTAAGTGAATTTGTTGTAATTGCAACACCATTGATATTATTCAAATAAATCCAAAAAGATAGTCCAAATGTGTAAAGGAGCCCAGTAATAAAAATGATTAAACCAACTATAACTATGAATCTACCAACAACACGCCTTATGGATTTTGATTCCCTACTCGGTACCTGATTTTCTTCCATGCCAAGTCTATATTCTCTCAAAGAAGGATAAACATTCTGATTTCACTCTTGGAATTGCTTTCCAATGGAATAGGCATCAGCGACAATATCACCAAGACTCCAGTATTGTCGAGCAGGATTTGTGAACAATAGAGGTCTTAGCTTTTTCTGATCCAGTACGCCATTGGTCATATATTTCTCTTCAGAATAGAGATGTTTGACTTCACCTAGAATAAGATAGTGAGATGAAATATCTATAATCTCTGTTACTGTACATTCAGCTGTGACCGGGCACTCGCGAATCATAGGAGCGGTCTTGAGTTCTCCATAGAACACATCAAAGATCTTTGACTTGTCAATGTCTTTTCCAGAATGAATTCCCACATAATCTGTCTTTACGACCAAGTCCTCATCGGGAAAGTTGACACTGAATGTCTTGTGTTCCCTGATTCCCCCAACCGTGTGCTTGGTCTTACCTATACATGCGCCCCATATGTTTGGAGTCCTACTCATTCTATTGAACCAAGCAATTGTAATGAAATTCGGTTTTCCATCGACTATCGAACCAAGAATGCAAACAGGTTTGGGAAATGGCGATCCGGTTGAATCTATCTCAATCTTAGTCATTGTCAAATCACGATGAAACACGCAATTTTTCAACTTTTAATCTGCTCATCTAAGCAAGTAACTGGTTTTGAAAATCTATGCCTTATTCCTTAATGGCGGAAAGAACCGACCAGTGCGTTCCATATACGAACGATATTCATCCCCAAAGGCATCGATCAACATCATTTCTTCGCTCTTGATGATTGACGGAAATGAAATGGAAATCAGTATCGAGAATATTATACAGATGAGGTTTGCAGATATTATTGCAATCGAGATGGTGAAAACTATGAATACCGTGTACATCGGATGTCGTACTTTTCGATAAGGACCAACCTCTATCAGGTTATGATCCTTCTTTATCGATAAATCAGCAGAAAATTGCTTGTCTAATGTAGAGTGAACCCAATAGAGAATCGGTATGAAAGTGATTGCAAGTAAAACACCTAACCATCGTAAAATTGATGGCAGTGGAAGATTGAACATGAGAATTATGGGTGTATAGAAAGAATAGAGGATGAGTGCCAGAAAGTAGCCAATGATGCTGACAGAAAGAACTCCTAGTGCAATCTTGGATGGAGGATACTTGTCCCGTTCTCTTTTTACTGCGGGAATTCTATATCGAATGCGGATTGCGGCAAAGACTGTATATGTGCCCACCATCAACAAACGTAAGAGAAACTCTTCATCCATCAAATCCACTCCTCTGAAATGCTCATATATTGTGCCTGTCCAATGAAATAGATTTGCAAAGCAGCAAAGAGCGCGGATGTAAGTACGACAATTCCAAGATCGCAGAACCCATGTTTTCAGAATCTCTAAGAGAGAATATATGTTACTGACTAGATTCACACTTTTTCGGCTAACCTACCAATCTGAACTCCAACATATAGTATTGATATTGCCAATGCCATTAAACAAATGAGTACAAAGTGGCGAAAAGCACCTAGTGTTGGATTGCTCAGACCTAGTATAGCAACATATGAAAACATCAAAATTACAACCACAAACAAAAAGTATGCAGAGTAGCTAATATCCAATTCCTTGGATGTCTTCTGTTGATCACTCATCAATGATTCCTCCTGTAGTGACTTTGAACTGAATTGGCTGTTTAAATCTCATGGTCCACGTACGGTGATTGCAATCTAGCTACCTCGAATTAATTACTATCTTTTTGTCTGGTTAGTCTTGTGTAGGCTTTGTAGATTAACCAAATGATGATTCCTATACATGTAGCAACATAATAGGGAAACATGGTCTGTGAAAATTGGTCTGGTGGTATCTCCCGAATCAAAGCACTCCAAGCACTAAGAAACAAAAATGCAATCACTGTAAAGCCACAGCAAAGTGATACTTCACAATCACAGAGTGTGTCTGACATTGGCCGTTTTGTATCTGAATAACCAGGTAGTTGATCCGCCTCCACGAAAGCCACCTCAATAATTGATAACTACCGTGAGCCCAAATATAGAATTCTATTCCAAAGTCAAGAGATACACTATTGTTTCTTACTCATAAGAAATACAATTACACCAACAGTCATGAATATCCCTGCAACAATTAGTCCATCAAGAAATAGAATTTCTCCAAGTGCGTGACTCTCTTCATATCCTGGTAAAAAGTACGTGACAGATTCATCAGAATGCATAGCTGTTCTAAAATAATAAACACAATCGACAGTTGCATTACTGTCTAGTAAGTTGACGGTAACATAGAAATCCTGAGCGTAATTTCTAGATGGAGTTGCTGTGGGATATTTGAATTGAACCGTACAGTCTCCTGTGAGTGAATAATAGGTTTCTATAGTGCTATTTGATTTACAACCTATGGAAATAGAAACATTTCCTCCGGTTATGTTAAAATTGTAGATGTTGAGCTGCTCACCGTGAAGTGTTTCAGTTACCACTGGAGATGTATCATTGACTTCCACTGAAAATGCACCATGATATGTCATTCCATTCCAATTCCAATTAGTAGCACCCATTCCAATATGAGTCAATGTTTGACTATATATCAGGCAAATGGTTCCTGGGGTAAGAGAAACAAACGAGAGTAATACGAGTATAGAAACAATCCTTCTATTTCGTTCCAATTCAACGACTCCCAATCACAGTTGCTAGATACTATTAGTAATAATTGACATTAATTCTCTTGTGTTTTTCTTGACTCAAACTCATTTAATGCAAAATTTATTCAGATTTGAAATTGAAATTATTAACAAATACAATTGCATTGAGCTTTCAGAAGGAGTGTGTAACCTGTGAGTAGGATATCAAGAAGGCAAGGGTTGGTCATTTTGATTTTCCTCTTAATTGTTGGAAGCATCGGAATAGTCGATTCAAGATTTCTAGGAATTGGATTGATTCCTGATTCAGGAGGAATGTGTTTTGTAAGTCAAACCTATAATGCAAATGCTAATGAATCATATTCGATTGATTTTGTAGGTGTCACATTCACATTTCTATATTGGACTTATCCTCCTCCAACTGAAGGACCAAATGGAACCTCAATCTATGTCACAGATCTTCCACATACAGCCTATTTCCTAATTTCGTTCGAAGATGGAGTAGAAGAAACTTTGAGTCTTAATGTTGGAGGGTATGTAGGAATTCTGCCATTTCAGATTCCATTCGGACCTAAGACAAATCATACTTCGCCAAGTGCAGGAGTTGTTACAGCAGACACTCAGGAACTCTGGAGTAAATGGAAATTTACAGTTACTATTTTCAGTTGACAAACAAGTCACTGGCTCAATGGAGCTGTATCAAGTGAACTGCGCATTTGATGAATCTCACTTTCTGGAAGTGTTTTCATGATTCCATTACGATAAGTCTTGAGAAGTGTGTGCAGAATTCTTGCAGAATTAACGAGTCGATTCCACGATTCTTCTATAGGCGTTTGCTTATGAATTCGAATATAGACATCGAAATTGTGGGGGGCATATGTTGGAATCCAGTCAGCAATATCTGCAAGTGTGAAGAAATGTGGAATGCAATTTGGGTAAGCTCTCTCGGTGAGCATCACATATGGCCGATAGGGATCTCGATCAGGATGTTCATGTAGAAGACCTGAACAACTCTCCAATGTGGGAAATCCGTACTCGTTCAATGATACAATATGGTCGCGGATGGAAGGGTCTACATACTCGATAAAGGTGGAAGTGTCCGGTTGTTCATAGTAGGGAGCGGTACTCCTATCACGATACCAATCTCCATCGTGATGTGCCCATAATATACTAGGAATCCAACCATCTGAGATTCGATTTCTATAGGAACAAAGAGAGTTTGATAATCTTGTTAGAGTTTCAAGTAATCTTTCCCAGGCAAGATGACGTTCTTCAATATTGAAGGATTGTGGATGTACCAAGGAAACATCTCCAGTATCAATCAATTTCGGAACCCAGAGCGCACTATTTGCAGCAGTAACAACATGAGCTTCAACACCAGGGTAACTCTGATGATCAATAATCAGCGTAGGATGGATGGTAGTATTGTTAGAAAAACCTGTAAATAGTGATATTACTTCAAACCCGTGAAGGCGAAGAACCTTCTTTATTCTATTTGGCGTTAGTTTCATTCAATTGTGTCCCACAGTGATATTATACATCATAACCTACTAAGGTCTTTGTTCAGCTTAATTTGCAAAAAATAAGACAGCAAAGGATGGAAGTTTTTCTACGAACTCCTAGACAACTCTAGGTACTGTGCGAAGCACACTTTCAGTCTGCACGCCTTGGACATTAGTACAGGTGAGCTGAATACCTCGCCGGAGCTTGGTACTTACACCCCCTGCCTATTTACCTCGTCTTCTACGAGAGTCCTCGTTCCTGCTGTCACCAGCCCCACACTTCTATTCAGATCATGCTCACGCAGAGCATGCGTGCTGTTGAAACGCTCAGCAAGTGGATGTCTATTTTCTGGTCTGGCTTCACGCTTAGATGCATTCAGCGTTTATCCATTACGACTTAGCTACTCCGCAGTGCCCCGTCGGACAACGGATACACCATAGGTCGCGACAATACGTTCCTCTCGTACCGGTATCATCTTGCCATCAGACATCCAACAGCGCCAATAGATAGAAACCAACCTGTCTCGCAACGGTCTAAACCCAGCTCACGTTCGGTTTTAAT
>PJER01000036.1 GCA_002825465.1 Candidatus Thorarchaeota archaeon MP8T_1
GGAAGCTCAAACATTGTCTGGGAGATGGCTAGAAGTTTTGCTGAATTACTTAGTTTGAATATCGAGGAACTCTCAGAGCCAGCAGAACGACAAACGGAAAAGAATCACGTTCTTATCTGGTTTGAAGATGCACCTTCAGGAAAGATACTTTGGACCCATTACAATACGAAAGATTTGTCTGAGATTGGCCCTAGAATTCGAGTTGGTTCTTTCAGGAGATTCGCTACTGATGGTTCAGAATGAGATTGATGGATATTCTATTCTTGAGATTCCTTTGGAATCAGAGCGTATCGCGAACATCTTGTATTCTGCACTATTGCCTGAAACAGAATCCATTCCTTCTGACAGAGCGACAACAGAAGTGCATGTGAGAGGAAGTTCCATCGTTGTTGAAATCAACGCAAGAGACCTTACTGCTATGCGTGCTGCGCTCAATTCATATATTGCATGGATATCTGCGTGTCTGAGGACAATCAACTCTGTTGATGTGTCTGATGCAAAGCCTTAAGTCACAAATCCTATGGCGCAATCTGAAACAGCCCATATTATGATTTTAGGAGATACTAGATTATGGCTCAGAATATACCCCCAGCATTGGAAGCAGAACTACAGAAATTTGATACCATGAGACGCAATCATGATACACTGACTTCAATGTCACAAGCCCTTCAGACTGAGTTGA
Source organism: Candidatus Thorarchaeota archaeon MP8T_1 (assembly GCA_002825465.1). The sequence continues at coordinate 683 of PJER01000036.1, forward strand.
ATGAAGTTAAAGGCACCCTTGAAGAACTGAAGAAACAACCTGATGATACTGTAACATACAAGGCTGTCGGACAGGTTATGTTCAAAGTAGACAAACCTACATTGACTTCAGACCTTGATGACCGACAGAAGACCTTGGAAATGCGTTTAGCCTCTACAAAGAAGCAACTCGATGGTCTAACTGAGAAATTACAAGAACTTCAGACTAAAATTCAGATGGAACTCTCCAAACATAACCTACGCCTTCAGTGAGAGAAATGACTCCAGTTATCAATATTGGTCTTCCTGATATCTCTGATGATATCATTGAGCAATTAGCTGAGGAATGCGAATCCCAAGTGCTCGACTTCATAAAAAATCACGTTCCAGAAAAGAGTCTGGAAACATTATTCATCGCATGTTCTCTAAGTCTATCTGATGGTCAACTTGATGTTGATATTGATATTGATATTAGCCAAAAATTCGATACAGGCCACGATCTTGACAATCTACTTCAAGATGCAGTGGATTGTGGAGAAAAATGGCTTGAGAACAAGCTGATGGAGATGAAAGGAAAGTGAATCTGAGACAACTACTCTCAAATTCAAAAAATCCTTTAATAATGGGTCATCAAAATGCAGATCCTGATGCTGTTTGTTCGATAGTAGCGTTTTCTAGACTCTATAAAATCCTTAATCCTACAGGAGTCATCACAATGATGGCTGATGATCTCAGTCGTCTTTCAAAACAGGTTTTGGAATCCTTAGACTTTGATGATGAGATACTTGAAGAACCTAGTTCAAATTTTGATTTAGTTGTGCTATTGGATACTAATAGTGCAGTACAACTTGGAACAGATTTTCAAGATATACCATCAGATCCAAAAAGGACAATTATTATTGATCATCATGAACCTAATCCGGACGTAGAATCACTTGCAGACCACAGGATCATCAGAAGTGATCGATTTTCTACCTGTGAGATCCTAATAGATGTGTTTGACGAATTAGCTGTTGAGATAGAACCTAACATAGCCAATTTATTATTGACTGGAATAATATTTGACACGCGTCGATTCTTCTATACTGATCTAAACACATTACAGGCTGGCATTAGGCTGATCAATGCTGGGGCTGATTATGAACGATGTGTAAAATCTCTGCAAATTCGTCCTGACCGATCTGAGAGGATTGCTCGTTTGAAGGCTGCAAGCAAGACAAAGGTTCACCTCTTTGGAGATTGGACTATCGTAACTTCAACGATTAATGCTTTTGAAGCAAGTGCTTGTAGAGCACTTATTGAAATTGGAGCGGATGTTGCTATCATTGGTGGACATCCTGCGAAAAACAAGGTGAGACTTAGTTCACGAAGTACCCGTGAATTTTATGATGCTACGAAAATCAATCTTGGAACTGATATCATGGAACCCATTGGGACTATAATTAATGGGAAAGGTGGGGGACATGCAAATGCCGCTGGTGCAAATGGGACAAAGAATTTGAATGCAGCACTTGATAAGGCAATTGACTTGATACGAACAGCAATAGAAAAATGTTCAAACATTACACAAGAATCGTAGGAGGGACACCGAGTGCCGTTGATTGAACTCAAAGATTTTAGTTTCAAATATTATGGAGCTGAACATCTAGCACTCAAGAAGATCAACCTCACCATAGACAAAGGTGAATATGTAGTAATCACTGGTCCAAGTGGATGTGGTAAGACGACACTTTGTCGTACAGTCAATGCTCTTGTACCACAATTTCATCGAGGTTACATTGCAGGAAATGTCATCATTGATGGGAAGAACACACGGGACCATTCTGTTGCTGACCTCTCATCAATTGCTGGATTGGTCTTCCAACAGCCAGAGAATCAATTAGTTACATTAAATGTTGAAAAAGAGATTGCATTCGGTCCTGAAAATCTTGGTGTTGAACCTAAAGAGATTCGAAATCGAGTTGAGGAACTTATTGCCCTACTTGATCTAGAGCATCTTCGCGAAAAGCATCCCCACGAGATGTCTGGAGGAGAACAACAAAGAGTGGCAATGGCTGCAACTCTTGCACTCAAACCCAAAATCTTAGTGGCTGATGAACCCACATCCAACCTAGATCCGAAGAGTGCAGAGATTATTTTGGATATCATATCCGATTTGAACGAGCGAGATATGACTGTGGTTCTTGTGGAACACCGCCTTGATCTTGTATCCAAAGATGCGAGTAGAATCGTTTTGATGGATAAAGGATGCATTGTAGCAGACGGTCCCCCTCGAGAAATACTCGTTAATGATATCTGTCAGGCAATTGGTGTAGGTGTACCTAAAGCAACTCTGGTCTATAAACGTTTGAAAGAGCATGGTATTGAATTGGGTAAAGTCCCACTCACAGGAGATGAACTTGCAGCGTATGTGAAGGAGGTAGCTCCTCAATGATAATGATGGAGGGAGTCAGCTTTGCATATGATGGTCTCTATACTGCACTTCGAAATGTCTCACTCCAAATTGATGATGGAGAAAGAATTGCGATTATGGGTACTAACGGTGCAGGCAAGACAACATTAGTGAAACATCTCAATGGACTCCTACGACCCCAAAGTGGTCGAATCATTGTTGATGGTATTGATGCCAAACACTACTCTGTTGCAGAATTGGCCCGTGAGATTGGTCTAGTGATGCAGAATCCTGATCACCAACTCTTTCTTGATAGCGTTGAAAAAGAGATCGTCTTTGGTCTGAAACAACTTAGATTCTCAGATGAGGAAATTACAGAACGAACAAACAGAACGCTTGCTAGCCTTGGGTTAGAAGAATTAGCTGAGAGGTCACCTTTCACGCTCTCAGGTGGAGAAAGAAAACGTGTTGCGCTCGCCTCTGTATTAGCAACTGAACCTCGTGTTTTAGCACTAGATGAGCCAACGATTGGACAAGATGCTCGTCAAAAGGAAAAGCTTGCAGAGATGTTAATGGACCTAAATAAGAAAGGGAGAACAGTCATTGTTGTTACTCATGATATAGAATTTGTAATTGAGAACTTCCCGCGAACTATTGCAATGGCAAATGGTATGATAATCGCAGATGGCCCAACGAGTTCTGTTCTTAGTAACGAAGAAGTCCTCACTCGTTGTTCACTCACAGCTCCACAACTCACAAAGGCAGCTAGGTCCCTTCATAGTATATTTTCAAAAGTTCCAGAACGATTGACTCTACTGAAAGAGCTTGAAGATGAGATTATACGTGTCATCGGAGGTGCTTGAATTGTCTTTCCTCGAAGTCTTTCAATATACACGTCAGGATTCTATCATGCATAGATTGGATCCTCGAGCAAAGCTCGTCTTATCCATCACTCTTGCAGTGATATCTCTGATGTTTCTAGATATATTTCCCCTTCTAGTTGTTCTCTGCGTTCTAATTCCACTCATGGCTGCAGCAAAGTCAATACATCGCTGGTTGAAAAGTATGAAGGGTCTGTCAGTCCTGTTGATATTCATCCTTGTATTCAATACCCTCCTCTCAACTTCCCCTAACCCTCTCAATTATTCAATATCGTTAGTGCTACGCCTGGTTGCACTAATGACATCATTTTCAATCTTCTTCTTAACAGTACATCCTGACGAATTGTCTCAAGCACTCATTCAGATGCGAGTTCGGTTTGAGTTTGCGTTCGCTATGAGTATGGCAATGAGATATGTGCCAACACTTGGCCAAGAAGCCTATGCAATAATGGACACACAGAAGGCACGAGGTGTTGAGCTTGACAAGGGAAATATTTTGACACGCATTCGAAACATAGTTCCAATCATTGTACCCCTCATCATTGTATCAATTCGTCGTGCCCTGTCAATAGCTGAGAGTATGGAGTCTCGAGGTTTTGGAGCAAACCAAAATCGTACCTATTTAGAGAAACTTGCATTCAGAAGGCGTGACTGGGCGGTCTGTATCATTTCATTACTCGTCTTGGTTGCGGTCATCTACATACGCCTCTATATTCCTCTCCCCGATTGGAGTATTCCATTCTAAACACGTTTCTAGGACTCAGAAGCATAATTTAGTTCATCTGATTATCATTTATCTGAAATGATATCGAAGAGATAATCGCAATTGGTGGTCAATGTCATGGCTCAATTAACTAAAAGAACGAAATATGCAGTCAAAGACCTCATTAATGACCTCAAGAAGATTGGACCCACTCCTGGCATTATGGGGCATATTGGTTCACAGATAATCTATTACGAATGGACCTGCTGCAAGGATTTACTAAGTGATGACCACCCAGTGACTTCTAACCTCAAAGATCTTCTTCAATTTATGGAGAATGACTACGAGCAACTACTTGTTACAGGTGAGTTGTGGAGAATAAAAGATACACCACAATCAGCTATCAATGACTTTCTTAAGGGTAGATCAAAGGAATTTCTTGATTACCCACTTCACAAACCTGCAGAACAAATCTATGATATCCTGAAAACCTCTGCAAAGAACCGCAAGAACGAGATTAAACAATACAAGAATCTAGCCAAACTTGTAAAGAAAGAGATCAAGGAAGATAAAGAGAATCCAAATCTCTGGAATAAATTACGACTCGTTCTTTGGATGGCTGAGAACTTTTCTGAATCAAGTGAGGCATTCAAGACGGCAAAGAAATTTGGATGGTCTGTAGAAAATAGTGGCATTGTTGCTCTCTGAAATATTAGGCAAAATGTATATGCGACCTATTCCTCCCTGATATGGGGATGAAGATAACACCAAAGTCTACTAAAGTGATTGTTCCACAAGTTCTCCGAAATGACCTTGGAGAATACATCACAATTTCCACTTTGGCTGTTGACACAGAAAATCTCTATGCAGCAGATAGTGCTGGTGGATTAACAGCCTGGAATAAACCCTCATTTGACTCGCCAAAACGAATACCTGGGCAGACATCCACCTATATTCTCTCTCTTCATTCAGATGACAAATATGTCTATAGTGGAAGTGATTCAGGAGACCCGGTTGTTCGTGTTTATAATCCAGAATTAGACCTGATTGAAATTCTCAAAGGACATGTTGGCTCTGTCTTCAGCATTGTTTCTGATACTGATTTTCTATTTACCGGCTCTGGTGATGCAACCGTAAAAATCTGGAAAAAAGATGATTGGACTAATATCAATTCAATAAAAGCTCAGACACATTTCGTTTTGTCTTTGGCAATTGATGAGAAGTACATCTATGCAGGTGGAATTGACAACTGTACTAACGTGTTCTATCGTGACACTCTTCGAAGAGTTACTTCTCTCCATGGGCATGAAGCTACTATCTTCTCTTTAACTGTAGATGCTGATAATGTGTACTCTGGATCAGGAGAACTCTGGTGGGGTGGACCAGGATCCCCAAGACCTCCAGTCTTTGAAACTGCAATACGAGTATGGGATAGAAAGGATTGGTCTTGCAAAGAGGTGTTGAAAGGACATAGTGATAATGTGAATGCACTCGGTGTTGATGATTCATATGTCTACTCAGTTTCTGATGATGGTACTTTGCGCGTGTACTCAAAATCAGATTGGCGGGAAGTTGTCACTCTCAACTCTGGAGTTGGACGCATTACTGATTTAGTTCTTGATGAATCTCATGTCTATTTTGGATGTGCCGATGGAAATATCCGATATTTTCCCAAATCCGACCTTAGTATCTAGAAGAATCCTACTGGTTCAATTGGATGAAGAAAGGCTTGAAATTCTAAGGTTCTCCCTTCTGGATCTTTAGTGAAGAAATTATAGATCTGGTATGTTTCGTTGACTGCAGGTTCCGATGTTGAGATATCTCTGAGTTGGTCATAGATTATATCAACATCTTCTTTTGATGGATAGAAGAGTGTAATGCATCCCTCTGTTTCTGCTTCATCTCTATCACAGAATCCCAAGAGAAAGTTACCGTGATTCAGAATAACACAATCTGCTTGTTCTAACCAGATGTGCATTCCTGCCTCATTAACATAGAAATCTACGATATCACGGAGTATCGTTGTTCTGAAGAAGATAATCCCTGCCATGCGAATCACTAGCGTATTTACCTTTTAAATAAAAGAGTCCTCACTGTAATCAGTCAATCGATAATTAAGCAAGTGTCTCAAAAACGCATCACTTGTTTCCATTTTGAGCTGTTTTTGCATCACTTATTGCCAAAACTCTGCAAAACTGGTTCACGCAGATACATATCATTTCGATGTTAGCATTTTCTTGCACATTAAAGATAAGAGGTTGTTAAAAATTGACAATTCGACCCGGACGAACCCCGAAAAGTGCTATGGCAATATTAGGCGCACTGATTAATAATGGACCGATGTGTCCTCTAGAGATAAGTGAAACACTAGACATGGCTCCGCGAACAGTTAGCTTTGCTCTACGCAAACTACTTGGTCGTCAACTGCTAAAGAAGATCCCGAACCTCCAAGATATGCGTCGCCCCAAATATCATGTCAATATGGAGGTCGCTAAAGATATCCTTAGACAATACAATGACTCTGCAATTCAAAGTCACGCATCTCCATTTATTTTGCAGAAAAAACTGTAGATGTGAGATGTTACCTTACATAGATGATCCAACTTACTGAGGCGATATCCTAGTGCCAGAAAATCTAGAACTTCCATCAAAATTCAAAGATCTGATGAATGAGGACCTCGCAAAGGTCTTGGAGACTGGTGAAACTGAAGTTGTTTTTCCTCTTTACAAGACTGATTGGGTCCGTATAATGTTAGTCCGATCTGTTGAGGATGATAGAACTGTAGTAATCGATGTTGAAGTTTCTCTCCCTTCACGTTCTTCCTCCTATCATAAAACTCCTATCTCTCAAATCGATAATACAACTAGTTCTAGAGCGCTTCTTGAAACAATGATGGCGCATATTCAATATATCTTGGCGCTGGAAACCTCAGGTTTCTCAGTTGATTTAGTTGGGGATGGTTGTTTAATGGTTGCTTACAAGAGCTTCCTAAACACACCAGATGCTGAGACATTCAGGCTCCTTCAACCTCCATCAGTATGATGTCTTGAGGACGAGGGAGCCCACCATCTAAAACTTCTATCTCTTTACGAATTGAGAAACTATTTTTCCTCTAGTTTTCAGTTATGATTTGACAATAGATTTGCTAGTTCTAGCTTGCACTGTCCTGAAATACTGCATTATTCCGAACCAACTTTTTCGGATTCTTACCATTCTATGCTTTTCCAAAGTAGAATCCAGAGCTAGTATTGTCACGCGGATAGATATCTACTTCCTACTCAGTATATCATAGATAAAATCCAAAGGATGATTATTATGGCACATGGAATACGATTACCAAAGAGTGCTCTTGTAGTACTACAATTTCTTACAAAGAGAGGCCCACTTCCTCCACGAGTTATTAGCAAAGAAGCTAAAGTTCCCCTAAGAACTGTAACTTTCGCATTAGACCGTCTGGTTGATACAGAAATCTGCGAGAAGATTCCCAATCTTGGTGATATGCGTCGTACACTCTACTCAGTAAATTTGGATAAAGCTCAGGCTGTATTCACTCGATATGGTCTTGGGATCTTATAATCAAGTATTAGGAGTTACAAATTTTGGTAATAGCAACTGATCTACTCCAACAATACCAGAGTCTTGTTTCTAGCCCTGTTCAATCAGATGGGTGTGTTTCTGGTGAATGCGTGGCAACCCTTCACGAAACCTCGTGGGTTAAGATAATGGTTATCAGATATCAGATGGCTCCTGAAATCTGTACCATTGAGATTGAGGTCTCTCTCCCCTACTGTATTGTAGATCCCACTTTCCCATCAATCAAGACTGGACAAGACGAAGCTCGAAGATACATCGAGAGTCATCTACGTCATCTGAAATATCTCAGACAACTCCAAGAAGAAGGATTTTCAATAGGAATACTCTCAACTGAAAGTATTTGGAGTGCTGTATTGAAGATTGAAGGAACGCCAAATGAAAATCTATTCGAAGTAATTATTCCTCCAATCACTTAGATTCAATCGTAAAGGGTCTCTGTCGTGTAATTTATGAGGGCATCGCCACTTCAGAAGATTCACTTGGAGATGCATTTCAATGACATCTGATGTTTCAAAGGCGATGACAATCAAACTATCTGAAGAGCTTCCACCTGAACCCACATTTGACCCGAAGATTAGAAGGGCTCCAAATCGTGGGTATGATCTGACTCCTGCAATGACCGTAGTGGCAGTAAAGAATGCTCTTCGATATGTACCATCAAACCTTCATGCAGTCTTAGCACCTGAGTTCCTTGAAGAACTCCTCACACGAGGAAGAATCTATGGCTATCGCTATAGACCTCAAGGCAATATCAAGGCGAAATCGGTCTCTGAGTATAAAGGAATTCTCCAAGCACGAGCTATACAACTTATGATTGACAACAATCTTGACTATGAGGTTGCTCTCTACCCTTACGAACTCGTAACGTATGGGGAGAGTGGTCAGGTCTGTCAGAACTGGATGCAGTATCAACTGATTAAGAAATACCTTGAGAACATGACTAAAGAGCAAACATTGGTTGTGAGTTCAGGTCATCCAGTTGGCTTATTTCCATCACGAAAAGAAGCACCACGAGTCATATCTACTAATGGGCTCATGGTTGGTATGTTTGATACTCCTGAAGGATTCCATCATGCTACAGCAATGGGGGTTGCAAATTACGGGCAGATGACAGCTGGCGGATGGATGTACATTGGACCTCAAGGGATAGTGCATGGAACCTACATCACACTTCTGAACGCAGGTCGACTATATCTTGGGCTATCTGAGGATAAAGACCTCAAGGGCAAAGTGTTTCTCACTTCGGGGCTCGGAGGAATGAGTGGGGCACAAGCTAAAGCAATCGAGATAGCAGGAGGCATAGGTCTCATTGCGGAAGTCGACAAGAGCCGTATTGATACACGTAGCGAACAGGGATGGTTGAGTAAGTATTCAGACAATCTTGATGAGATCTTCGAATGGATTGATGAATACAGAAAGAGTGGTGAAGCTATCTCTGTCGGATACCATGGTAACATTGTAGATGTCTGGGAATATGTTGTGAAGAATAATATCACCATTGAATTGGCTTCAGACCAGACTTCCTGTCATGCTGTGTATGATGGCGGGTACACTCCACAAGGAATCACATTTGAAGAGGGAAGAGATCTACTCAAAGATGACCGGAATAAATTCAGTGGGCTGGTGGATAAATCTCTTCGCCGTCAGTTTGAACTCATAGAGGTTATGGTCAAACGAGGTACTTTCTTCTGGGACTATGGAAACTCATTCTTGAAAGCAGTTTTTGATGCCGGAGTCACTCGGATTGCAAAGAATGGTGAGAACACTAATGATGGTTTCATCTTTCCATCCTATGTTGAGGATATTATGGGTCCTATCTGTTTTGACTATGGCTATGGGCCTTTCCGATGGGTCTGTTTGAGTGGAAATCATGAGGATCTCATTGCAACTGACAAGGCAGCTATGTCGAAGATTGATCCTACTCGCAGAGGTCAAGATCGTGATAATTATCACTGGATCCGGGATGCTGAGAAAAATGCACTTGTTGTTGGCTCACAGGCACGAATTCTTTACGCAGACGCTCAAGGTCGAGTGAATATTGCTCTTGAGTTCAACAGGTTAGTCCGAGAGGGTAAGGTCGGTCCTATCATGTTAGGAAGAGACCATCATGATACTGGAGGGACTGATTCTCCTTTCCGTGAAACTGCAAACATATACGATGGAAGCAATATCATGAGTGATATGGCTCATCAATGCTGGTCTGGAAACGCTGCTCGTGGAATGACTATGTGTGTACTTTCTAATGGTGGTGGCGTAGGTACTGGCAAGGCTATTAATGGAGGATTTGGGCTAGTCCTTGATGGTAGTGAACAAGTAGATGCAATCATCCTTTCCGCACTTGACTGGGATGTTATGGGTGGAGTGGCACGACGTGCTTGGGCAAGGAATGACCATGCCATAGAAACAGTTGTCGAGTGGAATAAACGATTAGGCGATAAGGGTCAGATTTCGCTACCTCATACACTTGAAGAGGGTTCTGTGGAACGTCTTGTAAAGAAAATACTCAAAGATTGAGTTTCTTTAGCTCACTATTAGATATTGTATGTGCCTTTCGTAAGACTTCTGGGTACCCATCAACACAGGTTTCATGTACAATTTTGACAGCTGAGTCTAGCGAGATTCTGTGTCCAATCGAAACGTAGACAGGTTTTCGTTTCCCTAACCACACAGCTCTACCAACTACCTCATTATTGTGTATAATGTCTGCACTATCTTTGGAACGCTGAGCAATCTCTCCAATCATCAAGCGTTTCGCGATACCAATTGTAGGAATATCTTTCTTTAATCCAATATAAGATGCCAACCCAAAACGTCTTGGATGAAGTATGCCATTTCCATCAATCAATACTATACCCGGGTGGTCAATCCTCTTGAGTAACTCCAGAATTATTGGTCCCTCACGTAACTGGAATAAACCTGGAATATATCTGGTCTCGGGCGTAGTTTCATGTGTTATTATTCCTAGGTTGATTCGAGTTTGATAATTAGATATGACTGCACAGCCAATTGCCTTGTTTCCTGAATAGGATACATCAATCCCTGTAACTATTGCTTCAGAAGGTAGGTCATCCTCTCTCTTTACAAGTTTAGCAAGTCGCAATTGTTCTTTTTCTAGTCCTTCTATATCCACCATTTCCACGGATTACATTGAATCATAGTGTCCTATTGAGGCTTGGGTATCTGTTCGATAACTACTAAAGTAAGCTCCAATGAAACACTATCGCTTGCAGTGTGGTGGATTCAATGACAGTTTCAATTGATGGAGAACATCTGACTATTGATGACATTATCCAAGTCGCGAGATTTGGAGAGGATGTGGAACTATCTGCTGACGCTATTAAGAAGGTCAAGGAGAGTCGTAGTGTCATAGAAAATGCCATCAAAACTGGAAAGACCGTTTATGGAGTAAATACCGGGTTTGGGGAATTAGCAAGTGTTTCAATTGGTCCTGCTGATCTTGCCAAACTACAGGTCAATCTGATTCGCAGTCACAGTGTCGGTGTCGGAGAACCATTCTCCGTAGAGATTGTCCGGGGAATGATGTTACTCCGAGTAAATGCTTTAGCTAAAGGTTATTCCGGAATTCGGTTAGAGACCTTATCATCCCTCATTGGAATGCTCAATAATGATGTAACTCCAGTAGTTCCACAACAAGGTTCTGTTGGATCAAGTGGGGATCTTGCTCCACTTGCGCACATGGCTCTTGTACTGATTGGTGAGGGTGAAGCTTTCTACAAAGGAGAAAGAATGGATGGTTTCAAGGCTATGAAGAAGGCTGGTTTAACTCCTGTTTCATTGCAAGCTAAAGAGGGTGTAGCACTCATCAATGGGACACAACCTATGACTTCTGTAGGAGCTCATGCAGTTTATGATGCTTTGAATTTGGTAAAGGATGCAATAATTGCAACCAGTTTTTCACTTGAAGCGCTTAAAGGAACTCGTGCGGCTTTGGACAAACGAATCCATGCTATCCGTGCCCATGAGGGGCAAATTGATGTTGCCGCTTCGATGAGGAAATTACTCACTGATAGTGAGATTAATCGTTCTCATGCTGACTGCGGGAAAGTGCAGGATGCCTATTCTTTGCGTTGTGCTCCTCAAGTCATCGGAGCTTCTCTTGATTCCATTCGTTATGTTCAGAGTGTTATCGAAACTGAAATCAACTCTGCTACAGATAATCCCTTGGTATTCTCCGATGATGGCTCCGTAGTATCAGGTGGTAATTTCCATGGTCAACCTGTAGCACTTGTTATGGATTTTCTAGGTATTGCCCTAGCAGAGTTGGCTAACATTGCAGAACGTAGAATCAATCGACTTGTGAACCCTCACCTGAGTGGTCTTCCAGCATTCTTGACTACTGAAGGAGGTCTTGAATCAGGTATGATGATTGCTCAGTATACTGCAGCTGCTCTTGTTTCGGAAAATAAAGTCCTAGCCCACCCCGCGAGTGTCGATTCAATTCCCACCAGCGCAGATCAAGAGGACCATGTAAGCATGGGCACAATTGCAGCGCGAAAGGCACTATCAATTCTTAAGAATGTCCGGAATGTCATCGCTATTGAATACATGTGTGCTTCACAGGGTATCGATCTTTTAGCTCCCCTTAAAGCATCAGAACCTATTGAGATCGCTAAATCCATCATACGAAAGAAGGTGGAGAAACTAGAGGATGATCGACCCCTCGCTCCAGATATTGAAGCAATATGCAATCTCATGATAGAAGGAGTAATCATTAACTCTGTTGAAGAGAATACAGGCCCGCTTCTAGAAATTTAATTTTAAGGTCCTAGTTTTGTGTGAACTACCTGTCCATTAGCGATTACAGTATGGACGAGATTAGCACCAAACCGCCAGGTCAGATACTCAGGATTTGGGCAGTCAAGAATCAAGATATCTGCACTCTTTCCTACCTCGATGCTACCATGCGTCTTTCCCCGACCGAGAGCATGTGCGGCATTGATAGTAACTGCTGAGAGAGCTTCTCGTGGTTGCATCTTCATCTTATAGCAGGCAAGTGCAATTGTAAAGAACATTGATTCATTTGCACAGTTTGGATTGAAATCTGTTGCAAGAGCCACTGGAAGATCCATGTCTATCATCTTTCGGGCATCAGCATATTCTGCATTAAGACTGAATGCAGTAGCAGGTAGTAATGTTGCGATTGTACCTGCCTTTTGCATAGCTTCTAGACCTTCATCAGATGCCATTAACAGGTGGTCTGCTGACACTGCTCCAACTTCTGCTGCAAGTTCTGCACCACCCAATTGGACAATCTCATCTGCATGAACTTTGAGTTTCATTCCACTCGACTTGGCTGCAGAAAGAATATGTCTTGATTGCTCGACACTAAATACTCCCTTCTCGGTAAAGACATCACAAAACTCTGCAAGTTTGTTCTCTGTTACAGCAGGAATCATTTCGTTGATGATGAGGTTTACATAGTCCTCTGTTCTCCCTTCATATTCAGGAGGAATGGCATGTGCTCCCATGAAAGTGGGAACTATTTCTGTTGGTAATTTTGTCTGTAGATCTTTGTATGCTCGGAGCATCTTCATTTCATGTTCGGTACTCAATCCGTAACCGCTCTTGGCTTCGATAGTCGTTGTTCCTTGACTTAGCATACTCTCTGCATAGGAGAATGCGTTACTACATAGTTCCCCCTGTGTTGCCTTCCTTGTTGTTCGTAGGGTGTTGAGAATTCCACCTCCTGCCGCCAGTATCTCAAGGTATGTCTTACCTTGAAGTTTCATTGCAAAATCATTCTCTCTCGATCCTCCGAAGGCAAGATGTGTATGACTGTCAATGAAGCCAGGTATGGCTAGCATATTGGGAAACTCGATAATAGGAAGTTCTGGGGTCTCAGTAATTTGCGATAATACCTCATTGGTAGTTCCTACATTGATTATCTTCCCTTCTGCAATGGCGATAGCTCCATTCTCGATTAAGGACACTTCCTGTAGTTCCTCTCCTACCTTTGGTCTATCACTATGATCTGCAACTGCTGCAATCTGTCCAATACCTGTAAGGAGCATATCTGGTTTCATCATTGTCACACACTAGGAAGTTATGTGGTCCATGATTTAGATTATTCTGTTCATGGCGTGGATTAATTAGGTAGTGATTCACGAAAAAAATATCGTCAATCTAGGGGTTTCACTAAATGGACTATCTCATTCTTAACTGGAGCGATGTCTATAATCTTACATTGCGACTCTCTGAACGGATTGTATCTAGTGGGTTCACACCTGATATCATTGTGGGAATTGCTCGTGGTGGTTGGATTCCCGCAAGAATCTTGTCCGATGTTCTCTATGCAAATACTCTGGAGAATATCCGTATTGAGTACTATACTGATGTAGGAGTTCGGGGAAAAGAACCAAAAATAACCCAGCCTCTCTCTGGTTCTCTAGAAGGTAAGAAAATCCTTATTGTTGATGAGGTTGCTGACACTGGTGATAGTCTCTATCATGCGATAGAGTATGCAGAGTCACTAGGTGTCGAAGAACAACGTTCTGCTGTGTTGCATTTGAAACCAACATCACGAGTAACTCCAGATTATTTCATGGTAAAGACCTCTAGTTGGACTGTTTATCCATGGGAAAATCGTGAATCCATTATCTCTCTTGTAAGAATGTTCAAACAGGAAGATCCATCACTCAATATGAAGCAGATTAGAGATCGTCTTGTCTTTGAAGCAGGATTTGAACCAACAGTTGCTGATTACTTCATTAAGCGGCTATAGACTCAGAAGTTGGTGGTCAAAGTGATGATTGAGCGTTTGATTACACAAAAAGAAGAATTCTGTATTGGAATCTCTGAGAATGAAAACACAAACCATCTGAACACTGATGAACTTCTAGAGATGGCAAAAGATCTCTCTGACCATGTCATAGCCTTTCAATTCTTTAACAGCTCTATGATTATCGATGAACTTCACCTTCTATCAAGTGCCCAAAATGCAGTACATGCAATGCAAGGGGAGTATATGATCTCTCGAGGACTTGATGTGGAACTAGTAGTCTATTCTTCTGCTCAAAGACAGATTGGGATTGCTCTTGATACCATGGGAATAAAGGACCACCTCTCCACTCTTGGAGTAGTATGTATTGATACAGACGAATCAAAGGTACATGCATGTCTGAAAGAAGTTGTTTCACGAGTAGGAGGAGAGGTCTCTCCTATGTTTGCTCCCACATTAGAAAAGTTCAATTTACTCATGAATGTGTTTGATGTATCTGAGGAAGAATTGACTCAGTTTACAGAAGAAAGTGATCTGACATCACGGTCACAAGCCCTCTCAAAATGTATCGTAAGTAGAGTTTCAATGGTCGCCCTTGGTTCATAATTTCTAATATTGGTCATCTCGCATTGTCATAATGGATAAAATATCTGATTCATCATTAAGCACTGATATCCCCGTTGTTTCGCTCACGATTTCAACCAAGATTGTCTTATCTGGACTGTCAAGGTTCACTTCTCTATCAATTTCCGATGCGACCGCAACAACGACATCCAAATTCTCTAGGTCCGTATGTCTTCTCCTAACAGTGACCCTGAAGGTCTCATCATCACCAATCTTGTGTACTAGACTACGGGTTGCTTCCTTTATTGATTCAATATTAGAATCTACACAGATTTCTATTGGCGTAAATTTGATTGCAAACCTAAATTGATAGGGATTCTCAAGGGCAAATTCTCTCAATTTACTAATTACCTCAAAAGGATCCAAGGATGTCTTGCAGGTAAGAAGTCCTGAGATATGTGTTCTTGAGACCCTTAATTCTTGGTCATCAAGGAGGTCTCCAATAAAATATTGTAATTCTGAACGTGCAGCACGTTCACGGTCTCTTGGACATGAAACAAGCAAATTGAATTCTCCCAGAAGGATTCCCTCACATATCTGTATACACAAAACGACTGGACCAATACATGAGTGCATCTGTATCTACTTTTAGACTCGCTGATAGGTCTTCAATTGAAAGTTGTCCCTCTCTATAGACTTTGATGTTTAATGGTTCATCGGTTCCAATTCCTTCAACTCCAATTATAGTGGAGTTGGCTGTTGAAGTAGATGGTCCTCCATCTATGTACAAATCTACTTCATCCCCTAATTGATCCAAGGCAACTGTAACATCAAATGGACTTGGTCCGCCAGTTCTGTTAGCACTTGTTCCTACGATAGGTCCTCCTAACCTATGAGCAATACCTCTGGGAATGGTGTGATTTGGTACTCTTACCGCAACTGTACTTCGTCCAACAGTGATGTGCTCCGGAATCTCAGGTTTCGCTTCAACAATTAACGTCAAAATTCCGGGCCAGAACAACCTAGCGAGTACTTTTTCTAAACCTACGAATTGATGATACTCTTCACATTGATTTAGGTCATTAAAGAGAAGTGGCACTCCTACCTTTCGATCTCTTCGTTTAATAGATCTCAAACGGTCAAGAGCCTCTGGAATTCGTGGGTCGCAGCCAAGTCCGTAACTAGTATCTGTCGGATACACGATAACTCCGCCCGACTTGATAATCTCGACAGCCCTTTCGATAATGCTGTCACACTTCTCAATATCTTCGATTCTCATTATTTCTGCTGTCAAGAGTCTTCATATTTTAAAAGACATACATACATATGGGCCTTGTGCTTGAAGCTCCAAGAGAGGAGGAATCTGCATTCACGGTGTTATTTTGGCGGCTGGAAAAGGTGAACGCCTGAGAGGTCTCACTCAATCAGTACCTAAAGCATTGGTACAAATTGCTGGAAAAACCCTCCTAGAATATGCTATAGAACGATTTCAGAAAGCTGGAATTTCAAATATCACAATATCCATTGGTTGGAAGAGTGAAATGGTTCTTGAAGCAATTGCACAACTTGAACATCCATCAGAAATTCACACTGTTGAAGTGACTGATTATGAAATTGGTCCATTACGAACACTTACAACATCACTAGATCATATCAAAGACCAAAAAGCCCTAATTACACCTGTCGATTTACTGGTGTCCTCCGAATCTCTATCGAAGATAGTCTCCAGTCATCGAAATAGCCCAGATGCACTTGTGACACTTGCTGTTGATTTTAAATCGACTTCGGGAAGCCCTGTTTCAATTGATTCATCTGGTCGTGTACTTGGAATACAAAGACAGGGGAAAAAAGAAAACACTATCGCAACCAGTGCGATGTTCATGGTCATCAATTCAGATTTTGTGGATCATTGTAAGAGAGCTTTAAAGCGAGGCGCAACAAACGCGGCAGTAGTATTGAATAATGTAATTGATGAAGGTCATTTTGTTCAATCCTTTCCTATTACTGAGAAATGGTTTGACCTTGATACTATTCAGGACATCCTTGAGGCAAACAGATTCTATTTAGAGTCTGCCTATGTTCAATATCAGAATAATATCTTTCTTCATGCAGGAGATACAATGGAAATTGGAAATCCTTTGAATTTGGACTCTGGTACTGTTATTGAGAAAGGAGTGTGCTTGAAAGGACCCTGTTTCATTGATAGAGAGTCTCATATCGGTGAAGATAGTATTATTGGTCCCTATGCAAGTATAGGTCGTGGAACAGTTATTGGTAATCAATGTGAGATACAGGATGCGACCCTCTTTCGAAACTCACATGTTCCAGATCACAGTAAGTACCATTCTATCGTAATGAACGATTCAACTATCTTTAAGACGGAGGTAATATGATGCCTAGCAGATTTAGGGTTCGTGGAATCTTCAGGGGTTTGGTTATTTTGATTGCTAGACCTCTAGCAAAACATGGAGCGAGTCCAGACTCCATAACGTATCTCAGTCTGTTACTCGCATTACTTGCATGTATCTCTCTTCCGTTGACACAGACCCCACAACTTTTTGGAATACTGGTTTTCATATCAGGACTTCTCGATGGAGTTGATGGTGCAGTTGCACGATTGAATGATTCATCCTCTCCATCAGGTGGTCTTATTGATTCGGTTGTAGACAAAGCGGCTGAAATGTTAATTCTTTCAGGTATTGCACTAGCCTACCCTCTAACAATTTTGTATGGTCTATCTGTTTCCGTATGGGTCTTAATTGCACTCTTTGGTTGGTTGATGACCAGCTATACTCGCGCCCGTGCACAAAGTCTTGGAGTTACTGACCTTGATATCGGTGTGGGAGGAAGATCAGAAAGACTTCTCACTCTTGTCATCTTTTCTCTATTTGGATTAGTTCTATGGGGTCTTATCGTAGTAGCATTTATGGGAATATGTACTGCCGCCTATAGATTATATCATTACAAAATGCAAATTCGAGATAACTCTGGATAGACCATTATACTTAAGAGTCAGACACAAAGAGCCGCCATAGAACACGCAAACGGAGTAGTTCTTCGATGCCCAAGTTCAGAGCAGATCATTATCTAATAGCAGAATTCGAAAGTATGAAAGACACAAAGCAAGCTGGGGAGAAAGTTCTCGCTGCCTTGAAAGAATTAGATGAGCTGAAAGATTTAGCCATCGTTTCAAAACGTATGGAAGGCAAATCATGGTCTGAGATTCTTGGTCGGATCGATGTTCCTGCTGGCTCAAAGGCATTCTGGGCTATGATTAAAAAAGAAATCACTGAGAGAGAGCCCTACAATCTGTTCATCCGTTTTGATATGAATGCCGAAGGCGATACAATAGAAGATGCTCGTGCAGCAGTTAAATCCTGGGTTGAAACTAACGTAGTTCCCAAAATCAAAGCTAACACTGAAACAAAGACAATCAAGGTTCTTCAACCAGATGAAGTCTTTTTACCCAAGTTAGATTAAATCACTAACTCGTCGTTGAAATCAATTACATAGAGATTGTTACCAACAGCTTGGACAATCTCATCTCTTGAGTCACCATCAATATCTCCAACAGCAATTGAGGATTCAGTCGATTTCTTTGCTGTTTTTATAGATGCTTCTTCAATCAAGCGTCTTCCCACAACAGAGAGCATTGCTATGTTTGAATTTGAATGACTTACAAGAATTTGCCCACGTGTAGGTTCGAGATCCCAGAAACGACCCATTCTAATTGCACTCACCGCATTTGGAGCTCGAATTGAGTCAATCTTTTCGATTGATCCCTTTACAAATCCATAAAGTGAGAGTGTTCGATTATTTGATACGGTCATAATTTCTGAATTATGATCTTCAGTCACATCACCTGTTGAAATCAAGCCAATTTCTCCGCCGACACTGATTTTTGCTCGTTCATGAAGTCGGTCATCCGCATATTGATAGACGAAGAAGTAACCTGAATCGTCTCCAAAGACAAATCTACTGTAAGGCATACCCTTTGTCTTTAGCGGCCAAATTGAAAATACAGGTCTATCTAATACTTGGTGTGCTAATTTATCCAAGGCTACATCATACCATCCATAGCACCTTAGACTGCCATCATTAGTGGATACTATGACCTCTGCGCTTTCATCATTTAACACATTAAGAACTGCAACAGCAGTAGGAAGACTACCAAGGGGCGTTGATGCTTTCACACTGATTGATCCATCTAGGTAAACGAGAACTCGCATCGTGTTATCAAGTCCGCCCATCACAAAATCCGGAACTCCATCCCCGGTAACATCCCCCACACCTATAGCAGCTAAAGGTGGAAGGTCTCCAATTCGACATAACTCTTCAAGCGGTTTCTTATCATCTCTATGAAAATCATATACTCGTACATCGCCGTTCAATGTTGTGAGGATGATGTTTGCTTTTCCATTACCGTTTAGGTCTACCAGCTCGACAGAGGTAATGACCTCTTTGAATGCAGTCTTTGAAACTAGATCGAGCGATGGCATGGTATGTAGTTCCTTCGTATGTACACCTGTTGGGAAGGGTGAAGGATTACTGCACCATTTAAGAGTTATTAGACTGGAAGCAATTCGTCATTACTTACATGTTTAAGTTCACAGAAATGGAATCTGATAGTATGAGTGTTGATGAAAAGATACCACCTCTTGATGAGGAAGAATGGACGTCTTCTTCAGAGGAGGTTTCTGAGGAGTTGAAGCTGTTTGCACAAGAGTTTGATAGCTTCACCCCAGAGCTATTTGCAGAAGTAAATTTTCATCTTCTACGTCACAGTGGTCTGACAAAATCAACACGCGATGAATTCTGTAGCATTTCTATCTATAGTAAGACCTGTCCAAAATGCGAATTACTCTACGTAGCCAAGAAATGCCCTTTATGGTATCGTCTATACAAGATAGTTACATGGGATATAGTCAAGAGGGCACCACCTTGTATTCGTCTTGCATATGCAAAGAAGACAATCAAGACTGTTACTAACTATCTAGTACGGGTTAGTCTTGTGAATCCGCCATTCTACAAGTCAAGAGGAGCTCCCTCCTGTAATAGTATGCGTCGCTGGGGTTACTGCAATCCCAATGAATACTGCAAAGCTATGGAAACTGACAGTACCTTGGAATATACACAAGCAAGAGAACGAGTAAAACTGTCAAGAAAACATACGTAGTGTTTTTCAAGCACACTTGTCTATTGTATAGTCTCGCGGAGTAGTCAATTTTGTTAAATAGTATCGATGTAGAATCTATTCAATTGATGCGTATAGTGGGCATTCGAGAGGCTGAACTTAAGGCCGCCAGAACTGAAGGAAAAGACGCATGGGATCGGATTTCTGCATCAATTAAAGAACATAATGCCATTATTGCAATTGGTGAGGAGCACAGTCAAAAGAAAGCAATTCAGGATCCAGTGCATGGTGCAATCATCTTAGAACCTTGGGAATTAGATGTTCTTTCTACTTGGGAGATGATGCGACTTCGCTATGTCATGCAATTAGGTCCTGCCCACATTGTCTATCCTGGCGCAACCCATACTCGTTTTCAACACTGCTTAGGAACGAATTTCCTTGCTCAGAAATCCATTCGTGTTGTAAACTATTGCGAAAATCTAGACGCCGCCTGTTTTGTTCCGTTTTCAGGGTTACTAGATGACTATCAGAAAAAGTTGTTTCGTGCTGCAGCATTGCTTCATGATGTCGGTCACCCTCCTACTTCTCACACAATAGAATTTGCTCTGGAAACTTGGGCTGGACTAGATCATGCAGATTTAGGTGCCTTTCTCATTACAAATAGTGGTCTGTCTGATGCGTTAGTGAACAATGACATAAAACCTAGCGATATCGTGGATATACTTCATCATAGAACTAATGATCCAATTTTGAAACTATTGACAGATTTTCTCGACCATCCTCTTGATATTGATAAGACTGACTACCTAATTCGTGATGCTCATTTCACTGGAGTTGAATTGGGGATTTTTCCTGCAGAGCGTGTTATGCTCACGAATAGAGTCGTTCTCGATAATGAAGGAAAATATGTTCGCGCGTTTATGCTAAAGGCAATACATTCTCTTGAAGCTTTGATTCTAAGTCGTAATTGGATGTTCGCAGACCTATACCTTCACCATACCGTAAAACTTGCTGAAGCATTGATATCCAAAGCGACCTATCACCGTCTTGAGGAAGAGGACTTTTCCAAGAATGAATGTATTGCATTCTTCACACGAATGACTGATTCAGATCTATTTCATTGGCTTAGCGAATCTGAAATAAGTTTTATTCGAGAATATGTGTCCCGAATTCGGTATAGAAAACTCTTCAAAGTCGCACTCTCGCGACCACTTCTTTCCTTCGAACCTAGTGTCAGAAGAAATCTCAGATCCATGCTTGGTAACATCAAAAAACTAGTTGAGGCTGAGAGAGAACTCTCTGAAAAACTTGGCAGCGTTGTTTTAGATATCGTTGTTCCGAAACTTGGTGAAAAAGAGTTGAGCGCGATACCCTTACTAGTCGGTGGGGAAAATGGACTCGATTTAGTGAATCTAGAAGATACAAAGGAAGGAGCGCCACTCGTCCATACATTAAGACAACAGGCAAGAACAATTCCTTCAGTTAGAGTCTATTGTGATCCAAAGATTGCTGAACAAGTAAGGAAACGATTTGATGCAATCTACCCTCTTTCAGAGGTACAAACACATAAGGAAGACGAATATGATTTTACCGAGTATTAGAGTAGATGATTGATGTTTTTTAGAACATAATCAAATCCATACTCCATCAATACAATGCCATAGATTGCCTCAACGAGGGTTCCCTTGTCATGTTGGATCTCACTCTTACTTGGTGTTTCAGGATCAAAATGAATTCGATGTTTATAGAGACCCCACTTATCACAGAGGTCTGCCATATGCTCATTACTGACTATTGATGACTTATCCTGAGTCAGTTTTCCAACATCCTTATCCATTCTCCAGAGGTGATAGATGACTGCCATTGAAATTGCGGCATCACCAAGTAAAGCAAATCTCTTTGCAATCTCACTTAGTGATACTAGATCGTTAAAGCTATCATCCGTGAATGGATTGCCATTTCCACGATACTCTGCTTCAATCTCTAGAAAGAGATTTTTCGTACTCGGTTGGAACAAAACCGTGACCAATGCTTCTTTGTTCTTAATCTTCAGGCTAAGGTCTCTCTCCAACCTTGGAGCGAGAGTCTTCTTGATGTACTTAATTTTATCATTAATTTCCTGAATCTGTTCTTTCCATCGATCAACTTTACCTAGAAGGCGAGTCTTATTCTCAGGTGTTTCATGTTTCGTTTTGATTATAGTCCTCAACAGAGTGTCTAATTTTCCTTCTATGTCAATTTGCTTCCAAGTAAGTTTCTTCTCTGTTTTCTTTGGACTCATGTTTTAGTCTCCTAGTAGTAACTAATCTCAGAATTTGAAGCATCATATCGAGTGACATGGAATGCTGTTATTGAATACTCAGATGCTAGTTTAGCTAAAGCTAGTGATATGAGTGATGGTCCTAATGTCAGATCAAAAACCATATCATGATTGAAGATGTTGTCAACGACTGCTTCCTCTAGGAAATCTACTGTTCCTTGAAGGTGACCATATTCAGTCGCTTCTTCTGTGCCTGTCACTTCATCAGGAACCTCTCGCCATTCAGTAGTCCATCGCCTGAACGCATCATCAGGTATGAATCTATCTACTATTCGTGAGACCCCTCTAGTCCAGTGAGCAGCCTCAACAAAGACAAGCAATTTCTTTGGATTGAAGTACTGGTTGTTTGTTAACCATTGTACAAAGGGGCGCTGGTCCTCCGGACGACGTAGCGAAGTAACATACAAAAGTGGTTTTGTAATTCCTAACGATCTGCGAACCGGGTGTATAGCTGTAGGTTCCAATTCAAACAGGCGGTATTGAGATTGTTTCCAACTAACAATGATTCCAAGCTCTTCCAGTCGTTGAGTATTGTGGTAGAGTTTGGGGCTTGTCACAGTTACCTTGGCAATTTCTCTCTTACTTGCACCTTCTCTCGCCATTTGCGCTTTGATATCTGTGGCAATCTTCTCTCTGAGTTCTGCTCCTGTCTTAAGCCCTCCCTCCAGCTGATCCAAGATGACCCGTCTAGCTCGGACTGTATTTATCTCCTCTGTGATTATCTCGTCAAGCGTCATTTTGGACATGTTGATACCCTATCCGCGGATGTATTATCTAGTAATCTCATGTATTAACCTTTTATACTTATCTAAGTTAACGTCGTGAAAATGGCTAGAAATGACACAAAAAGGCAATTTAATATACATACCTTAGATACTTTTCGAAAAGAAAACGACCCGTCCGCCATATGCTTAAATAGAATCTGACTGAAGAAAAGAATAGCACGGAGCTTCCAAAGCTCCGCATTGGCGAATCTAGATTATTGATTTGTCTGTAAAAATTAAAAAACGAGGACCGAAAAATGGCTGAAGACGAGTTTCTTGGCGCAAAGCCGATTGTCATTGACAACGGCACAGGTTTGAGCAAGAACGGTTACGCCGGCGAAGATCAGCCACGCAGTGTCTGGCCCACCTTGATTGGTTATCCCCGATACGAATCAATTATGACTGATGTTGATCACTATACCCGTGATTACTACATCGGTGAAGAGGCCATCAACCTCCGTGGAGTACTACGCTTGGTTTACCCCATCGCTCATGGAAAAATCGAAGACTGGGACGCAATCGAGAAGATATGGAGTTACACATTCTATAACGACTTGAAAGTTGACCCCAGTGAGAACCCAGTCCTTCTGACTGAAGCACCATTCAACCCTAGAG
>PJER01000037.1 GCA_002825465.1 Candidatus Thorarchaeota archaeon MP8T_1
ATCTGCAATATATAGTGGTAGTGTTGCTATCCAACCTATCCAGACCGGACTCGCACGAATGAATGGTACAAGTCCAAAGTTCCATCCTGCCCCATAACCCAATACAAAAATGATTAGGAGGATTCCTACGAATTCGCGGAGTGGTTTTAGGTAATCAATGAATAATGTTGAAACGAGAAGTATCACTAAACCAACAACATGAATCCATGGCCACCAAACTGGTTCACCTGATCCGAGTTCACGCCAAAGGATAATGGCAAGATTGCTTGTTAGTAGGACTGCAGTCCATGCAACAATTAGTAATGATGTTCGATGAGATTCACTAGATTGTTCCATTTACACAATTCCTCTTCCGAGTCCACAATCCAATAGTCTATGCTTACCTGGTATATTTCCTTTTGGTTAGATTTCATTCTGGAAATTGATTATTTCCATTAATATCTAGAACTACATTTATTATATCGATTGATGGATTAGATTGAGATTATTTCAGGAGCAAAATCATCGAGTGAAAGAATTCATTGTACGACATCAACTTGGTCTATTCTTTGCTCTCACTATCCCTGTCGGATGGTTCTGGTGGGTGCAGATGGTCCTTGGTCTTTGGCCTGAAGAATTAATTATTATTCCATCATCACTAGGTGGTGTCTCACCTATTCTCGTGCTATTGATCATTCAAAGATTATCGTCACGAGAAGTTGATATTGATGGGCTTTTCAAGACTGCAAAGGTTGGCTGGATACATCTGCCTTGGCTTGTAATAGCGGCTTTTGCGTTTCCTATATTGGTCACTCTGGGAAACCTGTTGAGTTTCGTATTTGGATTTGAAAGTTCACTCGTTTTCCTTGCTTCTGGTCCAGATGCCTTAGGCTGGGCATTGATTGCCATCATACCTATCACTTTTTTCCCGGGGCTCATAACAAGTCCATTATTCGAAGAACCCGGGTGGCGTGCCTTTGCGTTACCAAAGTTCCAAGCTAAATATGGCAGAGAGATTGGTAGTCTAATCATTGGTTCATATTGGTGGTTATGGCACCAGATGTCGAACATTGCATTTGGACTGTATCCCTCTGTTATTGGGTATCTCTCAATGCTTGGATGGTCATTTGGTATCGACTCCATCTTCAACCTCTCAAGACGCAATCTCTTGGTTGCGATGTTTGCTCATGAATCGATGTTCATCGTCTTTACGTATTTATTTGAATCATCCAATTACTTTGCCTCGATTCTGATGTTGGTAATTCAATGGACCTTTGTTCTCTGTCTGCGTTATGTTGAACACAAACGTGGAATGACCACTATTCTAGCAGATGACAAAGAATTGTAGTTGAGTAATCAATATCAAAAATTTACAGGCATGTGCGTAAAACTGGCTTCTACTGTCTTTAAAGTAGGCAAATTGACAATGTAAAAGGATAAATCAATTTTTTACACTATTTACTGTTAAGTTGGCGATTCACTATTATGAATGTAAGTAAATCAAATGAACCAAACTCAAATCTATCCCTGACTGAGATGTTTTCTCATCTAGGGAGTTCTTGTACAGTCCCACTCATTTTTGCACTGGGGGAAAACTCATACAATTCCGATATCAGTGATTTGCGAAGAAGCATTAGCTACAGTGATGGAATCCACGTGAGTGACTCAAAGATCTCAAGATGCCTCTCAAACCTCGCACAGATTGGTCTTGTTGAGGGGAATGTACATACTAATCCCCATCCGAGGACAGAATATAGTCTGACTTCAATGGGTCAACAATTATACAGACATCTTCTCCAGATTCGTGCTCTAACTGAGCGAGCTTCCTCCAACGGAGAAGTAGTTGATAACATATCTGCTTGTTAGTTTCTTTAAAGGGACAGGATTCCTAATCCTGCCCCTTTCTTGATTTTGGGAAGTTCCGCCTTTCCGCATTATCATACTCGGAAATCTCTGAAAATGTCTATATACTAAATTTCCACGAAAGGGTTCGCCAAATGATGTAGATGTGTATACAATATCAAGGGAGTTTCGCACTTACGCAGTGCTGACTGAGAGAATCATGTCAATGGCTGCATGTATACACCTGCTGGCTGTATTTTGAAGACTACCCTATACCTTTAGTCCATTCTGCAAATGCCTACTCTCAGATTAGTTGACACATCTTTTTCGTTTGTGAGGAGGTTAGAAAATGACAACTAATGAGAAAACCATTCAGGAAATTAATGAGAAGATCAAAGACGGTAGTGTATGCGTGGTCACAGCTGCTCAGATGACGCAGATTGTAGCTGAGATGGGTCCTGAAGAAGCAATGCATGAAGTCGACGTTGTTACTACTGGCACATTCGGTGCAATGTGTTCATCCGGAGTCTGGATGAACTTCGGACATACAGAACCTCCCATGAAGATGTCTAAGGTCTGGCTAAATGATGTAGAGGCCTATTCTTCAGTCGCAGCTGTAGATGCCTATCTGGGTGCCACTCAACCCTCTCGAACTCGTGGAATCGAATATGGTGGAGGTCATGTCATTGAAGACCTCGTACGTGGAGAGACCGTCAATCTACGAGCCGAAGGAACCCCAACTGATTGCTATCCAAATCGTGAGCTCTCAGTTGAGGTGGGACTGGATGACCTAAATCAGGCAGTCATGTCAAATCCTCGGAATTGCTATGAACGTTATGGCGTTGCAACTAATTCTTCCAAGCGTTCTCTCTATACATACATGGGTAAGTTACTTCCGGAATTTGAAAATGCCACATATTCTGGAGCTGGTGAACTCTCTCCAATCGTCAATGATCCACACTATCGAACCATTGGGATTGGAACACGAATTCTACTTGGTGGGGCTGAGGGATACATAATCGGAAATGGCACTCAACATAGCCCCACCAGCGGTTTTGGAACGCTCATGGTACAAGGTGACCTGAAGAAGATGAATCCTGATTTTCTGCGAGGTGCAACAATGAGTGGATATGGACCCACTCTCTATGTAGGTGTTGGAGTTCCAATCCCCATCATCAATGTAGATGTTGCCAAAAGCACTGGAATCTCTGATGAGGATATAGTCACTCGTGTTTACGACTATGCTATACCATCAAGAGACCGTCCCTCTCTTGCAACAGTGAACTATGCTCAATTGAAGTCTGGATTGATTGAAGTCAATGGGAAACAAGTTCGGACATCTCCCCTCTCCAGCTTCAGAGTTGCAAAGGATATTGCTGAATATCTGAAGAATTTGATTGAGAAAGGAGAATTCTTCCTCAGCTCGGCTGTAACACCTCTCCCATCTGAAGGTCTAGCAAATCCATTGCGACCGAGAGCGATAACAGAATCCCCTACCATACCGGCAACAGACACTGATCAGTTTATGCACAGGAATCCCGAATTGTGTATTCATTGTGGTTTGTGCGTTCCTTACTGTGATTCAGGAGTCTTCCAACAGGATGCAGACTGGATAGTGTCAGATGATCCCGATCAATGCTTAGAATGTGGTGAATGTCATGATATCTGTCCCCAGAGGGCAATCACAATTAGGAGGTGAGGTGATGCATCATGGAACGACATCAAATCGAAATTGGTGAGACCATTGCTACTGTGATTGTTGATAAGGAATTCATTCCTCTTATTGAAAAAGCAGTCCTCGAAGCTCGTGAGCATATTCAAAGATACATCTTCAGGCATCCAGAATTTTTCATAAGCCACTATCCTGTCGATGTTGAACCGACCGCTCCTGACATCATTCAAAGAATGGCTTCTGCAGGGCAACAAATGGGAGTTGGACCCATGGCTTCAGTAGCGGGGGCAATCGCAGAATATGTGGTTGATCTGGCTATTTCCGCTGGTGTATCCCACATTATTTTCGATAATGGTGGGGACATTGCAATGTTCCTTGAACATTCGGTCGTCGTAGGTATCTATGCAGGATCTCGGGGGTTACAGAACCTGGGACTAAAAATTACACAGACTAAGACTAAACTTGGACTCTGTACCTCATCAGCAACAGTGGGCCACTCACTTAGCTATGGTGCCACTGATGCCTCAATCATCTACTCTGCGGATGCCACATTAGCAGATGCTGCAGCAACAGCACTTGGTAACGCGGTCACGAGTAATGATGCTAGACTAATTGAATCATCACTCAAGAACATAATCCGGGATGGGATTGATGGTGCGATAATCTTCATCGACGAGTCAATCGGGGCATGTGGACAACTGCCACAGCTTGTTCATGCGAATGTTGATTTTCAGTTGATATCCAAAGGAGGGAACTATTTTGGGTAGACTTCGTGCCTGTGTTCTTGGAGCAACTGGAATAGTTGGTCAGCATTTCATTCGAATCTTATCAGATCATCCATACTTTGAAGTTGTTGCAGTTACAGGTTCTTCGAGGTCTCTAGGAAAAGAATATACTCAAGCTACTGATTGGATTGTATCTAGAGACCTACCTGAATCAGCTGAACAGTTGAAAGTACTTTCAACTACCTCTGATGATATATTGAGAGAGGATGTTGATCTTATCTTCAGTGCATTACCCAGTAATGTTGCCTCCAATATAGAGGTAGAACTTGCTCAAAATGGTCTTCCAGTTTTCTCTAATGCAGGGGCTCATAGAATGGATGAAGATGTTCCGATTCTGATTCCAGAGATTAATCCTGACCATTTGGGTCTGATACAGATGCAGCAGTTCGGAGACGGTTTTATTGTCACTAATTCGAATTGTTCAACATCTGGACTTGTCTTTGGATTAAAACCACTGCAGAAATTTGGCATCAGTTCAGTGACGGTCTCAACATATCAAGCGGTTTCTGGAGCTGGTCGAATGGGGGTTTCTTCGATGGATATTCTGGGAAATGTTATTCCTTACATATCCAATGAAGAAGAGAAAATAATTGTAGAAACAAAGAAGATTCTTGGCACAGTTGATAGTGGTAAGGTGATTCCTGCATCATTCGAAGTGAATGCTAGTTGTGTCCGAGTGCCCGTTCAGGATGGACATCTCGAGAGTGTTGTAATTGAACTCCACAATCCTGTTGAGATTCAACAAGTCTGTGAACTCATGAGTTCTTTTGTAGGTGAACCTCAAAGACTTCAATTACCAACTGCACCATCTCGTCCAATTGTAGTTCTCACTGACCATGACCGCCCTCAACCAAAGAGAGACCTCTCTCTAGCCAATGAGGACCTCGGAATGTCTGTGAAGGTTGGACGTATTCGTAAACAGGGGAATCGATTGAACATGTTCCTATTGGTTCACAATACCATCCGGGGTGCTGCTGGGGCATCTGTTCTCAATGCTGAGTTTGCTCAGGTTAAGGGGATGATCAGATGAGAGTAGCCAAGTTTGGTGGTGGATGTCTTCGGGAACCTGAAGATTTCATCAATATAGCAAAGATACTCAAGGTAAGAAAACCTGAGTCTACAGTTCTTGTAGTGTCTGCGCTATTTGGAGTTACAAATCAGCTGTACTCGAGTATAGATTCTGCATTGATGTCAGAAGGAAGCATACCTGAATCAATAGACACCATCAGGGCAAGACATCTTGAAGTCATTGAACAGGCAATACGTGACAATTCTACTCGAAATAGAGTTAGACTAATCATCGAGAACCGGTTGAAGAAACTTGAAAGATTACTCTATGGTATTGCATACATCGGAGAAGTCACTGCCTCGGTCTTTGTCTTGATCCTAAGTCAGGGAGAACGTCTTGCAGTAGATATTCTTGCTGGAGTATTGCATGACCAAGGGTTGAAAGTTAAGGCACTTGAGTCTGACATCGTTGGTCTTGTGACTGACGGAGTATTTGAGAATGCAACAGTGAATATACCTGTAACTAGAACTAATCTTGAGAAGCATATACTTCCGCTGTTAGAAGAAGACATCATACCTGTTGTCACTGGGTTCTTTGGGTGTACTGAATCTGGACAGCCGACATCCTTAGGTCGAAATGGATCTGATTACAGTGCTTCGACAATCGCATACTGTCTGAATTTTCCCTCTCTTGATATTTGGAAAGATGTCAATGGATTCATGACAACGGATCCCAAGTTCACTAATACTGCAGTTCCTATTACTCACCTATCCTATGATGAGGCTGCAGAGCTGTCTTACTTTGGAGCAAAGATCCTCCATCCTAGGACGGTTGAACCAATTCGAGGGTCTAATATTGAGATTAGGATTCGTAATTTTAGAGACCCTACTGGCGTATGTACAAGTATTCTTCCAGATGGCTTTGCAAAGGAAGATGTCATTAAGAGTGTGACTTGCAATAGTGACATTGCTGTTCTGAAGGTTCGTGGTGCAGGAGTTGGCTATAAGGCTGGTATAATTGGTGAGATTGGAAACAGGCTGTCTGGGAAACAGATCAATATCTATTCCGTCATCACATCCCAGACATGTATCAATCTCCTCATTGATGCTAAGGATGCAGGAAAAAGTAGAACTGCCCTTGAACCACTTACTGGTGGAGTCATTGAACGAATCGATTTAATCGATGATGTTACTCTCATCGCTGTTGTAGGCGAAGGTGTGCTTACAACCAAGGGTCTTGCCGCTCGAGTATTTTCAGCTGTTGCAGACTCTGGGGTAAATGTTGAGATGTTCTCAGCTGGTGCATCTGATGTTGCGTACTACTTCATTGTCAAGCAGAATGATATGGGTGCTGCAATGAGAGCAGTTCATAGATGTTTCTTCGAAGGAGCGATGCAAGGATAATCATAGTTGGGATGACTACCAAATCATCCCTTTTCACTTTATTCTCAAAGTTTTTCAGGAATCACTATCCTTCAATTCGCTTGCAATGTTTAAGAAAACAATTGATTATGACAAGGTCTCAAAGGTCTATGATCAGGTTCGCGAAGGAAATCCGGAGATGGTGACTCAACTCCTTGAAGAGGTCTCTCTGACTGAATCCTCCCTTGTTCTTGATGTGGGATGTGGAACAGGTAATAACACCATTCTCTTAGCTGCTGCAATACCTGCTAAGATTGTGGGTTTGGATATCTCCTATGGAATGCTGCAGAGAGCATGTGAAAAGAGAAGTCGAGTTCCTCTTGTTCAGTCACCTGCTGACAACCTTCCTTTTGCAACTGATTCATTTGATTTCGTCTATATGACCGAAGTTCTTCATCATCTTCCTGATATTCCAAAGACCTACAGAGAAATCCATCGTATTCTCAAAGACTCAAGTCCTCTCTGTATAGTCACGCAGGCTCATAATCAAATTGACCACAGGATGACATCCCGATTCTTTCCTGGGACGGCTAAGGTAGACAAAGAACGGTATCCAGATGTTGATGAGATTGAATTCGAGCTCAAGCTTGCAGGATTTAGCAAGATTTCAACCAAGGACTACACCTACAAACCAGTTCGTCTTGGTCCAGACTATCTCGAGACCATAGAGAAACGTGGCTT
The DNA here is from genome assembly GCA_002825465.1 of Candidatus Thorarchaeota archaeon MP8T_1. The sequence goes on from PJER01000037.1 coordinate 7,390, forward strand.
TTCAATGCTCCATAAGATAAGTCGGGAAGAATACGAAAAGGGTCTTGAAGACCTAAGAGCGTCATTTGAAAAGAATGAAGAATTGCTCTATCATGCGGAATATTCATTCGTCTGGGCAATCAAATAATCACGCGACAATGATTGTAATGGTACAGGAACTCTCAACCTCGAAACGGAAGAGGATGTTGATTTTAAGAGTAGTACCTCCTGCTTTTAGTGCTTTGAAGAACCATTTACCTCTCTCAGCATCTCCACCTGTCCATCCTGGTTTCTTCATGTGTTCAGGATGAAGATACTCTGTCTGTGTATCTATGTGTTTGATGATCAAATCGTCACCTATTTCGAATTCTGCATCTTCTCCGACTGATCCGTGCCTATGAAACTGGTAGTAGAACTCATCACCTACTGATATCTTCAGTATGGTGTCCTCCCCCTGACACTCTGCTCTGAGTATCTCATCCTGTGGTGGCTTCTTCATTGAATTTATTCTCCTAACCTCTGCGCTACCGATTTTCTCCCTCTGTATCCTTGATAGACTAAGATAGAAACTATGAAACCTATAACAGCAGCGATTGTTATGATGAGTACAATTGGTGTTTGTACATCTCCAGCGACAGTAGTAGGCATTCCAGGATGCCAGTTTACTAATACGATGTCAATCAGATCAGTTCCCAATGTTGTGTAGCGGTAACGCATGTAGTTCAAGGTGCCATTCTCTTTTTCATACCTTACTTCCATAGTGACACTAACTACACTACCGTCTCCGGCGAAGAATGATCCCGCACCAATTGTTCCCCATTCATCTTCTGTATCGATGAGCGATAGGTCCTGAAGCCCTGTAATATTTGACATCTCAGTCAGAAAATCCCAGTCTCCAACTGGGACCACGAATGCTTGTAATCCTATTGCAACAAGTGTAGAATCATTTGCGCGTTCCATCTCACATGTTGAATTAGCTAATTGTGAAGTCTCATTGATTAGCATCGGAATTGTATCAAGGTCTGTGACCCTAACTGTGAACTTTTCGCCTACAGTCATGAGAGTGATAAATGGTAAGTCTATAGCAATTGCATTGATATAATTAGGATCAGCAAAATATGCTCTTTGCAGCACATATGTAAATTCCTCTCCAACATCAACACCCCACTCAAGGGAATTATTTGCTTGAGCTTCCACAGCAATTGGTGTTGACGAGTACATCAGAAAAATGACAAATATCAAAGAAAGTAATTTCAATTTCAGCTGAGCTCACCTTCACAAGTTCAGATAACCTTCCTCATAATGAACGTATTCATTCGACGATTTTAAGCAAGTCATCAATATGTTCAATGACAATAACGTCTGATGTAATCTCATTAGCCTCGTGAGGGTCAACCCATGTGAGAAGGATTGGTGCCATATCAGCTCGTTGTGCAGCTACGACATCATGCTCAACAATGTTTCCAATATAAGCACATTTTCGAGGATTGACTCCTACTCTCTCTGCAACTCTCAATAACATATATGGAGAAGGTTTTGCATATCCTGGGACTCCAGTGAACTCAATTGCTCCAAATAAGTCATAGATTCCATCTGCCTGTAGAGCTTGTGTTGGATCACTGTACCTATTTGATGCCACCCCAAGTACAAAGTCTCTCTGTTTCAAATCTTCTAAGACTTCACAAACTCCCTCGATAAGAATGGGTTTGACATCTTCAAAGAATTCATCCCACTTCTTCTGATATTTCTCAGCAAGTTCGTGAACATTCTCTCTAATTCCTAGACCCCTAAAGAGTACCCTATCATATTGCAACCATTCAGTTACTTTCGGCTCCCAATAGACTGGAACGTTATTATCGATCATATAGTTCCAGAGCCAATTATTCGCATGGACAAGTGCCTCTTTGATATACTCATCAGTGAACTCCTCAATTTTCTCATATCCGATTTCTGACATGAACTCTCTTGTGAGACCACAGATATCAGATGCAGGTTCGTAGAGCGTACCCCCTAGATCAAAGATCAGCGCTTCAATTCCTTCTAATTTCATAGCATAGATTTGATTCGTATTCATACACTTGTATTCTTCGTCGTGGCATCTCAACTCTTTTGAGTAGTGATGTTGTGATTTAATCTGAACTGCAATGGAAAATTCTGAAGAATCCCTAACAAGTGTAGAAGCTCATATACGCCAGAATCCACAGGATGCTTCTGCATGGAATGTTAAGGGAGTGATCCACGCTCAGAGAGAAGAATTTGGTGAGGCACTTCGCTGTTTTGATCAGGCAATCCAAATCGATTCCAAACTCGCAGCAGCTCACCTGAACCGAGGTAGAGTACTTCTTACTCTGGGTCGTGACAAGGCTGGGGATGCGCTCAAATCATTCGACCAAGCATTGCAACTAAAACCAGATGATATTGAGACCCTACGGGACAAGGCTCTCGCTCTTCGTGGATTGAACCGTGTTGATGATGAGCTTGCAATCTACAAACGGTTGAGCGAGCTTGCACAAGACGAATGGGCTGTCTGGTTGAGATTAGGTGACCTCCAGCTTGAAAAAGGTGCATTGAAGGATGCAATCTCTAGTTATGATACCGCTTTGAATCTGAAGGACGACCTTGTACCCGCCTATGTGAGAAGAGCAATGGCACTGGCAATTGATGGGCAATTCGATGACGCACTCAAGTCTGCAAATACTGCAACCAAAATGGACCCAGAGAATCATGAAGCATGGCTCATTCGAGGTGACGTGAATCTTCGTGCAGGTAAACACAAAGATGCCATGAAAGCTTTGAAGAAAGCATCAGAACTTGATCCTACTGATGCTAGCGTAGAGAACACTATGGGTATGGTTGCGTATAAAGATGGTAATCTATCTGAGGCGGCTAGACATCTGAGAAGAGCTATCATTCGAAGGAAGAATTATCCAACTGCATTGAGAAATCTTGGGTTAATCTACATGGAGCTGGAGGAATGGGAAGAAGCAATCCAAATCCTTGTACAACTCACCTCGATTGTCAAGAATGATCCCGATGCCTTTGATGCTCTTGCAACATCATATGCTCGATTGGATGATTTTTGCAATGCTCAAGATGCATGGGAAAGTGCTCGAAAATTATACAAGAAAGTCGGTGAAAAGAAAGAGGCTGAACGAGTCACTGTTCTGCATCGAGCTGCAAGAATCAATTGTCATCGAATGAAGAAAGCTGAGAAGGCAGCCAGAGAGCAAGAGAAGATGAAAAGAACCTTTGCGACCCGTCATGAAGGAAAAAAGAAGCGCACGAAGAACCGTTGATACTATGACTCACTGAACCTATATGCTTCAGAAGCACCTTCTCTATCTCCTAATGTCATCAATACATCGCCCATTTTCTTCCATGCTGGTGAATAATTAGGGTCAATTGATACAGCTTTCTTTAATGCATCAAGAGCCTCTAGATGGTACCCTGCTCCATCAAGTAATATTCCATAGTAATGCCAACCCTCATGGTCATCAGGTCTTAACTGAATAAAATGTCCAATGACATCAACTAAGATAGATCGATAATTGATTGCAACTAAGCCTACTAAGAAGACGATAATTCCAATCCCTATAAACTGGAGTACCATAGTATACTTTCTATTTCTGACCTATTGAATGATTAGTTATGTGATTTCACGATTCTGGTTTATCAAATAGAATTGACTTGATGAAATAATCAATACCAAACCTTTCTTTCGTCATCTCCAAGTACCACGGACCTTCTAGTTCGAGTTCATTTTGTATCTCTTCGATGGATTTTCCTTTCTGATGTAAGACTTGTGCCTCTTCTTTGATTTGATTGATGTAATCAATTCTTGTCTGAATATGTTCTCGTGGATTTTCAATTGGACCTCGGTGAGAATCAAAGAGGATCTCAATATCCATATCTCGAATCTTTTCCATCGTTGCTACCATTTGGGGTATGTTTTCCTCAGGCATTGCTATCTTCTTCTTTGAGGGTAATGGGACTGCATCGAATGAAAAGAACCACCGTTTCTTTGGCTCATAGAACCCGACCATGTGAGCAGCATGACCTGGTAACGGTATCACTTCGAATCTTAGATCGTCAATTGTAAAGGTGTCACTGAGGGTCTCAATTTTAGATACTGGTTTTGGTTGACCCCATACATAATCAAAGAACTCTCCAATCTTTTCCGGATTTACAAGTTCCTTCTTGGTCATCTCATTTGCATAAATTCGAACATTACCATCGAATATGTGCAAACATCCAACATGGTCTTCATGAGAATGGGAGATGTACACATGATGAATCTCCTTTGTATCTACGAACTTCTGGAACTCACTGACTGCATTTCCACACCCAGTATCGAATAATGCATCTCGAATGAGGAATGCATAGACAAACATTATCGCATTCCCATCTTGCTCTGTGGCTGTTTTGATACAAGTTATGTCATCATTATACGGTACAATTTCAATCATTGTAACTTGTTACCTGTAAAAGGACAAATTCAATTCTTTGGTTTGACTTATGCTTCAATCTGAGGGTGTCGAAGGATTGGTGGTGCAAACTTACTCAAGCGTTTAAGCCCAAGGATCTTCTCTCTTCGACCCATTTTTGAAGCATTGACAACCTGTTCCATAAACTCGATTGCTTTATCGTAGTCCTTTCTTGGAACAGGGAATGGGACACCATCCTTTCCACCGAAGGCAAAACACATTCTGACCGGGTCAGACCAAGATGGTGCAGTGCCAAAGATCATTTCTGAGATGAGCGAGAGACCTCTGATGGTTGCTGGTCCGAATCCGTCCCTGAGTAGTAATTCCTCATAAGAGTCTGGTGGGTGTTCATAGGCTCTTCGTACAGCATTCCACTCCATTCGTGTAGGTACGACTTTGTAAGATGGGAGAACAGTCTCTTCTTCCTCCTCTACCCATGGAATCAAAGTGGTTTCACCATAGGCTTTGACGTCCTCAAAGTACCTTCTGACTCGGGCTGGGTCCTCTTTGACAATATCGAGACTGACTTTCCGACACTCATCAGATAGTTTTGATGTCATGTCCAAGGTACTATCCTTTATCTGACCTGATATCAGACCTGTGTGTGGTTCATCGATGTAATTCTTAGTTTCCTCTCCACTCCAATGATACCTTCGAGCGTCATTACTTTTGAAATCCATTCCCTGTTGAACTACAGTCCAATTCTCTTCTGCATCAACAAAGAATAGATGCTGGTAGAGTTGGTATCCGTCTTGAACACCTGCATTGTCGACTTTTGCAACAGCTTTACTGATTTCAACCAGACCTGCTCCATCAAGCCCATAATCTTCTAAGGCTCGGAGCTGTTCTGGAACCTTCTTTGAGGCTATTCCTTTCCCTCCAATCCCTACCATATTGTGAGTCTCAAATGAAAGTGCTGATTTCAATACTCCGCATGTGACCGTTGTTGAGCCCGAACTATCCCAATCATAACCCAAGACATTCGATAGCGCTTGAAACCAGACTGGATCTGCCAATCTCCTGAGAAGCTCAGTAGTTCCATACTCATCTACGATGACCTTGCAAAGAGCATCCGCCATTGGAATCATTCGCTTAACTAGCCAATGTGGTGCTTTACCCGGATGAAGTTTGAGGTCTGCGACTCCAGCTCGTTTCACTTGTCTGTCTCCAAATGCAAATCCCTATACACTTCTATAAAGCAGCACGCAAATTTTCGAGCCTCTGTCGTGATTCGTCTCCAGCGTGACTAAGCCATTCTTCGAGGACATCACACCCATAATCATCACAATGAGCGCAGGTTTCAACACCTCGCTTGCTCGCGCAGGCTTTGACGGTACATGTAGAACAGAATTTGAACATAGGGTCACCCTTCATCTTACATCCTCCACAGTTCACATCTGCTGGTTTGACTGGGAATTCAGGGCTTCCCCATTTTGTAGCTGCTTCTTTACGCAGATTATCATCATCATTCTTGTATGCGAGATATGCAGGACACTCCTCGCAATTGAGACCACAATACGCGACTGTGTTATCGGTCATAGTTCACTGATATGTATCAAAGTAATAAAAGTTCGACAGTAGCCCGAAAGTACTCGTGATGCATTGAACAATCCTTTTATCCGTTTTCAGGAATAATAACACATCGGGAAATTTCCCATAGAATTCTTTCACAATTTAGAGATGAGAAATATGACTGAGAATGCAGAGTGGAATACAGCAATTTCCTACAAGGACTTTCTAAAGAAAGCACGCGAAAATGTAGAATTGATGAAGGCTAGATATACAGATTTTCAGCTTAGCGATAGCGATATTGAAACACTCGGAAGCATTCAGAACGAAATTAGAATTCTCGTCATCGGAACTGATCGTTGTAGTGACTCAGCTGGTACCATTCCCATATTGGCACGAATGCAAGCAGCCTCCTCTAAAGTTGCGTTACGCATTCTTGATAGTGATACTAATGCCGGATATCATCAACAATTCAAAGTAAATGGTAAGCGAAAGACTCCAGTTGTGCTATTTCTGAGTAATGAGCACGAAGAACTCTGTAGATGGGTTGAAAGACCAAATGCAGTCTATAAGATCATCAACGAGGGAACAATCAAGGCAACTGAGGATCGTAGGAATGCACTGATGAAACTCTATAGTGATCCTGAGATTCAAAGACAATGTCTTAATGAGTTCAAATACCTCTTACTACGGGCTGACTTCATTCTGGGGCGTAAATAATCTCTTTTAAGTTGGTTGAGAATAAAAGGAAAACAGATGCATAGAAAATGAAGGATTCAGAGAATCGCATGTCATCCAATCGAAAGAGATCACCATGGGCATATGAAGACACAGGAATAAAATGTCCCCGTTGTCAGAGTACTCGAATTAATCGTGTCTTGGACCACTGGGCTATGCAACGCGGAATTCAGATGTTCAAATGTGCTGTATGTGGGAAGAAATTTTACGACCGTAATATTGATGATTATCGACCCACTTACAATAGATGATAATGATTTAGGAGGGTTGTTTATTTCGAGCTTTGCAAAACCACTACAATACCCCTTTTCAGCAGAAGCAAGACAGACCTCCCAAAAGTTGGCACGCGACCTCGGTGCTCTGGCAATCCTTCTCGACAGACCAGAGAATCTCTTTATTGTTGAAGCTGCTGAGAAACGAGTCTATTCTGCTCTAGTTAATGAAGAGATAGAACTACCAAGTATGCGCGACCAAAAGGAGGTCCTCATCTATCCTACTGCTAGATTAATTGTGGAAGAACTTGGCAGTCCACAACTTCGAGCCCGTCAGGCTGAAGCTGAATCTAAATCTGTAAATAAACAGTTACGCCAGGAAGATGATGACTTCGTAATTGAGCTTAGTACAAGTTCTTTTGGATGGGAAATTCAATCTATTGGCTCACTGATGGACCGGGCAAAACTACCTATGCAGATTAAGACCTACGACATGAAGATCAGATTTGAAAATTTCTTAGAGGTCGCTCCTGATTTTCATGCTGAAGAATGGAAATTAGTCAATCGTTTTGTGGACCACGGATGGGCTCTGATTAGACGTCGCGAACTTGATAGATTGATATCTGGTCGATTTAGACAAATAGTATTGACTGGGAGACTAGATATTCCCAAATTACCTCGACGTCTAGCAGAGGCAGTAGAACGAATAGAAATCGAAATGAAAGGTCATATTCAACAGGCTGAGCCCTTCAAGATTGAGGGACAGGTGAATTCAGCATTTCCGCCTTGTATGCAGAAAATGTATGATGATTCCATCAGTGGACAAGTCAATCTACCTCATGATGCTCGTTTTGCTCTCGCTGCCTTTCTCTTACGAATCGGTATGAGCGAGGAGGATGTCAGTGATGTTTTCAGCCATGCACCAGACAGGTATGACTCTTTGATATCCTACCAAGTTGGTCATATTGCTGGAAAGAAGTCAACAGTCTCTGAAGAGCAGGGTTACTTTCCAACGGGATGCAAAAAACTTCGGACAAACAATCTATGTCCTGTAGCAAATCAAGAAACTTTCGACCCACTCTGTGAGTACATTGTCAATCCCTTGAGTTTCTATCAGACACGAGCTTGGGAAGTATCTAAGAATATCACCAATCATTCGTGGTATGCAGAAAAGAAAGACAAGAAGCAATCATTTTAGAATTCTATCTTACACCCTTACATCTTGAATAATAGAAGAGATATTCCTGCGCATATCCAGCATATTGCCCAAAATATTCACGTGCAGCAGCCGCTCGTTTATTGTATGATTTTCCTTTCTCTTCAAAAATTGGATAATGTTCTTGGATAACCTTCTCGATCCACACATCAATTGGAAATGCCTCAAGAAAACCAAGTGAAAAAAGGCAGACACAGTCAGCAACCTTGTCTCCTACTCCATGAAGTTTTTTCAATGCTTCATGAGCATCGGAATAGCTCATACCTCGAAGTTGCTCCTCTGTAACAATTTCCTTGTTCAGTGCTTCTATCGTTTGGATAAAGAACTTCGATCTATATCCTGCATTGAGATTTTCAAAGTCAGAAATTCTTGCTTCCGAGAGTTCATCTAGAGATGGGAATCCGTGGAAAATCTTTCCTTGATACTCATATTCTGGACCCCATTCTCTTCTTATGCAACTCATAAGGTTATGAATTGCTGGGATATTCTTTTGGATGGAACTGATAAAAGAAAAGAGGCAGGGAAGAAATGGATCACTAACTATTCTCAATCCTGGAGCAAAAGCGATGCTCTCCTCCATTATTCCCTCTCTAGTGATATCAGATTGAATCCTATCAAGTGGGTCATTCAATCTAAACAGAGTGCCTAAATCAACAGGGTGTGAAGATGTTTCGTAATAGAGGATATTCCCCCTTTGTTCTACATAGATTACCTGTCCTAGGTCTGCATTCACATAACCATCACCTTCTCGGGTCCAAGAGAAAGTCTGACCACTCTCAATTGTGTCTACAAGAGAGAATTGTTTGACAGGTAGTGATTTCATCGAGGTCTGGTTCCCTATCTTCTATGAAGAGTATTGTGCTATGGCTTAAACGTGTCAATTGACAAGACTATTATCTGTTCCCTGCAAGCATTTCAGTGCGGCAGTGATGAACTCCTTTATGAGATTATGAACTTATGATCGACCTTAGGGGTAACTGAGCCGCACCATGTGATTTGTATTGCTAGGCATCAACATTCTCCAGGTCAATTGCTTCTTCAATTATTATTCTGACAAGATGTTCAATATCTGAAGGCTCAACTATCGGGATGCCATACTTATCTTCTACTCTATCTATATTCCAACTAATGATGGCTTTTACTTCGATTGGAATTGTGTCTCCTAATGTGGAATTACCAATACACCAGAACTTGGGGATTGGGCTTAGTTTCATCCCTTCAATAATAAGGAAATCTGATGAGGTTGATTTCACCTGATATCTGAGTAATTGGTCCCTGTTCGATGGACCTCGAAAATAGCTCTCTTTTGCTCCTGCGAGTCTATGCCGTTCGGTATCAGTTCCCTCTTCACTGTGTTGTTCATGTTGAGAGCTCTTCAATGTTATTACTGAATATCCCTGAGCTATTAGTTCTCTTACTATGGACTCAACAATCGTTGTCTTTCCCGTACCTGATTGCCCAGAGACCGCAAATACACGCATGATTCAGCACCATCTATGGGCAGAAATGCACTTTATTCCTTAACAATGTTAATATGTATCACACAAACTGCTCAATCCATTTCCCTTAAAACGGGGACTTACTCAGTCAGGAAAAGGTGAAACACCATTGGCAGATGACAAAATAGCTGCAGTAGAGTGTATCGATATAAGACGAGAATTCCAGGATGGCTCACGAGTCATTAAAGTCTTACAGGGAACAAATCTCACTGTCTACCGAGGTGAGTTTGTTGCCATTGTTGGAGCCTCAGGTTCTGGAAAAACAACACTGCTTAATCTGATTGGTGGTCTTGATACTCCTACATCTGGAACGATTCTTGTTGATGGCGAGGATGTAACTAAACTAAGTGACGACGAGATGTCTAAAGTGCGGCGCCACAAGATTGGAGTTCTCTTTCAAGACCAACATCTGCTACCTATTTTCACCGCTCTAGAAAATGTAGAGGTTCCAATGCTTCTTGACGATGTTCCACCAGAAGAACGTAGAGAACGAGCAACGGAATTACTGAAGATGGTCTTTGTTGACCATCGAGCTCAACACATGCCCCATGAACTGTCAGGTGGAATGCGTTCTCGTGTTGCACTTGCTAGAGCTCTTGCTAATGACCCAGCAGTTCTGTTATGCGATGAACCTACTGGAGATCTCGACCACAAGACTGGTGGAGAGATAATCATGCTCATGAGGGATTTAGCTAAGAATCAAAATCGTGCAGTCATAGCTGCAACTCACGATCCAGAGACTGCTCGCATGGCTGATAGAATTCTACTCCTTCGTGATGGAGTTCTTGTAGATGAGATGGTAGGTGACTTCTTCAGAGCAAGTAAGGTCGATGTAGGAACAAAAAAAGCGGGAAAGGCTAGCGAAGAAACATCTACATAGGAGAGATTCGATTGGCCACACCACGAAAGACTACAAAACTCAAATCCCAAGGGAACAATGCTTACGGGCTCTCCTATGCTTTAAGCTCCCTTCGAGCAAATCCCTTTCGAGCATTCAGTCTGGCACTTACTCTTAGTCTAGGAATCAGTCTCTTCGCTTCGACTATGGTCTGGGGAGATACTGGAGTCTATGTCAGTATCTATGAACATCTTGAGGACAATGCATACCAACTCCAGATTGAACCACAATTCGGCTCAACTGCAACTCTTTTGCAGGCGGAAAACTATATGCTTCAAGATCCCTTGGTAGAAAGTGTCTATAGGGTAAACTCTACAGTGGGAATTCTAGCAGGATATGATAATGGCACTGTGGATGTAAATAATCGTTTCACAGACGATAAAGTATACGATATAACTGGAGCAGTTTATAGTCAAGGTATCAAAGACTTTCGAGCTGTCTTTGTGGATAATGAATTTCTTAGCCTAATTGCGAGAGACCTATGGATTCAGGGTTCATTCCAGTTACAACCCGGAGAGGTTGTTGTGTCAAATCAATTCATCTATTATGCAGAACACGTCTATAACTACACCCTGCAACTCAATGATACTATCGACATTGACATCTTGATGGCTAATGACCCTGGAGGTCCTGCAATTCTAGGAAATCTTGACAGACAATCTTTTGATGAGTTGAAGATAGTTGGTATCTTTGATCCCAAAACAACTAATTCTATGATTGAACGAGCACTACCCTCAATACCGAGAGCTAATTGGATCCAATCAAATATCCGATACAATATACTTGGCCTTCGCGATGGTATTCTCATTCGCAATGATGCCATCTCTGAGGATTCACTTCCTGAAGATGGCTTCTTTACTCCTTCAACATTGGTTAGAGTTTCAGCCTCTGCACTTGCTGCAGCTGGGCCTGAAAATATCCTAACAAATCTCATGTCGTTGGTCGCTCGAACCCAAGAGCGTTATAATGTGACATATGATGGCGAAGATAAGATTGTAGCAATGCAGACCGCAGTCAATACTTACATTGCATCGTTACAACTATCCATTCTTGCTCTTCCAGTCATCCTCCTTGCGTTATTCTTCTCAGTCTTCGCAGCTGATACATTCATGGCTCCAAGAACTGTTGAAGTTGGTATTATCCGGTCAAAAGGAGCAAGTTACTCGCAGGTTTCTACGATATTTCTCTGGGAAACCTTGATCATATCGACATTATCGATTATTATGGGAATCATCCTTAGTATTCTCTTTGCTCCTTTGATTCCAGCATCGACGAGCTTCATGAATTTTGATTGGAATGTTTATTACTACTATATCACAAGTACCGTTGTAACCCCTGGAACGATTCTTCGTGCAATTGCGTTAACAGTTCTACCAAGTATGTTATTCATTCTCTATCTAGCTAGAAAGGCAGCTCAGACTGAGATCGGGCTCACCCTCATGGAAGTCACAGATGACCCAACTGAGCAGGTTGAGAGTCATGGATTCACAATTGGAGCCTCAATTACGCTCCTAGTCATTGTGATTGCTCTCATGTACATTCTACCAAAAAGCTCGATATTTTTCTTGATGGAGTTATCTCTAGGGACTGCAGCATGGTTCTTTATTGCCTATAATGGATCACGTATCTCACGTGTAGGATTGGCCAACATTTCCAAGAGACTCTCCTTTATCTTTGGTCAGAAGAATCTCATTTCAGCAGGATATCTCAGAATGCGAAAGGGTCGAATCATTCCGCTTATGGTTGTGCTAGCATTGACCATGTCCACAACAATTGCTTTTGCGGTACAATCAGATAGTCTCAGGGTTGATCTGAATCGAGAAGTAACCTATGCAGTAGGTGCTGATTTACGAATCTCTTGTACTCAACGAGAATTCGGATACGACCAGACCTTAGCTTCTATTGAAGGAATCAGTCAAGTCACTCCTGTACTTCGCTCTTGGGCCAGAATACCCGGCCAAGAAATTACAATAGAGGCACTAAACGCGTCAATATATTCGGAGATTGGTAATTTTGATTCTTCCAGTTTTGGAGAACGCGCGGCATCAGATGTGCTTGCTGCACTTGCTGCTACACCTGATGGTATCATTTTAAGTCAATATCATGCAGCATTCATGAATAAGACTGTAGGGGACTCGATCCGCCTTCAGATGAGTGGAGCCGGGGAATTACAGGATGTCGAGTTTGTCGTAGTTGGTGAAGTATTTAGTGCTCCTGGATTTGGTTATGCTTCAGTATTGGATATTCCACCGTCAATCCTTGGGGCAGGATTTGGATTTCAAGCTGGATATACGGGATTTGCTATTACTAATCTCAATTATACAGCTGAGGCATTAAATAGGGAAACAACAGATCTGTTCTTAGCAAGTATTAATGATAACACAAATCAGACACAGCTCATCAGTAATCTCCGAATGCTTCCCGGTGTCTATCCAACAACCCCTGAAACATTCAATCTTAAGACACGGTCTCTGCAGACTGCGCTCTTTTTGAATACAGTTGAGGGACTCTTCTCAATTGGATTCGTCATGTCACTCACACTCAGTGTATTCGCCCTATCAATCTCCCTTGGTTCTGTTGTTAGGGAACGAAGAAAGGAGTATGCTGTGATGAGAGCGATAGGTGGCTCTCAACGTCAAATTGTGAGTATGGTATTTTCCGAATTTGCAGGAGTAGTACTTGCATCTCTCATCCTGAGTTTAGTCCTCGGAGGCGTGTTTGGATTCGTTATGGGCTTTCTCTTGAACAATATGATGCCATTCTCTCGTACACTGGCAGCGACAATATCACTTCCATGGTATTTTCTCTCAATTGTGTTAATCATAGAGATTGTAACAATGGTCATTGGTGCATATCTCCCGGCGCGTGAGGCATCAAGGACAGAACCAGCAGTGGTACTTAGGAATATGTGAGGTGAGAATGCGATGGCGAAGAAATCTAAAAAGATGCTGAAGGGAAACCGCCTTTGGGCTTTGAGCTATGCACTCTCATCATTGAGGAATTATAAGGTCCGAAATATTGGAATTGCCCTTATCTTAGCAATTAGTGTAGCAATTCCAACTACAGTGTTTGCATGGACTGACACAGGTACTCGTCTTGCAGTTGAGGATTATTTTGATAATAATTCCTATCAATTCAGTGTACAAAACATACCTGGCAATCTTGACTACTCTCATCTCTATGACGCTCAAGAATTGATCGAGCAGAGTAGTTATGTCGAATATGCTCACATCACTCCAAACACTGTAGGTATTTTGAGACTAGATGGGATAACTCCCGACTGGGAAGAGTATCGGCTGCGTGGACTCAATTACCTACAAGGTATCAAAGATACAAGAGTCATTAGTGTCAATCCTGATATTCTCAACGTTTGGTCTGCTGACTTAGATTACTGGGGCAATTTCTCTCTGTCGTCTGGCCAAGTAATTGTATCAAAACGGTTCATAAATACAACAGAAGAAGTCTACGGAATACAGCTGGGATTAGGTTCAGTGATTGGTGTCGATGTTCTTCGGAATGCTTACGAACCTACAGGAACCAGACCATTTGATCCTCTACTCCTAGATCGGCAGATAATCACCAATCTCACAATTACAGGAATTTTTGATGTGGTCCGTGCTTCTGTTATTGGAAACTCATTTCCATCAATTTATCGTAAAAACTGGGATACTTTTGAAACAGCAGTTGCTGTTCTTGGATTGACTGATTCGATGCTCATCCTTGATGACGATCTTGGTCATGACACAGTAGACAAAATTGCTCACAATGGATTCTTCTCCCCTGTCGAGTTTGTCCGTGGATCTGCGGCGGGTCTGATTGCTGATGGCGCAATAGAATCTGCAATCAATCTACTATCGTTCAAAACTCAAATACAACAGAGTGATGACCAACTCTCTGTGATTGGCTTGGATAATATTGCTCGATTGCAGACACACATCTCTACTTATGTTGCAAGCCAGGTCTTGATTATCCTTGCATTACCTATTATGGTCATGAGTCTGATGCTAACGATCTTTACATCAGAGACCTCGGTGTCAGAGAAGAAAGGTGAAATCAGTGCTCTCCGAGCGAAAGGTGCATCTTTCAACCAGATTTTTGGTGCATTCATCTGGGAATCCCTGATACTCACAGTACTGGGTCTTTCAATTGGTATTCTTCTTACATATCTGATGGCTCCTCTAATGGGCTCTTCAACAGGTCTGCTGACATTTGATGCTGGAATCTATCAGTTATTCCTTAGCAGATTACGGATACCTGGACAGTCGCTGGCTCTGGCTGCCGCAATTGCGATGTTCCTGCCTGCTGCATACTTACTTCATGTATCAAGGCGAATCGATGTCACTGAGATAGGTCAACCTACAATCAAGATGAGCTATGAGATTCCTGAGGAAGTATCGATCAAATACTATGCACTTGGGCTAGCAATTGTATTGTCTATTCTCTTGGTAATGCCAGTAATTGTCACACCAAGTGGTCAGAATGCCTTTATCGAGATAGTTCTCTCTACACTAATGCTCTTTGCAGCATCATATTTGGGCTCACGTGCGATGCGGTTAGTTACTGCTGATGCATCTGAAAGAGTAACCAAGCTCTTGGGAGAGAAAAGACTCTATCTTACTCAGAGTCTTCGCCGACGTAAGGGCCAATTCATTCCACTCCTGGTAATCCTAACCCTTACATTGACAACAACAACGATGATGCTCATTCAAACTGCAAGTTTTGAACAGACACTAGCAAATGAAGCAAACTATGCAATGGGAGCTGATGTTCGAATCTTCACTAATCAGACAGATTTTGCTTGGGCGGATACCCTCGAAACCTACGCTGGAGTTGAAGCTGTCACCCCTGTCGTAGAATCGCTCTCATATGTAAATACTGAAGCATTCTATGTTGAAGGATTAGATATAGCAGAGTATCGGGACATAGGGAAATTCAAAGAATCTAGTTTCGTTGGTACGACATCAGATGAGATATTAACAACATTAGCCGCGACATCAGACGGAATCATAATCAGTGAATACTACAAGAATCTGTGGAATGTTACAACTGGAGATACTATTGAGGTGCGTTGTACTGCCGCTTCAGGAGCTGTAGATGTCACATTTGAGATTGTTGGATTCATGATAACCGCGCCTGGCTTTGGGATGGCTTCCACAAGGGACCTTGCTGGTATCCCATATGGTGCCTATTTTGACTTTCAACCAGGTCGTGGTGGATTCGCAATCACTAATCTTGATTACCTCCTCGCCGCTACTGATTTTGAACAGACCAGGGTATTCTTGGGTGGAATTACATCTCTGGATGAGGCATCAGATTTCATTAATCTGGTTGAATCCAAACCTTACACGGTTGTGTACACTCAAGAATCAATTGAATTTGGACCTGATACTGTTACAGGACTGTTCTTGGCTGGCATGCAGGGTCTTACCATGATCAGTTTCATTATGTGTGCAGCAATGGGAATAGCTTCCATTGCTCTATTCCTGGGTTCTGCTGTTCTTGAGCGAGAACCTGAATATGCATTATTCCGTGCCATTGGCGGTACAAAGCGACAAGTAATTTCACTTGTATTCGGAGAATTCGCAGGTAGCGTATTAGCCGCAGTGATCCTTAGTCTTGCTTTAGGAGTGTTATTTGGTTTCACTGCAACATTACTTACTTTCGGAATCTCATCGATTTGGCCAATACTTGGTAAGGTATTGACCTATCCGCTATTTGTCATGTTCTTGACAGTAGCTCTCGAATGCATAGTGATGATAATTGCGTGCTATTATCCAGCACGGCGTGCAGGTAATACGAATCCTGCTGAAGTATTAAGAAACATGTGAGGTAGTTAAAATGAATACTATAGAAATAGAAGAAGAACTAGACCTATACAGTGACCTTCCAGATGATGTTGTTGTCAGTGTCAATGACTGTTACAAGATCTATAAGGCACAAGAACTTGAGGTCGTTGCACTTAGTGGTGTATCCCTTCAGATTCTTGAAGGGAAGATTATGGCTGTCGTTGGTCCATCGGGATCTGGCAAGACAACTCTGATCAACACCATTGGTGGGATTACCAAAGCCACTGTTGGTAAAGTGTACTGGGCTAATCTTAGAACTGATATCACAAAACTCAGTGAGCGGGTTCTTACCGAAGCAAGACGTAATTTTATCGGGTTCCACTTCCAATTGAATAATTTACTACCTCACTTGAATGCTTGGCAGAATGTGGAGCTTGCCGCACGAATCGCTGGAGTTCCAAGGGCAATCCGAAAAGACAGAGTTGATAGACTCATCAAGATGGTTGGATTGGAAGAGCGAAAGCGCAACAAAGCCACGACCCTAAGTGGTGGTGAGAAATCACGAGTAGCAATTGCCAGTGCACTTGTTAATCTCCTCGATACTGAAGGGAAAGGCCTCGTCCTATGCGACGAACCCACTGGAGACCTCGACCCAGA
>PJER01000038.1 GCA_002825465.1 Candidatus Thorarchaeota archaeon MP8T_1
ACTGTTTTCATCATTTGATTCTGACATCAATACGAAGATATAACCAAAAGGTTCTCTGGCTGGTCCATGAATCACTATTTTCTTGAAGGTGTATATTGTTGTACCTTCCCGCATTGATCGCATGGCTGTATTAGCGTCAAACATACTTTTAGCAAACAATTGCAGGGATGCTAAAAAACCAGAAATAAGAGTCTGGTAGTTTTCCGAAACATACTCGGTTAAGTATGAATAGACGAGTGTTCCCTCGTCACGAGAAACTATCAGACCCTTAATCATTTTCTCACTTCACAAGTTGTTTTCGGTATAGTGAAATGAATAGCAAAGCACTAGTGAAACAAGCCACATATCCTAGCATTAGGAAAAAGTCTACAGGATGGTATGGCGAATAGTACAACTCTGCATTTTCTGCAAAGGCATAGAGAATGTCACCTATAGCTGTTGAGATGAATCCTAGAATCAGGACTGCCCATGGTTTAGCTACTTCTCCTGATCTATATTTCAGGAGAATCACTAGAGCAGGGATAATTACAGCAATATCCTCAATGGGATAGAGGATAGTGATGAGTATCTCGAAATCAAGACCGCCTTCTAAGAGAGGTACTACATCAAATGCCAGAACAACTAGTGTGATTGCCACAGACAACAGTATCCAAAGACCCAGCATCTCTCTGCTGAATTTCACACGAATAGATCTTGCATTCGTTAGAATTGCTACTATGAATCCAATGTAACCGATTATCCAAAATGCATCTGCTATTGATGGAAATGGGTCTATGCTATTTAAGAAGTAGACTAACCAGAGAGTTTCTGCTCCAGTCCAAAGGGCAAATGCTATGGCTATAAGAGTCATAGATATTCCCACCTTTGTACTGAAGAAGTCAAAATGCTTTGCAACAAGAACAAATGATATTGTCACTGCACTTGCTATCCCAACAAACATCAATAGTTCAACAATTTCTGCTAATTCAATAGGTAGTGGCATAAGAGTGTACCAAATACCCATAATGATGGTCAGTACAACTCCAACAATCCACCACATCTTATCCTTGACAGGAGTAGTCTCTCCTGCTGTATCGCTCATTGAGTTTTCTCCCAAATTCATGTTGGACCATCAAATTAATGATGGTATGCTATTTGTCTGCATTCTCGCGGCTTTTAAGATAATCTTGAATAAGGTGTAGTATTTGATATTATCAGTTGTGCAATTTGTAATTCCTAGATAGTTACAAAATGAAATCACTCTTTTTCATATCAGAGTCACTCTTTTTGATAGTACGCCTCCCATGTCCTGGGATTACTATACCCTAATTTCAATGCAAGTTTGACAGAAGCTTCATTCGCCGCGTCCCAGTGTGGTACTAGTCCCCTCTCCAATCCATATTCAAGAAGTGCAGCAGAAACAACGGTTGCTAGACCCTTTCTTCTAAACTCCGGAGATTCTTCTGTATAGACCTGAATTTCAAACTCATCAATAAAGGGAAACGGTGTATATGCCACACTTACCAGTTTATCCCCGTGCATTATACAGAATCCTAGCCCATTCGAAATCAGGTTCTCGATACTTCCAAAATACAATCTGATTGGGATAGAGTAATTATTTTTGATTTGCAAAGCCGCATCAAGATCTAATTTCTTGAGTGTGTATTCCTCTCCAAGATGGTTCTTCAGATTTCGAAGATGATGAATATCTAGTGTAGAGTGATCTAGATGTGTTCGGATATCTATGACTAGTTTATCTTCCCATTCTTGTTTCAGGAGAGATTTCCAACTCATATTGTTGGCAATAAACAAGGTGTATGGTTGGATTGATGCTACCATCTCTTGAGCGCTATGTGTCCCTGCATCACCCGCTGCAAAGACCATTAGTGGAGTTGAGTATAATACAACAGTTGGTGAATCTATATCATCAACAGATAATGAGCCTAGACGAATCTTTATGCAAGGATAGATGATGCTTCTCGCTAGAATGTGTGATGTGAACAAAGGTGCTACTTTATTCCAATCGGTGAAATTCAGTTCCTGAACCATCTAACCTCGCCAACTTCACTCAATTCCTTAGTTGCATGGTATTTACATACTTGGGTCAATGAAATTCATGCAGAAATCGACATGATGATATGACTAATGTAGGGTGAAATGGAGTAATGAAAATTAGAAGGGCTTCTAAATCAGATTCGAAATGGATTTTGCACCACAGAATCGAGATGTTCAGAGATATGGGTGAATCTGAAGATCAATTGCATGAGATTGCAAGTTTGGTTGAGGAATATCTCAAGAGCGACTGGATTAAGGACTATCACTATTTTCTAGTCGAAGAGGAAGATAGAGTGATAGGTGGATGCGGACTCAGTCTCTTCAGGATTCCGCCAAAATCCCCTCAAATCTCAGGTTTCTATGCTTACCTGTCCAACATGTATGTTGAACCAGAGTTTCGTCGAAAAGGTGTTGGAAGGGCGCTCATGAGACATGTTGTTGATTATTGCAAGTCTAAGCATATTGCATTGCTCTTCCTTCATGCATCCGAGAAGGGATTGCTTTTGTATAATACACTTGGTTTTGAAAGCTCTCCGAAACTGATGCAGCTTCGAACATTTGATTTCGAAAAATAATTCATTCTACCAACTCGAAAATGAAGAGATGAGATGTAATTTTGCTTTGATAGTTCAGTCTATCAAATACGGAATGTATTATTATACGCTCATTTTGAGAATGGTGTATGCCCGAATTACAGATTGATGATATCATTGTTGGAACTGGAGACTCTCCAAGCATAGGTCAGACTGTTATCGTTCATTACACAGGTTGGCTGACCAATGGGAAAAAATTCGACAGTTCTGTAGATCGTGGTGAACCCTTTGAATTCCAAATTGGTGTGGGTCAGGTTATCCAAGGTTGGGATGATGGTGTTCTCACAATGAAGATTGGTGGAAAGCGGAAACTCACCATTCCACCTGAACTAGCATACGGTAATAGTGATGTAGGAAATGGCCTGATTCCTCCAAATTCAACTCTCATTTTCGAAGTTGAATTACTTGATTTGAAATGAAGAGAAAGTATTCCAGTTTCTTGATTTCAAGTGCCAGAATAAGCTCGTGGTTCAAAATCACGAGTAGCTGCCTTTTTTTAATTCAAAAACTAGTATGTACTCGGAATTACCGAGAAGAGGTTCCAAATCGAGGTCTATTTTTATCTAAACCCGGGTGAATACATGAAGTATGGTATCAATCTGCCTAACTTCGGTTGGTTTGGAGATGTTGATTTCCTGATTGAGATTGCTGGCGAAGCAGAAGATGCAGGGTGGGATGGATTCCACATTTGGGACCATGTTCTTGTCTTCAAGCAAGAGGACATGGTTCTACCTTTTGCTGACCCATGGATTGCATTAGCAGTAATTGCATGCAATACTACAAGAATCAGATTGGGCCCTCTTGTCACTCCACTACCAAGACGAAGACCATGGAAGGTTGCCCGAGAAGCATTGACATTAGACCATTTATCAAAGGGTCGCCTTACTCTTGGTGTAGGAATTGGAGCGCCCCCAGATGTTGAATTTGAATACTTTGGTGAAAAAAGTGATCCTCGAGTTCGTTCACAGATACTCGATGAGAGTCTTGATATAATCACGGGGCTTTGGACTGGAGAACCTTTCTCCTATAATGGTACTCATTTTCAATTGAAGGAGATGACCTTTCTTCCAAAACCAAAGCAGTCTCCCCGCATACCCATTTGGGTTGGTGGTGGCATTCCACATAAAGCACCTTTTGTAAGAGCATCTCGATTTGAAGGTGTTGCGCCAGTCCATTCACGTTGGCCTGAACCTGTCACTCCTGAAGACCTTGGTCATGTTCTAGATTTAGTAGAACAAAATCGAGGTAATCTCAAAAATTATGATGTCGTTATCAGTGGAGAAACAACTTCTTTCGATGCTGAAAAGAATGCTCAGATTTTATCTCCATGGCGAGAAAAGGGAGTAACTTGGTGGTTAGAGGATATTCATGGACTGCGTGCTGAAATTGATGTTCTGCGTGAAAGAATCAGAGCTGGACCACCAAAAATCTGATACTTTATACTTTGTAGACAGCAAATGCGTTAACCATCTCTTTTAATTTACGTTTGCTTATTCAATTACGAAGTATGCCAATCCAAAGTAATTCGAAAATTCTTGCGATAGTGGCGATTCTCTTGATAGGAGTGGCCGCTTCAGCGTATGTTGCTTTTCAACTCGTAAATCCTCCTACGACTCCAACCGGTCCACACATAGACATCACATTGTTATACAATGCAGGAGTAATGATTGAGACCGAAGAAACTCGAATCTATATCGATCCGTATGAGTTGAATTCTACATTTGCTGATTATCCAGCTGATATTGTTCTAGTAACTCATCCTCATGGGGATCACTATGATCCGACATCATTGAATATCATTGAAACCGACTCAACAGAATTCATCTTCCCTTCAAATATGACTGCAGAATGTGCAACCTATGGAGCTACTGGTGTAGTTCCTGGAGATACTGTGATGATTGGTGATATCAACATAACAGCTTTCTTTATGTACACATTACCTGTTGACATTTATCCTGCGAGTCATCCTGCTGAAGCAAATTGGACAAGCTTTCTCATCACCATTGATGGCTTTACAATATTCCATGCAGGGGATACGAAGAATCTCATCGAGTACTATGATATTGCTGGTGCTGTCGATTTAGCATTTCTACCATTAGGTCCTGGTTGTCAAACTATGGTTGATTATGAAGTAGTTGCTGCGATTGAAAGAATTCAACCCACATATTTCATTCCAATCCACTATGGATCTGGTATACTAGATACCTGGATGACCGCATATGGTGATAATATAGAAGACCAGACTGATTGTACCGCAATCCCACTCGATTACTGGACAATGCATACTTTCGAGCTGTAACTCCATTTTTTTCGAGCTGGTGAATTAGGGAACTCACCAGCTCAGTTCTTTGTTTAAATGAATCATTTTTTCTTTACGTGTTTTGTTTTGGGTAGGATAATAGGAGATGGCCGTATCTTTGACACGGCCTGAGAGATATGTTGATTTTCCGCACCAAAACATGGTAGAATTCTACCTCCGGAATGAAGCTCTGTAAAGTTCAGTCTGTATTTCGGACTTTACCTCTCTGAGCTCCCTAAAATCCGGTTCTTTTCGTGTCTTTTTGAATATCTTTGGGAACGCCATTATATTTGCACCATGTATTCATGCGTATTGTAATCATATCTATTCGCGTGTACTTTTCAGTGAAGAATTAAGCGAGTTAAGGTGAAAAAAAAGTAAAAATCAGAAACAGATGGTTTCGAAAACTGCATTTACTCCTATTCATTGTTTTCGATTTTTCTTGACTTTACTAGAAATTTAATATAAGGAACAAGTATGATTGACACCGACAAAGTGGATAAACATATTGTGCTTTTTGCATATGATTATTCTAGTAGTGGTGAGTGTTACTCAGATGAGCCAAATTTCATGGACCGAGTCATTAAAGGTCAAAGACCTTACGGAGCAGATTGGTCAAGGTTTTGGTGTACTGGATGCCAATGGTATAATTCAGTACATTAACGGTCAACTTGCTCATGCTCTTGGCTACCAATCCGATGATATTGTAGGTAAGCCATTTGAATTCATCCAGACGGTGAATGCGGACTTGGTTGTGAAGGTAGGTTCGCATAATGAGAGCGATATTCTCCTTCAATCCGCTGACGGACAAACACTTCATGGTAAAATCTCAATGCATTCTCTCACACCTGCAGAATCGAGTTGGTACATGTTAATCTCAATAGATGATGGTCAAATTAAGCAATTCACACCATCTTTTCTTACAGCTCTTGAATATGCAGCACCACGAATGATGATAGTTGATCGTGATTTCAAAATAAGGTACACAAATATTGTATTCTCTGATCTCAGCAAGTCAGAAATGATTGGCATGTCTGCCCTATTAGGTGTTCAGAAACCATATCGCTCTGGACTGCAGAATGCTATAGAAGCAGTATTTGAGGAAGGAATTTCTGGTACAATCGAAATATCTGAATCTCACCCTGAAAAACCAGCCCGATGGTTTGTTTTACGAATCAGTCCAATTAAGCATGAAAATGAAGTTCTATCAGTTGTCCTCTCCTCCACGGATATTACAGACAGGGTTGTTATGACTAAAGCACTCCAAGAGAGTGAGGAACGACTACGCGGTATATTCGATAATTCATCAGATGGGATAATTCTGACAGATGAGAATGGTCTTGTCAGCGCAGTAAATTCATCTTTTGAGAGAATATTAGGGATAACTAAGCATGAGATTCTGAATCGTCCAATCTGGGATGTCCAGAGATCAATAATGACTGGAAGCTCAAGAACTATTGAAGACAATCAATCCAGCGAAGAAGCTCTTACTGCATTCTTTGAACAAAATGAGGCTTCGTGGTTAAATAAGATTATTCGAGGTGAGTTCATTCATCCAAAAACAGGTGAACCAGTCTGGTTTGAACAACAATCCTTCAAGATTCCAACTCCCAATGGACACATGCTTTGTTCATTTGTCTGGGATATCACTCAACGAGTGAAAGATGAAAGTGCTCTAAAAAGATCTGAACAATTATACAAGTCACTCTTTGAACAGACTAGTGATGCAATTCTCCTTCTAGATCTTGAAGGGAAACACACTGATGCAAATGAAAGTGCTGTGGATTTATTGGGATATTCACTATCAGAGTTGAAAGAGATCAGTTTTACTGAGACCGTTTCTCCTAATGAATTGGAAGAGGCGAAGAATAGATTCTCAGATCTTCTAAGTGGGAAGAAACTACCTATCTATGAGAGAACATTTCGGACAAAAAATGGTGAAGAAGTAGTAGTCGATATGAATGTCACATTAGTTCGTGATGATGATGGACAACCTATCTTGATTCAGAGTGTAATACGGGACATGACTGAAAAGAAACGAACATTGGAAGCACTCAGGGAAAATGAAGAACGTTTAGATTTAGCGCTTCAAGGTGCTGACTTGGGTGTCTGGGATTGGGATACTGAAAGGAATGAACTAAGGTTCAGTGAACGATATGCTGCTATTCTTGGATTTGAACCTGACGAAATAGGTCCTGATTATAATAAGTGGGAATCCCTGATACACCCTGATGACTTGTTAAAGATGGAAGAACTTTGGAATGCTCATGTCCGCGGTGAAACTGAATCCTATTCATCAGAACATCGGATGCGAACAAAATCTGGTGAGTATAAGTGGATTCTTGAGCGTGGAAAAGTAATTGAACATAATCCTAAAGGTGGTACCAAACGAGCTTCAGGAACTATTTTAGATATCACAGAAAGAGTACTTGCTGAACAGTCTCTGCGATCTGAAGAAGCAAAATACAAGATGATTGTCGAACAATCTCTCATCGGTATAGCAATCTTACCAGAGGGACCTGTGAATATCGCTTTTGCAAACACAAAGTTAGGTGAAATGCTAGGTTATTCACCTTTTGAACTCGAAGCGATGAGCACAGATGAAATTGTGAACATTGTATGTGAAAATGATAGGGAATATCTTAGAGACTATCTTCGACAAGTGATACGGGGAGAAACCACTGAAGAATCAATAGAAGTCTGTATGATAACAAAGGACCACATGAAGTTGTGGATTGAGATTTCAGCAGCTAGAATTGAATATCAAGCAAAATCTGCAGTCCAGGTGTCTTTTGTCGATAATACAAAAAGACGAGAAATGGAAGATGGATTGCGACAAAGTGAAGCTAAGGGTAGGATGCTACTACAATCATTGAACGACCTTGTTCTCGTCCATGATGAGAATGATAATTATGTTGAAGTATTTACTGGAAATGAAAACATTCTCTATTTGAATCTAGATGATATTATGGGGAATCATATTTCAGAAGTTCTACCAGATCCAGTAGCAACAGATTATTTGAAACATCTTCGAGAAGTAAGGGCAACCGGACAAAGTTGTTCATTTGATTATCCACTTGAGCTAAAGGTAGGTCTCCGATGGTTTTCAGCTAATTTGTCTCTTCACGAAGATGGAAAGAGTGTTGTTTCAGTAATTCGCGATATTACAGCGAGGTACGATGCTGAACAGACGCTTCGCAGAGATAGACGAATTTTCCATGAACTTGCCCAAGCATTTATTCAAACAAAGGATATTGATGAAGTGACAAGTGTCATTCTTAATGAGCTTGCTACGAGTTATGGATTTGATTTTGGACTTTTTTCACAATTTGATACCTCCACAAATTCACTGAGAATGACTGCGTCAGTTGGTGTACTCTCAGATGAAGTTCCTCAGCATATTGAAATCACAGATGTTGCTGCTGATTCATTTTTGATTGCGCATGTCTTCAATTCAAAAATCGCACTATTCATTTCTGATATTGAACGTGAAGTATCTGAAAAATCGTATCTGTCTAGAATTCGAAAGCTTGGTGCAAAATCTGTGATGGCAGCTCCAATTTTGGATGATAATAACAATGTTTTGGCAGTCTATAGCTTTGCTACAACTCAAGTTCGAACATTTGATACTAGTGATTTTGAAATCTTCTCAACAATAACAAATATGCTTGGAACCGCCCTTGAGCGAAGAGAAGCAGAAATACAGAAACAAAAAGCCCAAGAGACTTTAGAACGAGAAAGACAAGCTTTTCAATCGATTGCTAATTCAGTTGTTCATTCTACTGATACAAGTGAACTAAGTTCTCAGATAATTCAGGGACTAATTGATTCACTTGGATTTGACTTTGGAACCCTGCGGTTATATGATGATAAAGAAGGAGTTCTCAATCCAACTGCTATTATTGGAATAGAACCATCGAAATTATCATCAAGTATACCCGTACCAAAAGATGGTGAACCAAAGCATCTAGTTTCACTGGTTGCCATTGAAAAAACTCAGGTCATTGCTTCTGATATCTCTATGAATCCATACACTTTGAAATTCAAAGAACGATTAGACTACCTAGGTGTCAAATCAGTTGTTGTCTGGTCAATTCTAGATGAATCCGAACAACTTGTTGGCATTCTCACTATCGGGTCATATGAATCGCGAGAAATTTCTGAAACCACTCGCCCATTCTTTAATGCAGTTTCAGGGATGCTAAATACTCTGATTGAGCGAATGAAAACAGAACAAGCATTACGTATCAGTGAGCGTAGATATCGTGAACTCCTTACGGATATGTCTGAGGGAATTGGTATAGCTGATTTAGATGAACGGCTGATTTTTGTAAATCTGGCATTTGCTGAAATGTTAGGATATGAGCAAGATGAACTCATTGGGATAAGTATTCTTGATCTTGTTGATCCAGAGGAAATACAAACGATCGTAAAGCAAACCATTCTTCGCAAAGAAGGAATATCTTCTAACTATACACATTCATTCATTCGAAAAGATGGAGAAAAGCGATCTGTACGAGTTTCTGTAGTTCCTTCGAGAAACAATGAAGGTATTGTAGATGGCTCTGTTGCAATTGTCACTGACATCACTGAACGGTTACAAGCGGAAGCAGCTCTTAAAGAATCAGAGGTCAGATTCAGAAACATCTTTAATTCATCTCCTGTTGGAATGCATCTGATTGAACAAGCTGATGATGGTCAGTTGTTTCTTGTTGACGCGAATCCAGCCGCTGATAAGATGCTAGGTTCTAATCACGATGAATTCTATGGGCGACCTCTCTCATATGTCATGAAGGACCGTCCAGATCACAAGAAAGTAATAGGAGCATACCATGAAGTTCTGAGAACAGGAAGGACTTGGAACTCCAGCGATGTTCGATATGAAAATGATGAGATTAATTCTGCAATTCAAGTGCAAGCATTTAGAACCTCCGAGAGAACAATGGTTGTATCATTGCTTGACGTTACCGACCAAATCATCGCCCAGAAAGCATTGAAAGATTCTGAGGCTTTGTTCAGAAGCGTTTTTGAAACAACTCCTGTGGGAATGCATTTGGTCGAAATATCTGATGATGATAAACTAATCTTGATTGATGCAAATCCTGCCGCACGGAAAAATGAAGAGAAATCTGGACGTAAAACATTCACCATTGGTAAACCTCTGAATTATGAGATAGCTGGTCTTCAAGGACAAGATGTAATTGATAGATTCAAGGAAATACTGATGACAGGTAAACCTTGGAATCTTGAAGATGTATTTTACAACAAAGATGACATTGCAATTGGTGCTGTTCAATTACAAATATTCAGAGCTACTCCACATACAATTGTGACATCTTTCCTTGACATATCTGATAGATATATTTCTGAAAAACAAATCCGCGAATTGAATGAAGAGTTAGCTAAACGAGTTGATGAGCGAACCACAGAACTTGCAGCAGCGAACAAAGAACTTGAAGCCTTTGCCTATTCAGTTTCCCATGATCTTCGTGCCCCTCTACGGTCGATTGATGGCTTTAGTCAGGCCCTATTAGAAGATTATTCCGATAATATTGATGAAACTGGGAGGGACTATCTTAACAGAGTGCGAGCTGGTGTGTCAAGAATGGCGGAGCTAATTGAAGATATCTTAGGTCTCTCGAGAGTCACACGTTCAGATATGGTTCGTACAGATGTTAATCTCTCTGAAATCGTAAGAGAAATCCTGAAGGAAAAGACCGACGCTGAACCAGACAGAGAGGTTGATATTCGAATCGCCGATGTTCATTCTGCGCGATGTGATCAACGATTGATTAGGATTGCACTACAGAATCTTCTTGACAATGCCTGGAAATTCACAAGAACCACCGAGCAATCCAGAATTTCTTTTGGTTCAACAGAAATCAATGGAACTATGGCATATTATGTACGAGATAATGGTGCTGGATTTGATATGAAGTACAAGGAAAAATTATTTGCGCCATTTCAGAGACTCCATTCCTCGGATGAGTTTGAAGGGTCGGGGATAGGCTTAGCAACGGTTCAACGTATCATTAATAGGCACGGAGGAAACATTTGGCCAGAGAGTGAAGTTGACAAAGGAACAACTATTTACTTCACTATTCCACCATGAAGGAGCATATTATCATGAACGGTAAAAAAATACTCTTGGTTGAAGATAGCACTGATGATGTGTTGCTGACACTGAGAGCCCTTCAACAAGCTAACATACTCAATGAAGTAATTGTCGCTAGAGATGGACAGGAAGCAGTAGATTACTTGAAGGGAGAGGGACAATATGATGGGCGTGATCGCTCAGATGCTCCGGTAGTTGTTCTTCTTGATCTAAAGATGCCTAGGATGGGCGGTCTAGAGTGTCTTAAGAAAATTAGGTCGGTAAATTCACTAAGACACCTCCCTGTGGTCATTCTTACATCATCAAAAGAAGACCAGGATATCTGCGAAAGTTATAATCTTGGGGCAAATTCATATATCCAAAAACCAGTTGATTTCGAACAATTTGTTCAAGCGATACGAACATTGGGGCTCTATTGGTTAGTACTTAATGTCAGCCCTCCAGGAGGTTCAAGTGAGTGACCAAACCTGTTCGGATTCTCTTGGTTGAAGATTCCGAGGATGATGCAATTCTCCTTGAACGCCAAATCAAGAAAGGAAACTTGGATATTCAAGCAAAACGTGTCTGTAATTCTGATGAAATGCAGCAGGCACTTGCTGAAGAAACATGGGATGCTATCATCTGTGATTATTTGATGCCTGAGTTCACAGTGACAGATGCTCTCAATTTAGTTCACAGTCTAGGATATGACCTCCCTTTCATCATTGTTTCTGGGACTATTTCAGATGAGATAGCTGTCGAGATGATGAAGGCTGGGGCTCATGACTATCTCACAAAGAAT
The DNA here is from genome assembly GCA_002825465.1 of Candidatus Thorarchaeota archaeon MP8T_1. Next base: position 11,823 of record PJER01000038.1, read on the forward strand.
AATCTGAGTAGATTGGTTCCTGCTCTTGAAAGGGAGATTGAGGAGGCAAAAAACAGGCAAAAGCGTAAAGCAGCTGAGCAGGCACTCCGAGATAGCGAACGTAGACACAGGATGCTTGTCGAATCTCTCAATGATACAGTGATTGTGATTGATCCTGATGGTGCAGTGTCTGAATTCTACTCTAAGACTCCAGTGGTTCGAGACCTTACTATTGAAGGTCATCTAGGTAAATCCATTCCTGAGATATTTATTCCCACCATCCAGAAGAAAATTACTGAACTTGTAAATGCTACCATAAAAAGTAATGTAACTACTTCATTCGAGTATCCTATGAACGGTCGTTGGTATTCAGCAAAATTAAGCCCTCATGAGGATGGTGAGCGAGCAGTGATGGTTCTTCGAGATGTTTCAGACCTAAAACAAGCTGAAGAAGAGGCGCGTCAGGCTCATGGTGTTGCAATGCTATACCAAGATATCACCGGACACGATATCCGCAATCTTCTCCAAGCAATTTTGATTGCATCTGACCTTCTGCTTTCAGATGAAACTGATCAATCAAAATTAACACTAATCCGTCATGTGACAAATGCAGTGAATGAAGCTAGTGACTTAATCACCTCTGTCCAATCAACCGCAGCTTTACTTTCTACTCCACTGGAACGAACTTCATTAGATTTTACATTGAAATCTTGCATTCAAACATTCAAAAGCAATCATAGTGATGTAGATTTCGAAAGTAGTCTGGGGACAACAAATGCAGTAATCAATGCAGACAAGTTTCTCTGTAACATGTTGATGAATGTTTTTTCAAATGCGGTGAAACATAATGATTCGAATGAGAAGAAGATTTGGGCAAATCTAAAGGAATCTGGAGATGGTTATGAGATTACTATTGCTGATAATGGTCCTGGAATCACAGATTCTTTGAAAAAGAGTCTATTAAGTCCCGAACGACGATCTGGGGGAGTTGGAATCCTGCAGTGTGTTCAGATTGCTAGTAAATATGGTGGTGCCTTTGAAATTCATGACAGAGTCTCTGGTTCTCCTGAAAAAGGTGCCAAGTTTCGAGTCTGGCTTCCAAAAGCACATGCCTAATGGTTAATCCTTCTTTGTCTTAAACTAATTAGAATTACTGCCGTAATTATTGCTCCTGTACCTAGTATGACAATTGAAAGATCACTCGTTTCCGATGTGGAAGTCTGTGTTGATAGTTCAGTATTTACATTAGGATCTTCTCCGAGCAGGTACTCCTCTAGATTGGTCTTGCCATCCTGGTCGGGATCTTCATTCGCATCATCCACTAAGGGATTGAGTCCATATTCTATTTCCCAGCTATCTGGTAGAGAGTCAAGGTCAGTATCATTAGAAAGGGGTGATGTATGATATTTCAGAACTTCTAAACCATCAAGTATCGAATCAAAATCTGAATCGTTCAATCGGGGATTTGTACCAGCTCTGTACTCTCCAATATTATTCAATAGATCTTCATCAGGGTCTTCTAGTTTATCATCTCTATCAGTTGGATCAAGTTCATAGAATATCTCCCATGGATCGGGCATAGCATCTCCATCGCTATCTTTTGCATAGGGCAAAGTTCCATAGATCCTGATTTCTTCGTTGTCAGGAATCGTATCAGAGTCAGTATCCGCACTGAATCTGTTTATTCCTAACTTCATCTCTTCCATATCTGTGAGAGTGTCTAGATCTGAATCGGTCTCGAATCTATTATACCAGTCTTGCGAACTATCTGGTATAGAATCCCCTTCAAAGTCTGAATCATATTCAAGTTCAATCTCCACCTCTACTGCAACTGATTCCAAATTCTTTACAACAATTGCATGTTCTCCTTGCTTCTCGGAAGTAAATGACAATACAGTCTCGTGGACCAGATTTGATGTGTCTGGTGCGTTACTGTCTAACACAAATCGCAGTGGATTTAATGCCTCAAATTGCAATGCATTTCCATTTGATGTGGTAGCAGACAAATTGACCTCTGTCGCTAATGTTGAGGGGAATCTTATTTCTTTCCGAGAATCTGGACCGAGAATCAGTGAAAATCTGTCTATGAACTTTTGACCTACTGTTCTACATTGTGCATGGGCTATACTAGCTCCAATACTTGCAACCACCGGTACCGTGAGAGAATAGTCGTATAACGAATTATCCCAGGTATCTTGAGAAGTATGATAAGCAGTATCATACCCAAAACCACTCTCAAAAAAGAACATTGCACTTTTGTAGCCCTGAGTATAGAATCGATAGTGGTCGGAATAAAACCACGAATCACTTGATGTGTGTGGATATATTTTGATCTTTGGTGTTCCATAATTGAAATTCATGGTATGGATTAATTCGGCCCAATATTGGGAGTCCTGATAGATAGTATAGTGAGTATTTCTTGTACTTGAGATATAGTCTGCAGTATAATAGAGAAGGATTCGTTCATCACTAGGAGCAAGATCACGCTGGACTAGAAGCATATCGATATTATAGAGGCATAGAATGTCTATTTCATTGGAAAAGAATTGACCCGCAATCTCCCCTGCACCAACCAATCCAAGCTCTTCAGCATTCCATAAGCAAAAGTAGATGTCGAGAGGCCACTCATATTGCGATAGAATTCTTGCTAACTCGATAGTGGTGACAACACCAGTTCCATCATCGTTTGCGCCTGGAGAACTTTCCACTGTATCGTAATGTCCTCCGATTACATAGCCCATCGAATTGTTCAATGTTCCTGGGAGTCTGGCTACAATACTATCTGTATATTCACTTACTTCGATTTCCAGTTTATTGTTTGATACATTATTTAATTTTGAAATGAGCCAGCTTCTCGCAATATCATTAGTTGGAGAGTTGTAGGGTCGCGGACCTAGTGCTGTCAGATCTTTGATTGTTTCTAGGAATATCTCTTGGGATGCTTGATTGTATACGTCTTCTGCGAGGTCACTGGCTATGAGTGATGCCATCATACTTTCTCGATTTACTTTTGTCTCTACGACTGCATTATATTCCCCATCCATAATAGATACTGAGGGAATGAAGAGTAACAATATAATTGTAAGAAACACATATCGAGAGCTCATGAGGTTTTTTCATTATCTTCCCTATGTTATAGTGGTTCTCTTTATAGCAAATCAATACTATATTCTAACTTTGGGTCTTGCCAACGGATCTCGTTTATGTTGAGACCTAGTCATCATGGTCAGAACTCGCTCAATCTTTGACCTTTCAATACCCCAGTCGACTATCTCTTCTACATTCATTCCTTTCTCTAAATGAAGGAATAGTATGGAATCCAGGTCAGGATAGGAAATGCCAATCTCACCTTCATCTGTCTGTCCTTCCCAGAGTCCTGCTGATGGAGCTTTCTGGATGAGTTTCTCAGGAACTCCAACAAATCTGGCCAGGTCCCAAACATTTGCCTTGTAGAGTTCACCAATTGGAAGAACATCTGTCCCACCATCACCATATTTTGTGAAATATCCAATCATAAGTTCGGTCTTGTTTCCAGTACCAAGGACTAGTCTATTTTCTTGATTTGCTCGAGCATACCAAGTAACCATCCTCAAACGAGCTGCCAGATTACCCCGGGCGACCTTATCGAGGTTAAGAGAGTCATAAGCTGCAACTGCTTCTTTTAACTCAAAGATTTCATACTTCATATCTAAATGTTCAGCGAGTAACTTTGCATCGTCAATATTTCTTGCATCTCTGTTGGCATCAACAGGTAGTATAATTCCAAGAACCTTATCTGGTCCTATTGCTTCACAGGCAAGTGTCGCGACAAGGCTAGAATCTATACCCCCTGATAATCCCAGTACCACTCCCTTTACTCCTGCTTTTGCCACATAATCGCGGATAAAATCTACAATGATTTTTCTTACAGGAGTGTAGTCTTTGAAACGGAGTCCTTCTGGTAATTTCATCAGATTACCTCGCTTTCTCTTTTGTCATTCTCCTTTTGTACATTATCCGAGCGGCAATATATACCACAATTCTACTTCGATGGCAATTATAGCAACAGGGTCTCAATGATGAAATAGAAGAATGATGCAGTTCCAATATAGAGAATCATTACAATGAATGCTCCACTAAGATTCATCCAGATTTTCCTCCCAGTTATAGCATTATAACAAATAAAGGCTGATAGACCAAGTAACATTTCCGGTATGATGATGTACCATGCTAGGTTTCCAGTCATTCCAGTAACGGTTGCTGTCCAAGATGGAAGAGCAACAAGTGTGAGTTCAGCAAGAATAAAGATCAGGACTGAAATTAGTGATACAATGACATAGGTAAATTCAACCGATTTTCTTTTTTCAACTTCTTTTCCAATGAAAATAATAATGAAGAAGGGTATTGACCAAAGACCTGCCATATAGAGTGGAATTGCACCACCAATCATTGGTAATCCCCCAGGTGGGAATACTAATGCACCTAATGTTTCAGCAAGATACCAATCTGGGAATACCATAAGAAGACTTAGTGTCAAACTGAACAACCAGATGTTTCTCCACTCAGAGTAACCTTTCAGATTGAATTCAACCACTATGAGAGCATTGTAGAGAATTACCAGAAGTAACATCTTCCCATCAATTGTTGCTCCTGGAAATGGGAAGAGTAAAGCTATTGCTGCAAGAATAGCAAAGATCACATGAATTAGAATAAAGTCCTTGATTGGTTCATCCGCTAATAATGACATGGATTCTTTCTAGATATGATTGCCTATAAATTGTAACAAATCTAGCCAAGCTTTATCTTTGTTCACGATAGGTAATGGCGAAGCGTAGAGGAGTGGCCACCAATTCTAGTGTTTTCCTTTACGTTATTTTCGGAGATAAGAAAATGTCAGAAAAACTTGGACAACTAGATATTGTGTTTGTCGTTGACAACACAGGTTCTATGGGTCCGTATATTCACAATGTTAAAACCAAAATCCTAGAGATCATTCGCACAATCAAGAAGGAGGAGTTGTGTCATAGACTCAGGGTTGGCTTAGTTTCATATCGCGACCATCCTCCAGAGGAAACAACTTACGTAACTCAAAAATTTGAGCTCTCTCCTGACACAGCAAAGATTGAGCAAAATGTGATGCAGATGGACGCATCAGGTGGTGGTGATGGTCCAGAAGCAGTATCAACAGCGCTTCAGGTAATGAACAAAATGGAGTTCCTCAATGATGCAGCAAAGGTAGCTGTGCTTATTGGCGATGCACCACCTCACGGAGTTGAGAATGGTGATCGTTGGCCAAAAGGGACACCTGATGGAGCAAATTGGAAGCAGGAATCAAAGAAAGCCTTCGATAAGGGAATAGTCATTCATACTGTTGGATGCTTCCCCGAAATCTCAAATTATCAATTTGGAGTAGCAACCTACGAGAAGATTGCATCTACCTCTCAGGGCAGGTTCATTCCACTCGAGAAAGCAGAACTTCTAGTGAATATCATCACCGGTCTTGCAGTTGAGGAGATAGACAAGATAGCAATTCAGAAAGCCATCCTCGATGACCTTGGCGTATCAATGGAGGAGTTTCCAGCTGATAAGGAATTCGACGCATCAACAATCTCCACTCTCGTTGCCAAAGCAAAGAAACGTGGTGCGACCAAGAGATCTATGGAGATGGCTCCTTCAAGTGCTCCTGCAGCACGTGCAGCTGATCTTGAACTTGCAGAGCAAGAAGTAAGTGAGGATGATATTCGCGAAGCAGTTCGTCAGTTGAAATCCAAATCTAGAAAGTAATCATTTTTTTGGTGCTGCAAAAAAGCAGCACCACCATTTTGTATTCAAAAAGTTGAATGTATCAATCAGAATAATCCGCATCTACATCTTGTTGCTTCTCAGTTTCCGACTCCTCTTGCTTCTTGGGTTCTCTTGAGAAAAATGATGATATTCGTACTCGTAGTGGGACCTCAATTACATCTGGACATGAGGGTTCCTGATAAGTTGGTGGAGAGACAAATCTTGTGAATAACAACATCAAGATTGGGAAGAGAGGTACTGGATAAGTATATGCGGGGTATCCAAAGATTATGGAGTTGACGGAAATTAGTACTGATGGAACTATTGTCAGTATGATGATTATCACAATAAGAGTATATACTCGCTTCTTGGTAGATTCTCCCAAAATGTATTGCAATGTAGTCATTCCAAGAAGGAAACAAATACCCCAAAACAACAATGCTGCAATGGAAACTGTGTTTGCAATCGTGAAAATAAGACTTGATCTATAGTCTGGATGAGATCCATACCTCACCCAACCATATGTAAAGGTGGTAAAATATAATCCTCCTGAAAGTTGGAGTGTCATCTGAGACTGTATATGTGGTATTTCAATCCATGAAATATTCAGTATCAAGGGTAAGAACGCCATCGAAAACCAGGTAATTGTTGCTGCATCTATTGGAATGTTGTTCTTCTGAAATTGCCGTATTCTCTTTATAACTCCCAGCTTTTCCTCCGATGGTTTTTCTCTTGGAAATGTTGGCCATGAATTACGAAGAAGTGGCCAAAACACAAACACAAAGATACTTAGTGAAACCACATTAGGTATGACCCGATCTGTTGGCATGGGAACGAAATACGCGTCTGGAGTTAACAGATCGAGTGTCAAGAAAGAAGTAATAACTGAAAGCATAGCAGCTATGACGTTATTTCTACTAATAGTTCTCTCCCCATAAATCCATGTATACGCAAGTAGTGGTAGAATAAACAGGAATGAATACAGAATTTGGTTGTCTGCCCAAAATGGATTACCCACAGTAATTATTGAATAATCGCCGCCAAAGGACCAAATCCCCCATGTTCCGAATAGCGCAGTCATATTCCTTATTTGACTCACATCGTTTGTCCAATAGTACGGAATTAGTATGACTACAACAGTTTTCACAATAAGAACTGATATTCTTCTTGATCTCTCCACGATTTTCCCTACATATTTCCCTGTACACTCTGACAGATAAGCAACATGGTCCGATTCGTTTGAAGTTCATTGTGTAGAAACTAATATCAAACCGTAGGTCATCGAATACACATGCCTAGTAGACAATGGGACTATTTCATGGACAACTTCTTCGGAGACCCCTATATGATGTGGCACGATGGGATTGATCCCACTTCAGTATGCGGGCTCGAGGGTGCAGAACGAGATCAAGCTGAGGACATGCTTATAGAATCCATGAAGGAAGGGAGTTATTGGGCTCCTATGGGCTTGCGAGAACTTCGTTCAGAAAAGGCAGTCCCAATAATGAAGGAGATGTTACCCTCCATCGATGGAGTCTTACTCGTTGAGATTGCGATTGCATTGAATGTCATCGAAGACACTCTTGAGTACAATCAATATCTCCTTCAAGTTTTACGAGAGTATCCTAGTCCTTATACTCGATTAAAGGCCGCTATGAAACTTCGTGATTTTCCTACACTTGAGGTAATCGAGGCACTCTTTGATGCTGTGCGTGATGAAGACTATCTTGTTCGGAACCATGCTTCGGAATCCCTACTAGCTATCCATGGACTTCAACCGACGATATCTGAGCATAAGGAGATCTTCCAACTCATAATAGTGGATTATGATAAGAGTAGTAATGTGTCTACAAGAGAAGCAGCCGCTGCTTACAAAAAAGCTGAAGAGATGTTGAGAGAGTTATTTGAGAAGGAAGGGTCATCGTGAAAGAATTCATACTAGATGGAAAGAATATGACCTCTGTTGAGAACTTCTATCGGGAAGTCCAAAGAATAGTTTGTCCCGATTTCCAGAAAATGGGGAGAAATTTGCATGCATTTAGGGACGTATTACGAGGTGGCTTTGGAGCATTTGAAGAGGGCGAAACTATTCATCTTTGGATTATCCACCAGAAGCACATGAAAGCACATCTTAAGGCGGAATTTGTCAACAGCGTGTTCCGGATTGTAGAAGAATCTGATAATGTGTTATTACAAAAAGGAAATCCCCTTGAAGATAGATGAAATAGGTGGTGGCCAGTGCCGTCAGGGCAAATGGTAAGGGGGGGAGTTATGAGGGCATGTTACAGAAAACAAATGCCCCGTTAGCCACCTGACCACCATTTATCATAATGCGTAAGTTCCTAATAAGCATCACTCTCGGAATAATTCTGCTGAAAAATGCTAGAACAAAACCCTATTCAATAGTGAAGTGATGGCTTGGAGTATGACAGATGAAGAACATAGATACGATTTGACTAGTAATTGGGTGAAAGAGAAGATAGTTACAATCGAAATCGAAGGGAAGCCCGATTTTGAAGTCGCTACTCCTCCTGATTTCTGGCCAGAGAGTCCAAAAGGTACGCTGTCTCCAGAAGATCTCTTTGTTGCATCTGCGGTTTCTTGTTATGGTGTTTCACTCTCCGGAGTGTCAAAACGTTTTCATGCAGAATTCACCTCATTTAAGATAGAAGCCACAGGCACACTTCACCAAGGCGAATATGGATGGGAGTTTGAGCAAATCACCATTAAACCGACTATTATCGTTCCTACTCAGAAGGATAAGAAACGGATGATGAAAGCTGCAGAACGTGCACATCAATACTGTGTTGTTTCAAATTCAATGAAATGCCCAGTTCATCTTGATTATGAGATAGTAGTGTCCTAAATCCCTACATCTGGGGAAGGGGAATTTCAACAGTATACTCTTTTCCGCACTGGCAATCCAATTTTACTGACCATCGCTTTGGTAAGGGAACTTTGAACTCTTCAATCACCTCTGCCAGGCTTGCCTTTATTCCACGAATCAATTGGACATAAGTGTCTGCTAATATCGTAATTTCATGTGGGAAGTCTAAATCTGATAGAAAATACTTGAATGCTTCTTTACATTCGGGACATGATGTGAGTAATAGATTAGTTACATCTCCACAGTTTGAACAAGTGATCTCCTCTCTACTCATATCAGGAGCTACCGGCATATTGAGAGTAAGATCATTTTGTTGACCACACACATAACAGAAGTACTTCAATGGGAGTTCTGGCATTTGGAATTCGTCCTACGTATTGTAGTTTCCAGAATGAACATTATTGTACAAAAATCTAGCTAGTGCCTTTATGTGGTAGAACTAATCTTCTTCGCAGTTAGAATTGAATCATCACCTACGGTTTGCAGCTCAACTATGACTCGTTCACCAACTTCAAGAGTATCGTATTGAGTAAAGGCACTTACTTTGACTTTTAGCTTTTCATGTTCATCAGTTTCAATTCCCAAGTATCCATAATGGGTCTTTCCCATTACAGCGATGTTCGCGGCAGTAATAAATCCAGTTACAATCTTTTCCATTTGGTTTCGCCATTTCCCAGACCGAATAATTATGCGTATAACTTTACGCACCGATGCAATTTTTTCGTATGAATCGATTACGCCTTAATTGTGACTGAACGATCTGGAAATGTGAGTGGGTCTTCATTGACATCAACTCTTCGTGCAACAATAATGTCTGTTGGCCCAAGATGGTGAACCTCGACAAAGACGTCACTTCCAATCTCTAGAGTTTCATACCAGGTATATGAGTCAATTTTTATCTTGACCTTTTCACCATTTGGCTTTTGGAGCCCGATGTACCCATATAGAATGTGGTTCTTTCCAAACTCACCTAGATCCCTTGAGATGATTTTACCTTCAATTGTTTTTTCCATTACCTTCACTATATTAACTATTGTTAATAATAGTAAAAAAGGTATGCATTATGTCCCTCTATTCATCAATGATACGTAAATTGTCTGGATATACTATTGCATTTTCAATGTATGAGTCAACATAGATGTCAATCGCTTTTCTAGCTGGATCATCAGAACTGAAGTTTCGCATATACTTAGCTGGTATTCCAGCATAGATACTATATGGTTTGGTTTCGGTCTTGTCGTGAAGTAGAGCACAGTTACCAATCAAGACCCCTTCTGAAACCTTACTTCCTAACATGAGCACTGCACCCATGCCAATTGCTGCGTTATCTGCTATCTCTTCCGCATGGATTGATGCATTATGTCCTATATTAACACGCCTTCCGATTCGAGTTATGAATCTAGGGTCTGAGTGAATCACAACACCGTCCTGTATATTGGTCTCATCATCAATTACAATAGATCCTCGGTCGCCTCGTATTGAGACCATAGGTGCAACAAATACACGTTCTCCGATTTTAACATCGCCAATTACTGAGGCTTGGGGATGAACATAGGCGGTTCGCGCAATCTCTGGTATTTTATCTCCTAATGCATAGACTGTCATTGCAATCAACTCTTGACCAGTATACCTACGTAGGTTACGCCACTCTGATATTTTCGTTCAAGTTTCCATCCTGCTTGTTCTGCAAGATAGCTCATTTCTTCTGGAGTGGCTAGACGTAAGTCCCACCAATCTTCGATTAAGTCTTTGTACTTGGTTCTCATCCTGATGAGTCCTTTTGGTCGTCCACGTTCAACATTCATCTGGTGGTAATCAAGATGTTGTTGTGTGTCAGTTTTTACGATATCTGCACTTTGAGCTATGATGATTCCTCCATTGGTAGTTATTCGGTCAAGTGTCTTCAGCATCGCAATAATACTATCATCATCTCCAAGAATGCCAAAGTTATTCCCGAACATAATGACCGTATCGAATGTCGAATCAGGGAAATCGAGTCCTCCTACTGACATGAGATAGGTTTCTTGAAGTCCTCTTGATTTACATGCTTCAACGGCTCCAGGTGCAGAATCAATTCCTACAGTTTCTAATCCAAATCCCTTGAGATAGAAACCCACTCTTCCTGCACCGCATCCAATGTCAAGCACTTTCCCTTTTGCATGCTGGATACCAAGTCGCTCGAGATCATCCCACTCGAGGAGAGTTTTGATATAATCCTTTACTGAATAGGTTTCAATTCTCCCATCTTCTCGCTCTATGTAATATGTTCCTTCTTTTCCCGCAGCGGCATCTTTCATAATTTCACTCCATGGGTCTGACATATCATCATGTTAGACTGTCTTTGATGAAAAAACCATCGATTTCATTGGCTGAAGAGATTATGCGAATCGTTAAATTCACTAAATACATGACTTCAGAAGTGGAGAGTTTCAAAATATGAGCACGCAAGGTGAAACCTCAGATTCTAGTGATTTTCCAGAAACTTCTATCACCATATATGGTGGAAAGACTGATGCTGTTGGAGCAGATGCAAAATCCATCCTTGGAATTGCAGATGACGAATACTACGGTACTTGGTTAAGCATGGGTCTTATGCGCAGACTTGGATTTCTTTTTGAAGGCGGTGTTGAGAGCGCTGGAGGTCTTGCGGAGATTCTATGTATGTTCGCACTTCTAATCATAGTACTTGCAATGTTTGCTCTCTGGAGTGTAGCTGTTGTCTTTGCTGTTGTCTTAGTATTGACTATCCTAAGCGGTGGCGCAGGATACAAATTCCTTCGAGCTGTCTATATCACAGCACCTCTATCCCGACTTGAAACATCCAAAGTCAACGAATTTGTAGTCGATCAACTTCGTAAAGGTAGATTCGTGAAGGTTGAAGGAATTGGTACAGCTGAAAGAATGGCCGAAACCACTCAGAAATCATCAATCGCACTCTCATATTTTCGAAGAGGTATTCAGTTCGCACTTCTAATTGCAACGATCTTTCTGTTAACTGAGATTGTGTACTATCTGATGAATCAACATTGGCTTTCAGGATTAAACACTGACACAGCTGAATTCGAGATGACAGTCCTCATCATATTTGGACTGCTTTTCCTAATTGGAATTGTAGTGATGGATACCGGAGTTCTCCTAAGAAGGAGTCTTGCAAAGAATCTTGCAGAAGAGAGTAATTAGATCACATCAAATACTATTGCCCAGAACTCTCGTTCAGAAACCCCTGTTCTAAGTTCACGAAGTTCTCCTTTGATGTTATCGAAGGCTGCATGCGATTGACGAATCTTGTGTTCTTCATGGGTCTTCTTTACACGTTCAGTGATCTCTCTTGCCTGCTTCGGGGTT
>PJER01000039.1 GCA_002825465.1 Candidatus Thorarchaeota archaeon MP8T_1
GCGATCTGATGCTGCAGACACCTTGATTTTCTTAGATATGACTCGTAGACTATCATATTTTCGTGTGATAGTTAGATATCTGAAAAATCGAGGGAGAACAAGACCTGATGTTACTGAAGGATGTCCTGAAAAGATAGATTTGGACTTCATAAGATGGATTTGGGATTATCCAAATACTAGAAAGCCAGCCATTCTAAGATTCTTGGAAAGACTAAGATCAAGTAAGAATGTGTACATCATCAAAAATCAGAAAGAGATTGAAGAATTTTTGAAAGCACTTGAAGGTAGATATGGCTGAGTGTAGAATTGATACAACTCAGTTTCTGTATCCCACATACTTTAAATCAATTGATTACAATCATTAGCTAAATAGTTGAAAATTAATTGAGGGGCAAAAGCATATCATATGACTGAGCAAACTACAAGTAATTCAAGGAAGAAAATTCAAGCAATCCTGATAATCGCTGCAATTCTTATTTTGATTCCTGGACTCTTGGTTCGATTTGGAATACCTTCATTTGACAGTATTGAAAATCCACCAATTATTTTCACTGATTGCACTTCTGGTCAACGTGTAACTGTATACCATAGTCTTGTTTCTAATGATAATATTACTATAGGTGAAGTGGGACTGACATGGGATCTTTACCTGTCAGATGAGAATGAAAATTATCGATTCTATACACTTGAAATCCACCATCATGTATCAGGTGCGATTGGAGAGGGACTCATAAAATCTGGGTATGCATTTCTGAATCTTACTTCAGTCAATCAGTCTATTTACGAATGTTCGGAAGAGCATGGAGAAGGAGCTACAGAGGTCAATTTGACCACAAATTCTTCGTGGGGTGGAGATATTCAGATGCATTTCACAGTTTTACTTGGTTACGAAGGATTTCGACCGCAGAATGCATCGAATGTAGTCACACTAAATGCTATCATAAGAACACATCTTGATGCAAATATCAGTTTTTCATTGACCTTTGAATCTGAATGGACTGCAGATACTAATGGTGGGTTATTTTTCAGCGGAACTGAAAAATTACTCATAACTATCAATAGAGATATTTTCTATGTATGATTGAAACAAGATAAGGTTGAGTCTACAGATTAATGGAGTTCTTGAACAAATAGGAGTGCATTATATCTACTAACTGTTTGATTATTAAGGAAAATGTCATATTTTACTTGGGAGTTGATTGTGAAACGCTTATCACGAATTCAACTGTTAGTCTGTTTTGGTCTATTACTTGTTCTTACCGGGAATTTTGTACCCATAAGAGCGCCAGTATTGAGTATTCAGTACACATACGATATTGGATCAGGAGATTCCAGTTCAGATAGTGTGGATATTCTACTCAATATATTCTATGGTGAATCCGTGAGTGTGAGTGTTGAATTCGATAGCTCTGCCACACCTGATGATTGTTGGGTATGGGCGTTGGTAAACTATCAATATCCTACAAAAGGGATTAGTGAAACCGCAGTCCGCCTTGAAGGGGAACGCGAAGTTTCCTTCATATTTGGTTGGGAAAACATTCGTCTTATACCTGTCTTTGTCACTGGATTTACTATCAGAATATTTTACCTTAGTACAGAGAGCGTTTCAGTTGATGTTCTTATTACGAGATTGGGAAATCTAGCAACTCTCACTGGTCTTGGACTTATTGTTGTTCTGACTGCTATTATTTTGAAACCGTTCATAATCAATCGATTTAGCAAGAAAAAATACCTAGAATCCGGAAAAACAGAAAATGGTCGGGACGGCCGGATTTGAACCGGCAACCGATGGATCTACAGTCCATAGCTCTGCCAAGTTGAGCTACGTCCCGAGTGGTCGTTTGCTTCTCTGATAGCAATAAAAGGATTACTCAGCAGACATCGACTAGCCACAGAGGCTTGAACAGCGTGAAAGAGTGAGCTTATAGGTACCTCACCTGGTTTCCCCTTACAATTATCCATTGATTCTGAACGGAGACTTTCGCACATGACTAGGTATGATGAAATGATTAAGGAACGAAGAAATTTATTGAAGTCTCATGATTTTGATGCATTTCCAATGGAAGACTGGTGGGAACCAGATCAAAGAAAAGGAGTTAATCCGCCGCCCCTTGAGAAACCGTATGATGAGAGATCAAATCTAATCAATCTGGTCGACCCTGAGGACTTCAAAGTAGGAAAAATTCCACTTGTTGAGGCAATAGCAAATCGTGCAAGTGAACGTGCCTTCACTGATGAGTCGTTGACCCTTGAAGAACTATCATTTCTCTTATGGGCTACTCAAGGAGTTAGGGAAGTAGACAAGAACAATGTGTGGACTATGCGTGCTGTTCCTTCAGGTGGAGCTCGTCAGCCATACGAAACTTACCTGCTAGTCAATAATGTAGATGAGCTTGAACGCGGAATATATCGATACTTGCCTATCGAACACAAATTGATACTAGTAACTGAAAATCTCCCTGATGCAGATGAACTCATGAACAAGGCATGGTCTCAGAACTTCATTGGAAAATCTGCAGTTGTTTTCGTCTGGGTAGCGATTCCGTACAAAACTGAGTGGAGGTACAGTCTAATCTCTTACAAGGATATCCTCATCGAAGCAGGGCATATCTGCCAGAACCTGTATCTTGCGTGCAAGGGGATTGGTGCTGGTACGTGTGCTATTGCTGCATACGATCAGAAAGTAATGGATGAATTGATTCAGATTGATGGAGAGAACGAGATGACAGTCTATCTCGCACCAGTAGGAAAAACAAGGTAAGTTAGAGGATTGAAAATGAAGTTCTATGTTAGAGAATTACAGGATAATGATGACTGGGATTTCTTCTTTGATCTCAGTTTCAAGACGATGAAAGCAATGCGACAGTTTGTCTTAGATGATTTACTGAAGAATAATCCAGACGTTAATCCCAATGATGATCCTACATTACTTGAGCTTCACAGAAAAGAGATGAATGACTACTTTGACTTTGATGACCCTAAAGCGAAAGTCTTCATTGCTGAAAAAGAAGATGGGGTTCGATGTGGGTATCTTTGGATGGGGAACAGAAACAGTAGAGATGCTTGGGATGTAGAGAATCAACAATGGATTTACGATATTGTTGTCGATCCAAAATCATATGGGAATGGTATTGGGAAACTTCTCTTGGAGAGAGCAGAGGAATTTTCTTCTGAATTGAATCTAAATCTCGGACTATTTGTACATTCAGACAATTCTCCAGCTATTGCACTGTACAAAAAATCTGGATATTCTATCAAACAGATACCAAATTCAAAAGTGTTCAAAGTCAATTCGCAGAATGCCTCCATTAGTGATGATTTCACCATTCGAGAGATGCAAGATGATGAGTATGACACTATAGTAAAGGCAGAGTTTGATCAATTCAAAAAGAAAGTAGAATTTTCATTTGCTGCAGATACAGAAGCAGAGATGAAATTACATCAGGACAACCTAGAGAAATACTTCAATGACGAAGAAAAACATCAAAGATTCGTTGTCCTTGCAAAAAACAACGAGATTATTGGAACAATTTGGGTTGGATCTTCTGGTTTCAATAAGCTGATAGCTAAGATACATGAGATTACTATAGACTCACAAAATCAAAGAGACAAAATTGGTGAATCTTTAGTAAATTCGGCTGAAAAGTGGGCAAGAGCAGCAAAATTCACAGGAATTTACATACTTCTTCACTCAACAGATATCCTTGGTGTAGACTTTTTCAAAGAGAGAGGATACAAAACACCTGGTTTCTTCATGGAGAAACGTCTGAAATAATGATGATTTCATAATGATAAAATGCGCAATTTGAAAAGACCCTAGATTGTATTGGTTTGTTGGGTAGTTTATAGGTATTCTACAAAATAAGAGGTTATGAGAGCTACTCGAATGGTTCGTATGTGGGATAGGAGATTGGCACAGTTTGTCGAGGTACCAGTACAACGTGAGCTCGATAATGATTTGGCTTGTACCGAGTGTAGATACTTTGATGAAGAATCTCAAATTTGTGAAGGAGTCGGTTCCCAATTTTATCAGAAGAGAGTACCACATCCGAATTTCGTACCTAGAAAAGATGAATGTGAAGTTAGATTATCACCAGATCTACTTTCGTTTGCTGGTTTTTAGAAAATAGTAGTCAGGTAAGGTAGAAAACCAAGAGCAAGCAAGAAACAGAGGATAATGTATCCAAATCCCGAGATTACAAGTAGTGAATCTGTAATCTTCCAAGTTGACTTTCTGAAATATGTACGAGTTGGACTATATCCAAAACCACGTCCGTCCATCGATATTGCTAAAGATTCTACCCGCGACAATGCAGAAACTAAAAGTGGAAAGAATGTGTATTGAATTGTTCTGAATATTTTACGTAGACCACCTACCTCTGGTTTGATGCCCCGTGATTTCTGAGCCAAACGAACTGTGTAATTTTCAGAGTCAAAGAGCGGTAGAAATCTCAATGCAATCACTAATGCAAAACTATACCGGTAGGGAATCCTTAGTTTTGTCAATGAGTGTGCTAGCAAGGTGGGGTCGGTGACTGATACAAATAGCATACTTGAGAGAACAACAAGAAGAAATCGCAAAGAAATAGAGAGTCCTCGTTCTACTCCATAATCGGTAATGGGAAAGTATGGGCCAAATCCATTAAGTGATGGAATGAAAAATCCTAGGATAGTGCCATTCACGGTAATGAAGACTTGAAATACAAACAATAAAGCGGAGAAGAGAAAGATGAATCTTGTTCGATTTCGAGAGAGATTCAATGATGCACCAGTTAAAAGAAATAATAGTAATACAATTACTAGGAGAATGAGGCTGAATCTCCAATTAGGGTAGATCATTATCCCTACTAGCGTAACTATCAGTAAGAAAAGATTGACTAGAGGATTGATTCGACTACTCCCTTGGAGGTTACGTGAGGGTTTTTCCATCTAGTTCTTCACCTCCATCTCCGAATACTCAGTATGACCAATCTCATTCAACTGCTGCAAGACGGTCTCAGGGATTCCATCTAACAAAATTCCACCATTTTCGACGAAAATCACTCGATTACAGTGTTTTTTGACAAAATTCGGATTATGTGTGACAATGACCACAGCCCCGCTGATAGATGCAATCTTCTCCAGAATAAAATCACGACCTTCCTGATCCTGACCAATGAATGGTTCATCCAGTAGAAGAATATCCGGACTATGCGATAGGACTGATGTCACATTGAGGCGACGCTTTTGTCCATGACTCAGTGAGAACGGGTTTCTATCCAGATGATTTTCTAGATTTGCAGCTCGTAACAGTTCTCGCGATTGATTCAGTGATTCCTCAGTTTTGTTGCCTAGTATTTCTGAGGTCAGTATTTGTTCCTTCCAGACAGTTCTCTCGAAAATCTGATGAGTTGGATTCTGGAAAACGATTGAAACCTTTCTTGCAAGGGTCTTAGTATCTATTGTTGATATCAATGATGCACCAAGATACACACGACCACTACTTGGTTCAAGTAAACCTCCAAGAATAGAGATGAGTGTGGTCTTCCCTGACCCATTCTCACCCATGAGAGCAATAACTTCTCCTTTACTGATATTCAGACTAACATCTTGAAGAACTTGATTCTTACCATAGGAGAAACTGACATTTTCCAGAGAGAGAAGCTGGTCACTGCTAGAAACTTTTCGAGGAGATTCTTGAGAAATTGGTTCATTTGCTGTGCCATCCCAAGCAGATATTGTACCATTTGAGATTGTCAAGATCCTCTCTGCAATTGGTCGGATTGTATTCAGATTATGTTCAATGCATAAGATGCCGACGTTCTTTTTCTTCAGGTCGGTCAAAATCTTCCTGAGTGCAAGAACACCTTTTGGATCAAGGCTTGCTGTCGGTTCATCAAGAATCAGATATTTTGGTTGATTTGCTAGCATTGCAGCAATTGCAAGTCTTTGTTTTTCTCCACCTGAGAGAGTATGTGTAATGCGATTGATAATATGTGAACCACCTACAGCAGAGAGTGATGAATTTACGAGATTTTCAATCATTTTTGATTCAAATTCGTAATTTTCTGGACCAAAAGCAACCTCATCAGCTACCTGTAGTGTGACAATCTGACTATCAGGGTCTTGTTGTACCAGAGAAACTAATCTAGAGAACTTGGAAATTGAGTAATCAGCTGTATTTTCACCATCGATTCTGATCTCACCCTCGAACTCTCCTTCAATACTTCTGGGTATGAATCCGGAGAGACACTTGGCTAAGGTAGATTTGCCAGAACCAGTAGGTCCAGTCAAAAGAACAAGTTCACTTGGATGAATTTGGATATCCACGGACCTTAGAATCTCTGTTTTTCCATCGTATGAGAAGGATATGTTCTGAGATTCTAACATCATTTTCCCCTAGTATACTTGTAGCACAATTACTTGACGAACCCACATCGAACCATCGTAATTTGCAGCAATTAACCATAGTCCATCCTCTGTCATAGTGAGAAGTAACTCCGAATCAGCCATCACATCAGCGATATCGAGAGAGATTGAATATCCATCCCTAGCAGTAATTTGAACACCGACTGCCTCTGTCTGCACTGATGCCTGTTGAAGTATGGTACTGAGCAAGATTCCGGTGTAGTTTGCAGGCGGGAGATGGGTATATGCTCCAATGAGTTCAGCCTCGATTGTCACTTGTTCGCTTTGAAAATCATCCAACGTGAATGAGAAGGGATTATCTACGAAACCTCTTACTTCACAGGTGTATGGATCTACAAAGACATGAGCGACATTGGTTGTATAGTAAAGTGTCCCGATAGTAAGAAACAGAACAAATGCTATTGCAGGTAAATTCCGAAAAGCAATACTTCTTGGATTGTTATTTGTGATTGTAGGTTTAATACTCTGAAATCCAGATATGGTACCTGTATCATTCAAGAATTCCAGGGTTTCCCATGCAAAATATCCAGCAAAGATGATTCCTGAACAAAAAGCTAGGATAGAGATTACGAAGATATACAGAAATGGAGCTCCCGTGAAATAGAATAACTGTAATACAATAACATTGACAGCAGAGGAAAACCCAGCTCCTATCCACCAGATAAATCGAGAATTGCCATTGAGATTATCACTAGTTCCAGCTACTGATGCACCAATATCCACAATAATTCCTTGGATTAAAGATACAATGACAATCACTATACCATGTGTGCTTCCTGTGAACATCTCAATCATGCCCTTAAGTAGACCTCCAGCTGTACCAATACCTCGTTTTGGAACAATAACTCGAATCAGGACAAGCCAAAAAACATGGAGTCCCGCCATGAATTGGCCTGCACCAAATGGTACACCTAATGCCAGATTGATGAGATTTCCAAGGTAACCCACGAATGTGCTAAGTGCTCCACCCAGAGATGCAAGTATTGCAATTGTTACAATATCTTTTGTGGATACTACTGAGGAACTCACCCTGAAATCACCTCAATCGATGATACAAATCGAACCCAACGAGCTCCAGCAGAAATCACATTATCTGATTCTGAAGTCTGGATTGCATCAATGTTGCTATATCCTCCATCGGAAGGTATCATTACAAGACGCATACCATCAGTCCAGTCAAGGACCATTGTGTCGTTGTAAGAATAAGCGAGTACCATTGGCCCTTGTAGCTCATTCCATGATGCGTTGGGGTAGACGTTTGAATATCCGAACTCCTGAACATATCCATCAAAAGACCTCACTATCAGTGTGTCATTGATGGCCATTTCTCCAATAAGTTCGATCAAATCCGAAATAGCCACCCCGGAATAGATACCTTGTCCTCCCCAGTTGTCATACTGGTTCTGAAATGACGAAAATCCAGTAACGGTTTCCATCTGAAGTAAATCCTCAAGGGAGAGTGTGACATCTTCGTTTAGACCTCTGATTACAACTGAATCTCTTGGAAGTGAAGGAGCATCAAGAAGTACAGGCTCAATGGTGAGTATACCTTCGTTCAATGTGACATTCATGTAATGGTATATTCCACCGTTTTCTTCATCAGCATAAAGACTGGCTCCTGCGCCTCCAGTAATGATGTATCTTACCCCATTGATTATAGTTTCATTGTACAAATGGATATGTCCTGTGAAGACTGCATCAACTTCATAGGTTTCAAAAAGAGTCATCAGTTGAGCACTGGTTGTTGAATTGAATAATGTATGACTTTCTTCTGTTCGAGGATCAAATGGAGGAATATGAGTGAAAACAAATCGAAAATCAGCTTCAGTCTTACCCAGATCCTGCTCAAGCCAGATGAATTCTTGTGGAGTGATATCACCTGATGACGTGTTGAAGACAGTGAAGTGAGCTGGACCAAGATCAAAAGAATATGTAGACTGTCCAAAGTACTCTTGATATAATTGACCGCCATCATTTTTGATGTCATGATTTCCTATTGTAGTATAGACTGGAACAATTGATTGAACCAAGACCGCGTCAATTGCTTGATACTGATTTTCTTGTCCAAAAGGAGTGAGGTCTCCACAATGGAAAATGAAATCAGGTCTATAGAGATTTGCCGATGCAACAACTTGTTCAACCCCACCTTGATATCCTTGGGAGTCACCGAATACATAGAAATTAATTGAATTGTCAGATGTCCCAAGAAATAAGACCACAGTTATAGAACTCACAACCAATATGACAGTGATAGATACTACCAATGCAAGTTGCTTTCGTTCCATATGATATTGTACACTCCATCAAGTTAATCCGATATGCATGGTCATATACATCGATTTGAGATGAACCATGTTATGAACCTTAGGGAGTGTAAATTCTCAAGAGAAATTAGTCAGAAGGGAGTCCATCATTGCGAATTTTTTCTGAGAGTTCGAGAATTCTTTTATCATCTCGCCATTGAGATGTCTGTTTTAGAGTATCAGCAATAGTTGCTATAAAATCAGCATCAATGGTTTCATCTCGTGGGAGATTGATGAGGGCGAGATATTTTTCCAGAAATCGCCAAGAGAGTTTCTGTTTTCGTGAATCAAAGATGGGATTGGTATCTAATAGACTTGCACAGACACCTGCAATATCTACCATCCAGAAATCTTCATGAGATTCCTCAAAATCGACCCCAATAATCCGATTTTCATTGATTATGAAATTCCGTAATCTGGGATCACCCTTGACTTGTCCATGAACTTTATGATAATTGTAATACCATTCTGCCAACTTGTCAATAAGAAGAGAATCAAAGGTATAGTTGATTCTATCAACAAATGGTTCTCCTGGAATGAACTCCATGAGAATAACACCATCACGCGCCTCAAATACCTGAGGAACAGCAAGACCATGTTCCCAGCTTGACTTCAGGATGCGTAGTTCATTTTTGAATTGACCTACAATGAACATCTTTGCGACAATTGTGTGTATTTTGATTCCTGTTGAGGAAATAGTCAAGGAGAGTACAGCATTCTTCTTACTCCTCAACCGAGAAACAGATGTAACCACAGTATCTCTACCGTATTTCTCATTCAGAATTTGCTCTAGGGTATCGATTCGATCCTTTGAGAGTGGTGTTCCATCAATCCCTGTTGGAATCTCTTTGAACCACGTACCGAGATCCATTGCAAATCTATTGGATACCATGGTCTCTATTAGCCTACCGACAAGACCAAACAGGTTTTAACTTGTAGTGATAAGGTGGTAAGAAGGACAAGTGAATTCAATGACTGGCAGAATATGTAATGTCAATAAAAACAAGGAACGATGTACCTGTTCGTATCCAGGCTGTTCACGAAAAGGATACTGCTGTGATTGCATAGACTACCACTGGAAACATCGAGAACTGCCAGGGTGCCTCTTTCCTGAAGATGCTGAGAAGACATTTGATAGGTCTCTTGAAAACTTCATTGATGTCTGGAGTAAAATACTAGGTAAGAAGTAATTCCATTTGAACGAACAGAAGTCCTTAAGTGTTTAACAACTAAGGCGAGATTAAGGGCGCGTAGTCTAGCCTGGGTGCACAAAAGGTATAATTTTGTGCAAGGTTAATAGGGCGCCAGCCTTCGAAGTTGGATGTCGCAGGTTCGAATCCTGCCGCGCCCGCCACTCATTACTCATTCTTCTGGTAACACAGATCCAAAGATAACAAGGAGTCCCACAAAGAACATAATTCCTGTTGGTATGGAAATCAAAAAGAAGCCAATAGGGTCGATGACCCATATAGGTTCTCCAAATGCCTGATCAGGGTGCAGGACATTCACTATGTAATAAAATAGAAGATCAATAGCAATTAGCCAGATTAGAAAGCTACTGACCATTAGTATGAGCCCGATAACGGATTGCTTCAACCCAAGAACCTCCTAGCACCGTAATCAAGATAATATCCATCATTTGTTATCTATATTTTCATGAACTAGATTATCTATCTCTTTGAATATCACTTCTGATGCAGCATCCATCTTCAGGCCTGTACAACTAAAACTAGGAGAAACCACTACGGTTTCCAAGGGATTGCCCTCTAGATTTACCTCGTACATGTCATCGCAATGGGTCAGAGGACGAAGGTCCACTCTCTTGAGCTGGTTTCCACTCAGATCCAGTCCATTGAGGTTCCTAAGATTCCTCAGGAACCCCAAATCAATAGTTTCAAGGGGAGTCTTGTTGAGGACCAGAGAATACAGATTCTCACACTCAGTAAGAGGTGATAGATCCATGGTCTCAAAAGGATTATCTCCTATATTGAGGGTCTTGAGAGAAGAACATTCACTGAGAGGTTTCAAATCAATTTTCTTCAACCCATTTCTATTGAGAGAGAGAATCTCGAGATTAGGACAGAATGCTAGTGGTGAGAGATCCAACTCCTCGATATCATTGAATGCAATGGATAGTTGCTCCAGAGAACTCATCCCTCTCAATGGACCAAGATTAATCTCATCCAGTTCACATCCTGTCAGGCGTAGTGTCTTGAGCTCCTTCCAGTCTGTAAGAAGGCTCAGATCAATTCGTCTTAGAGGATTGTACGACAGTGATAGTCGTTCTATACCACATTTCATCCCAAGTTGGCTTAGATTGACCTCATTCAAGTGATTATGGGATAAGTCTAACCAGTTCAATCCAGAACATGAACGCAAGGGAATAAGGTCAATCTCTTTCAGATTGCTTCTTGTTAGTGATACTTTTGTTGGATTATCTCCAACTGATATCTGGGATGTAGTTCCATCTGTTAACAGGCAAGTGAGCTTGACATCGGTCAATGCCATAACTTCCTTTCCATTATGCCTTTTCCATGAGTTTTCTCATCTTTTCCTCGGTTGGGTTCTTGACAACGCCAATATCAGTGATGATGGCATCAATCAACTCTGGTGGTGTCATATCGAACGCAGGATTATACACTTTGGCATTAGGTACTGTGACTGCTTCACCATTGATGACACGAACCTCATCTGGATCACGTTCCTCAATTACAACATCCTCAGGATTGGTCATCATATCGATTGTTGATACAGGTGCGACTGAATAGAATGGAATATTGTGATATTTTGCAGTGATTGCCATAGTGTATGTTCCAATCTTGTTGATGACATGTCCAGTCCGCAAAATTCTGTCTGCTCCAACAACACAACAGTCTACTCGACCCTCACGGAAAACAGTACCAATCATCCCATCAGTGATGAGTGTTGTATCAATGTTGTCTTCCATGAACTCGTATAGTGTCAATCGAGCGCCTTGTTGACGCGGTCTAGTTTCTGCTGCATACACCTTGATATCACCATTGTATGCCTCATGAGCAACTCGGACAACTGCACCTACTGTGCCAAGATGAACAGTTGCAAGAGACCCTGCATTACAAATTGTTTGTATTGTATAACCAGGTTTGATGAGAGAGAGAGCTTGCTCACCCATAGCACGACTCATTCGAACATCTTCTTCAGCAATCTCTTTTCCTTCTTCAACTAGACGCTGGACTATCTCATCAGCCGTACCATCAGTGCTCTTTGCAACTTCTAGCATCCGTGCTGTAGCCCATGTCAGATTTACTGCAGTAGGTCGTGTATTGAGTGTTTCAGCAGCCTTTTCCAGAAAATCTATCAAATCACTCTTTGTCTTTGCTTTGCTTTCAAGCGCTGCAAGAGCCATTCCCATCCCAGCAGCAGCTCCGATGGCAGGTGCACCACGAATCTCCATAATCTTGATAGATTTTGCAATCCGTTTGTGGCTATCTGTAACAATGTGGTCAACAACCAAGGGAAGCTTGGTCTGGTCTACAAGTCGAACTTGATTAGTATCATCAAGCCATTCTATTGTACGGTACATCTCTCTCAATCCTTGTAATGTTCTTCCAACAGTCTTTCAATACTGCTAATTATATTATCCGAAACTTCTTGAATTTCTGGTGTAAGACCCTCTCCAAATTGTAGACTCTTTGGTTGAATGCCAACAAGTATACTCTCACCACCGGTTTCCTGTTCTAGATACATCATTAGAAAGGAAAGGGGCATGCTGTGTGTACTAATACTGATACCACCAATTCGTTTTTTTGTGACAAGTTCGACATGCCCAGGTGCTTTTCGCATATCAGCTGCATCAATCATGATAATTCGTTTGGCTCCAAACTCAGCCAAAGAACGGGCAAATCCTTCAGGTACTGAACCTACATTCTCAATCAAGACATTTGGATGGTCAAATTTGATTGTTTTCACAATATATAGTCCAAGCCCATCATCTGTACGCAAATCATTTCCTATACCGAGAATAGCAATTTTCTCAGCCTCTGCAATGAACTTCTTAAGTTCAGTTTCGAAACTCTGGTCAGACACAAGATTGCATCAGATTAAACTGGCTTTAGTTCTTGTGGCACGACGACAGGTTTTTCACAAAACTTTCTGGGCTAATGATAGCAGGCGAGTACAAATTGTCAAAAGATGAAAGAGATTCACTTGAGCTAGAGGACTTCGAAGAAGGTCTTGAAGATGATATTGACGAAGAACCTGAAGAAGATCCTGCGCATATCATCTTTGAGAATGGAAAAGGTATTGTTGCTAGTGAGGACGCAGATCGATTATCACAGCAGGGTTTCTATGGTACTCGCATTGATAAAAATAAGTTAGAATTAGAACCAGTAGAACTTCTTCATCTGATAGAAAGGAAAAGAGCCATTGCAGCAACTCCCTCCGGAGAGATTGTGGGACCGGACTATATTGTGAACAGCTTATTAGATGATGATCCAGACCTCTGGATTCGTTATCTCGTATTTAGAGACCTTCGTAGTAGAGGATATGCTGTACGAAAAGGCTTTGGAAGCGGAATAGGATTCCGGGTTTATGCAAGAGGTGACAAACCTGGTGCAGCAAATGCAAAAGAATTAGTGTACGTATTGAAAGAGGATGTACCAATATCTCTAAGTGATTTGGATTTAGTTACTAAGACTGCTGCTGGCTCCAGAAAAGATCTAATTTTTGCGCTAGTAGATCAAAATGGAGAAGTGAATTTCTACAAGGTAGCACAATCAACTTTACGAGACCGTAGTGGTGATGGACAATGAAGAGACATAATGATGATGAGATAGTCACCCTTGAAGCATTCTTCGATGAGAAAACTATGAGTGTGCATTTGATAGAGAGGAATCCTCCGCGAGCAAAGAGAGGCGAGCCAGGAAATTGGGAACTAGTCGAACTCTCAGATAGAATTCTTACGTACGAAGAACTAGATATTTTGGCAGAAGCAATTCTCGCTTCTGCAGAAGATGACAGTGATTCATTTATTGAGATAGAGGAAGAAGGTGCAGCTGTAGTTCAACTTCGAAACCTCAGAATAGCTATTGCAAGACGGCCCTTTGCAGATAAAATGGAAATTTCTGCAATACGTCCTATTGTAAAACTCAGTTTGGAAGACTATGAACTCAGTCCTAAACTAATGAATCGTCTCGAGTCTCGAGCAGAAGGAATCCTAGTTTCGGGATCTCCAGGTTCAGGTAAGAGTACCTTTGCAGCAGCATTAGCTGAATTTTACAGCAGTAAGGGGAATGTTGTAAAGACACTTGAACAACCAAGAGACCTACAGGTCAATGAGGAGATTGTACAATATTCTCCACTTGATGGCAGTATGGAGAAGGCTGCAGATATTCTTCTCCTTGTTCGACCAGATTTTGTCATATATGATGAATTACGAAAGAATTCAGATTTTCAGGCATATTCAGATCTTCGATCAGCAGGAGTAGGAATGGTTGGAGTTGTACATGCAGGTTCTGCAATTGATGCACTTCAGAGATTGCTCCTAGGTGGGCGAGTTGAGTTGGGGCAAATCCCTAGTACTGTTGATACGGTAGTACAGATTGAGGATGGAAAAGTAGCTAAGGTTTCCGCATTATCACTAAAAGTAAAACTTCCAACAGGAATGGGAGGTACACAGAGAGACCTTGCAAGACCAGTTGTCGAAGTGCGTGAATTTGAGAGGGGCTTTCTAGAATATGAGATGTTCACTTTCGGTGGTGAAAAAGTAGTTGTACCAGTACGAGGAGGTACGACTCCTGCAGGTGAGAGTTATCCGAAAGGAAGGGGGACTCCAGGAGAGAATGTACCGATATCAGTAAGCTACAACAAGAAAAAGGTCACAATCTATTCTGGTAGAAAATATGCAAAGCAGAGGATTGAGGTCTTTGCTGATGACTTGTATCTCTTCACAACTGTTGTAGGAAGAAATGGTGAGAGTGCCATTCGGATTAAGACTAGACAAGGTAGCATGTTGGTTGATGCTATGGAAGAAGATGCAAAAATCACAGCAAAGATTGCACAGTAGATTTTCAGTACGTGACAAAAGCTTTAACAACGCACTTTTCACTCGCTCAAAATCATGGGCCCGTGGCCTAGCCTGGTCCTTTGAGATTTTATCTTAAGGGGGTCAATAGGGCACCAGCCTCCTAAGTTGGTAATCCCCGGTTCAAATCCGGGCGGGCCCGCCATTTCAAAATGCCTCGCCGCAAAATCCAAATTCCATAATGTTATCGTAAAAAATGGAGATAAATGAATGAGTGATGAAGATCACCTGCTCTATGATTTCTTACCCGGGTTGGACTTGAGTGAAGCCTTCTATAAGGATGCGGTTAAGCCATTCATGGACAAATATTATCCCGACCTCGTATATTCTGCTGTTCGTATCGGAAATGGTTCTGACGTATTAGGTTATGACACTCCGCAGTCCATGGATCATGACTGGGGACCTAGATTACAGATATTTTTGAAAGAATCTGATTATACCTCTGTGAAAGAGGAACTTGATGAAAAACTCCGAATCAATTTACCACTAAAGGTACGAGGCTTTCCTACCAATTTTGTTAAGAATGAGAATGGGACTATAGGGATGAGTGCCATTCGAGAAGGACCAGTAAATCATGCTATTGAGATTAATACAGTTAACGGGTTCTTTTTGGAGTATCTTGGCTTTAATCCAGCAGAAGACCTACGAATCTTCGATTGGTTGGTATTACCACAACAGATTCTACTCAGTATTGCAAATGGTCGAGTATTTCATGATGGTCTGGGTAGGATGAAGGAGATAATAAGTAAATTAGAATATTACCCTCAGGATTTGTGGCTATATTTATTGGCGAATCAATGGGAGAGAATTGCTCAAGAAGAGGCCTTTATGGGTAGATGTGGTCAGGTAGGAGATGAATTAGGATCTAGGATTGTTGCAACTAGATTGATTAGTGATATGATGGGGTTGTGTTTCTTGATGGAACGCAAGTATGCACCATACATCAAATGGTTTGGTACTGCTTTCTCGAAACTCAAGAATGCAAAGGAACTCACACCAGTGTTCATCAAGGTGATGGATTCCGATAATTGGCAAGAAAGACAAGAACATTTAGCAAAAGCATACGAGTATATTGCAAAAATGCATAATGATCTTGGAGTGACAGAACCATTGACTACTGAAGTGTCACAGTTCTATAATCGCCCGTTCATGGTAATTCATGCACAGAAATTTGCAGAAGCAATTCATACAAAGATTGTGGACGAAGAAGTCAAAGAGTTACCGAAATATCTAGGTGGAATTGACCAGTACGTAGATTCAACTGATATACTAGGATATACTAACAGATTCAGAAGATTCTGGTCCATGTATCAGTGAAGTCATTTCTTCTTCAGAATGTATGCACCATCTTCAGTTCCTACATGAACCTCATCAGTCATTCCAACGAATAATCCAGTTTCAATTACACCAGGTATCATCTTTAGATCAATTGCTATTTGAGAAGGATTGTCAATAGGTTTCGGAAATTTCAAATCAATAATGAAATTTCCATTGTCTGTAACTACTGGACCCATTTTCTTCTGAGCTTGACGAACAATAGGTTCAAGCCCCATCTTAGTGATTGTCTTCTGAACAACTCCCAAGGAAAATGGTAATACCTCAATAGGGATTAGGAATTTGGAGGCTAATTTTTCGACAAGCTTTGATTCGTCTACAATTATCACTAGCTTTTTGGAGGCAGAAGCGACTATCTTTTCTTGAAAAAGTGCCCCACCGCCACCTTTTGTTAAGTTAAGATCCTTGTCAACCTCATCTGCACCATCAATTGTAAGAAGGAGTTCAGGATTTTTGTCAAGATTTGTGAGCGGGATATCGAATTCAATGGCAAGTTGATATGCTTGATAAGAACTGGGAACCACTGAAACATTAACTTTCTTGGATGCAATTCTCTCACCCAATTCCTTCGCAAAGATAGCAACAGTAGAACCACTTCCAAGACCAATCGCTCCTTTTTCTGGAATAAGTCCCAAAACACTCTTAGCTGCATTCAATTTCACATTGGACATCTTAAAAGACCCAATTAACAACTTGAGCTAATCAACCAAAAAGCTTTCCGAGAGCAAATTTCAATTGCTACCTAAACGACACCATAAGGACATAAGATACCAGATCGTGGTCTCCAATAGACTCCCCATCTCCCATCTCTCAATTTATGTACAGAAGTATGACAGTTCTCTTGTAATACTAGTGCGAAATTAATGGCTTCTTGTTCGGTAGTAAATATGTCGACAAGTTTGTGTACTTTACCATCAATCAAGAGCCACTTCTCTGAATTCATACAGTACGGTATGTATTCTACTTAATAATGACAGAATGAGAAACTTGTACAAATCTTGTATCAGATTTGTACAAGTCTTGCAAATATGGAACTAATCTCCACCCATGAGAGCCTTTAGACGTTCCATTTCTTGAAGCATTTCAGATTGAAGTGAACTCTTTGCACCTGAAGGTTTTGGTGCATCTTCACTTGGACTGCCGCCTAGTGGACTAGCACTTGGAGTCATACCACCTGGGGGACCGCCGCTTGGTGCACTGCCACCGGGAGGACCACCACTGGGAGCTGCACCGCCCGGGGGACCACCGCCTGGGGGACCGCCACCGGGAGGACCACCACTGGGAGCTGCACCACCTGGGGGACCACCACTTGGGGGACCACCGCCTGGAGGACCGCCACCGGGAGGACCACCACTGGGAGCTGCACCACCTGGGGGACCACCACTAGGTGTTGTAGTTATTGGGGCTGTGGTAGTCGAACTAGGCATTCCTACACTTTCTGGACCGCCAGCTTCGTCTTCATCGGTTTCTACAGCTGTTCCAGACATGGCTGCGAGTTTTTGAAGATAATCAGAACGAGCTCGATCAACAGCTGAAGAGGTGTCAACAATCTCTTTGAATTCCTCATCTTTAGCAATAGCTGCACGTACAGCATCTAGTCGGTCTTGGTAAACTTGAACAAATTTAGTCTTGAGACCTTCATCTATCTCGCCTTGTTGGACAAAATAATCAACAGCTGAAAGTGCTTGTTGAATGGCATTTTCTTCAACTTTGAGAAAGACCATTGCTTCTGCAGGAGTTTTAATGAACTTGACTTTCTTTACACCAGCCATTCCACCAGAAACATCTCCAGTTGAGGCGATGATTTTCTTTAGACCCTCATCTACCTTTAATCCACCGCCACGTCGACCACGAATTACCAGTGAGATGATGATTAGCAACATTGGAATAAATATAATTATGAAAATCCAGGCTATTTCACCAAATGGAAGTCCAATACTTTGAAAGAACTGAGCTATGGGTCTAAATAGTTGGACAATGGAATCCATGAATTCTGAATAAGATGTTTGCAATTGGTTTCACCTACTGATACGTCATTGTAACGCAGTTCTGTATGCTATTTTACTTTTCTCGTAAGCATTAGAGTTTGTAAGACACACGTGTGACACGCTTTTGTCACAAATGGACTCTGTTCTTATTGGATATTTGCGCACAGTCACTCATAAACATGTCCTTGATTTATACCCCAAAAGGCCTTTTTTTCTGGTCAAATCGTCGAAAATACAATATTCAGTACGAATTTTCCTTAAATGTAACTAAATTGAGTGAAGGTCATTTCTAGGTGATATTATTATGAGTCTTCTAGATCCTTCTATTGAACACTATGTACTACATGAAAAATCTTGGAAATTTGGTGGCGGTGATATATACAATCCACAAGGTGAAAAGATTGGAATAATGAAAAGAAAGCTCATCTCAATGAGAGAAGAGATTCAGCTAATGAATGCAGATGAATCGATTCTTTGTATCATCAACAAGAAGTTGATGAGTGCTCGTCCAATCTATGATGTAAAGACTCCATCAGGAGACTTGATTGGCCGTGGTAAGAGACCAATGGTTGCTTTGCGTGGGTCAATTGATATGTATGATCCTGAAGAGAATATGATTTACAAGGCACAAGGAGGAGTGACCAAGTGGAACTTTACAATAACTGATCCAAAGGACAAGAACAGAGTCTATGCTGAAATCAAGAAAGGCGACAAGTGGCGTGATGTATTTGCTCCTGCATTCAACTTCAAGGATAGATACGTGATTCATATCCTTGATCCAAATGCGCCTCGTCTGATGCTGCTTGCATATGCAATAATCATCGATAATGTCTATCACGATAAGTAATCAAAAAATAGTATCCCGAAGAGTAGCTTTTAAAACGATACAATAATTCGGGATTCACTATGCCCCAGTGGCTTAGAGGCTATAGCGGCTGACTTGTAATCAGCAGGTCGCGCGTTCAATTCGCGCCTGGGGCTCCATTTTCTTTTAGATATACTGGGAAGCAATAATCCAGTAAATTACAAATGATATAATCAACCCGATGATTGTGATAGCTTGAAAAGATCTCTTCTGAGTCTTATGACGGAATCTGTACATTCCTCCGATTATTCCCAATGCACCTCCAAGTAGACTAAGTATGTGTAGTGTGGCTTCTGCAACACGCCATTCGTGCTGAGATGCCTTTCGTTTATCCCACCACATAGCAGAAAATGCTACTAGATTGATTAAGAAAATATAGAATAGAGGAAAATAATAGAGAAATTCAACAAGTTGCACAAGATATCACATCCTTTTTGCAGCTGCTTCAAGAGCAAGAACAAGATCTAATTTTTTCCCAGTCAGGAAATTGATTGTTGCACCTCCACCTGTACTGATGTGGGCGATTTTTGATTCTAGGTGCATTTCATGTGCCATTGCACCCATATGTCCTCCACCTACAACTGTGACTCCAGTGCAATCTGCAATAGCTTTGAGAACTGATTTAGTCCCTGTAGCAAATACTTCTTTCTCGAAGTATCCCATTGGGCCATTAGCAAATACAACAGCAGAGTGCACAATGATATCAACATATTTTAATGCGGTCCGAGGACCAATATCGAGAAACGGATTGCCATTCATATCTGGAAATTCGCAGTCTACTCGCTTATCATCAATCTCAACTGAAACATCTTCAGGGAGTAATATGGTGTCACTATAGCTTGCAATTAATTCACGAGCTGTACTAATTGCATTCTCATACCCTTTGATTGGCGCAGAATATTCTTCAGATATTTTATTTGCAGCAATTAGAAATAATGTTCCGATTAGTCCACCCAAAAGAGCGTGATCAACCCTACCTGTTGCCAGAAGTTTGTCAAGGATTTTTACCTTATCTTCAACTTTACTTCCTCCTAAGACTAACGTCCAAGGATGTTTTTCAGTGTCAGTTGCTTCGGTCAGAGTACGTATTTCCTTCTCAACTAATCGACCTGCAACTGAAGGGAGAACTGTAGTGAATCCAACTAATGATGCTTGGGACCGATGTGCAGCTCCAAATGCATCATTGACAAATAAATCAAAGAGAGGATAAATTTCCTGTACCAGAGGCTCTTTTGCAACTTCTTCTGGTGGAGCATTCTTAAGTTCACCATCAAAATAACGAACATTTTGGAGAACGAGAATCTCTCCAATCTGTACTTTGTCAATTGCTCTTTTCGCTTTCTCACCAAAAATGTCATCAACAAAAGTGGCTTTGAATCCATGCTTTTTCAGAATCTCTGTATGTTGTTCAAGTGAAATGAAGTCGTCACTTCCCGGACGCCCTTGATGAGCCATTAGAACTACTCTGCTTTCAGAGAGTTCCTTCAGTGTTTCAAGAATCCCATCGATTCGAGAGCTATCCGTGATTATTTTTGTATCGGGATCAACAGAGCAGTTGATATCAACCCGAACTAAAACTCGCTTTCCTTTGTAATCAACATCATCAAGTGTCTTGAAAGTTAGTTTCAATCCTCTTCACCGAGTACTAGGATGTACTAGTCCTCCATAAAGAGATTTGTTTATTCTCAAAACTTTCCTTCGATTATTGCCTGAGCAAAAGATTCCAACATTCGTTTCTTTGGAAAGCTTATAGGCATGAAATATCGAGAACCATGTTTTATTGTGATTGATAATTTCTTATCTGCACAGACCACTACAAGTGCAGTAACTGCGTCAAGCGTCCACCTAGTGATATCTATTGCACCAGACCAAGTTCTTTCTCGTAAAATTCGTTCAAATTGGTCGCGATTCAGTTCATTTACAACCCGACCTAACGACTCTATTCTGATTCGGTCATCGTCATTTTCAATTTCTGGGTGATATGAATCTGGAATCATAGAGCTAAGTATCGACCATTCCTATTAAACACCGAGAGGTATTATACATTGCAATGTTTCGATTCGTGCTCAACAGTAAGTTCCTTGGATCTCCAATAGACAGCCCAATGGCCAGTTTTTGTTTTGGATAGGAAAACAAGATGTTTCTCCTTCAACTCTCTTGCATGTGTTACTGCTTCAAGCATCTGGTCAAAGACTTCGCTGAGTCTGTATATGCTTCCTCCTACTATCTTCCATTTCTTTTCTGTCATGGAACTCAGTATAGATAAGTCCTAATAACTTCGTAATTGATTTGAATTTCGTGAGTAACAGTAGAATAGGATAAAAGTTCAGAATAAACTATTCATTCTCAGGGATTAAATGTGCCTAGAGCAAGAAGAGGTAGTAGAAAAAGAAGCCCATCGAGTCATGTTGGTGGATTGGGATCAAAGGCATCATCAAGAGGTCGAGTTGGTGGACTAGGTTCAAAAGCATCACCACGAAGCCATGTTGGTGGGCTGGGTTCATCATCATCACGGAGTCATGTGGGTAGCTTGGGTTCAAAAGCATCATCACCAAGCCATGTGGGTAGATTGGGTTCTAGAGCTGAATCACGGTCTCGAACTATAGGAAGATCTAGCAGAAGTACTTCACAACCATTTCGACCGATTAGCCGTCCACGTTACCGAAGGCCATATGGTTATACCTATCCTCGAAGATATCGAGCAAGACCCATGAGTTCTGGTGGATGCTTTGCAGGATTCATAATTTTCACAATAATCTGGTTGATTTACCTTGTGCCTGCAATTACTATCAGTCTTGGTTCTACGCTTTCATTAGTAGTGCCAATTGTGGCTGTAGGTGTGCTATTCTTTGCAGTAATTGGTTTCATCACAAAACTTGTGGATAATAATGATGATAAAATGGGTACTGATGAAGAACAAGTGAAAATCGTAGAGCATGAAACAGTTCTTATTGTCTGCCCATATTGTGGAGCAAAGAATGAACAGGGTTTCACTTCCTGTATGAACTGTGGTGCAGAGATTTAGCCAAGATAGAAATTCTTGGAGTCATTCAGAAACTTTCTCCCAACAACAGAAATTATTGTATTACAAGTAATAAGAAAAGTGGTGCCGCAGACGGGATTCGAGCCCGCGACTTCGAGATGCCTCATCTGAGAGACGCGATCTCAATGACCCCGATCTTGTCTTGGATGACTCCAAGAAGATTATGAGTCTCGCGCCCTGCCAGGCTAGGCCACTGCGGCTTTGAACATATTGAAGTCTGGCAACCGAGCACACTGATAACCTCTAATTAACCTTACCGTGAAGACTAGGTTCCGAGGAGTTTGTGAATTTCTTTAGTGAGAATCTCCTTGGCAGTCTTTCCATCAACCTTTCCACCAAGTTCCTTCATGACGACACCCATTAGACCACCGATGGAACGTTCACCCTGCTCGCGAATGTAATCTTCTCTCTCACTGATGATTTGCTTGATTGTCTCAGTCACTTCAGTATTGCTTACCATGCTTAGACCTGTTTTTTCCAGAGCTTCATTCACAGAACTTCGAGGATTGTTTGCTAGGTATGTCAAGACTTCTGGGATGGCTTGAGTTGATACCTTATTCCGTTCAATCAACGTGAACAAATCTATGAAGTGTGCATCTTGTATGTTATCTGTAGGAACATGGTCTCTATGAAGACTGACTATAGTATTTTCTAGAGTTGCAGCAACTAGAGTTGGAGAGACCTCCGTTTCTTTGACGATATTCTCGAAAATATTGAGATTTACAGAACGAGTAATTTGATGTGCCAAATCTGGGCTGAGATTGTATTCTTTGATGAATCGTTTCTCTTTGTGCTTAATGGTTTCAGGCATATTCTTCTTGATTCGCTTCAAGCGCTTTTCAGTGATTTTTACAGGTCTCACATCAGTTTCAGGATACATTCGAGAAGATCCCGGTCTTGGTCTAGCGAATTTTGAAGTTCCCTCTGGAAGAGGTGTTCGGGTTTCAGCAGGTACACCTCGAGTTGCTTCACGTGCACGATTGACTACTGCTTCAAGCGCATCTTTACACTTACTTTTAGATGATGCTACAATAATTACTGCATCCTGATTTTTAGCTTTTACAACTTCGCGGATTTTTGTAACTTCGGTTTCAGATATCCCGTACTTGGGTAGTTCATCTGTATGGAATATTCCTCCTACGCCTCCCCAGAATTTAGCATAATCAGATATTTCTGTACCAAAACGACGCTCTGGTTGGACTTCCATTCCAAGAAGACCTGAAAATCCAGGTAGATTCAGTGCAAAAACAGAACCACCAGATTTCAGAGCGTTTTGGATCACTTTTGATTCACTTTTAACAAAAACATCGGAAATAT
The DNA here is from genome assembly GCA_002825465.1 of Candidatus Thorarchaeota archaeon MP8T_1. The sequence goes on from PJER01000039.1 coordinate 23,321, forward strand.
CATTGAGTTTGTATTTGATTTTATCTGCTGTAATACCACGATCTCTCAAAATATCACGAATTTCAAGCAGCTTCTCTTGCCTTAGTGATTCATTTTCAACTGTAGCCGCCAGCATGTCAAGCTGTTGTAGACCTTTGATTTCGATGATTGCGCCGTCCTTGATTGATACATTAACATCTTGACGGATTGTTCCCTGACCACGCTTTACTCTTCCAGTTGATCTAAGTAGGAGTCCAAGGGCAAGAGCTACCTTTTGTGCTTCCTCTGGGGTACGGATATCTGGGTCAGTAGCAATCTCAATCAATGGGATTCCAAGACGATCTAGTCGGTAAATTCTCATGTTATTTTCGTCGTCATCAGCAATTTTTCTTGCTGCATCCTCTTCTAGACAGATTGTCTGAATTCCAATCTTCTTTTCATCGATAGTTGTTTCTCCGCCGTTAGCAATGATTGTAGTACGTTGAAATCCAGTGGTATTTGACCCATCAATCACAATCTTACGCATGGGGTGGATTTCATCAACTGGATTTGATTGAAGAAATTCAGCCATTATTAAGCAGATATCAACAGAGTCCTCGCACAGATTATGAGGGGGTTCCTCATCAGATTCTACCAAACAGGTAGTATCATTGTAATACTCGTAGCAAAATCGTTTCTTCCTTTGAAACTCAAAAAGAGCGGCAGGATCAATTTCCCCTAGTTCACTCTGAGTTGGACGAAGTCTACGGATAAATGTACCATCAGGTTCATCATCACGAATTGATGGTGGGCAGTGACAAAATAATTTCCGTGGTGTGTCTAATTGCTGGTGAAGCTCTAGACCGACCATAAGTCCGAGTTTCAAATATCTATCTGGGTTAGTCATTTCAAGACTCTCCCAGACTTTTGACATAATCAGTTTCTTCGCTTCGCATGTCAATCTCACCAGCAATAGGTGTAAGAAGAAGTTCCTTTGCTGATTCTGTATCCTTACTATTTGCTATAACCCACATAAGTTTGACAAGAGCTGTTTCGGGTAGCATATCCTCACATGAAACAACTCCGAGATCAAGGAGTTCTACTCCTGAACGATATACATTCATGTCAGTTCTTCCGAAAATGCATTGACTTGTCATTGCAACAATCAATCCTGCGTCAATTGCTTTCTTAATTGGTAATTGTAAACTATCAGGAGTGTGACCTAAACCAGTTCCTTCTAGTACGATTCCTCTGTATTCATCTTCAATGAGTTTTTCAACAAGAATTCCATTAATTCCTGGATATGTCTTCAAAAGTACCACTTTTTCTTCAAATTTTGGTTTCAAGATGATTTTTCTCTTCAAATCTCGACGATTTAGAGGAGGATGCAATTCTTCTACAGTGTCTTCATCGATTTTGAATAGTGGATAATTATTGACTGATTGGAAGGCATCTCTTCTGCTTGTGTGCAATTTTCGAACTTTTGTTCCTCTATGGGCATGTAAGAAATTATCTCCAGTTTCTGCATGCATGATTATCATGACCTCTGCGGCATCAGCTTTTGTTGCAAGATTAACTGCACCAATCAGATTCATGGCTGCATCTGAGGAGGGACGATCAGAAGATCTTTGAGACCCTACAAGAACAACTGGAACTGGGAGATTTTGTAATGCAAAAGATAAGGCTGCAGAAGTAAATCCTAGTGTGTCAGTACCATGAGCGATTATAACTCCATCAGTTCCTTCCTTTATCTCCGAAGCAACTTTCCGAGCTATTTTCCCCCAGTCAGCAGGAGTAATATTCTCTGATAGAACACTCATGATGACCTTTGCATCAACATTGGCATAATCTTTGAGCTCAGGAACTGTGTCATAGAGATCTTGGGCAGAAAGAGCCGGATTTACTGCACCAGTACGATAATCCACTTTGCTGGCAATAGTTCCACCCGTGCTTAAGATAGTAACTCGGGGTAAGTTCTTTTTTTCCATAGAATCCTCAACCTTTGCAGTTCGTCTTTTAGTCCTACTTCTGATTCGACGAATACTGGACTCGTGATTGAGACGAATCCCAATATTGTAGCCACTATCTATCTTGATAATGATATGAGCTGCATCGCTTCCAACTTGACTTCTGGGCATTAGAACCCCTGTAAATTCCTCTCCGTCCTTTGTGACACTTATTGTATCACCAACTTGTATCTTGGACAGAGTTAGCAGTTCAAGAACCAATCCACTATAGCCCGAATCATCTAGACTCAATGAATTCCTCACCTTCAAGCTATGACTGAAAGATGCTAGCTCTGTCATAAAGGCTTCGTCAGTTGTCAGTGTTATAGAATCCCAAGTATGATTAATAACCCAAAGAGTATGAAGACGACTCCAACAACACGTTTGACTGTCTTGATTGGGATACGTTCTGCAATAGTAGTACCAGCAAATGCTCCAACTGAATTTACTATTAGAAATCCGATAACTGCTCCAACAAAGACCATGATAGGGAATGGTGATTGAGCTGCAAGAGCAAGTGTGGCAATCTGACTCTTATCACCCAGTTCGGATGCTAATACAAGTGAAAACATTCCGAAGAGTGTACCAGGGTTATCGCAAGTGTCAACTGTTTCTGAATTTGAATTGACCAAGGTGAAAATACCTAAAATCAAGAATAGAAATCCAGAAACATATGTTATGATTTCAACTGGTAATGTTGCAGATAGAATGAAACCAATAATAACTGCAATAACCGATGATGCTGCAAGAGCGGTCATGGTAGCAAGAAGAACTAGTTTTGGTCTACGATATTGAGCACTCAAACACATAGTGGTGAGCATGGTTTTGTCACCTAACTCCATCAGGAAAATAAGACCTATAGATTCGATTAGTGTTTGGAGCTGCATAGCGCCGATGGCCTGTTGTCTGTGTTATAGGTATAGTGGTACATGAAAAAATCCAATGAGAAAATGGTGCGGGAGGTGGGCTTCGAACCCACGGACTCCTACGAGAGCGGATATCTTCTCGTGACCCCATCGTTCAAACGATCTTAAGTCCGCCGCCTTTGACCGGGCTTGGCTACTCCCGCAGTTTGTTTCGGTCAGCAGTGACTTGTCTATCCATAGCGTAGGTATCTAGGAATATGGTGGGCCGCGCCGGATTTGAACCAGCGACCTTCTCGGTGTAAACGAGACATCATAGCCGGGCTAGACTAGCGGCCCTAAATTGAGGCTCTTCATATTCCATTAAAAAGTTGCTTACTTGTGATAACCAGTGATGTGAACCTCTTGTCGAGTGTCATCAAGATGGAAACTCTGAACCTCTGTAAATCCCAAGGTGGTAACTGACTCTATTAATTGTAATACAGTTTTTGAATCCTCTGTTTTGAAAGCTGCGACTAATCGCCCATTAGTCTTGAGAAGTTTAGAGAAACGAGATATCAACTCTATAGTACCATCGATATCTGTAGTAACATCAACAAGAAGTAAATCGAGGCTGTTTTCATCAACTATGATATCAGGATCAATCTTGAATGCATCATCAAAAATGATTGACATTCGTGGATGAGAATCTACTAGTTCTATAAGACTGTCATAGAATCTCTCGGCAACCTCAATTCCAATAGCAGTTGCGCCTTTTTCAGTAATATATGAAAGAAACCCACCTGCAGAGCTACCAATATCGAGAGCAATACATGGTTGACTCACAAGATTGCCTTCCAGTAATTCGTCAATCTGTCTAAGTTTGTGATATCCCATTGGCATATCAATAGATAACGGTGAAATGAAAATATCTTCATGACCACTCACTTGCTTCGAGGGTTTGCATTGTTGTCCGTCTACTGTGACTAGCCCATCTTTGATTGCTCTCTTTGCAATTTGCCGTGATGAAAAATGACCATTCTCAACCAACCAGACATCAAGTCTAGCCATGTAATTTCGCCTCTATTTCCTTTGGAATGAACAAATGCATTGGTATACCTTGAAGTTTTGGACCAATGGCAGCAACAATTCCGGATGCTCTAGTGCTTCTCTTGCATTGTAATGCATATTCGAATTTACCAAGTTCTTCGAATTCGTAGATATCCTCAAGATGCCTTGTCTTTCTCAGAGCCTCTTCGACCATGTTTTTTGAAACGCCAAACACAAGGACCCGTTCGTGATCATCATGCATCCATTTTTCGAATCTATTCAAAGTGGATTGCGCAAATTCGCCTTCAATCTTGTTTTCCCTAGTATCAATACTGGTAATCTTTACTTCAACTGGAAAATCATCAACAAACACCAAGGTATTTGCAATTGTCCTCAATGGTTTTCGAATACCTAACTGGTCTCGAATACGATGGAGGGGGATTAAGACATCCACTCTTGTTTTGCTCATTGCTGCAATATCAACATACAGACCATAGCCAACTTTTCCAACATCTATGAAAGAACCAGTGAGAATGGTTCCCTCTTTCATATTCTCTATGTGAATTGATTTTCCATATTCTTTAACGAAGTAATTAATTGCAAATTCTGAATCTTGACCATCAAAGCTCATTGAGAGATGTCCTCTCTTATCAGTACCAAAACGCGCCAAACGAACATCCAAATCGTCTGTCAATCTAGTTATTTCTGAGTTTACCTCATCAAGGAGTTGCTTTCGTTTCTTACCATAGACTCGTGTAAATAGAGTGACTGTCTTCAAGTAGTAATCCCTCTCTCATTTTTCTAATCAGATGCTAAGTATCTTTTGTAAGAGTTGTATTACAGAAAAGTAGATTATGATAGTGCTTCAAGATCTGCTTTTAGTTCTTCTACACGTTTCTTAAGAAATGAGATAGCCTTGGCGTTATCAACAAACTCAAGTTGTCCGTTACAGGTTGGACATCTGAATGATAGATTCATTGCTTCTTCAAAGGGAACTGGAGATGAATCACGGTTGACACAAGAATACAGGTCGTTATTACTTTCATGTTCCAATCTCTGTTCAAGGAGATTCAATACCATTCGTTTCTTTCTGTTGACTAATGCTTGAGCTTTCTTTGGGTCGATTTTCCAATAATATAGAAACCATCCTGTGTTCACATCACGAATTCTGCGGTAAGATGCAAGATGATTATCATGAAGTTTATACAAAATTCTTCGAACAATATTTAGTTTGAGATCAGTCTTTGTGGCTATTTCTTCATCAGTTGTTTCCTCTGCATTTACTAGGACGGTGGAAACGTCAACACCTTCCTTACCTGCAATCTCTTCAACTACTAGACGAAAGAGATCATGATTGAAATTTGTATGTACCATTTGATGAAATCACCTAAAGTGGGGGGAATAGATGGCCAGTCGACTGATATCTAATCACAGTCAAAATGTCCGCAGTTGGAATGTTCTATAATAGTATAGTACTGCACTCTATATAAGGCCTATTAATGCAACTAAT
>PJER01000040.1 GCA_002825465.1 Candidatus Thorarchaeota archaeon MP8T_1
CAGATGGAAGTGTTCTATACCAATACATAGGATAGGATACATTCTGATATAATGTGTATTGAGTTCCTTCAAAAGTCATTGTAACACTCGTAATGCCTGATATTACTTCACGATCATTGTATAGATCCATGATATATACCACTACATCCACTGGATCTCCTCTGTAGGGATCCGTCAAAGCATCTGGAGTTTCGATAATCAGCTCACTAGGAAGTGCATACACAACAAGGGTAACAGTAGTTGGAGCTGTTTGATACAGGTTTCTAGAAGCTAATACTGTGAGGACATTCATGCCTGAATTCCTGTACGTTGTGTTGATGAATGCTTCATATCTACCAGTTGATCCAATCTCGGTGAAGTTTCCTTTGTATGTTCCATAGGTCCAAGTTACTGTCGCACCAGAGGTAAGATTAAGATGAAGTAAATCATAATAATCCACAACTATGTATGCCTGTTCTGTCCAATTCAAACTCACTTCAGTTGCTAATGGTGTTAGATTTGTTAAGATACTTGTTACTGTAAATGATGGATTCACTAATACAGCTGAGTATGGATAGAGATTATAACCGTTACAGAGTAACTTCCAATGCTACCAAGACCAACTGTACTGAATTCTATTGAATAAAATCCTGAACCCAGAGATGTTCGTGATAACATAGATGGTGTAATCCCTGTTCCATAGTAAGTCACTTGAATATCATATTCACTAATCTCAATTGACTTGTTATGGTCAACATCCCTCAACTCAATTATTATAGTGACATTATCAAAGATCTGAACTGTTTGAGTTGATACACTTGCTAGCATATTTGCTTGAATGCGATCTACTGAACCTGTGAGATAAATGGCTGTTCTATTCTTGTAGAATGGCTGTGAGAGAGGGTTCCATTGTACTATTAGGCTGAACCTGAACTCTCCTAGATCTGCCTCTCCTCCAACTAACGCTTCACTAATAAGTGAGATGAGATATCGTCCTGGTGCATATTCATCAAGTGTGTATTCACTGTTTTCTATAAGTGTAATTCCAGGATCACTAACACAACTGAATAGAATTACTGCTCCAGATACAGGTTTATCACTATCCTCATCTGTTAGGTAGAAGGTAATATTCATTCTATCACCTACAGGGGTTGTTTCAATCTGTTGTGGTTCGATGAGGATGATACGTTGAGTTGTTGTCACCTTCATTGATGTTGTATCATCAACATAGAATGGACTTGAACCATCATTCCAATCTATCAAGACTGTCACATTGTAATTACTAACAAGTGTTGATGCGAGTACAGTTGAATTGATGGTGACTAAGAATGCAAAACCATCTGGTGTCAGTGTGTAGTCTATTACTGGAGTAAGCAAACTACCACCTGCATAAATTTTCACATTTGCTGAAGTAATGCTAATCTGTAATCCGTTGATTGAGTCAACGAATGCAAATGTGAATACTAAATTGTCAAGGTATCTAGGTTGATTTGGAGGTTCAAGTACTTCTACAGTTGCCGTTCTTCTTATTGTTGATACAGAAACAGTTCGCTGTGCATTGTTATGATATGGAGCTCCACCTGGCCAAACTGCCTGAACTGTTATAATATATGTTCCTAGGCCACCAAGAGCCGATGAATCAATGTAAATGGTGTATATGCCTGGAGTGCCATCGACAACAAAGAAGTCTATACCTTCAGTTAATGCTCCTGAATTGAGGATGAAATCTGCTCCAGATATTCCTTGTGTGACATCTGCATCCCAGTAATAGACTACAAAGCTAATGTTCTCAAGGTATGGCGCTGGAATAGCCGCTTCCTGAAGATCGAGCGCTGAAGTCCTTGTTCGAATTGAAAATTCGACATAGAGATCATCCCATCTATAGAATGGGGCAGCGCTAGCATAACTCATGTTGAGCCAGAGCGAATGGTCACCCAAAGTGAGTGTAGTCTGTCCGACAGTAGTAATACTGAGCAAGTAATCACTTGTTGCTGGACGCCATGTCAATGTATAGACCCAGGGGATTCCAGTATCATTCAGAATCTCGAATGATGTCGAGGTATTATCAATGTTAGCTAATGTCAAGATGTCTTGGTACGTGAGAGTAATCTCAAGAGTAGTCTCATAGCCTATCTGTCCAACTGGATTTGCTGAAAGAATGGTTGTTCTATATCTAACATTAAGTGTTCTCACTCCTGATGCATCTTCTCTAAAGTATCCACCAGTGTATACCAAACTAACATTAAGACTGTAATATCCAGGTTGTGAGAAGAAATCGGTATCGAACTGAATTTCAAAATTACCAAATCCGTCTGGTGTAGCAATATAGTTTGCTCCTGGGACGGGTACTCCAAGGTAGTAGATTGTTAAGGTTGCATCTGGAATACCTACCTCTGTGGACCCACTGATATCAATGTATGATACATCAAAGGTAACAGTGTCACCGTATGGAGTTGGTGCAGGTGTATTGTAGTCAATCTGCGTCTGTCTCATCGTGATTGTAACATATACAATCTGCAATGTCTTGTTTGCATAGAATGGCGTTCCTGACCACGTTATGTTGAGGTAAAATCCAGCTAGACCCACATTGCCAAACTGAGATGTGTTAAACGAAATTGTGATTATAGCACCATCCCAGCTGATAGAAGGATTCTCTGTAAGATTAGTGACAATGGACATTTCAGGTGTGACTATAATTAGGTTCTCGGGTAGTGTAGTTGAGTCAATGAATGTTAAGGTAAATGTTGCATTCTCACCATATGGCGTGTTTCCAGGTCTATCAACTGACACATAGGTACGCCGTGCTATTGTTGTAACAGTAGTTGAAGTAGAGTCATCCTTGTAATAGTTAGGGCTGTCTGGCCAATCAATACTTACTGTGAGGATTCTATTGACAACTAAGTTTGAATCGATATCAGCGGAATTGATTCTAATCTCATAGGTCAATGTGGCTCCAATTTGGATAAATGAGAATTGAGCTGGAGTTAGAGGAACTCCTCCATTTAGTATTGTAACATTGTCTTTTGTAGTAGCAATCTCAGTTCCAGTTCCTAAATCGATGAATGATACTACAAATACGATGTCCTCTAGATAGTTTGTCTGACTTGGAGGGGTTACAATTTCTACATTTGTTGAACGCCTTATTACTGTCAGATCAATATTGATGGTTGCATTATCATGATATGGTGCACCACTTACCCAGAGGGTGTTCACTGTAATTGTAGTGACACCTAATCCATTGAGTGCAGTAGTCATGACATAAATCTGGTATACTCCACCACCAACATGAGAATAGGTGTAATCTGAACCATATACAAGCTGAGTTACTCCTCTGAAGATTGTTATTGTTGCTGAAGTGATGGGTGATGAATCATCAGCATCGCTAAAGTACACTGTGAAAGGTATCTGGTCAAGATATGGTGTTGGAACCGGAGCTGTTTCTCTCTCTAATGAGGATGCACGAATCCTAATCTCGAATGATATGTAAGCATCATCAGTACCATAGAACGGGCTAACTGAATCATAACTCATGCTAATCCTCAGAAGATAGGTTGAACCTACTTCAAGTAATGGTTGATTCGAGGTTTCAACTATCAACTCGTAGTATCCCAATGATTCCTTCCATTCAATTGAATGAATCCAGCTTGAACCATTCAGAATATTGAATGAAACATATGTAGATGTATTTCCTATGATATCTAAGGTGATGATATCTTGGTAGTATAGGATAACAGTGAATGATGAACCATAAGGCACAGCATTAACTGGTTCAGATGATGTAATAGTAGATCTGTACCTAATTGTCAGAGAACGAGTGTCCACTCTGCTTAGATAATAGAAATTACTCGATGTGATGTTTACCTTTATAGAATATGTGCCTGGATTTGCTTTGTATGTGGTATTAAGCTCTATAGAGTACACACCTAATCCAATCTCTGTCACCTTGTAGTAGATTGTGGAGATTGGTACTACACCATCATAGAGTGTAATTGTTGCGCTTTCGATTCCAACAGATGCTTCTGCAACATCAGTCCAAGTGACAGTAAATGTAACATTATCCATGTACTGTGTTGGCGAAGGTGTCTGATAATCAAGCAATGTTTGACGAGTAATGACTTTGACAGATATCAATCGTCCAGTTTGATTTGCATAGAATGGAGCTCCAATCCAAGTTATACTAAGTGTAAAGGTCTGTGTTCCCAATGCACCAAATTGAGAAGTATCGAAGGAAACTGTGAATGTCTTTGTAGTTGTATTGTATTTGATTGAATAATCACTTAGGCTAATAGTGACATACAACTTTGCATCATCTGGAATCGGTTCGTTCAACTCGCCTGTTACATCATCAAAGGTGAATGAGAATGTGGCATTCACGCTGTAAGGTGTTTGTATCGGCGGAGCGATTGAAATCAATGTATCACGTGGAAGAATCCTTACAGATATTGTATCTGTTCTATTGCTAAAGTATGGTTCTACACCTTTTGCCCAGTTGATGTACACTCGCATGTAGATTAATCCAGTCCTACCGAATAGAGTTGTATTGAAGCGGATTGAGTATTCTCCGGGAGCAGTAATTGGATTAACTTCCCAAATCGTGACTTGACCAAGATCAACACTTTCACCTACGAATTCCACTATTATGAAAACATGACTTGTGATATTGGTAATTCCTGTTCCATTGATAGCAGAATAGAATAAAGTGTATTCCATATTTTCAAGATATGGAGTAGGTTCAGCTGTAATGAGAAGCGATAGTCGGGAGTCTTCTCCTAGAATATTAGCTGAGGTCACGATATACTTGTTTGAATAGGTACTCACTGGTCCAGTCCAATTGAAGAATATCGTGAAATTCTGTAAACCTAAGCCACCAAACTGCTGTGCTGGTATAATGATTGTATAATAACCTCCCGGTCCCGTTACATTATACAAGTATGCTACAACATTAACGGTTCCATTCCATACTCGGAATGAAACATATTCGGAGGCAATTCCTGTACCACTGTCAAGGTCTCCATAGAACACTGAGATTGTGATGTTATTCGTGTAAGTGACTGGTTCTACAGCACTTGTTAATCTGAAATCTGTATTGTGAGTCCTAATTGTGATGGAGATATTGAACAGACCAAATTGATAGTTCTCTCCCTTACTGAAGTTGAAAGATATGATGAAATTCTGACGTAATTCATCGTCTTCGTTAGTGAAGAAGGTCACCCTGTATCTTTGTTCTGATGGAAGATAGGTGAATGTTACTGAATGAATCCAGCTTGAATTTGCGAAGAATGGTGCAGTATTATTAATTGGTACATTGTGATCTATATCCCAATACTCAACGTAAAATATCGGATCATCACCGACTGGTATATCCAAGGCACCAACAGTTGGAATTGCGTAAGTGAATGCAATTCGAATGACGACCTTGAATGAAATTGTCTTTGCTTCATACCCAATTTGGTCTGCAGTAAGGTTATAGAGATGTTCTCCTTTTGGTAAACCACTGACATCTATGGTTACTTGATAGACTCCGCCTCCAATTTCGACCTGATTGTAGATGGTGATTCCTGTCGCTGTAATTATAGCACCTGTGATTCCTGTGTCTCGATCGATATCGAGGAATGTAAGTGTGACAACGAAATCCGTATCATATGGTGTTACTGCCGCTCTATCTGGAGATGATAATTCACTGCGTGCTGGAGTGTATAGAAAGATGAGTGTCATCTGACAGCTCGCAAACGAGGTGTTTGTGGGACTTACTCTAATGTAGATAGTATAACTTCCCTCTGGGAAGTAAGACGCATCAACTGTTAGATTGTATCGTCCATTCGAGAGGTTATAGAACTCCTTAATCGGAATCGTGTGAGTAGAGTTCCGTATTGTGAACTCTGCTTGACCTAATTCATCAACCGGGTCTCCGTAGGAACTTCCCTGCTGACTTACATTGACGACTACAACAATCTTCAAGTCTGCCCCAGTTGGGAATCTCAAATCATTTGGTTCATTAATGATTGTAGTTGTCATCGAGCGGATTGTAATTGTGAATACGTAGTTCGTTGGATTCTGATAATTACCTGCCATTACAATTGATAATGTGACTGTTTCACCTCCTACAAACCAACTACTTGTATCCAAGTCGTAGAAGAGGTCTCCTGGAGGTGCTTCACCTAATGGATCATAGCTTGATGAAAATGTGAAGCTGGCAATATCTGACGCAGAAAGTAGTGTTCCATTGTCTGCATCGGTAAGAACAATGGTGAGTGGTGTGATATTGCCAAAGGGGGTTTCGAAATTACCAATTACTGTTACTGAAGTACGACGATTTCTAATTTGGATATCAAATTGGAAATTCTGTGGATTATTATAATCACCAGACAATATTATTGAGAACGTGACTGGTACCGTTGAAACAGACCATGCACTTGTATCTAAGACATATACAAGGTCTGCTGGGGTTGATTCACCCGGTGAACCATAGCTCGAAGTGAAGGTGAAACTCGATACAGAAGCTGCAGTCAAGGTTCCACCAGTGTCACTATCTCTGATGACAATAGTTAGATTTGTAGTGTCTCCATATGGTGTAAGAAAATCACCAATAACGGAAACTGAGGTGTAGTGATTTCTAATCTCAATATCAAATTGGTAATTGCTAGGACTATAGTAGACTCCACCTACGCTCATTGTAACACTCAGGGTGATAGTCTCAGTGCCAACTGCCCAGGAACTGGTTGTGAGAGCGACTGCAAAGTCTGTTGGATTGTTCTCAGTCACTGGTGCATGACTTGAAGTGAAGCTCCACGAACTCACACTGCTTGTTGTGACAAATGCTGATCCATTATCAAGATCGATTATTTGGACCGTAACAGGAGTTGCATAACCGAAAGGCGTCAAGAGGTCACCAATTACAGTCACAGATGTGTAGTGTTTTCGAATAGTAATGCCAAACACATAATCTGCTGGGTTATTGTAATTACCGGACATCACGACGGAGAGGGAAACTGTCTGTGAGGCTGTTACGCTCCAGGTACTTGTATCAAGCACGAAAATCAGGTCCGATGGACTTGGGTCACTCTGTGCACCATAGGAACTAGGTGTGAAAGTAAAACTAGCTACCGATACTGAGGTTAGGGTTCCTCCTGTATCAGTGTCGGTGATTACAAGGGTCAAGGTTGTTGATTGACCATATGGCGTAATTAGATCTCCAATGACTGTAACTGAAGTGTAGTGATTTCTAATCTGAATATCAAATTGATAGTTTGCTGGACTGTCATAGTTGCCTGACATCACAACTGAGAGTGTGACTGGCACCGTTGAAACAGACCATGCACTCGTATCTAGACCATATACAAGATCTGCTGGGCTTGATTCACTTGGTGAACCATAGCTCGAAGTGAAGTTGAATCTCGATACTGAAGCTGCGGTCAAGGTTCCTCCAGTATCGGTATCAGTTATTACAAGCGTTAGTTGAGTAGATTGACCATATGGCGTAATTAGATCTCCAATGACGGTAACCGAAGTATAATGGTTTCGAATTTGGATGTCAAATACATAAGACTCGGGGCTGTTATAGATTCCATTCAATGTTACTGTAAGTGTGACAGATTCTGTCCCAACTACCCAGCTGGATGTATCAAGACTGACGATTAAATCAGTTGGGCCTGACTCTTGATGATTAGAGTACCCTCCAGTTGCTGGGTCAAGAATGAAGCTAGCTACATTTGATACTGTAAGGGTTCCTCCAGTGTCAGTATCAATGATTACAATGGTCAAATCTGTTGACATTCCATATGGTGTAACCAAATCTCCAATTACCGAAGCTGTCGTGAAGTGTTTCCTAATTGTGAAAGTTACCGTAACTTCTGCATCTTCTAAATACGAATCAGCTATTGTTGCTCTAAAGGTGTATACATGATCTCCGTAACCCAAGGAACCTGTGCTGAACGAGATGTTGTATTGTCCTCCTCCCACATCTACAAACGAAACAGCAGTGCCATTTTGGAATGTTATTGTCGCTCCTGTAATTGGAGTGAAGTCGTATGAATCTTCGAAAATCAGAGTAGCTGTAAAATCAAAACCTATAGGTGTAGTATCCACATCAGTGTAATCCAGTTCTGTTGCATGATATAGGTCTATGATTAGATATTCCGTTGCAGTGTTATAGAATTGATGGTCCGAGGTAAACTCAACTCTGTATTGCCCCTCATAACCCAATTCATTTGTATCAACAGATTTTCCATATCTACCGTTACCAATATTATTCAATGTCAATTCTGTAGGAGTGCCATAGAGTGACCAATTCATTGTGACAGTCGCGCCAGAGACCTTAGCGGCGTTCACATCATCTGTCAACTCTAATTCAATATAGAGACTGTCTCCTGCTACTGCGTAGGTTGAGTGGTCGACAACTGCATCTGTAGGATTAACAATTGCTAGTGAAGTATCATGTTTAACAATGAAGTTCCTCTCATAGAGTCCTGTGGCGTATGAAACACTTGCACCAGTATCATTGTAATAGAAGGATGCAGTCCAGAGACCAGAAGGTGCACTGGAATCAATGAGTTTGTCAATTGTATGTTCAGGTGATGTTCTGATCTGTTCTGCTCCTCTTGTCATGAAGGTTCCAAGATTTGCCCAATTATCATATGTAACATTGAACCAACCGTCTGCTCTTACTGTTGAAGCTATCCTAAGGTCGTCGATTCTACCTGTATGGAAAGCTTGTCCTGATGGAAATTCTGTAGTTTCAACATACCTTCCGCCAATTCCCCAGTCCCCATCGTATGCGAGATTGGCTGTTGATGCACCTCCAGTAGATCCACCTGTGTTGTCGACACCATTTATGTAGATCTTATTGTTTACTGGAGCATCTGCATCTAGGTAGCATGCAAAATGATACCATCCGGATGTCCAATAATTCTTTTGTGACCATTTCATATGCTCGCCATTATTGGTTTCAAAACCAAAGACAAGACTACCCTTGGATGTAAATCCAGTCTCAGTATATTCTGATCCAGATAATGCGATATGGAAATTATAGTCTGGATTCAACCATTTGGATACAAGTAGTCGTGATGGTGTTGATGCACTGGTCCAAGTGTCAGCAATATAGAACCAACCTGAAATTGTGACATCGCCTGCTGGATTTAGACTCTCAGTCGAATTAATCTCAATGTAATCATTTCCATCAAAATTCTGAGCAAATCCATTTACAAGATTTGAAGTAACAGAAGATCCGTATCGATTTCCGATATATCCATTGGATGTTGAATCGTAATAATACCCGGATGAGCCATCATCAGTGTAGTACTCATTAAGAAGCCATACTGCCTCATAATTATTCGACCAAAGAGTTTCTGGTGATTCGCAGGAACCAATTACAGGATTTCCATAGTACAACCAGAGTGTATTATCTACTGTACTTGAGAGATTTGCACGAACATACGCAACAAGCCTACCAGTACTCTGATCGAAACGGTCAATCTCGTGTGCGAGCACTATGCCATTCTGGACAAAGACAAAGTCATCACCATCAGCTTGAACATCAGTCATGAAATCATTATCTTGAAAACTCACTAGCATTGGAAAATTGGTGACACTTGCATCTACCTGAGCAGCAGGAACTGAGAGTTGCATACGATAACTAAATGATGGAATGTCCCATGTTGTTCCAGGCGTTCCAGTGGTTGCGTAATCAGTATGCCATACACTTCCAGTCGGATCAGTTAGAATAAGACCTGCTCTTGCATTCTCAATCCAAGGGGTCGACACTTTGAATTCTGCTGTATCACCGACATTGAATGAGTAAGTTTCATAGCTGGAATCAGTATCAGGTCCCAACTTCATATCATAGGCATAATTCCAGCTATCGAATTCTATTTTCCATACGCCCCAAATATCTACAGCATCTGCCAGAATCTCAACAACACCATCGTGAAATGTCCAATCTGTGCCATAAGCCTGTATTTGACCAATTGGATTTGTTACAGTAATAGGTTTCCACTCAGTAAGTGGATATTCAACTTTCACATTCATTGATGCAGTATCTGCTGGTGGAGAAACGAGGACATTAGCAGTCCATTCAACCACTGTATCATTTGCGACGTAGAATGAGGTTCCATCTTGCATATTCTCATCAAGAGTTTGACCTCCAGCAGAAATGTCCATTGTTACTACAGGGATTATATCAACTGGCGTAACTGATGTTGTACTAAATCTAACAGTAGTCGACTCTGCATCAGTCCAAGTGCTCTGTATTGCTCTTTCAGTTCCAACACTCAAATATGCTGAAGGATTAATCTGGTTATTGTACTCAGTATCAATCCATGCTTCAGACCGTAATGATGTTGTCAAACGAGCTTCATCAACTATACCATTCCACCATCTACTATTTGTCAAATCATTATTTCCAATAACAAATACTGAATCTTCATCATATAGTGTAGTTCCACTTACATAATCATCAATAATTGGAGCGCCGTCTAAATACGCTATAACCGATTGTCTTGATGCACTCCACGACCAAGAAACGTAATGCCAAGCACCGGTTCCAGCAGTTACATTGCCGTTCACGTTCTCAGACTCTGTATTAGTTCTCATTCGAGGATTGACTCTATTCGAAGTATCAAGCCTTAGGGTAATTATGTGGTAATTTGGATCTGTAGTTGAGGATTTTGAGAACACTCTTTCATCATCAGCGGCATTATGATAAAACCAAACGCTCATAGTGAATTGAGACCAATCATTGGTATCAATTTGTCCAATAGAAATGACATCATTAACACCATCAAAACTTATTCCATATCCTCCAATTCCTGCAACAGAATTACCTGATGTCAACCCACCATAGGATGTTCCATCGTGGTTATTTGCGGTACTATCGTAGGTAGTACTTGACGGGTCATTAGCAAGATGTTGAACTGTTTCGAATTCATCCCAAACTCTCGTAGTGCTTGATGAACCCGCGTTTGGATTTCCGTATGCCATTGTGATGACTGTGTTACTCGTGCTAGATAGCGTTGGTATTTTGACCCATGCAACAAGTCTACCGGTTCCTTTGTTGAAATATTCAATTTCGAAATCTAGCGCTTCATCACCAAGTTTGAATATTATATCATCACCATCTGTTTGAGCATCTGCAGCTAGATCAGAATCGGTAATATCAATCATTACCGGAAAGTTTGTTAAAGTAGCAGAAGTCATTGAAGAACTGATTGTGATATCCTTCTCAAATTGTTGGAAGTAGACTATGTCCTCAGGTAAGGGAATCATGTATTCAACAAACAGCCTAGCTAGTTCATCTTGGGCATAGTTATTAGTTCCCATTGACCCTTTGATTCCCCATTCAGCTTGGTACCAATCAGACCACATATAATCCACCATAAGACATACGGCATTTCCACTTGTCCAATTACTATCTGACACAATTGATTGCATAAATGGCGCAATATCGGGAGATCTGTGACGATTTCTTACAGGTAAGTCCCATGCAGTAACATCCCAATCAATACTTGTGTCGATCCAATTGTATCTATCCACCATATGGGGAAGTCCTGTAGTGAAATTCTCTATTGGGAGCCCTGATGAATCTTCACCAGCTATGTACAATCTCATGTCAGCTGAGTAGTAATCATCAGCAGGCTCAATTTCAAAATATGCCGCAGTGATTACAGCTCCTTGTGGGATAGATATTGGAAACTGAAATCCGCTCTGGTATGTGGATGTGTCAGTCCATGAACCTCCCCACGTACCTGCGTATAAAATACCTGGCGACCCGGATCCCCACGGATAACCATCAAGATCAACACCACTTGATGAACTATCTTCAGCATCTCTCGCACTATCATCATCCAGGTATTGGTAGATGCTTCCTCGAGTTGCACCAATGACTGCGGTTCCGTCTACTTTTAGGTCAATTTGTTCGGGGAAGGGTCTTACGTTCAAAACAAGCTTGATGTTGTCGATGAATACATTTGATACTCGTGCAAAAGCTTGACTACCATCGACATTTGATTTCAATCCAATTTCTAAAAGAATTGAATTAGGCATAGTGATTGCTGAAATTTGCGCTACAGGAATACTAACACTTCCTGTTTGCCAACTACCTGTTGGATCACCAGATTCAAACACATGAAATTCACTTTCATACCCATTGAACCTAGTGAAAACGAAAACTTGGTCAACTAAGTTAGAAGAGGCACTAACATAATAATTGAATGAGATATCTGCTGTGTAAATTTCTCTGTAAGGTGCTGAAACAAGCTGACTTAGGTAAATCTGATCATTTGCATTCACAGTGACACCCGAGGACCAATCTGCATCAAAACGCCATCCCATGGTTCCTGAATATCCTGACCCTGAAACATCATTCATCTCAAAGGTGCCATGAATTGGATGTTTAGAGCCACTACCTGTGATGGATTTTGTGAGTAGCCAATAATCTGGAACTAAAACATCATCGTTATTATATACTGTTTCCCCAGCTATGAAGAAATGTTCATTATGACCTGTACTTAGATCACCATTTCTAACATCATTCATATCTACAGACAATGAACTAATAGTAGTCTGCAGATTTGATCCTGTCCATCCATCGGCGAGTGTGATAGTTTGAATATCCGAGGTTGAGGCATCTATTTGCAAGGCTCCACCATACCTGTCGGTGGCAATACCTGAGAGTGAGACTGGAAGCGAAGGACCTGTACCTGAAGAAGGATCTGCACTGCCTAGAAAATTATTCATACTATCCTTATTTACAAAATTACTGGTGTCCGTAGATGGACTTGAATTATCGTTTAATCCCATTGGGAGAATAAATATCAGTACTAGTACTAAGCTTATGACATAATTTCGTCTCATTAATGGTCTTGCCTCCTCATATGGTGTATACTCTCAAGTATACTTTCCTCTGGATAGATAGGTTATCTAAAATGAATAGAATATATAACAATTCATGGGAAGTCTATCCATTCGCTTCATTGGAAAGTTTGACGTTTTTTCGACTTCAAAACCTGTTCCAATCCCAACTCAATTCTTTTTGGGGCCTCATTTTTCCAGTGATTTTCGTATCGCGAAAAATAGTTAGTCTGGACTTATCATGGAAATTGTCTGAACACCATGTATTGATATATAGAATGAATTTACTAGAATCACTCACTTAATGCATAGTCCAAATCATGCACAACTGAGATGAATGAGAATCAATGGAGTGTTTCACATGAGGAGAAGCAGTATACTCACTCTAGTCCTGATATCGTTGTTTATTCTATCCTTAGCTAGTCCTTTAGATTCGGACATGGCTGTTGATACAAAACTTTCACACACAAATATGTCTGAACAAGGTCTCCTCGCAGAAGGTGGAACTCCATATACCGGGGTTGGAGCTGCACTAGATGTCTCATTCTCAGGGACATATTCTGATCTGTCACCATATTCAGCATCTAGCAGTACCTTATCAAATCTCTTGACACCAGGTGTTTCATATTCAGTTGAGAACGCAAGCACTGTGACTTGGACCGCCAACGTCCTTGTATCTCCACCTGCTGATGTTGCGACATTGTCTTTCTCGGTCAATTTTCCAGTTACTGATTGGAAACCAGTCGCAGTTGCAGATCCTCTTGGTGTCCTACGGACCAATCCAACTGAGTGGTACCAGAATTATGATGAGATTATTGTCACAGATTCAGCTGTTGATACTCATGGGGTCTGGAAGCTTACATTTACTGCTGTCAATCATCTAGATGACCTTGTCATGGGTCAATCAGGAGGTCCGTATTATCCAGTCACAACTACATTCGATACAGGTGACACTGCACGATTTGGTGTTTCAAGTTCATGGATAACTGGTGCTGGAGCTGAATTTGACCTTATAGATCCTTCAGGTAATGTTCGATATACCTTAACAGATACCACTAGTGGTTCAGAACCGAACAGTCATGTATTACCCTCCTACAGATATCACAAGACTATAACGATCAACAATTTATACGTCACTGGTGATTTAACTAATTTTCCTGTGCTAATTGATATTATTGATAGTGATTTGGATACAAATGCTCAACCTGACGGTGATGACATAGTCTTCTATTCGAATGGTGTTATTCTCTCACATGAGATTGAACTCTTTGATCCCAACTATAGTGCCACACAGGCTCATCTTGTAGCATGGGTGAAAGCTAACTTGTCCGACTTAGTTGATACAACAATAACCATGTATTATGGAAATCCCGTTGTTGGACCTCAGTCACGACCTAATGATGTGTGGACAACAAACTATGCTGCAGTATGGCATTTAAGTGAAGCAGCAACAGATGAGGGAACATCAGCAATTCATCTTGATTCTACAGGGAATGGATACTATGGTAATCAGGTCGGAAATGCGGATGATACTGGTATCTTTGCTACTGGTCAGAGATTTGACGGGACCAACGATGTCATCAATGTCACTGCTACTCGAGGTCTTGAACCGTCAGGTGATGTTACCATATCGGGATGGTTCAAGCTTGATTCTCTGATAAATCAAAACCAAGGTGTGACTCAGGTTCTTCTCACTAAAGCAATAGATGGGAATACTGATGTGCATATCTTAATTGCTGGGAGTGACTATTCCTACTCGACTGTCCCACGAGGAGCTATGGTCTTCAAGATGGAGAATGGTGGCTTGGGCCAGAAATATGTATGGTCGACAAGGCGATCATGGAATGCAGGTGAATGGTACTTTTTCACATGTACAATGGACGCAAGTACACCTGCATTAGATAAGATTTACATAAATGGGCAGGATAGAACTAATAGCTCAACATTAGGTTCCCTCGCAACAGCAACTTTTGCTTTTACTGCTGATTGGAAGATTGGAGGCGGATTTGTCGACCAGATTGTGCCTCCTGAAGGTTATTTTGATGGAGTCATTGATGAAGTGCGAGTCTCTTTAGGTATCAGGCCGCTTGCTTGGATACAGACTGAATGGTATATGTACCAATCCTCCTCACTTTTCCGAACTCTTGCATCTCAAACAGCTCAAACATCTCCTGCCATGTATATTGATCAGGTAATTGCTGGAACTGATCCCGCTGGTCTTTGGACCATATCTGCTCATTATAATGACTCTGGAAGTTCTGTGAGTCACAGAGTCGGAGAATATCAGAGAAACTTCATTGTACGACGCGCATCAATATTGGATATTCTCTCTCCAAGTGATGCTAAAAATGGTTTAGAACAACTTGTTGTGGGTGACATGCTTTACCTGGTAATTGATTTATCAGATTCAGCAAACTCGGATCCTGCTATTGGCGCTACAGTCTCAATGAATTGGACATCACCCTCAATATTATACTTTGAGGATCTTGGTGATGGGCGTTACTCGGTTGCACGAAATACCTCAGAGCTGAGTGATAATATACGGTGGAGAATTGAAATTGAAGCGACACATCCCTACTATATCGATCCAACGCCTATAAGCTTCAATTTAGACTTACTGCATCCCACTGAATTGACATATGAGTGGGTAACTACAACTCCTGTTGGAAATAATGTAGATGTAACTTTAGTCTATCGAGATACATGGGATGGCTCGTTGATATCTGGGGCAACTATAACATTAGGAGATGGTACACCAGTTACTCCAACAATATGGGGGCCTGGAAGATATAATGTCACTATAAATGCTGATGCACTGCCACCAGGAGCTTATTCACAGATATTCAATGCAACGAACTCTGCAGGTCTCTATGAGATGGCAAGCAGTAATGTTACTTATTTGATGCGTCGACATTACACAGCTGTTTCAGTTAGTGGAGATCTTATTACTCCATTCGGAGATCCAACCCTTGTCACAGTTCAAATAATCGACCTCGATACCGGCTTACCGTTAGCTACTACAGGTAGTGTGAGCTCGTGGAGCTTCACTTCAAGTCATGCACCAGTGACTGAGAACAATCCAACAGACTTTGCAGTCGCTCTCACAACCAGTTCCTGGCCTGTAGGTCCTGAGACTGTCACTCTCACCGTTTCAATGAGTGGCATCTACTATAGTCCCAGCAATTACCAATTTGATGTTGAGATAAGAAATCACCTGACTGCAGTTAACGTGGTTGGAGACCTAACCTCTGCGTATGGAGCTAATACTACTCTCACTATTATTCTAACAGACCTAGATGGTGGAACAATAACCATTGGGTCTGTCAGTTCATTCACCTTCACTTCTTCTCAACCAATCCAAATATACAATAGTCCCAGCAGTTTCACGATTGTCTTGGATACAGATAACTGGCCCGTATCAACCATCGCAGTTACCCTTTCAGTTAGTTTAACTGGTAATTATGATGATCCAATCAATTACATTTTTTCAATAACCATTAGAAAGCTTCAGACCACTCTCTACAACGCTCCTACTAATCTTCTGTTCCCTAGAGAATCTGATTTCCAAATTATAGTTCACTTCAATGTCACGGAATCTGGAGTATTTTATGGATATGCAATTGATGGTGAAGTTGGACAATTCTTTAGCACTCCTTATGGAGCAAACTTCACAGCACTTGGCGATGGAGCATACAGAGTAACAATTAGCTGGAGTATTTTCAGAGACTTAGGTGGGAGCGATTTCACGATAATAATCGGTGTGAATCCGACAAGTAGTTTGTATAAATCTGCAAGTTTAGTAGTATCATTCCAATATCGCGAGATTATCAGTGACTTGACTGCCAATCTCTACACGGTTTCCACTCCATACAACATGGATGTAACTGTTCATCTCTACTTTACTGATCGTGATAGCGGAATCGGAATCACTACAGCAACAATTTTTGCTAATCCCGATATTCTCATTTCCGCGCCTCATGTATCAAATGGTGATTATCTGGTAACTTTGAATTCCTCCTCACTTGCTATTGGTTCTCATGAGATCAATCTTACTGCAAGCGCTTCAGGGTATCAGGACAAATGGGTCATAATTACTGTCATTGTCACTCAGATTCATACAGATCTTGAACCTTCAGTTATTCGTTTGGAAATTCCTTCTGGAAACACCAAGATTTTTACAATCACTTGGACCGACCTTGATAATTCTCTTGCAATTGCAGGTGCGACTCGTGCACACAACTGGACTGGAACATATGCTCCCTCATTTGTTTATATAAGTGGTCAATATCAAGTCACATTCCAGACTTCATCAACAGATGCTTTGGGAACATTCTTGGTCTGGTTCAATTTTACAAAAGGAGCAGAATATCAACCAGGATATTGTGAGATTCAGATTGTGATTCGAAGTCATGATACGATTCTTACCGCAGAAACTCCACCTCCTACTGCATACAATTCAATTATCAACATCACAGTCTATTATTACGATTTCGACTATAAGGTTGGCATTAAAAATGCGCTTGTTAATTTCACTGTTGAAAATGCAACAGGTCCTGTTATTTCAACCTTCGAATACAATTTGGGTCGAGGAGATGGTTATTACACAATCCATATTTCTGCCTCTCAATTTGGCATAGGCCCACAGACTTTCACAATATATGTCATATGGGAAGGTGCTATTCAACAATACGAGAACAACAATGTGGTTGTAGCAGCAACAGTTGAAGGGGTCACTTCTCTAATGACTTTGACCTATGCTTCCAATCCTTCTGCCTACCTGGAAATTATGACTTACAACTTTACCTATAGTGAACAAGATAGTGGCATCGGAATATCGAACTCTACAAATCCCTATAGTAACGGTTCTGTGCATATATCAGTAAGCTTCAGTGTTCCCTTTGATATGCTAAAGATTACAATATCTGAACCTAATCCTGTTAGTAAACCTGGTCTCTACCAGATTGTAGTTAACACAACTGGATTCAACGCAATTGGACAATTCACTATGACCATTACTATCGATTGGACTGGTGGTTCCCCATTCTATGATAATCGTGAAGAATCAGTTTCAGTCTGGGTTCTCTCAAGAGATACGTTACTCCTCGTTAATCCTCCATCACCACAGAGCTACGGAGAGATTGCAACTTTCACATTCAATTGGCAAGATACTGGAACTTTAACATACATCCTCAATTCATCTGAACTTACCATCACACCTGATTTCACTACTGATAGCTTGATTCATAATGCAGGAACCTTTTCTGTGACTTTCAATACTAGTCAATTTGGTAGTACAGGTATTTTTGTTTTACATCTTGATGTCATATGGACTGGAGCGCCATTCTATGCCAATAGATCGGTTCAGATATCCATTACAGTTCTCAATCGTCAGACTATCTTGGATTATCCCACTCCTGATCCTACATTCTACTCAGACAACGTGACCATTACAATTACGTGGACTGATGTGACAAATGGTGGCAGTGATGGCATTACTGGTGCGACAATTACAGTGTCTGACAGTATAGGAATTATTCCATCCAACCAATACGACCTCAGGGTCATTGGAGTTGGAGTTTATGAGATTGAACTTAATACAACTTGGTTTGCTTCTACAGGTTATGATTTTGCGCTCACAATCCAGATACATGTACCTGCGTCGTACATAGCTGACAAAACAATAACTCGCTATCTGGATATATTGCCAAGAAGAACAATTCTCTCCTACGAAGCTATTGGAAAGGTTGCATATGGAGAACCGATAATATACATTCTCTACTTTAACGATTTATACACCTCAAAGAGTATTGGAAACAGCTCTGGTTATGTTACCCTTGATATTTTAACAGCTGGCACTTGGATCTTCACAAGTTTATGGGATGGAGTCGAGGAACGATATGTGGTGACCATCACTGGCTATCCTGATGTTGGAATCGGTGTACCTTCTCCTATCCAATTCCAAATGACATATGCCAATGTTGCACCATTCTATGCTTCTGACGATGTGACAGCTACCTTTCAACTTAGAGAACGACTCTCATTACTCTCACTTGATGTTGCTCCGAATCCAACACCTTATCTTGATAATGCAGTATTCTTAATGCAATTCCTTGATGTTGATGCAGATACTGGTATTATTGCTGATGATATTCTAGTATTCTTCAGTTTGACCCAACTCACCTATGGTTCTGAATATACCTACACTCACATGGGTGGTGGATACTATGAGATTTCAGTCAACTCAACAGTTTTGGGCGGAACAATTGGCCAAAAGGGAATCGTGGTTGAAGCTCACTGGACTTCAGGGGCTCCATACCATAATAATGCCTCTGCGTCAGTAAATATACGTGTAACAACACGTGCCACAATTGTTGACATCACAATTCCACCAGCGCAAACACCGTTTCTTGATAATGCAACCTTCACATTCGAATATGTTGATTTATCAAGTAGCATTGCAATCACTTCGATTCTTCCAACTGATATTACCCTGTACAAGAATGGTACTTTCGTAGATTATGTACTAGGTGATTATACACTCACACCAACTGCAACCGGATTCATGCTGAGCATTGATTCGGAAATCCTTGGCACAGGTCTTGGTCGCTATAATCTCACAGTTGTGGTTCAAGCACCCGAATTTTACTATGTAGATGCTCAATCAACAACTTGGGTGACTATAACAAAGAGGACTCTTGGTTTCATTCTTGATCCACTTGAAGAAACAAAATATGGCCATCAGATGAACATCACATTTACAGTAACTGATTTCGTTACTGGAGCACCTGTAGATGGGGCTATTATTACATTCTCCGCGCAATCAGTTCCTCTTTCTTTGGGAGTTAATTATTTCATTACTCCTCTTGGAAACGGTGAATACCTGATTGAAATTAATACAACTGCATTCCCCACTCCGGGTAATTTCTTGTTCAACCTTGATATTGGATGGAATGTGGGTATACCTCCATATTACAAGGCTCTGAAGACGATAATACTCACTGGTGTTATTGGTGACATTGAAACAACACTAACTGTACATTTTGATGAAGTAATAGTTGATTGGGGCAGTCCTGCTCCCTTAGCTGTAAATTACACAGATTTGGTTTGGTTCAACGCAATCTCAGGTGCACAGATAGAATGGGAATCAAACAATCTTGATACAACAGGGACCTTCACTGAATTTCCAATTGCTTCTGGAATTTATACCTCAAGTGTTGATACAAGCGTTGCTGATGCAGGAAGATACATCATCTCAATCCGTGCAAGCAAGAATAACTACGAAATTGCTAGAGCATATATCACTGTAATTGTTTCGCCACTAGAGAGCGATATTGTCATCATCACTCCAGTTGATGCAACACACTTTGTTGATAGAGGATCTGCATTAACAATCACTATCCGACTAGAAGATGTGGATACCAATCCTATTGCTAATATCTATGTGGAATTAAATGGAGTATTTGTAACAGTTGAATTTGGTGGAACATTTTACCTTAGTTATACAGGTACTCCCGGAGAATATACCGTGACTCTTCCTGCTGATGACGAAACAGCCACAAAGAAGAATCCAGGTATTTACGATATTACGATATATGCCACTATGAGAAATTATGAGCCTGCATCTACTTCATTCAAGATTCGTGTTCTTCAGACTGCAACTGAAGTACAACTTTCAGGCGATACTACAACTGACATGAGTAGGACCTATACAGAAAATGTCACAGTTTCAGTATTTCTCGTACTTCCTGACTTGGGTTACTCCCCCTTCTGGAATGCAACTATTGATTGGAGTGTAGTTGATAGCCTAATATCTGGTAATTTTACTAATCATTATAATGGCACATTTACTGCAATTATCCAAACAGCTGATATCGGATTTGGAATCTGGAATATACAATTCAAAGCTATGCCTTGGGAAAATGCTTCACTCTATGCAGGATCTTCAATTATCATATCATTTGCTATCAAACGGATACAGACGAGTTCAATCCCACCTGAGACCCGTGATTTCTATTGGGGTTGGGAAGGATATCTGCGATTTGTCTACTGGGATGAGTCATTCAACAAAGGAATAGCAGGTGCAACTGTTGCAGTTGAATTACCTGGATTAACTGATGTTTTTGTTACCGATGCAGGTAATGGAACATATTTTGTCTACCTTGATACTTCACTTCTTTCTGCAAGTAATCTTTACATACCTCTTCCAGTTACTTTCAGCAAATCGAACTATGCACCTTCAAGTGCGACAATTCAGATTCGCGTCCTGGAAGTTCCAACTGATATCTACGTAAGTGACGTTAATTATACTCCCGCATATGTTGGTGAGCTTCCGGATTTCGAGGACCTGAATATTGTGAACTTGCAAATTCCATATGGTGATTCGATGGTGATCACCTTCTACTATAATGATACCGATAACTCTGATGGATTTGTCGGAGGTATTCCTGGAGCTTTTCTAACATTGAATAGCTATCTCCGAGGACCCACATTTGATGGAGCTCTGAATGTCACTTTGATTGATCTCGGAAATGGTCTCTACCAAGTTGTGTTCGACACCTTAGATTCAGATGTTCGAGCCCAAGTGGGTTCCGAGGCTTATAGGTTATCCATCGAAATGGGATTAGAAAACCGTTCAATCACTGACATATTATTTAGGGTCACTATCATCAACATCGACACTCAATTGACAATTATCGAAGAGCAACCCATGTACAACTTGATCAATGGAGAATCGATTACAATTGAATTGTTATACTTTGATACATGGCACGGAGTTGGAATTCCAAATGCAAACTTCACAGCTACACCAAGTAGAGGTGCACAGTTTACTGTCAGTACAGAGGAAGGCTCAGTTGATGGTCAGTATTTCATAACAATCGCAGCTAGTGGTATCAAATTATCAACTAGTTCAGGAACAATAGCCATTAGACTTGGTGATGGAGTTTTTAATGTTCGGCAATTATCAGTAATTATCGATATCAGTCTAAATAGCACTGACACTCTAGTTTCAACAGGAATAGTCTATGGACTACCAATAATACTGCTCATCGCCATGCTTGGATTAGCTTATGTTCGTGTCTGGAGTGTACCAAAGCGACTACGTCAGATAAACGGAATGATCAAAACAATCAGAAAGGGTAAAGTTCCTAAACCTATACTTGAAGCTGCTAGTAGACAAGATTTGATAGCGGCACTCTTCAATGATACTTTCTCTAAGATAGAGATTGTACGAACGCCTGAAGATATGCCTGAAGAGTCAGTTCCTGTTGATGTTCCAGAACTCGGTGAACTCCTCATTCAACTTGCCATCTTAACAAATCTAGACCAACAAGAACTCGATGAGTTCAAAGCGGACATTGTCAAAATGAAGATGAGTGAACAGGCTGCCTTTGTCAAAGAAGTCATTATG
>PJER01000041.1 GCA_002825465.1 Candidatus Thorarchaeota archaeon MP8T_1
TGGGAGTAATCTATGACAATCAGTCAGATATAGAGTACTGGAATAATGGGTATAGTGAAACCGATGAGTGCCCATGGGGAGCCATCCATAATGGACTTGACTATATGTTCTACAACAATTCGCCAGTTATTGCTGCAGCTCCTGGACTTGTGATTGGAATCGAAGTCAGTTATGTTCCTGACACTACCTTCTACAAGATCGCTGTAGCAATTCAGTTCAATGATACAGTTTGGTTGGAATACAGTTTCGAGGATGATGCAAACGAATCTGTGAGAGCACAACAAGTTGCGATGTTAGATGTAGAAATCGGCGATTGGGTAGCAAAGGGAGACCAGATTGCGAGATTTCTACAAACCGTTGACTATGATCACGTTCACTTTGGTGTTTATCTAAATGATGAGGCAATCTGTCCAAGGCTTGTAATGGGGCAGTCAGACTATGATGAAATCATGATTCTGATAGCTAGTTTCCACCCAGATTGGGAATTATGCTATTTGCCTTAGCTAAGAACTTCAGGAACAACTCTCCTAACGTGTTCCAAAGATTCAGATGCTTCTTCCTTAGATAGTTCGAAAATCAGAGGACCATCAAATTCATCCTTCTGCAACTCTAGTAGAAACTCTCGTAAAACAGGATTGCCCATAATACCTTGTCCAAGTGCAACATGGTCGTTACGTGCAACTGCACCATCATATTTTGTATAAGTGCCATCTTGGAAATGAATCTCCGAGATTCTATCTTTGTGTCTATTATAAAATTCCATAACTGTTTCAGATCCTGACATTCGACAAAGGAGGTGTGCAGTGTCGAAACAGATACTCGTGTCTAAATCATCAATCACTTCTCGCATAATATCAAAGGGGAATGTGTAATTCTCTATTGCAAGTTTCCGGGGATTGATTTCAGTTCTACTGATAATCTCTTCAACACTTGTTGCGGCAAATCCAGAAAGGAGTGTACAGATTAGACGAACTAGATTCTGATTATAAGGGAGGTTTGAGAATTCTTCAGCAAGATAGCCAGTTGAGTGTAAAACATACGCCTCTGGTTCAAGAGGTTCTGTTAGCTCGATGACCTCAGTAATAGTTTCAACACAACCTTTGCGAACATGTTCATTGAAAGTTGCTAACTCAATAGACCAATATGGTAGATGAACCGTGTAGGAGAGGCCTAAATTTTCTTTAAGCTCGAGTAGGCGATGAATAACTGCAGGGGTCACGGACTGAGGAATAACATGCTTGATATCCAATGAGAGTTCCAAAACGGACCATCCATGCGATACACTATCATGAATGAGAGTTGGAACATCTAATTGAGAAAAGTCAGGAATTCCATCCTTGATGACTCTATGAGCGACTTCTTGAAACTCGAGCGCTGTGATTCCAAATCTGAGAGGCATGTTTTCCATCCCTGTTTTTCTGAAGTACAACCTATCCAATAAAGTGTACCATCAAGTGAAAAGCATAAACCTGTAAATGTAATTGCATTTAGTGGTGAAAAAATTGGGAGTAACAATACGATGCTTAGCCCATGCGAGTTTTCAGATTAAGACTGATACTCTGAATATCTATATTGATCCAACTACAAAGGGTACAGGTTTGAAGAAAGGAGATTTCCAACCTGCAGATTTGATCTTGGTAACACATCCTCATCAAGACCACTTTGATAATGATCTACTCAAGAATATCCGGAAGCTAGGTAGCCCAATCGTCGCTCCGCCTAGCGTGAAGAAGGAGATCAAAAAGGGAGTAGTCTGGGATTTGGGTCCAGGTCAACATATGGAAATCTCTCCAACCAAAGTTCATGTCTGGTCAACTCCAGCATATAATGTGAAACGTTTTCGTCCAAATGGAGAGCCATTTCATCCTAAAGACCTAGGAGTTGGATTTCTGATTCGAGTAGATGGAGTAAAGATCTATCACGCTGGCGATACTGATTTCATTCCAGAGATGGAACGATTGGAAGAAGCAGATGTGGACGTAGCTCTACTACCTATCGGAGATACCTATACTATGGATATACCTGAAGCTGCAGAGGCTGCTGCAGTTATCAAATCAAAAGTAGTGATTCCAATGCATGTAAAGGATGCTGATCCTGAAGCATTCAAGATTGCAGTTGAATCAAAAACTGACTCAAAAGTAGTGGTACTTAGGGCAGGAGAAGAATATACTGTAGAATAGATAGGAAGGAGATTATGATCTCCTTCTCTCTAATACTTAACCTAACGCCAAGACTTCAATTTCTGAAGTTCATGCGCCTCTATAGCAGGGTCTACCTCAAGGACTTCCACCTTGATCATTTTATCGCCCTGCTGTATCTTTTGGATCACATCAAGACCTTGGGTTGTCTGTCCAAAGACTGTATGGGCCCCATTGAGATGTTTCGTGTTTCCCTCATCAAGTACGATGAAAAATTGACTTCCGCCAGTATCTCTACCCGCATGCGCCATTGAGAATGCCCCAACTTTGTGTTTCTGGCGATGACCACGTGTTTCACACGGAATCGCATACCCGGGACCTCCAGTTCCATCACCTTTAGGATCTCCGCCTTGAATAACGAATTTTGGTACAACTCGATGAAAAGCAAGTCCGTCATAGTAGCCACTCTGAGCAAGAGTGATGAAGTTCTTCACCGTGTTAATTGCATCATCACTGAAGAGCTCTGCAACGATGTCACCACGGTTTGTTTGTATCTTAATCCTTGTTGGCAAGTTTTTGCACCTTTCAGACTAGTTTACGACCTGAGCCGCATTATTTGGGTCTTCGACTATATCCACTTAGGCGTATCGGAAGTGGCCTATCCTATCGGCTTATTAGCGAATCTACAGGATTCTGCAATAGATGATAGTCGAACGGGAATATACAGAAGGCAGGACAACTTTCCTGAGTGCAGATGTAGACCACTATAGTGGGGATAAGAAACAGATCTCTGCAAGTCTTCCTGTGTTCTACAATCCGCGAATGCAATTGAATCGAGATATCTCTGTACTATTCCTTGCTGGTTATTTGGAGAGTAATAAAATCAAACTGATGTGTGAACCACTAACTGGTTCTGGAGTTCGAACACTTCGTTATCTGAATGAATGTACTGGAGATTTCTCTGCTGTCATGTTTGATACTAATCCGACTGCAGTTGAAACTGCAGCAAAAAACATCAAACACCTAGGATTCGAAAAGAGAGCAAAGGTTCTCAAAGGAGATGCAAAGCTCCTTTTGATGACAGAGTCAAGAGATGTACGTTTTGACTACGTAGATGTTGACCCGTTTGGAACTCCTGCGCCATATCTCAATGCATCAATTCAATCAATTGATCCCAATGGAGGATTACTGGCTCTTACGGCAACTGACATGCCAGTCTTATGTGGGTCATATCCAAAAGTTGCAATGCGACGTTATGGAGGATTCTCTATCAGAGCTCCTTTTGTACATGAGCTTGCAATAAGACTGCTTGAGGCGATTGCTTTTCGTATTGCAGGATTAAATGATTGCTCAATTACACCAGTGGCAGTCCTGAGTACTGACCATTATGTTAGAACATGGATCAGTGTTAAGGCGGACAGAAAGAAATCAAATCGTCAATCCGATAATCTCGGAATTATAAGATATTGTCAAGGTTGTATGAAGACCCAGACTACTCCATTACAGGCAAAGCACGAACCACTAGAGTTTGAGCATGACACTAAAGATTGTAAAGGACCAGTTAGAGAAGCAGGCCCTCTTTGGATAGGAGCCCTCTATGATTCAAAGATACTAAAGAAGACAAATGAGGTACTCGATGCAGTTGATGCTACTATTTATCATAAACGAGTGCCACGTATCTTGGAAGAGATGAGTGAGGAATGTGACTTGATGGAGTATCCATATATTGACCTCCATGCACTTTGCGATCTGCATAATCTTACTCCACCGAAAAATAGAGATGTCATCGAATATCTCAGGAATGCTGGATATAGGGTAGCAAGGACACACTTCAGATCTACTGCAATCAGAACAGATGCCTCTATTACAGATGTAAAATCAGCAATATCAGAACTTGCAGGATGATGAAATAATGCCCGGAAAGTCAGAAGGTGAACGACGGAGGAAAGATCCATACTATAGAGCTGCCAAAAAGGCAGGATATCGTAGTAGATCAGCTTACAAAATTAGGCAAATGGCAAAAGATCAAAAACTCCTTCAAGGTGTCGACATCGTTCTGGAATTATGTAGTGCCCCAGGGGGATGGACACAAATCCTAAGAGAACTAAATGCCAGTCTGAAGATTGTGTCAATTGATTTAGACCAGATGCCACCAGTTCAGGGAGTTCATTTTATACAAGGTAGTATTCTGGATAATGAAATCATAGATCAGGCTCTCGAGATAATTGGAGGGTCGTTCGACCTTGTACTATCAGATTGTTCACCCAAAGTTTCGGGTGTTTGGAGTCTTGATGTTGCTAGGCAGTTGGAACTAGCTGGAAGAACCTTTGACATTGGGCATAGAGTTCTTGGTCCAAAAGGAAAAGCGCTCGCAAAGGTGTTTCAGGGACAGGGATTTCAAGATTTGCTCAAGGATACTCGTAAGAGGTTCAATTCAGTGAAACTCATCAAACCTCCTGCTTCACGTAAGACTAGTGCAGAGATATATCTACTAGCAATTGGTCCACGCAAAGAAGCGCAGAGTGAAAATGAAGAGGACAGTTAGATTATCTAATATCTGCACCCATCCACTCTTCTAGTTCATGACAATCGGTCGGAGAATCAGGTTGTCTTATACCACATTTGCTAATTCGTAAACAGTGGAAACATGGACACCCATTCATGTCTGTTAGACCACTGGGCTCGCTGTCTTCAGTGATTGTCGTTTTTAGTACATATTTATCGTCGTGTTCTTGTTTCTGCATTATCCGTCCCTCGGACATCAGAGCCGTTAGAGCTAACGTGATCTGTTTTTGTTCAATACCAAGTCTCTCAGCCAGTTCAGCGATATCTAGACCTTCTGTTTTAGCGGATTTTAGTTCGCTCAGTATCTGGTCGGCAACATCGTTCATTGAAATGACCCTTGATAAGACACATGGTAACGTAGAACGAACTACGCGGATAGATATTAAATAATCGGAAGAGGCTATCCATTTTCGACAAATGCCGTATCAGAAAAGACATGTATGTACAGAAGTGTTCATCGCTTTTTGTAGAGATAGAGCATCTGTCCTACCAGTTTTTGAGCATCATATCCGGGATTTGGTTTGATTGCAACATAAGGAAACTTCACAGGACCAAACACATCGATGATAATTCCTACCTCTTGTGCCTGCTTATCCATCACTATTGATTTACTTCCGACTGGTGGTGTCTTTTCAGTACGGATGATGATAGAACCACGATTTGAGATGTGGAGCACTTTTCCTAATCGTCGCAAGTAATTCTACTCCAGAAAATTCTACTATCTTTTCTTACCTTTCTTCTTACTCTTACTTTTCTTCTGCTCTTCTGCTAACCGAGCTGCTTCTCTCTGAGCTGCAGCTCTGCGAACGCCTTTTGCCAGAATAAGCATGAGCCTTTTCTTTTTGTGTCCCTCATCATTGGCGACTACAATATAACCCTGAGACTCTGTCCAATTCTTTGGATATTGTTTCTCAGGTTCAACCTCATAATCCAGCCCTGCTGATTCAGCTGCTTGTGTAAGAAGATCCAGAGTGACATCAGGTGCAGCGAGATTGCTTGGAAGTCTACGACCTTCTGATCTGGAATAGTTCTTGTCAAAGTATGTAGGCCAGAATATTAACATTCCATCCCGTTTTCTCATTGTTTTGCACCTTGATCTGAGACTCATTCTCATCTGTTACACTTTTTACCTTTCCCATAAGTCAGGTTTTTCTAAGGGGGAACTTCTTAAGGTATTTAGATGGACTCCTCCATAACTGCAAATAAGAAGGTGACTTCATTGGAGAGAAAGAGCAAAGATGTATACTTTGGAGAGATTGCAG
This sequence comes from Candidatus Thorarchaeota archaeon MP8T_1, assembly GCA_002825465.1. The sequence continues at coordinate 5,966 of PJER01000041.1, forward strand.
ACCTTGTATCTTCTCGAAGTACTTGCCTGAGAAATCAGGTTGGAGCTGTGATTGTAAAAGAATCGCAGATTCTAAGTACAGGATATAATGGAGCTCCAAAGAAATTGCCACACTGCTCAGAAGTTGGTTGTCTTAGAGATGAACTGGGTGTGAAACCAGGAGAACGTCACGAATTATGTAGAGGACTTCATGCAGAGCAAAATGCCATTATTCAAGCAGCATATCATGGTACCAGCGTTAGAGGTGGGAAAATCTATTGCACAACACGACCGTGTAGTATCTGCACCAAGATGATAATCAATGCGGGTATTGAGGAGGTCATCTACATTGAAGAATATGATGATGAATTAGCAGCTCAACTAGTGAAAGAATCAGATCTCATATTCAGAAAAATAGAGATTCCAAGAAAATATGGGCGAAATTCAAAGGCATCAAAGTGAAGCTGGAAAGCTTAAAGAGGAAATCAGTTTCCCAATCAAACCCAGGTGTGTTGATACACATGGGAAAGCTTCGCAATCTGATTAGTATTCAAGACTTCAATAGAGAACAGATAGATGAGATTCTTGACGTTGCAGCCAAGATGGAAGATGTAGCTGTCAAGAGAAGTAAAGACCTCGAATCAAAAATCATGGCGGTTCTTTTCTTTGAGCCGTCCACAAGAACACGTCTTTCATTTGAAAGTGCAATGTTACGTCTTGGGGGTAGTGTTCTAGGATTTGCAGAAGCGGGGACCTCGAGTGCTGGTGGAAAAGGCGAAACCTTAGCAGACACGATTCGAACTGTTGAAAGATATGCGGATGTCATTGTGATGAGGCATCCTTTAGATGGGTCTGCAAGAGTTGCTGCAGAATTCTCTAATATTCCTGTAATTAATGCAGGCAGTGGGTCTGAGGAACATCCGACTCAAGCTCTCTTAGACCTCTACTCAATCAAGAAGCTCAAGGGCAAAATTGATGGTTTAACCATCTCACTGTGCGGGGATCTGAAGTATGGTCGAACTGTTCATTCTCTGGGAATGGGACTGTCGCATTATGATGTCAAGATTAAGCTGGCAGCACCCGAACAGCTACGAATGAAACCTACAATTATCGAAGAAATGAAAAAAGCAGGAATAGAGGTAGAACAAGTGGATAGTGTTGATGAGGCAGTAACTGATGTTGATGTTGTGTATATGACACGAATCCAGAAAGAGCGTTTCCCAGATATTCGAGAATATGATCAGGTCAAAGGGCAGTTCAGGATTGGATCGAGTCAGGCTAAACTCCTGAAAGAGGATGCTATTGTTTTGCATCCACTTCCAAGAGTTGATGAGTTGAGCGCAAGCCTTGACAATCTTCCTCAAGCAAAATACTTTGATCAGGTCTACAATGGAGTTATTCTCCGCATGGCTGTGTTGAAGATGATTCTTGGTTAACTGGGTTCAAATGCTCGTAATTCCTTGATTAGAGAGTCGACATTCCCAATCTTACTGACTGCTAATGGTATTCGCATCTGTTCAGCTAATTCAGACGCTAGGCGATCAACCTCGGTGACACCATGGAGTATGACTAGAGAGGGTTTGAACTCTTGAGATTTTATAGCAATCAGCGGAGCTCTTCCTGTGTTTACTTTAGTGAAGAGAAGACAACGTTCTGTAGTTGCACCAAATAGCTTGAGGAACTCATCACTGTTCAATTCTTTCACTGCACGTTCTACATCTACCAAAGTATATCCGTAAATCTCTCGGTCAATAAACTTGCCACCCGCAAGGACGGTACATTTCATCTGTTTACAGAAATCCTTTGCAGTAATAGGAGATGTAAAATCACTCATGGCTAAGACAATGTTAAGATCTACAAGACTCACATCCATCAGGCGAACGAATGCAGCTGCAGTCTGACCACCATTCCGTTCATCGAGGGCAAGCAATGCAATAACAAATCGTCGTATCGTTGATGTTCCGGGAGATTTCCTCCTTCCAGACTCGTAATCACTGATGACACTTGGACTGATTCCTAAATACTCAGCTAAAACAATCTGGGGGAGTCTAAACCGTTCTCGCCAGACTCGCATAGCTTGCCCAGGATTCTCGGATAGAGCAATCTCCCCTGCAATCCGTCTAGCAAGACGGTCTCGGATAGAGGATTGATACGACATTACACGATTTTTTGATAGTTCTTAACATAAGGATTTCGACTATTGACGAAGTTGAGTTGGATGAACTATCAACCCTACTTATTTCTAAAAGAGATGCAATCATTCGGACAGGCTTTAATACAATTTCCACATTCCTTGCAGTACTGTACATGGGCAACGGTCGGTTTTTCATCTATCTTTTCGTAGACACCATATCGACATTCCTTAACGCATGTCCCGCAACCATCACAGCACTCATACTCAATTATTGTTGGAATGTCAGTTCACCGCGCCAGAATTGATTAAGAGAATTGTTGATAGTGATGACTTAAGACCTATGAGAAATGGGCAGAAGAAATGGTGGGCCGGGGGAGATTTGAACTCCCGATCCCTTGGATTTTTGCTAGCAAACATTTGTCTGCTAGACCCAAACCAAGAATCATAGCCAATCTAGACCACCGACCCTTGCGCTTGAGTTCCCACTCACCTCTCGTTATAAGAATATCTCTGGAATCATGAAGACATGTCGAGGATAACTCCTTGATACGGTTGGAGTCGAATTCCAGTTTCAGTCATGGGATTATAGTTTGAAATAGTGGAGAAAAGAAGCCTTGAGTTTTTACTGACTTCAGAGGTTTGCACGGAGTTCTTAGAGAAATTCAACAAAACATGGATAATTTGGTCATCAAAGACTCGCTGGTAAGACAATATATCGCCAAAGAGAAATGGAGGTAATAGATTCATTGTTCCTGAATGGAGTGCTGGGGTTTCTCTTCTTATTTTTAGTAAAGAACGATAACAGTTCAGTAAGGAATTAGGATTGGTGTCTTCAGAAGACACATTGAGTGTGGTTGAGTCAAAACTGATTGGTAACCAAGGAGAGATGTCATCGCTACAGAATCCAGCATTATGTGATGGAGTCCATTGCATAGGTGTTCGACAGTCATCCCGATTGAGTGAGAAAGAACCATTTCGTGTCAGGATGTCGATAAGAAATTGGGGAATTCTCTTGTATTTCTGAGCAATAGGGTCTTCTCCAGTCTTCAGTGGAAGCCTATGGTTCTGCATTCCAATCTCTTCACCATAATAGATGAAGGGTACGCCTCTGACTGTCAACTGAAAGGTGGCATTGAGCTTGGTTTTATCTATATCATTGCCAAGTCTAGTGATTCGTCGCATCTGGTCATGATTTGAAAACACCCAAGTTGGAATGAAAGGCTCAGGAAAATACTCTTCAAATTTAGTAATTAAATCTCGGAAGCTCTTGCTCTCTAGCTTGGAGTTTAAAGTCTGAAACAAGAATGTCATATGAAGACCGTTTGTTCTAGTCTTATCCTTTACATCTCCACAAAATCGTCTAAGAACATCAAGTGTGGCTGCAATTTCTCCGACTAAGAAGCGTTCAGGATCATTATATTCATCCAGTATCGACCGCAAATCTTGTACAAATTTGAAGGTGTCACGATGATTCATTGTATGAATCTTTTTCTGAAAGAAACTCTGGTCAAGTTCCTCACTAGGAAAATATTTCCAGCTGAAAGGATCATCGCGAAATTGGGGGTCTTCGAATATTGTATTTATGATGTCTAGACGGAAACCATCAACCCCCTTATCAAGCCAAAATCGGATGGTGTCGAACATCTCCTCTTTGACCTCCGGATTTCGGTAATTCAAATCAGGTTGAAAGGGTAAGAACTGAGCCCAATACCATTGGTCTGTGGCAGCATCATAGTGCCAACCACTACCTCCTGGCATGGATTTCCAATTGGTTGGAGGCTTCTTGCCGTTTGGTTTCTTACCATCACGCCATATGTACCAGTCACGTTTTGGATTTTCACGACTAGAACGAGATTCTAAGAACCAGGGATGTTGATCACTAGTATGGTTGAGAACTAGATCGAAAACAGCATACATCTCCCTATCGTGAATTTCTTGAATAAGCCGTTCACAATCAGCCATTGTTCCGTATTCTGGAGCAATATTTCTGAAATCACTGACATCATAGCCATGGTCTGCCTGCGGACTTGAAAAGAATGGTGAGAACCAGATTGTTTCAACTCCTAGATCGCTGATGTAATCAAGTTTAGAGATTATGCCTGGAATATCACCTATCCCATTTCCAGTACTATCTTTGTAACTTCTTGGATAAATCTGATAGACCGTGGTCCGTTTCCACCATGGTAAGTGTGAGAGTACTGGCATCTTGATTTCCTAGAAAGAAGAGGTACCAACCTCCTCTTTTCTTTTCTCATCTTTTTAAGTATGAATAAGGTCTTAACTGTTCATCACAAACCTAGTGTGATTACGATGAGTCTACTTGGACCAGATGATTTTGACTTAGACGGAAAGGGTCGAAAGAAAAAACTTGCAAAAGACCTCTCACCCCAAGTGAGAAAAGAGATTGAAAAGTGGCTCGATAAACAAGATGACCCCGAAGCATTTGACAGATTAGTAGAATTGGTTGGTTATGAAGAGGCTCTTCGCCTGACTGGGAAACGTCGACGCCATGGTAGAAGATTGCGACCTGGAGACCCTCTCCTCGAAGACAAATGAGGGAGCTGTTTTGACTGACAACTCACATGAACCAGATGAACAGACTTACCAAAGTAATGTAAGGACAGCTCTAGCTTTTATTCGAACAATTGATGCCCAGAAGAGAACGCACCTTGCAGAATTACGTACAGGTATTGGAATTCTAACTATCCCAATGTCATTATTGACCATTCTCATTGCTACATCGAACTATTACTCAATTACTGAGGTGTTTTCATTCATTTCAGCACTAGTTCTGGGAATTATTATACTGTCGATTATTGGAGGATATCTGGTCTATTCAGCAATTAAGGATATACGCAACGACGAACACCTTCGTTCATCGTATGATATTGTATCTCTGGTTACTGATTTCAATAGTCGTAATCAAGAGTAGATAGTTTAGTCAATGCGTCAAAGGAAAGTCATAATGATTTCAACACTTTCTGTTCTGTTCAAGGTTGAAAATTATTATGAAAAGAAATGTGAAGATCACAGTGATCAGGAAATTCACTCCTGAAGATGTCTTCGGACCGTATCACGGGATAACGTATAATGGTGGAGAGATTCCATCCTGTCCATTAGATGTAGGTAGCGAATTCATCGTTGACAGTCATCTAGATAGACCAGAAGGATTCTGTGGACGAGCTTGGCATGATCTGTATACAACCCTGATGGCGTACTATTATGGAGGAGATATGGAATGGCCAGGACCTGGTGCGACATATCAACCCTGTGGAGATGGTGTAAAACCAGTAGTGTTCAAAATTGAAGGACTAGAAGAATGACCTTTCGTCGAGATGTCAAGCACGATTGTATTATATAATCAGTTTGACCAAAACCCTCTGTCAGTAGAATCCCAGTCGGTGATAACAATAAGTACGGTAAACAATAGAAAAGAGTTTACAGATCTGAATTTCCAGATTTGGAGAGTAAAAGATACACACAGGGACAAATGGAGAGAGGAGATCTATATCATTGGGGATGATGAGTCGCTCATGATTTTCAATGATGCATTGCAATCATTATTGAATCTCTTCCAGACATACGGGAAGGGGACAAAGAAGTTCAAATGCAATCCCCCTGTTGATTTTGATTTCAAGTCGCATGTAGAGGAGCATGGAGTTCAAATTCAGTGGCTAGACTGGCTGGTTGTCCGACTCGGATTTGATGCACTGGACAATGAACCATACATTCTGGATGATTTTACAGTTGAGTTGAGTGTCAATCCCAACACGCTAAAGCAGTTAATAGAAAGAACACAAGCATATCTTGACTCTGATTTGCAATATGATCATGGAGCGGATGCTGTCTGCGGATTACGATTCTCACCAGACTGGCTTGGTGCTGAATAAGGCTCAGTCTTTACGTTCCCAATAATCCTTGGCTTCCTCTTCAAGCTTATCGAGACGGTCATAGTAGTCTGGAAACTCTTTGAGATGAGCAAGGGCAATCTTTCCAGTAATTAGAGGGTCATCATTTGTAACATTTGTATGAGAATCACGTGTGCCATGTTCAAGTTCAACATTCATACCCATTCTGAATTGCTCTACATCAAATTCTTTCCAAGTTATACCGAGCTTTTCACCAATTGATTTAGCTTCTTCATTTGTGAATGATTTCTTTGGTGACATATGAAATCAAATTGCAAATACTCCTTTATCTTTTAGTGAAAAATAGACATGTGGTTATTGAAATGATTGCCCAAACTGATTGTTGACCTTCTATATCAAGAACTAATGAAAATTGGACTGGTCTCTAGTCATCAGACCAAACAGAAACCGTTGCAGGCGGATCAGTGCTGACCCATTTCATTGCATACCAATAGAGTGGTGCTATCAGGATGATCATCATGTAGTATCCGAATATAACTGCGGCCGCACAAGCAGCAATACCAACAACCGCGGTTATTTTTACAGCCCAATAATTCTGGAGCCAAACCAACCCACTAGCACATAATGTTAGTAAACCAATCACTATATCGATAGTTCCAACAAAGATTTGGAAGGGATTCGGGATTATCACTGACAACTGGAAATTTGTAAAACCAAAATAGATGTGCAAAGCTGCTGCAATAAACATCAAGATAGTAGCATTTTTTGTTCCTGATGGCCTATCTTCATCTGTCAAAGAATTTACCTCACATCAGTTCTACTACTTGAGGAGATTTGAACTTAAGCCTCCTTGACCGCGTAAATCCAAATGTAATTATGAGAAGAATATGTAATGCGAGTAGGTGGTAGGAGATGGTCTTAGCAATTATTGGAATTTCTCTGTATATTGGGATAAGAGCGATACTCCAAGTTTGGATTCCACGAGGTAATATGTCTATCAAGAAAGGCAGGGTAGCTCTAGGAGTCATATGGTTACCTCTTCAGACGATTGTCTATCTCACTGAAGTTCTCAATTACATGGCAATTTGGACTCCAAGTACTTGGGCACTTCCACCGATGCCTATTGAGATATTTCTAATCTGGATTGTATTTGTTGTGGCTGATATACTGTATCAGTACCGGATAATCACAATACTAACCCAGTCTAATCCATAGTGTAACTTTCAAGTTAATATAGACAACAGGAAATATGGAGCCTCAGGCGAGATTTGAACACCCTTTTGTCAATCATAATATAGATATAATTGTTCCATGGCAACTAATTGAGTGGTAGTGAATGGCTTTCGTAGACATAATTTTGATCTATATCTATTTTATATTTAGATTCATTTTTCAGATAAAATCAACTCCCATAATGAGAAAAGAGAGAATTCTCTTGGGAATCTTTTGGTTGCTTTTAGAGACATTGGTTTATTGGATTTCCATAGTGACTGATGATCCATGCGATTTTTGTGGGGCACCAATGCCTGTGTTTTGGTTTCTTGTATGGCTAATCTTTGTAGTAATTGATGTTGTATATCAATTCATGATGTTATCAAGATCAAAAATGGTATCATCTAATATCTGAATGAAAAGAAGAGAATGGAGCCCCAGGCGAGATTCGAACTCGCGGCCTCTTCCTTACCAAGGAAGCGATCTAACCAGCTGAGCTACTGGGGCATATGCGAATGTGGAGAGCGTAGAGGAATTTCAATTAAAGCTTTCTAAGGGGTGAAGTTGAATGAGAGTATATCCCCATCAATGTCTATTTTGTAACCCAAGTTTCCTGTAACAAACTGAGATTAGAAAATCTGGGTGACGCCGATTCTTACAATACGTTGGTGTAGTAATTCAACATAATCTCAATACCACTCAATTATACTGAGTAATGGTTTCAGCGCCCGAGGAGCACTAGCATCTTTGAGTTTCTTATCAGCGGTTAGCTTCATTTGATCGTCAATGCCAAATTGCATGAGATTAGGACATCTGAATAGAGCCGAGACATCCAGTGTCTTGATCTCATTGTTATTGAGAGTCAAGTTACGCAACTTCTTACATTTACCAAGCACGGACAGATCTATGGTCTCAAGTTTGTTGTCATAGAGATGAAGTGCTTTGAGATCCTTACACTGTGCTAAGGGAGTGAGATTGATCTCTCTTAGTTTATTGAACGAGATATCAAGATGCATTAGATTCCGACAGTTTGCCAAAGGCCCCAAATCGATTGTTTCCATCTCGTTACTGCCTAGCGAGAGTTCTAGAAGGTTCTCGCAGGTCTTCAGCTGCGATAGGTCGATGCTCTGTAGTTCATTTCCCGATATGATGAAGGTTTCAAGATTAGGGAACTGTTCTAATGGTGAGAGGTCTGTAGAACCTATACGCCTGTCACTTAGATTGATTGAGGTAGTATTTGGTGAGAATTGTTCGGGTACCTTTCCGCCTTTCTTGGTCTCGCTCCAGATTGTTATCTCTTCCATCTGTGAAACATCCACGTATCCAGCACACTCCCTGCTTTATAATGTGGTATGGTTGAATACATAAGAGGACCTACAAATCATAGTGGAACACAATTTTAACGAAAATCGAGTGAAATTCAGCATAACTCTTGGAGGTTTGTTATTGACCCACAGTGTGAACAGAAAAGCTCTAGAAATTGTCAAGACAATTTTGGATAACAAAGGCACTCTTGATTGTAGAATAGAAGAGAGCACTGATGGGGCAACAATAATTGATGCAGGGATTGAGTGTATAGGAACTGCAGAGCTTGGAAGATTAATTGGAGAAGTTTGTCTGGGAGGGCTTGGGTCAGTCAAACTTAGCACGACCTATATTGGAGACCTCGAATTTCCAGCAGTCATTGTGGGATCAGACTATCCAAAGATTGCAACCCTCGCATCGCAATATGCAGGTTGGACTATTAAAGTTGGGAAGTATTTTGCAATGGGTTCAGGACCAGCAAGAGCACTTGCTCAAGTGGAGGAATTGTATGATGAGTTGGAGTACAGAGACCGTTCAAAGAAAGGTGTGATTGTTTTAGAGAGCAGAACAAAGCCATCAGAAGAAGTAACAGGGTACATTGCAGAAAAATGTGGGATAGCATCTTCAGACCTATTCTGCATCATAGTACCAACAGCAAGTATTGCAGGTTCAGTGCAAATCTCATCACGTGTTGTCGAAGTGGGAATGCACAAACTCCATGAGATAGGTTTTGACCCTGAAAGAGTAAGACGCGGATACGGTATTGCACCGATTGCCCCTGTAGCAAAGAATGATAGTAGAGCAATGGGTATGACCAATGATTGTATTCTCTATGGTGGAAGAACATATTATTTCGTAAAGTCAGATGATGATGATTTCCAAAAAATTGTGGAGAAGGTACCCTCATCTACATCCGAACAATATGGGCAACCATTCTACGATTTCTTCAAGAGTGTAGGTTTTGATTTCTACAAAGTTGATCCACTTCTCTTTAGTCCTGCAGAAGTCACAATAAATCATATTGAAACAGGAAAGATCTACCACGCTGGAAAACTCAATCCAGATATTCTAAGGCAATCATTAGGAGTATAGTTGTTTAGTTCAGGTTACATCCATTGCCTCTACTTCTTTAGTTTCCTTTTTCGCCGCAGTGACAATCTCCTCTGCTTTGGGTATGGGATATTTGAAAGCCATCCAGATCATTACTATCGATATAGCTGAGATTACAGCGCTAATTAGAAACGGTAAGGTGAACCCTGAGAGTGGAATCAGCCAGCCGTAGAAAGCAATAAGCGGCATTGAGACCAACATAATTAACGTAGGTTGGAGCGAGTACATCGAGTTTCGAATCCTGTTTGGAATTACGTCCAGCATGACGCGCTGCATAAGTATCCCTGCGAGAGATCCAAACATATTGAGTCCCACGAATATTACAAACAAGAGGATAACTGGCATGATTGTTTGAACAGGGATCTCAATCAATGGAAGATTCGTGAACGGAATAAGAATGGTCACGAAATCAATCGTTGATTCATCAGTGCCAGGCGGGATTCCTGGGAAGAAGTGTACTAGTGCAGCAAGGGCAATATAGAATACTACACTCGTAAATTGCAATATTTTGAAGCGCGGAATCCATTTCTTTGGCTCAAACCTCTTTGCAAGGACTCCACTTCGCTCATTCGCGAATGCTTGTGGAATGAATACTAATGTACGAAATGCTGAGACTGCAACCAATGTCACTAGAAAACTGAAGTACAATGGAAAGAGCATAAGATTCCACCATACAGGGCCAATACTGAACATTACTACCTCACTCATGATTGCAAGTGTGACAAAGCGATCTGACCAGAGAAACCTGAAACCGTCTTTGAGTAATGTGCCATACTCGCTAAGAGAAGGACGCTCATCTTCGTCACGAACTCCGGGGAGGTCTCGTACCAATCTGAATATTATCACGGACAAGAATATTGCAAAGATTGCTTGAAGGCCAAAGACCCATGTTTCACCATAGAAATAAGCGAGCCAAGAACCAGGTAATAATACTAGGGTGGACGACACTTGCCATACCATTCCAAGTCTACCTTGGAAAACTCCGTATTGCTTCCTATCCTTATCATGAGGCATCGCGACCCTGTAATTGTTGTCGAACCATGCATTGAATGCTCCACTCTCCTGTGAGGATCCAATTCCAAAGAGTACATAGATGGCAATATAGATCCACAATGGTGCAGGTGTATCTTTTACAATCAATGATGAGAGATAGAAAGCTGCTGCATAGCAGAGCAAAGCAGATGATATGACATATCGCTGACCTATCCAGTCTCCAATTGCACCGGTCGGATAATCGAGGATTGTTTGGATTCCCTGCTGTAAGACGACAAGAAGACCGATAAAGGTCAGCCCTGCGAAGTAGTCACCGTTCCCAATTGATTCTGCCATGTAAATCATCCAGAACGTGGTACTGATCTGAAAACTGATAGCAAATGACGGTAAGAGGACAGATAGAATCTTGATGAGCCGGACTGCATCCGAGGTTGGTTCTGCAACACCGAAAATTCGAGCATATCTACTGTGGACTATCTCGATTGATTGATCGGTATCGCAATCAGCAGTCATAGTTTACACCCTATTCGTTATCATATATAGAACTTAAGACTCCAGCACATAACAAGTCCTTTATCAAGCATTCACTCTGGCAAGATGAGTGGTGATTCCAATGAATGTTTCTGTTCAATTTCGTGGGCCAATAGCACGACAGATAGAAGGAGGAATAATCGAGATTGCTATTGAGGAAGGATTCACTCTCAGAGATTTGTTTTCTAAGGTGCTTGAGCAAAATGCCTATTTACAGAGCATATGGCATGATCCAGTTGAGATTGATCGTGACTCGATGATTCTCTATAATGGTGTTGACAGTGGAGTGACCGGAGGGCTCGAAACAATTCTAATGGATGGAGATGTCCTGGTTCTTTTACCGTTAGTGCATGGGGGTTAGACTAAGTCAGCACCAGCACGAACTGCTGCAATATCTGCCTGTAGAAACTTTGCATCGACAAACTCTGCAAGTGTCTTCTCTAGAACTTCCATTGGGAAGAGACCTGATTTTTTAACAAAGGCACCAAGCATGACCATGTTGGAAACTAATCGCATGCCCATATCATCAGCTGTCTTCATTGCAGGAACCCTTACAAATTCATACCCTTCGATTGCATCAGTATTAACCAAATCTGGATCTATCAGAACAATACTTCCTTTCTTGGCCTCACCCAAGTACATATCAAGTGCTTTTTGAGACATCGCAATCAAATAGTCAGATTCCCGTACTTTTGGGTATTTGATTGGTTCATCACTGATAATCACTTCACTCTTTGCAGAGGTCCCACGAGCTTCAGAACCGTAACTTTGACTCTGAACTGCATCGAGTCCACCATGTGTGACAGCAGCATGGCCAAGAATGACGCCTGCAAGAACTACACCCATTCCACCAGTACCAGCAAGTCGAATCTCTGTACGCATCCTCTAACCCTCCAAGTTAGTATTCATTGCTTTCATCGAATCAATGAACTCAATCTCATCACGGTCAGCAAAGACTCCAAGATCCACACTAGCACGCGTAGGTATCCTCTGGTCAACAGGATCGTCTTTCTTACGAACTGGGAATGTCTTGAACCACTTAATCATGTCAACTGGTCCACCAGCTTTAGCTCTACGACCATAAGCAGTTGGACATTGTGAAACCATCTCCACAAATGCAAAACCTTTCTTCTCAAGGGCAGTCTTCATCGCTCTTGATGCCTGAATAGGATGTGCTGTTGTCCAGCGTGCAACATAATTCGCACCCGCAGCTGCAACTAGACGGGCAAGATCAAACGGACGTTCTGGATTACCGTAAGGAGATGTGCTAGTCCGGTCTCCCGAAAATGTAGTAGAACTCACCTGCCCACCAGTCATTCCATAGATGTAGTTGTTAGAACAGATTACAGTCATGTCGATGTTTCGACGTGCTGCATGAATGAGGTGATTTCCCCCAATCGCTGCAAGGTCACCATCGCCACTGATTACTACTACCTTCAACTCAGGATTTGCTAGTTTCAGACCAGTTGCAAAGGCTATTGCTCGTCCGTGAGTTGTGTGGAGGGTATCCGCTTTAAAATGGGGTGATGGAATCCAAGCGCCACAGCCAATTCCCGAAACAAAAGCATACTCACTTAGATCCTCGTGACCGAGATCTCGGATGGCTCTCAGAAATGCATTAGTGGTTTCCCCGTTACCACAACCTGGACAGAAGGGTGACGGTAACGCATTTTCCCTGAGATAGTGCCTTGCGAAGTGTTTTGATTGTGCAGACAACACGTTCACCTACATCTGTACTGGATGCGAACATGAGAGACTAATAACCCATTCTCTAAAGGACATGTCCTCTTATGTTTACTAGAACCAGTAGTAACCATTATGGAATCAAGTTCGCAATTTACATGCCCACTCACAGGTGTATTCATAATTATCCTAGTCAGTATTTTCTTAGTGAAGAGAGGGTTATAGATAAAAATGGAGAGAGGAGCAAACCATCAGATTTGCATCCCTCATCCTTTTTTCTAAATAGTCATCGGAGCTACCTGTGGTGATTCTACTTGTTTCTTTTTATTTTCTCTATGATACCAAGGATTCGCAACTCCTAACGCAATCAGAACCATTGAAGCTCCAAGCATGATATCGGGAATATAGAATAGAGAGGTGGTCATGAGAGGAACTCTCAATATCTGACAGACCATCAATAAAATTGCTGCTACGATCATGAGTTCACTTCGAATCTCCTTTAATCTGCCAGTCTTCCATGTTACAACAAAAGTAAGTGTCATTACAATACTGATTGCAATAAGTATTGGTATTGTCAAAATCATGATGAGCGCTTCAGATGGCCCAATAATTGCAATTAATGACCAATAGAGTGTGACTAAAAGTACGACCTTTTTATGATGCCTCTGATAGGATGGCATCCATATTTGAAGAACTGCACCTAAGATTGGTAAGATTGCACCTCCAATCACGAGAGACCGAAATCGAAATAGCTCTAATGATGGTTCTAACACTCCGATATTAGGCAATGTTAGCAATAACATATTCAGCACTTGGCAAAAGCCTGTGACTGCAAAGACTAGAGGAAGGTCAGTCATAAGCCGAACCTTCTGTTTATACCATTTCCAAGCTAAAAATGTACTCATTGTTATAGATAGTATGATTGTCATGATTCCAGATAGTATAATAAATTCTGTACCTACTTGCATTGTTTACACCACATATTCATCTATTGTATCTTTCACATCATTCTTAGAATCGTCCTGACTGTCGCCGTTGTTACTTACTATCCTCTGCCAGTAGCCAATCACTTGTTCAATCCTGAATTTCCAAAGGATGAGTACTAATGGAATGAATGTTAAAAGGACCATCAGAAATGTCATGCCCATTATTCCAGCATTCGCAAATCCCATATCTGGCCCTTGAATTATTGGTTCTGGACCAATCTTAATGCATTCATTAACGAAATTCATCATTGTATGAATAGTAATAGGTCCGAGAAGAGATTTTGCAGAACTGAACTTTTCATAATATATACCAAAGAATATTCCAACAATGAAGGTGAAGAAGACAATTGATGACACTTCACTTATTGCTTCAACACCTGTAGATCCATTCACAAGAGGCCAGCCTGCGTGCCAGATTCCAAATATGACAGCAGATACCAGAATAGACATATTAACACTGTAACGAGTCTTGAATGCATTCTGGAGTAGACCTCTGAATAAGGATTCTTCAAGAAATGCATTGGTCAAGAAGAAGATGAACATATACACTAGCAGACTCTCATCAACCACTATATGTAGTTGAAGAGGGTATGTGGAGTCGATGAAGAGTCCATAGAGTATAGTCCCTCCAAAGTCAATTCCAAAGATGAAAAGGAGTCCAATCAGAATTCCTATTGCAACTCGAGATTGGGCCTTATCTCTCGAAATTCCTAGAACAGTGCTAATTTCTTGCGGGCGATACTTCCAGAAGAATCCGAGAAGTATCAGGAACGGAAATAGCTTGGATGGAAAGATGTTCATCCATGTACTTCCAAGTCCGAGTACGAATTGGTCTACAATCCTCCAGATTACTGAGATTGTAAGCATGATTCCTGCAATCTTTATGAGACCAGTAGATGTCCATAATGGCATATCTTTGTGTTCAGCCTCAGTCTTTTCTTGGATCTGTGTCGTCACCATATCTCTGGCCTCAATTCTAATATGAGCTGTACAATGGTCGGTCTCTTCCAATTTAAGCACCGACAGAATCAGGGATAAATGAATTATAGAGCGATAACAGCAATTTTAAAACTGAAAATCCGCAGCGAGAAGCTCTGAAGCTACTCGCTTTAGTGGTGAATCTAAATGTCAGATGCAGCAATGAGATCCTTCAACCGTGAACTATCTGCGGTTGTAGGTGCAACAGTAGAAGTTACAACAACAGGTGGTAAGACCTACGCTGGTACTCTCAGAGGAATTGACCAGAGTTCCTTGAGTATTGTATTATCAGATGTAGTTGATATGAAAGACGGCGGCAATATCGGTAAGATTTTCCTGTACGGAAACAGTATCGTGTCATTCTCCGTCGCTGAGAAAGAGATTAGCCTTGAGGGGCTAGCCAAAGAACTAGAGAAGACCTTTCCTCCTGGAGGCGTGAGATTCTTCCCCGAAACTGGCGTGATCGTCGTCATGAATAAGATTAGAATAACGCCGGAAGGAGTAGATGGCTCTGGCCCACTCTACGAGCGTGTCGCAGCAATTGCCGACGACTGGTTGAAAGAGCATGGACTAGCATAATCATTCAATATGAATAATAAATGAAAATGATTGCTTTCCTCAAGTCAGATTAGTCGATATTAGATTCATCATTATTGTTCTTTATTGAAATGATCTATTCCGCCCATGCCATGTTTGAAAATTCAATTGCATGGTGTATAGGTACCCTGAAATCATCATCAGTGCACTCAAATGTATACATCACAAATCCATCATACGCAAAGAAATGCATCCTTTTTCGATGGTAGATTCTTTCAGGACGAGCAACTTCG
>PJER01000042.1 GCA_002825465.1 Candidatus Thorarchaeota archaeon MP8T_1
GCATGTAGGCACAGCAAAAGTCGTCGCGCCCTTTGCTGCTTCAAGCGCGGCTGAGGTCTTGTCTTCACCTCGAATCAACAGACTCGACTCATAGCTCTCTGGACCATGACGCTCAATCACGGTCACAAAGACAAGGTCTTCTGCTCCATCTGAGCATACAGGACAAGTTTCAGGAAAGCTGATTCTGGATAACTTTGTCTTGATGCGGATTCTCTTTCTTCCTCGCCTGAGATGCTCGGTCATTGAGCTACTCCCTTTTCTTTGAACGCGGTGCAAGAAGAAGACTATTTTGGAGGAAGAACAATGATTTGCACGCTTGTAACTGGCATATTATTCTCAGAATCGTTTGCATCGAACGTGTCAAAGGTCATCTCATATGTAAAATTCTTCTCTCCGATCTTAAGCTCGTGAGCAATTCGAACTGCAAGCCCTATGCCCTTGAAACCAAATCCTCTAATTGCTACCATTCTGCGGTCATCTCTTACAAGTCCCTGTAGGGTGCTCACTACCCTCGGAATATTCACCCTACCTGCCTTATGTGAGATTTCAAGGAGAACATAATCACTCGTAGGAAATACTGCAAGATCCTCATCCATTGTGATACTGATTACTGCATCTCCAATCTTCAACGGGTTTGGTATTCGGTCTCTGAGTGACATAATGAATATCATATACTGCCAGACTAATCAACTTGATGGCTTTGGAAGCCACAATCTCAAGCCTCTTATACGAATCTGCGACTCTTCGTTGAGAGGTAACACGAGTTGGACAAGAAAGAAACAATCGCTGTGAGTGTAATTGTCATCGTCGTTATGTCGATTGGAATCATTGCTCTTTGGAATCCTGCGCCAGCTTCTGATGTTGCAGATGTTCGTATAGGCTATCTTTCCAAGGACTTGCATCAATTAGCGCTAAGAGTTGCTATTGACAATGGACTATTTGCACGTGAGAATATCACTGTAGACCTTGTGCAATATGGTAACGGTGCCTTAGAAATGGATGGATTTCTAGCAGGGCAGATAGATATGGGCTATTTAGGAGCTGCTCCAGCTATGGTTAAACGAATCAATCAGGACATCATGATTACCATATTGGCTACAGCCAATCTTGAAGGATCCGCGATTATGGTATCTAAAGAAGAATATGATGCTGGCCACGTGACAACCATTTCTGATCTTGTTGGTAAAGGCGTATATCAACCCGGTCCCTCAACCGTTCAGAATTTCCTTTTGAGACTGGCACTCAATCAATCCGGACTTAGCTATTCAAACATAACTGCTTTGACCATATCACCTTCTCTTATGGCTGACTCGCTCACTGCTGAGAATCCTGCATTTGTCGCGTGGGAACCATTCAACGCTAAAGCTGAGTATGATAACAAGTCGGTGGCTTTGACTCTTTCAAGTGACATTTGGCCGAGGCATCCCTGTTGCGTACTAGCATCTGATAACACCTTTCTCGCGGCTCATCCTGATATCGCGCAGAAGGTAGTTGATATCCACGTTGAGGCTGAGCAGTGGATTGTTAGTCACCCTGCGGAAGCAATCGCAATTGCAATTAATTGGCTTGAAATGGATGAAACTCCTGTTCAGAATGCTTTCAATCGTATAATCTACGACTACAATGTGAATCGAACAGGTCTTGAGACATATCTTAATTTCCTCATTCATGAAGAGCAGCTTGAAGTAGGTAAGATACCTGCTAATACAACAATATTCTTGGATGGTTTCATTAATACTACATATATTGATAGTCTTGGCCCATAAGCCCACGAAACGGTAGACAGAAAAGCATTGACTCTCCAAACGAACTCGAGAAGAATGTCTATCTCCGAATCGGATTCAGAAATTCAACCAGCTCAAATTGATGATGAGCAGAAGAATGGTAGTAGTATCTTCCAATCGCTCATCCCCAAGGATATTCCTGGTTGGATACTGTATAAGGTCCTCATACCTGCAATCATCCTCATCATACTCTGGCAATTGATCTCACTCCTTGCTCAGTCATCACTGTCAGATGTTCTTGATGCCTTTTACCGTCTGGCAACTATTGGCGATAGCGATGGCCATCTTCTTTCAGAGCACGTACAGATGAGTCTGACACGAGTGACATTTGGGTTTGCACTAGCAGCTGCTTTTGCCATACCGCTTGGCATCGTAATCGGACGATATCATAGGGTTGACTCTATTCTTGGACCAGTAGTGGAGGCGATGCGACCTATTCCCCCCATTGCATGGATTCCATTGGCAATCCTGCTTTTCCGAACCAATATGTTGGGTGCTCAGGTGTTTATCATCTGGGTCGGAGCCTTCTTTCCTATACTCATCAATACCACAACCGGAGTAAAACGGACCGAGCCAGTTCACATTGATGCAGCGAAGACCTTTGGTGCAAGTGAATTTCAGATCCTCTCAAAAATAGTAGTTCCCTCTTCAGGTCCGGAGGTATTTGCTGGTCTACGGATTGGATTCGGTATTGGTTGGATGTGCCTTGTAGCGGCTGAAATGATCGGAGGTGGACTCGGGCTTGGCTATCTGGTCCTTATCATGCAGCAAGTAGGTCGTACAGGTGCGGTCATTGCGAGTATGTTCCTTATTGGTCTAATTGGCTTTCTCATCAGCTATTTCTTTCTATTAGTCGAGAGGCGTCTACTCAGGTGGCGACAGTCTGTTTCTGTCTAGATTCATCCATTGCCTTCTGTTGCTCAACACGAAGGACATCGAGAATCTTGCTCCTATAGGCAAGACACTCCTGTGATGTTCTAATGCGTGGTTTGGGGATGTCGATTTTGTACTCCGCGATGACTCTTGCAGGAAGATTGCTCAGCATAAGAATCCTATCTGACATGAAGACTGCCTCATCCACATTATGTGACACAAATACTATGGTAGATCTCGTCAGTTTCTGTATCCTGAGAAATTCTTCTTGTAGATAGTTCCGAGTCTGCGCATCTAGATTAGAGAAGGCTTCGTCAGCAACGAGTATGTCTGGTGACACGACTAGGCTTCGTGCCATCTCAGTCTTTCTTGCTTGACCCCCAGAAATCTCATGAGGGTAATGGTTCTCAAGACCTTCCATCCCCACAATTCTAATGATCTCCTCAGTCCTACTCCTACGCTCCTCTGGCGAAATACCTATGATTTCTAAACCAAACTCAATATTCTGTCTGACTGTCCTCCACGGGAACAAAGACTCCTGTTGAAATATGTAGCCAACACGATTATGTCCTGTCACGACCTGTTGACCTTCGATAATTATCTGTCCATCGTCAGACTCGAGTAGCCCTGCAATTATTTTCAGAAGTGTTGTCTTACCACATCCACTGGGTCCAAGGATACTCAGGAGTTCCCCTTCAGACACATCAAAGGAGATGTTATCCAAGACCTGAGTCATACCCCCAGTACCATTAGGATACGCTTTTGCTAGATTCCGGACCGAGAGCTTGGACAACATTTCAGCAACCACTATTGATGTGTCTTTTATATCTGTTAAATACTGTGCTTTAAAATGGTGTTCTATTCGAGGGAGGCTGAGCGCACAAAGTAAAAAAAGGCCCCTGATGAGGAGATAGGGTACAAATATCTAGGTTTCATTATAGTTCCCAAAAGATATGGTGCAAAGACAAAGACGGAAGGTAACATCCTTGGGTTCGCCAAAGATTCTATTCGAAATTGAAGATGACGAGAGTACTAGTGCTATCGCAGTTGGTGATGTCACCGGCTCAGGGACAATGGAGCTTTGCACCGGTGGACGAGATGGTGTGATTCGTCTCTATGATGCTAATCGTGCTGAGATTGTATTACTCGCTCAACATGATGTGGGCGGCAGTATTCTCTCCATCAAAATAGCCGATGCTAATAACGATGGGCAGATGGAGATCATTATTGGACGTGCTTTGGGACCAACAGAAAAGCCCGGGACTGGCGGAACAGTTCAAGTCTTTAGGTATGCTCCGAGTGGTCAGCTTGAAGTTCTTGGCGAGTTTGCAGTGGACAAGTTCGTAACCACTGTCCGAGTGACCGATGTGACCGGAGATGAGAAGAATGAGATTATTGTTGGTGGAAGCGATTCCACCCTGCGAATTCTTAACATGGACACACAGAACCAGATCACCCAGTTTGCCATGCATCGTCTAGTGGATATGCCTCTTGCAATCGGTACATGCGATGTTATTGGTGATGAGATTGACGAGATAGTCACAGGAAACAGGGACAATACTCTTAGAATCTTCAAGGTTCGAGATCATTCTCTTGAACAGATCGAAGTGCTCGAGCTCCCCAGCCCTGTCGTTTCATTGTCATCTGGCGATATCCTCGGAGACCGGAAGATGGAGCTCGCTGTGGTCACACGTGATGGCTCAATCCGTATCTACCGGAATGAGGAGAGCAGATTCGATCTCTTCACAAAACTTGAGAATGTGAATGCCCTCTCTGTCCGGGTCGAGGAGATTAACGCAGACCATATGGATGAGGTAGTGGTCGCCACAACGGACCATAAGATACGATTTTACAATCTCTACATGGCCGACCTTGTAAACCTTGCAGAGGTGGAAATTGGAAGGAAAATTCTTGCAATCAATGTCGGAGACGCTGGAGGGGACGGGCGAAAAGAGGTCCAGGTTGGCGTTTCCAATGGCCCTCTCAAAATCATTGAAGGACTTTACAAGATTATTCCAACGTTTGATGTCAGTCCCGAGGCAAAGACAGGGACAGCTCTGCGAGGAAAGGTCACAGTCTACAATGTCAGTGACGAGGCTGTTAATGGTATCTCTGGAAAGATCTATCACTTTCCGAAGGATAATATGGATGTTGAGCCACAACAGCTGCGGTTTGATCTAGCGCCTGGTGAGAATAAGAATATCGAGATTCAACTCAATCCGAAGGCAGAGGGGACAGTCATCATTCGTCCCATTGTCCTTATGTGGACTGATGCTTCTGGTCAAGTACGGCAGGTCACAACACCTGAGACCGCCATTCTTGTTGAGAAAGGAGCAGCTGTCGCAGCCCCTGCTGCAATCGCTCCGGTCCCAGTTGAACCGACTGATACTGTTGCTGCTACCGAGACCATTATTGAAGATGAGTCGCCCTTTGGTCCTGTTGTTGGAACTGGATTCAAGGACATCGCACAAAAGGAAGCCGCAGCCCGGATTCTTGAGGAGACCATGCCTGAGGGTGGTGCTGAGTCTCTCAAGGCTGCTGAAGAGCTCTTGGATCAGTTGTTTGGAGCGGATGAGGCTACTGAGGGAATGGCTGAATTCGATGATGTTGAGAAACTCATGGAAGAGCCCGCTCCCGTGGTGGAGACCCCGGTCATCGTTGACATCAGTGACACAGAGAGTGCAATCGTCACCGAGATTCGGAACAGACGCCCGAAGGCTCCGCGACCAGGTTCGGCTCCCGATTCATATCAATACCTGTTCAAGTTGATGGTCATAGGTGAAGGTGCAGTCGGAAAGACCACACTTGTCAATCGATACGTCACCGGTACCTTTGAGCGAGACTACAAGACGACGATCGGATCGCAGTTTGCGGTAAAACTCACGCACATCTCACCACCTGATGCTGAATATTCAACAGGCATTAAGGTTCAGGCATGGGACGTAGCAGGCCAGGCTCGATTCAAGGCGGTTCGCAAGATGTACTATTCTGGAGCCGCAGGAATCATACTAGTGTTTGATGTCACCCGACGGCGTTCGTTCACTGAGTTGTCCAAGTGGGTCCAAGAGGCTGATGAGTCCATCGGAACGCGAGTGCCTACTGTCTGCGTCGGGAATAAGACCGACCTTCCTGACAGAGCAGTGCCCTCAGATGAGGCAAAACGGTGGGCTGAAGACCAGGGCTTTGTCTACATGGAGAGCTCTGCGAAGACTGGTGATGGTGTTGCTGATATGTTCTCAGTACTTGCAGAGGTCATGTGGCGCGAGGCACGACGAGCTCAAGAGGGTAAGAAGACAGAGATATAGTTCATTCCTGCTTAGCTTTCCAACAGGGTAGGTCTGGTCTGCTCTCTACCCATGGTATACCAGGACTCACCTCAATAGACCTGGCTGGGTTACTGCAGTGGCACCAGTATGCGCCGCTGATAGTACGCTCCGTTACGCAGAAGTAACAATTATGGCAACTTCTCTCTGAGGTCTCCTTCTTAGATACAGGCGCCTTTTTTGGTCTATCTTTTTTCTGTGCAGGAATGTCCTTTCTATACTTTTCAAGGGTCTGCAGCGCTTCACGTTTGGAGGAGCTAGATATTATCTCATCCCTCAATGACACCATGATCGATTCAGACGCAGAAGTGAGCATTTCGGATTCAAGCCGTTCCTCCTGTTTCTTGGGATCACTCTTCCAACATCGAGCATCGCTCTGACATAACACCCACCATTTGAAGTCGAAAAATCTGGCCTCTAGTTCTCTCTCGCCATTTATGCAAGCACATAGGAGATCATCTCCTGCCTTGATTATCCGAACACAGTAGAAGCAGTTATTGCAGCGCCGGGTGAACTCCTCATTGTTGTTGCTCTCTTCCGCCTCTTTATCCATGGTGAATTCATCCGGGTCTTCTTGTGACCTAACTGATCTGCGAGTGGTCTTGTCCTCCTTCTCGCTTCTCATTATTAGGTCCAATCCTTTACAGCAGATAATGCTAACGATGTTCTTCTATGTACTAGATGCAAAAACCCCTTTAAAATCATCATAATCACGCCTGTGCTTTTGATCTAATATCATTCAAGCGCCGCAATGCCTTCTTCAAAAGCAGTGACATTAACCGTGTCGCCCCCTAGAATTGCATAGAGTGACTCTCTTATCAGGTCTTTGGTAAGTGGACTCTGGGGCAATGCAGACATGGCACCTAATAGGAAGGAGTTCAGTGCACGTGGTGAACCGGCTCGTAAAAGGGCTGATTCTGCGTCAAGCATGTAGACCTGCTTGCACTGTTCTGTGAGTGCGGCTGCAATCTTCTCAAGTGGCGCATACTTTCTCTCGCCAGAGCTCACATCTGCAGTTGGAACCTTCGTTAGGCTTACAAGCGCGATAGTTTGCTTTCCTCCATACTCAACAGCAGCTCGGAGCGCCTCCATTGGCTCTAATCCTAGTAATATATCGACTTCTCCCTTTGGTATGAGGGGCGCCCAATCCCTCTTTCCAAGTCTAAGATGGGTGAGAACACTGCCTCCCCGCCTCGATGCACCGAAGGTATCGCCTACAACAGGTCGCAGGCCTTGGCGAACTGCTGCTTCTGCAAGAACGCGACCACAGACAAGATTTCCCTGTCCTCCCACGCCTGCAACCAGTATATTGAAGGGCTCCTTCAAGAGACTCGCCCCTCCTTAATTGCATCATGAGGACATACATCAACACAGGCTCCGCATCCAATACACATTGTATCAAGAATAACCGGTTGATTGCTTGTGTCGTCCCAACTTATAGCAGGACAACCAAAATCTGCAAAGCAAATTCCGCACTTTTCGCCTATACAGAGATTCGTATCGATCTTGAAATTAATATTGGTCAATTTTGAGTCTTTTCGGTCCTCATCAAGTCTACAGATACTATCTAATAGCAGAATTTTCAGACCGTCCTTATTTACTGTTGAGTGAAGAAGGTCGATGAGTCCTTTGATGTCAGTAGCATCTCCAGTGGCATAGAAATCTGGTTGCACCGCCTTGACGAGGTCTTCAATCTTGACTCGTCGAAGATTCTGTTCTTGATAATGGGAGCCTGGATGTGTCTGAAATCCTGTCATCGCTGTTGTAGCATTGTCAAGTATAGCAAAGGTGATGTTTGCGTTTTT
Source organism: Candidatus Thorarchaeota archaeon MP8T_1 (assembly GCA_002825465.1). Next base: position 7,786 of record PJER01000042.1, read on the forward strand.
GTGCCTTGCATTGATGAGTCCTGGTAAACACGCATGAAAGAACGTTGAATCTCCGGCGACAGATACAACCTTTGAGTCAAATCCGAATCTCTCTAATTGGCCGAAACCTGACGCCACTCCGATTCCAGAACCCATTGACTGCATGGTGTTCATTGCCTCGTCATAGAACACACCAAGTGAATAGCATCCAATATCACCTGCCACGACCAATTTTCCGCCTAGTCTTTTCCTAACTTTCCTAATTGCCCAGTAGAAATTACGATGAGTACATCCTACACAGAAGGTAAGTGGTCTCCTAACCAGGAGATCTTTTCCTGTAGAACGTATCGTAGCTGTATGATCTGTCTTTATTCCATCAAGCTGAGTAAGAGCTTTCGTTACAATGTCTGTATTCATTTCTCCAAAGCTTGGTATGTGTCCTGTTCTTTTTCCATAGAATTTTGGCAGCTTCCTTAGGTCAATTGAGAGGGCTCGAATCTCATCTTCCACAAAAGGATCTGTTTCTTCAACAAAGAGGACACGGTTTGTCTTCTCAAGCAATTTCACAATACTCTTTCTAGGTATTGGATTTGTTGTAACAAGGTTCAGGTGGCCAATATTCATGGATTTTAGAGAATATATCGCTTCTTGCACATATAGTGAACTGACGCCAGATGAAACTACTAAGAGGTCTTCTTCTTTTTTGCTTGTCTTGATATTGAACTCTAGAGTTTCAAACTTTTCTCTGATACGATCCAACTTCATCAAAAGATCTCTATGTCTTAGATGTGGCACTGGCACATTATACAGTCTCTCTGGTAGTACATTCACTCTCTTCTTTTTCCTGGAAATCCTACCTGTTTCAACCAATCCCCTAGAGTGTGAGAGTCTTGTAGTGCTTCTCACTATGACTGGCACTTCGAACTCCTGTGAGACCTTGAATGCATAACGTGTGAGATCTTTTGCTTCTTGGTACGTTGAAGGTTCTAGGAGCGGAATCTGAGCCGCCTTTGCATAGAATCTAGAATCTTGTTCATTGCTGGAACTATGTCCTCTCGGGTCGTCACATACCACAATGACAAGACCCCCTTTCCCTGAACCTGAGAGATTCATATTCAGAAGAAAATCAGAAGCGACATTTAGACCGAGTGACTTCATTGGACATAGTGCAGGAATCCCTGCCCAGCTCGCGCCTGTAGCCGCCTCAAGTGCAACTTTCTCATTTGTACTCCATTCTACATAGATATCATGCTTCTCGGCGAACTTGAACAATGATGCTGCAATTTCAGTCGAAGGAGTCCCCGGGTACGAGGCACAGAAACCAACACTCGACTCCAATGCTCCTTGAGCAATTGCTTCATTGCCGCTCATCATAGTCTTGCGTTCAGAATCGTTCATCACAATCTCATTCTGACGGAGCATCACAAAACACTTTCGTATTCTTTAGATGTTTTCCAGAAGAGAAAAAAGGGGCATTTACAACCATATAATGAATACAAAATGTCTGATGGACAGAATAATGAGTCTGCAGATGTTAAGAGGATAAACTCACTCCTCTCAATCTCTCACGATAAAGATGTTGATGGTTTGAATTCTGCCGCAATCGTGTGGAGGTATGCCATGTCCAAAGGACTTGAGTTCAACGTGAATCTTACAGATTATGGGGCTTTTGAACAAGTCTTCTCAAGTGTAGCTTCGCGACGTGAAACACTGATTGTGATAACGGATTTAGGTATGGATGAAACGACTCAAGATGTTATAATTAAGAGCCTAACAAGAGCAATATCTCAAGGCTGCCGCGTAGTTTGGCTTGATCATCATCAGTGGTCCGAAAAGTCAATCAAGGCCGTCCTCTCTCTCCCGAATAATCCTGTATTGAAGATAAATCACGACTACTGCGCCGCTGAGATAGCACAAAAGGTCCTCATGCCGCGGGATGATATCTCCGCTGAACTAGCAACGATAGCTCACGATACGGACTTCAATCTTAGAGATATTCCTGCGGCTACAGCACTCACCGATGCCGTGTCCGTTCTCAGGTTTGGTGCAATCGATAGGCGTGAAGAAGTTTTAGATGCACTCTATCCTGTCCTCTCCAAGCTTGCAGAAAATGGATTTGGAGGGGTTTGGGATAGTACCAGTCATAAGTTCAAAGATCAACTACTAGAAAAGCGAGTGGACCATTATCGAAAGGAGAAGGCAAAGAAAATGCGAAAGGCTCTTGCTGGTCATAGTGATCATGTTCTTCACAATCGACTGGTGCGAGTTGTTGAAATTCCGAGTGGCCTGACTTCAACAGATATGGGTACATTCGCCTCTAATCCTGAGAATCTTAAGGTAGATGGAGAAAATCTTGAGGTTGCAGATCTACTCTTGATGCTAAGTCAAGGGGGCATGCTTGGGATACGTCGAGGCAAAGAAACCGTTATGTGCAATTTGGCCGCGAAACTCTTCAATGGAGGCGGTCATCCCTATGCAGCAGGTGGAGAGTATGGTCTCTACGAGGATTTTCAGGCTGTCTGTGATGATATCTTCCAGACTCTCTCAAAAGATAAGGCTTGGGTAATAGAGTAATCATTTCCCACTAGAACTTATCATATTCGTCACAATCTCAACGATGCTTATGCCGTTCTCCCATAACCTATCGAAGGTTAAAACTGCGTCATCTATAAGTCCGGCATTGTTACCTCTGTGAACCAACACTGCCACATCTGATTCTTTTGCATGGGTGAGATAAAGCAGCATCTTTTCATTGTTGAGGCTGACCATCCTATATGTCTGTATAGGCTCTTGCGCAAGTTTGATGTTGACATTTCCTGTACGTACAGCCTCCACAAAAGGTCCTGAAAGCGTCTTTAGGAAACCTGCAATCAGCTTGGTGCTCATCTCTTGTTGTTGAAGCGGGGTCAGCATTCCATGTACCTTAACACCCCTTAATGCTCCTTGCATAATACGAAGTTCTGTCATCCCGCCTGGTCCAAGACCATCTGCGATGGTACTAGCTGGAGCTAGAACCCTAACATAGTCTCCTGGCTTGGCTCCATCAGCAAACTCCCTAATCACTGTGCTCCTTACATTTTCAACTCCTTCAATAATCATTGAATCGCTATACGGGGCAATTCCAACTAGGTTGTTATATACAGTGATTGCTACTTCCTCGGGATTTGCGATGTCTAGAATACTCAGCTGTTTGGTTATTTCTTCGCGTTTTGACAATAGCTGTGAGAGAGTATTTTGCCCTAATCTTTTCAAAGCATTGGAAAGTATAGATTCTGAAATGCTATACTGCTGTGGATGTTGAAATGCATCTATAACGATGAATCCATCTTCCTCTAGACTGCTCAATTGTCGATAGATGTAAGCTTTGGAAAATTCTTTATCAGCCTCTTTCCTTATTGTTTCCACCACTTCTTTATAGGTCACAGATTTGGAGAGCCCTCTTGCCGCAGTAATGATCGCCTTGAAGACCATCATCTGTCCTGAATTCATATCTACTCCAAGCTTTGCCAGGATTTCAACAGATTTGCTTCTTGTCATCCATTCTCACTCTCCAAGGACAGAAACGTCAAATCCCTCAAGATAGTCCTTGTCAAAGCTCTGAATAGCATTATCAACAAGCTCGGGATTTGCACTTCTGGGGAACCATGTTACAGATAGTGGATTCTCAGAAATAATTAGCATAATTCCTTCGGAATTACGTCCAACGAATTGGTACGTAGAATCGTTTCTTGGGCACGATCGAAAACCAGCCTTGTAGCCTTTTTGAAGCCATTCGTCCATTTTCTCGGCAAATCGCTCGATTCTCTTCTTGTTCAGCTTTCTGTGTTCTAGTCCTCGTACCTCTACTCCCTTCTTCAGCATTTCTTCGATTAGATCAAGCCTAGGCTCCTCCAATTTTTGGGGCCGATCATACCATTCCAATGTGAATCTAATGATGTCATTCCTCTTGATGTTTCTGTAAACTTTATCATCTAGGAGTTTTATTATATTCTGCCATCCTTGGGCGAAGACAGGTCTTTCTACTGGTTGTGCCCCTGATGCAAGTGCTATGATGTCAGCAGCAAGTGTATCTGCGTTTATTTCCGAAATCATTTGAATCTCGGTATCAAGAGCCTTGCTTTCTTTCACCAGGTCTGATGACCGACGCATTATTTGTTTTTTCAAGACCTCATGCATCATCCCGACATTCGAGTTGTATCCATGCTTGTGACCACTGCGGTCAACTTGAATCAGTCCTATGCGCTCCAGCCATGAGAGGCTGCGATAGATGAGTGAGTTCTTCCCCTTTTTTCCTCCCTCGTCCTTTGCTAGTTGTTCTCTCAGGGACTCAAAATCAACGAATGTTGTTGGCTCACTCTGTGCCTTTAGGAGTGCACCAAGGACAATCATATCTTTCCGCTTCAAATCCCAATCAATGGTTTCTAATATATCCCACATCTTTTGCATAGTACGGCCCTCTGCTCACCCTTCACTCACGACCTATTTCTTCCTTTCTTTTAGGATTTACTATTCGACTCATTATCCCTCCTGGGACCATCCCTATCTTGGTCATCTCCTCCTGCGTGAGATCGAATACAGACTTCGCCTGCTTCCATTCTCTGTCAAACGATTTCACAGCATTATCAATCAAGTCTGGATTGAACCGTCTAGTGATCCAAGTGGCAGTTACAGGATTTTCAGTTATTATCAAGGCCATGCTGTCTCTATTCAACGTGATCTGATTGTATGTCTTGGGCCCCAAATGGATTCGTACATCAAACATCTTGCCACGAGATCTCATCTCAAGGAGCGTTTGAAACATGTCTACAAGCCCAGCTAAGTTTCTCTTTCTAGCTTCATCATCTTCCATTCTGAATACATCTATAGTGACAAGATAACGGATAATCACTCCTCTCTCAGCTGCCTCAAAGAACCTCAATAGCCGTTCTCTTGCAGTTGCATCAATCCAAGGTCCAGCCCAGAGTAGCGTTGCTCGAATGACATCTCCTTTTTCTGCTATATCGAGCATGTTGTACCTCAGGACTCTATGCAATGCATCTACTCCTCTTACGACCCGAGAACTAATCTCTTGGCGCTGACCTGTGATTTTCTTTACATACTCCTGAGCCAGTTTGCCGCAATCAAGAGCGTTCACATCTTCAAGCGTATCCTGTATTTCTTGAATCTGTGATTCGAGCTGTTTGACTCTTTGGCTCTTTATCTGTTCTAAACCCGCCATTACAGTATTTACATCAGCGATGTATCGCTTGCGATGCGCAGCTGGATTATCCACTCGTATCAGTTGGGCATCAATGAGTGCTTTCAGGATTTTGTGAATCCATGCTTTTGTCAGCCTAGTGCTCGGATCCTCCTTCTCGATTCCTTCATAGATTTGCGAGAATGTGAGGGGTATGGGTGGATTCATCTGCAATTTCAATATGGCACTGAGGATGTTTAGGAGTCGAGACTCTCGTTTCTCTCCTGAAGGAAATCCACACAGATTCAGAGCGTCTGAAATTTCATTATTATCGAGCATAGGTTCACTTCCCTACTCATTATTGAGTAGTGCATAAATCCACTAAGTTGCTAACTTGATGTCTGTATACAAACAAGCGATATTTAAGTTAAGTTGCAGCAACATACGCCTGCAGCTGATTGCTGCGTACTCCGGGTGGATCGCTTTATGGTAATCCACAACGGGCATGGTACAGGGCTAACTGGTACAAACCAGGACACGAAGCAGGTGGGCGCGGGGGGGTGTCCCCTGCTTCACACTTCTTCTAACCTAAAGACCAGTCATAGCGATTGCCTTGAGATATCCTACTCCAATCTTTGCGACCATAGGCAAGAAATCTGTCATAAGTGTCATATATGTTCCAATGCTCGCATGCCCCTGAATGAGTTCGTTCAGTGTTCTGGCGTCTAGCTGGTCAAGCACTATTTCTGCAGCCGCAATTGGATCGTTGAGCATTGCAAACTTAGAAACCGCCCACATTCCTCGTCCAGTATTGGTAATATTGGATGCGAGCTTAGACTTTCTGTAATCCTTCTCATAGAGTTTCACACTTTTCCTCGTGAAGTTTCCGGTGTCAACCATTCTTTTTGCGTGCTTTGCAAGAACCTGCCCTGCATGGAAACAGGTAGTCACTCCACCCCCAACGATTGAAGAAACCTGTCCTGCGGCGTTACCACAGAGTGCAACGCCTGCGTCAGTGAACCTTGGTATGATTCCAGCGCATGGGACCACTCCGCCATTTACTGATGCAATCTTTGCGTTCTCTGTCTCTGGATGCGTCTTCATATATTTCCTAAGGACATCCTTCATAGGCGGGAGTTTCCTCCAATTCTCCTTTGATGAAGGCACTCTTCCTATTCCAAGATTCATCTCTGTTTCTGAGCGTGGATACAACCAAAGATATCCAAGACCTACATCCTTGCCAACAAAAAAGTATGCGACATTGGGATCGACATCCTTGCAGTTGGTGAGCTTGAATCGATACCCGTAGCTGAGAAGCCATTTAGGGTGTGTAAATCCTGCAGTTTCAGACACTCTGCTGAAAGAACCATCTGCCCCGACAGTGAGGCTTGCTCTGACTTCTTGGTCGTCACTGTATTTGACACCCACGACCGAATCGTTTTCTTTGATGACTGACTTGACTCTCGCCTTGTATCTAAACTCTGCCCCGTCTGCGAGAGCTCTATCGCGCATCAGTTCTTGGCATTTGTCTTCATCGAGCAAGTATGAGTTGCCGAGTAGAGTTCTATCGACCACAATGTTAGCTCCGGTATCTAGGCTCTCTCCCACGATAGATGTGAACTTATTTCCAATATATTCTGAATTTGGTTTCACCCTCAGTAGATTCAGAGCCTTGTCTGTGACAAGTTCACCCATAAGAGAGTCTGTCACAGCTACGCGCTTCTCCAAAACTATTGTCTTGAGTCCGTATCTGGAAGCACGTTCCGCTGTCATGAGCCCTGCGGGACCTGTGCCTGCCACAATTATGTCATTACCCATAGCAAAATCACCTGCTCAGATTACCGCTCGCTTTCAAAGTACTCTCTATATCTCTTTCTAAGTGGTATGTTTCACGTAGACTAATATATTGACATTTAACAAACTATAATACTAATACAAATAAACGAGATTTACCCGGAGTGTAATTTATGAAAGCCAGATCAGTTGGATACTCAGCATACATGGTACTCTCTATTATGGTGAGTCTGACAGTTGCAGCAATCCCTGCAATTCTGTTTTTTGGATTCTTCCTACTACATTTTACAAACTTCATGAACAGTCTTGGCTTTCCGTTCTATACGCTCTATGAAGCAGCATTGCCCCTCCTTCAAGGAACATTCGATCCTCTTGTGATACAATACTTCTGGGTCTTTGTCCTCTTTGTTCCTGTAGGTCTGACATGCTATGCAGTATTTCTAGGATTCTTACTTGCTATGCTCAAGCTTTCAAGAAGAGGCATACCATTTCTTGAGGACGGCTATTATGAGGCAGAATCTGAAAGCTGGTTGCTTTACGAATACTATGAAATCTACTACGTTCTCTTTCCATACTTTGCTGGATTCTTCTCAGTATTCCTTGACACAAAACCACGGCACCAAGCTTTTGGTGCAAAGATTGGAAAGAACACCATAGTTGGCAATGGACGGTTATTCAATCCTGAGCGTACGATTATTGGCGATAACTGCTTCTTTGGCTATGATGCTATCCTTTCCGGCCATGTGTACGAGGGAAGACGTCTTTACCTCAAGACCGTGCGATTGGGCAACAATGTCACTGTTGGAGCAAACGCAGTTGTTCTACCTGGAGCGGACATTGGTGACAATGTGATCGTAGGTGCCAATACTGTAGTTCCAAAAGATACGATCATCCCGCCAAACACAATTTGGGTGCATGGAAAGGCAATCCCACGAAAGCCTAGAGAAGAAGCTGAGGTTCTCCATCAACCCATTGGCGGTCCATCTCAACTTACGGTTGAGGATGAAGCTGATGTGCCAGGGAATGGCGAGCGTCTATAGGCAAACGATGAATCCATATTCATTGGCTGATTGATGAACATGGTGATTTGTCCTTGAGGCTGCTCATGTTTCACCTTGAGAGCTTTTGGTTTCGTCAGAATGAGTCAGATGAAGAGAAGACACACATTGGAGAATCAATGTTGGTCTGGATACATTCTGAGGCTACTGATGAGGCTAATCGTACAGGTGTATTGCGAAAGATGGTCAAGAACATCCGATGGCTTGCGCAGAAGTTGGAGTGCAATTCGATTATACTTCACTCTTTTGCCCACCTTGATGATAGTAAAGCAGATCCTGAATTTGCAGACTCGTTGATAAAAGAGGTATCCAAACGGTTACGAGAACGAGACTATGATGTACACATTGTACCATTTGGTCAGTTCAACGAGTTTGATATGCATGTAAAAGGTCCTTCATTAGCGAAGGTCTTCAAAAGGATAGAATGAATGGGTAAAAAGGAGGGAATGGTCATGTGTCGCTCATGACCATTTCTTTTTGTTCAAGTATTCCTATAGAGAGAATTGACACGTGGTCTATCTCCTGAAGGAGGCTCTATAGAATTCAGTCCTCACTTGGGACTTGAGTTTTTCGAGTTCCTTCAAGTTGATTCCGCGAGTTTCTTTATTGCTAAGTTTTGCGAAAGCCATTACTTTGCACCTACGAATATTTGGAACAATTTGTATATAAATGTTGCCAAAACTTAGGCCGATATTTGGGCAAAAAAGAAACAACAAATTTGCCATTAATTAACGGTATAGAATCTTATATTTTCATGCCATTAATTAATGGTAAACTATTAAAAGGTATGTTGCCAAAGTATAAGTAGTATATGTTCGGCGCAGCATTAGTGATTTGGTGATAAAAAATGGCTCTCAAAGACCCTCTTGACTCTCTTGACATGAAAATAATCCATGCTTTGGAGGAGCACGGAATGAAAACATCGACTCGGGAGCTAAGTGAGCTTCTAGGTGAAAAAGATCGTACTATTAGATATCGACTTGCAAAGCTCAAAGAAAAGGAGATTGTCTGCAAATCCAAAGTACGTACACATGAAAGAAAACTTGGGCTCGCAGAATACATACTTGTTGTAACCAGTTCATCAGCTCATGAATCTGCTTTGAAGAAACTAATAGAAGAGGTTCCCATGTTCTACTACCATGCTCAGACTTATGGAAAGTATGAAGGCTATCTTATCTATATGGTCTATCCTCTTGGAAACCGAGAGGTCGTCTTTGACCTGGCATCTGAGATGAAAAAGCGTGGATTTATTGAAGATTATTGCCTGTTTGATGTTGTAGACTATCAAAGCACTGAAGCGAAACTTTCAGAACTTGAGACTTGGAATTGGGACAAATGGTCGAAAATGCTTCCCAAGATAATGGCTAAATCGAAAGAGATCAAATTAGATCTGGAAGAGATTCAAGAATCTGTAAGTTTTGATGCCAGTGACACGCTGATTCTTGGCCACTTGGTAGAAGATCCTGATATCACGTTAAGAGAATTAGGAAAGATTCTAGGTCTATCTCAACCACAGGTTCATAGTCGGATTAAGAGATTAGAAGAATCAGGAATTATCAAGGCGTACAAACTATCAATGAAACCTTATGATTCTGCAATGACAATTGCGGTCTTCTTCAAGTCAAAGGATGCAGGGAAAATCTTACTCTGGTTCGATAAACTTCCCTTCTCTCACCAAATCACTATGGAGAGCAAGACAAGTTACGGAGTTCAAATCTACTTACCCGCACCAGATACAAATGAACTACTCAAGGCTCTAAGAATTCTCCGGCAATATACAGATGAGATGTTTGTCCAGTTTTTGCTGGATGCCTCAAGCAAAGGCTATCTTCATCTAATTCGCCTCTTTAGTGAGAAGGATGGTACCTGGCGATTGCCATATGATGAATTCATAGATACAGTTGATAGACTCGCAAAGGAAGAATCATAGAATCTTCAGATTTATCAGATGGGTTCTTAACATTTCAGTCGGACATGAAAATACGATGACCAAACCCAAGTATACTCCAAGAGGATATCAGACATACATTCTGGATAGAGTGAGTGAGAACCGGGATAGTCCTCTGCTTTTGGAGCTCGATTGTGGTTTGGGAAAACGATACATCACACACCAGATAGTAACAGAGAAGTTCCCTGATACAGGAATTATCATTATAGTACACTCCTCTTCATCGCTCGTTGAAACAGTTGATTATCTCAAAGGTGAGTATGGAGGCCTCGAAGATGATCTAGGGGAACTATCTTCGCGAGTAAGTTCCGGTTATCGCAAGCTGAATCTGAAGGAGAAACGTGTCATTGTAGCAACTCCTCAAGTTCTTACATCATCTTTTGAAAAAGATTCATCTGTTTTTGATCGCTTCAAAATAGTTCTAATTAATGAGGTTGATACATTAGTTCGACGCACTGGTGGACGCACAGCCTTGGTCTTTCCATGGCCTACTCTTCTCGTGTATCTCCGAAATAAGTGGATAATTGGAATGAGTGGAACTCTGAGGGATGATCATGCGGTGTTCACGAAAGAGCAGATTGAGATTCGTGATGAACTAGCAACACTGCGGGAGTACATACCTGGCGCTGTCCTCATTACTATGGCTGATCTCTATGGTACGGACGTGGAAGACTACCTTGAACCAACACTTCTCACAGTGAGTTCCATCACTGATCCAAAGATTCGATCGATTTCAAAGGTATTGGATGAACTGATTCGAAACACGAGAATCGAGATAATGAATGAACTTGCTGAGGACGGAAATCTCGAGTTAGTTGATGGGGATTCTCGAAGAGTCCATCTTCTTCTTGAACGACTTCCCATCACAGAGGAGTTGAAAGGGAGGTACTCAGGACTCTTAATGTTGAGAAAATATGTTTTTGCAATGCCGCCCAAGCAGTTTCTGCGAATGTTCTATGGTGATTATCTAAAGCACTATTTCAATGTCAGCGACTTAAGGCGAACACTCCCTGTAGTCTCCTCCAAGACTACTCGTGTATTGAAGCTTGCAATGGAACACAAGAAGACACTTGTCCTCACCTCATACCTCGAGATGGTTTCACAGATTAAAGATGTTTTAGAGAAATCTGGTCTCTCTGTGCTGACAATTTCGGGACAGACTCGTGATAAGGGGGAGGTTCTCAAATCCTTTAGAGAAGATAAAGACCAAAGGATTCTAGTCATGTCTCCTGTTGGGGAACGTGATCTCGACATTCCTCATGCTGATCTCATGGTTGTTTGCGACTCAATTAATACTACAAAGACAATGTACCAGAAGTTTAAACGAACACGAGGCGGTCTTGTTGTTCTTCTTGCCTATGCAGGAACATCTGAAGAACGAAAGATTAAGAGACTCATGGATAGGATACTTAGTCGTTATCCTTGGTCTATTGCGGTGATTGAGTCAAAGGGAGAGAAACTTGCTTAATTTTCCCTGTCTAGCCTTCCGTGACAAACGATGAGGCAAACAGGTCAAATACTCTCTCCTGGTACTTCGTATCCAATTTGCTATAGACATTCTTGCACATATCGATAAACTGTGTTGCTCTCTCGTCTGCAAATTCTCCTATACCAATGATACTCCTAGTTCTCTTTGTAAGATCCTTAATTACGCCCCTGTGGGTCTTGTCTTCACCAAAGACTTTCTCAGTTTCTTGTTCGATTCTCTGCAAGACGCTCTTAATTCGAATGTCTGAAATATCATCACTACCAAAGCTCTTGACAAGGTCCATCAACACATCCAAGATACCATTATGCAGTCCTGCCACCAACGCCTCAATCTCATAGGCGGTGAATTTCACAATTCCTTCTTCGCCCTGAATTTGCCATTTGAGATCACTTGTTCTTGTTACAGTAAACCGCTTCTGTCCTACTGTGATGATTTCATCATAGTAGCGTGAATCGATACTACTTCGGACAGCAGTCTTTAGGAGCGCAGCCTCTGGAAGTCGTAGTCGTATAGAGGCTCCTGCATTTATCAAAACCAAACAGATTCCGTTCGTTGGACCTGTTTTCTTAACATAATCTGATGGCGGCGCCACTTCGATTGGTGGCAGATGCCTCAATTTTGTCGCAAGCTCTCGTATCTCTGGCTCCGTGCAGATGTATGTCTGCCTATCTCCTGAGATTGTAATCGTTCCGTCATCAGCACGTATAAAATCTATCTTGTTGCCTCCGCCAACATTAGTGGTCTTAAGATAGGTCTGTTTGTGATTTCGTGCTGTTTGAGCTAGTTTCTCCAGTGCTGCAGCAATCATATGAGCCTCACCAAAACCCATTGTGATCTCTGCATCTCCCTCTGTACCGCGGCCGATACCAAGGGATCCATCTTGGCGTATCTTCACATACATACTTTCCACCGATTAAAAGATGCTACAATTGCAGAAAACTATTGCCCTTTCCTATGGTGATGCCAGAAGTATCAAAAGAA
>PJER01000043.1 GCA_002825465.1 Candidatus Thorarchaeota archaeon MP8T_1
CTAGGATCTTCACACGGTGGTTGAACCACGGTTGAGATACCGTGCACGACACCAATTGATAGAAGCTCCAATGCAGCACGATTCTTAGTCATGCTCTCGTAGAGAGTTCGTATCTTGCCTGTGCTAATCGCTTTCACCTCCATTTTGCTGAACATGATATGATATGGTGGACACACTGACTATTGCTCTAGCCCTTGCATACGGATTGACCTTATGTAACATAGTCGGCCGCCTGCCTCTGACTAGATAGGTCGATACTCTGATCTAGATAGCTCAGTAAGATCTGACCTATGAGCTCAGTCTGCAGTGTGAATCCAAGGATATTCTTACACATCTACCATAATAAGGGAGTGGTGTGCGGAGAGATTTACTAGAATTCATTCTTACGCCATTCTGAAGGCTATAGAATTTCCCACTTTTTTTCTATCATATCTGGATAATACTAACGTATCACAATGAGGTCTAGCAATACATTCATATCTTAACAATTGGCCATATTACTTGGATATTCGGTGGATATTATGCGATACTTGGGACCAGGCGAACTTCGTCTATTGCGTAAGCTCATAATTGATCCATCACTTCGTCAAGCTGATTTGGCAAAAGAGCTTCGAGTTTCTCGTTCAGCTGTCAACCAAATATGGACAGGTCTACTTCAGGATCACAACTTGAGAGTATGTGCCAATCTTGATTATGGCCAAATTGGACTTCAGATGATTTTTGGTTGGGCGATTACTAACAGCGGGTCTGATATTCTTCTCAAATTCAGTCGTTGGCTTGAATCGAGTAGATTTGTTTCGTCAATTGTCCATTCAGCCATGTCATCAACTTTTGACTCAAGATTATACTTTGAGGCACTATTGCCTATGGGAAATCAAGCATCTTGGTTTCATAGTCAGGTAGAACGATTCACAAAGAAACCGTATTCGCTTACAATTTACACTAGCCATGTTTCAAGAATATCCCATCACATGAATCTGGGACTATTTGATGGTAATGTATGGGACTTTCCAAGTAGTTTTCGTCTTGAAGCCTCAATTGGAGCCGCGTATGGATATGTCGATATATTACCTACAGTAGGTTCAGTTGCACAGAGTGTACCCATTGATAATATTCCAGACATCATTCTAACTGCTGCAGTATTGGAGAACGATTATTTTGCGACTGCAACAAGTCTGGCAAAATTCCAAAAGGAGATAGGTATTCATCCAGATTCTGGAAGAACATTACGTAGACGTGTTCATAAAGTGCGGAACGAAATAACCAGTCCATATGTGGAGATTGACAATATTGGACTTAACAGAAGAGTAATGGTCACTTTTCAAGATGCGTCTGGAAAAGAGTCTCCCCTCTCTCGTGTTCTTCATGCTCAAGCAGGAACATTCCCAAAGGGCCGTGTCGTTTCTGGTCCAAATCTTACTCTGCTTGAATTGCAAATACCTAGTAGTGTAGAGTGGCTTGAGCTTTCACAAGTACTAGCAAAAATATCAGGTATTGCTTGTGAGACATGTACATTTATAGCCGACAAGAGTGAGAATGAAACAAGGTTGAAGAATGTGGTGTCTCATTTGATATCACGCACGCCTAGTGGTTGATAATATTTGGCGTTGAAAGGAATTGAATAAGACCAGAATAGGAATAAATGACACGAATCAAGACCATAGTTCCACTCAGGTCACTTTCACTACGCCATATGATGATTTGATTCCCACGCTTGAAGACTCTGAAGCTCAATTCTATCTTGATGCAATTAGAATATACTTGGGCCTTTGTGAAGGTACAGTAAGTATGGAGACAGCAATCAAAGCACTTGACATTCTAAAGAATAATCCCGAATATACTGCAAATCCCACCAATCCCACTACAATATCTATCAATTCTCGATACAAAACAAAAATGCTGGACAACCTTCGAACACTTAACAAATTTAATCTCTTTACAAAGAGTTCAATCAAATCTGCCTACAACTTTGCTTTCTTGATGGAAGATGTAACTATCAATAGTGCAGAACTCTCTTTGTTAGATGTTTTATCAAAAGAACCTACAATCTCTCTCGTAGATGCCTCAAAGCATCTTAATGTAACTCCACGAACTGTTGCTCGGTCACTTGATAGATTGTATGAACTAAATCAGCTCCGTGTAACTAGCTTTGTAGACTTCACCGCATTCAATCTTCAATCTGTAATGTTATTCTTTACAGTTCAGGACGGCTTGGATTGGGAAACCATAGAACGTGGATTCACAAATTATCCATTCACTAAGAGCATACTCAAAACGACAATGACTGATGTTGGATACGTAACTTTTCTATTCCCGAATTACGAAGAAGCAAAACAGACATTCCATCGATCCCTCACGAAACTTACCAAGACTATATTCGAATACAGTAGTATCCATTACCAGGAGGGTTCTGGAGCCATCTCAAACGTTAATTTGTACGATGAGAAGAAGTGGGCCTTACCGCTCCATCTTGAAGATATGTTAGATGACAAACGAGAAGCGGACAGGGATAATTATCCTCCTATACTATACTGCTCTGACATCAAACCCGAATTGAAGTACGATGATTATATTATCGCATCCCAGATGCAAACACGGATTCGCGACACTCCTAGTAAAATATCTGAAGGTTTACGACTTCATGGATTTGATTATGATTCAAAAATAATTTCCATGGTTTCAAGAAAACTTCAGAAGCGCAACATTATCTTACCCTATCTTGTATTTGCTATGCCTGGGCTTACGTCAAACTTTTGCTTTGAGATAGTATGCAATGAAACTGTTCGTTCCAAAATCATTGAAGTCATAGGTAGATTTCCTTGGACAATTTATTATCTCTCTACAAGAGGAATAGTAGTATGGACTATGACCCCTGGTGACCATCAAGTTGAATACTATCAATTATTCAGAGCATTAGAACAGAAACAAGGAGTCCAATCGGTCAATCCAATAATGACAATCTCATATCGAGGTTCTCGATCGATGTTCGATTTGACAAGAAATCTTACCTACGAGAATACTAAGTGGTCGATTGAACCTGAGGAGGTTGAGATTGACTCCTATATGGAATTCTAGAATTTTTTCTTTGATTCTACTAATCGTTCAACTCCTCTAAGTGAAGCTCCTTGTGGAGGTCCAAATACCACCATCTCAACTCCTATTTCTTCATATTCTTCCAATCGTCGATTACTTGTTTCGATACTTCCACACAAACAGAATCTGTCTAATACCTCTTGGTCTATCCTCTCAACAATCTCTTCGGTAAAACCATTCTCTCTAACCTCTGTGATGATAGGCTGCAGATTCTCTAGTAAGCCGTACTTTTTCAATATTGAACGACTCGCTCCAAGAGCTACAACTGCAGCTGAAGCTTTGATACTCATATTATCTTTACATGATTTTGATGATCCTATCAAAGAGGGAGGAAAGATGCCTATTGTAAAATTCTCAGGTCTATCTTCAATATTTGAAATCGCCCACTGAATCATTCCAAGGTCGGAATAATTTAACAAGACCCCGTCTGAATTTTTCGATGCCTTCACCATCTTTGGACCTTGCGCTCCAAGGAATATCTTGCAGTCTCTGTACTGTCTAAGACTTTCCCTGATAATTCCTACAGATTCAATTATTCTCTCCACAATAGTTGAAGAATCTTCATAGCTGATCCCAATCTCTCCTAGTTTGCTTCTATCTCCGGGACCTAGAAGTAAATCGAATCTGGGGCCATAAGTGTCAATCAGAGTAGTCATTATTTGTACAATATGTGATGGTGAGTAGATGAGTGGGCTAAGGAGTCCAATACCGATTCTACAGTGTTTTGTATTCTCTGTAATCATTGCTCCTAATGCTGGAGAAAATCTTGTTGCGGGAAAATCTGTTACCCATATTGTGTCAATTCTCCCTTTATCTGCTGCAATGGCTTTCTGAACGATTTCTGAAACTGTATCTCTGAGATTGAGAGCAATTCCCCAATTCATCACTCACTTCTCCTCAGTTTTATCTCTTGAAATATATCCGTCATAGCCTCTCTCCAGTTTCCACTGAAAGGTGGACCCAATACAAGTTCGGTTGCACCTAGACTGTGGATTAGATCAAATCTATCTACCATATGTTCACAGGATCCAGAAATTGCAAATGTATCAATAAATTGTTGATTTACAAACTTAGCCCCTTCGTCTGGTCCTGATTTTGCCACAGCCTTTTGTATTCTTTCTGCTAACTCTCGATCAATATCGAGTAGGTCTAGTACAGGATCTGGCGTGTCTGCAACAACAATAGCAACAACACTCTTTGCTAGCTTTTCACTCCCTCCTTTAAACGTGGGAATTGTTGGAAGCCAAACTATCTTCTCGATATCTTCTACTTTCCTTCCAGCATTTATTGCTGTATTGTTAACAAGCTCTATTGCATACTTTATGTAATCTATTGGGCCTGAAATTATCACGCCATTGGCAATTCTTCCAGCAAGTTTCAACATCTGCGGTCCACGAACACCATAGAATATCGGTATGTCTACTGGTTCTGATATCCTTAGACTGAACTCTTTAAGATTAGATAACTCCGTCTGAATAGTGACAGGTTCAGCTCGAAATAATTGTCTGAGAATCTTTGTTGATTTTTCTAATTCAGTTACAGGCCTGTTCAATTGTATTCCATATTTGATAAGGTCCTGCATCCCACCAATTCCTATTCCGAGAACGAATCTTCCATTTCCTATCTCATGTAATGTAAGAGCTGATCTAGCAATTGTTGTGATGTTGTGAACTGAAATTGGGATGATGCCTGTTCCCACCCTGACAGTACTAGTCTTAGTTAGTAGGTTAGCAGAAAGAACAGAGGTCTCTTGACCTACTCCAATATCTTCTCCCACCCAGAGACCATCAATCCCAAGTTGATCTGCATTCTTTCCAATCCAGTCCGTTGCTTTTACGCTCATATGTGTAGTAATACCGACGCTCGCTCTATACATGGCTTGCTACCAGTAGCATTTCTCCTCTTTCAAGTATTCGATTCATCCTTTGGGATACGTATTTTTGCATCTGTGTCTGTATGTGTGATTGATAGAATTGAAAAGAATAGTTTGGGGATTCACTGGTTCTGGTGATAGAATTGATGAAATCATAGATAATATGATTGAAGTTAACAAAATGGATGATACGCAGGTTACTGTAGTTATTTCAAAATCCGGAGAACAAGTCCTAAGGTTGTACAAACTATGGGATAAATTGAACACTCATTTTCAAAAAGTCAAGAAAGAGGTGAATGCGAATGTCCCATTTATTGCAGGCCCTCTTCAGATTGGCAAATATGACCTGTTCGTAGTAGCTCCACTCACAGCCAATTCAACTGCCAAGATTGCCCATGGAGTTGCTGATACTCTAATCACTAATGCAGTTGCTCAGACGCTGAAAGGAAGCACTCCCGTCCTTGTATATCCCGTTGATCAAACGTCTGATCCTGTCACGACTTTTGGACCTGATGGAATTGAATTCACTCTTACTCCTCGAGAAGTTGACTTAGAAAATGTCATGCGTCTTAGGCAGATGAAGGGGCTCACAGTTCTTGCTGATGTCAGCAATCTTGCGCAAATTGTTCGTTCTTTCCTTGATCACAAAGAGGATTCGTAGATGAATTCAGATTTTGAAATCAGAAGAAATCAATTTGCATATCACCTCATTGAATGGTACAAGAGTAATGGTCGCGATTTTCCTTGGAGAACTACAGAGAATCCCTACCACATCCTTCTTGCAGAGATGTTACTTAGAAGAACAACTGCTACAGCTGTCGCACGGGTATATCCGCATTTCATTCTTCGATTTGAAAATCCTAATAATCTAGCGAGGGCTAGGATTGCTACAATTGAAAATCAGGTTGCTTCTCTTGGACTTCAAAAGCAAAGAGCATCACACTTGAAACTGACTGCAATATCAATAGTAAATGACTATGAGGGAAGTGTACCTAAGGATGTTGTTTCCTTATCTCGACTTCCTGGAGTTGGTCGCTATGTTGCTTCAGCAGTGATGAATTTTGCATTTGGCAAGTCATTACCATTGGTCGATGGAAATGTTATCCACTTATTATCCCGAGTCTTTGGTCTGCATTTCAATGGTCCGATTGATGAGAAAGCTTGGCAATTTATGGGATCATTTGATTCCAAGATACGACACAGTATTTTTTACTGGGCCATCATCGACTTAGTAGCAATGGTCTGCGTACGATCATCACCACGATGCTCTGCCTGCCCATTGTATCAACTATGTTCTTGGGATAAGAAGAAGGGATCATAAAATGAATCTACCTGATGGATTTGAATTTCGTATTGTGCAGACAGATGATGAGGTAGCTGAATTACTTGAATTTCATTCTCTTGTTCATCCCAATGACGATGTTCAAGAACTTCGCAGGCAGATTGAGCAGCTCCCCGGATTTGGAAGAGAGATGAATTATTACATTCGAGACCTCAACAAAAACAAGATAGTATCGGCCCTAAATTCAATTCCGTTTGTCTGGAATTATGAGGACATTCCTCTCAGAAATTTGGAGTTGGGATGGGTGGGGACTCTAAAAGAATATCGAAGACGAGGCCTGCAAAAATCTCTCTACTCTCACTTCGACAAATTGCTAATTGAAGGAAAATATGATATCTCTTCAATTCAGGGAATTCCGTATTTTTATCGTCAATTTGGGTATGACTTTGTTATCCCACTTGACCGCACAGTATGGACGCGAACCACGCAGATATCTCCTATCTCTGAGAATAACCCTCCAGACTATATGAAGTTGAAAGTGCGAAAAGCTGAGGAGAAGGATATTCCTTCAATGATGGAACTCTTTGACGCTCTTAATCAAAGATTGCTAGTATATGCAACGAGGTCTCGAGAACTCTGGGAGATTCAAGAATCTATGAAGAAACAATTTTCTAATAATTTCCAATCATATGTGGTTCTTGATGGATCGATGATTATCGGTTATTTTCGCGTAGTCATGAACATAAAGAAAGATGAAGTACCAAATAGATCTCTAATGCTCATCATCGAAAGCAGTATCACAACATTTGATGGTGTTCAACGAGTTATTCAATTTCTCTATAATGAGGCAGTACAAAATAATGTACCTCTGATTGGTTCTCAAGGACCTTCTTTCAATCCCCTCTCAAAGGTTCTCGAATCAATTGGTGGCCAAAGAAAGGACCAGTGGAAATATCAAATTCGTATTCCTAACATGACTAGATTCTTACAAAAGATCGTTCCAGTACTTGAACGACGTCTGAGGGGCACAATGTTTGAGAGGCTTACATATGATGTAAGAATGAATACTTTTCAGAACTGTCATACTCTTAAATTCGTTAATGGAAAGATCACTGAAGTTACAGATCTAGGTCCCCAAGAAGTCAGAGAGAACCAAGAATTTCGCTCACCACCAAATGACCTTGTTAGGTTGATTCTTGGTGCATATAGTATTGAAGAATTGGAGCAGAATAATATTGATTTCATCGTTCGCGGTGGTGTACGACTCATTGCTGAAACACTCTTCCCAAAGAAAGAGAGTTCAGTCTATTACTATTTCTGCTAGTACGAATCAGTCCAGGTCTGGGATGTCAATCTCTACCGCAAAATTCGCTCCACAGGGGCATGCTGCATTTATTGGGTACTTGTTTGGTGTGTCAATACTAATTGTTGCACCTTGCATTGCTGCCTTGTCTATCATCGCTTGCATATTATGAACCATATATCTTGCAAATCCTGATACTAGATCAGGTATCGACAGATCATTAATCCAATAAACAAAACGGGTACATGAGGGGCAATGGCTTAGTAATACTCTGGTTCCATCCCCACAACTCTGGCATTGGAGTTCAGTATGATGATAGTCCGGTGCAGTAGGACATGGAAGTGTCAATTCATTTTTAGCACCACAGCGATAACAGTAGTATTCAAAATTGATAGTCTCACTCATGGTTAATCAATTAGCGTAGAAGTAATTGACAATAAATCTCTTTGTTGCGCGGGGCAGTTCAAAATTTGAGGTCCTAATAAGGGAACTATCTGACAATAAAACGGAGATTACATCGTTGCTAATAGAACGTTCAGAAACAAAATTAATGTCACTTCTCTTGGTATTTCTCACAGAGAATTTCAAAACTAGTACAAATCGATGCAACGTCTGTGATTCAACCAGTCCCCGTTTTGGAAAATCGTTCTTCATCAGTGGTAAATGGGTCTGCGTTGACTGTATTCTACAAAGAATTCAAACCAATGTATGTTAAGTCCCTTCTTCAAATCCCAACAGTGAAAAGTGAGTAATGTAATCAATAGAGTCCTAGGTGAATCTATTGAAGACTAGAGTTCAACCACATCTAAGAGTTGGAGAAGGTGACGTAGAAGAAGTTGTTATCATTACTGGAAATCCTGACCGTGTTCCAAAGATAGCCGCTAAGTTCAAAGATGCAGAAGAACGAGCCCGATATAGAGGTCTTGTGACGTACCATGCATATACTCCAAAAGGCAATCCAATAACAATCTCTGGCACAGGTATGGGTGTAGCATCAACTCACATCTGTATAGAAGAACTTGCGAAACTAGATGCAAAAGTGATTTTGAGACTGGGAAGCTGTGGCGGTATTGATCCAACTGTTGTGACTGGAGATGTAGTTGTTCCAACAGCTTGTGTAAGGGATGAACGAGCCAGTCTCAACTATGCTCCGATAGAATATCCTGCAGTGGCTTCTCCAAGATGGTTCAGTGCTCTTTATCATGAAATCAGTAAACTTCTTCCATCTGAAAGAGTCTATTCGGGTATTTGCCTAACTACTGATATTTACTACGCCAATCCCATCTATGATAAATTGGACCTTTGGACACGTGCAAAGGTGAAATGTGTTGAGATGGAGAGTTCTCTAGTATTTACATTCGCACAGACTCGTGGCTTAGAGGCCGCATCGATTCTATCCTGTGACGGTAATCTTCACGGCGCCCAAAAGGCTGAACAGAAGGATGAGACCGAACAAACAGGTGAACAGAATCCTCTCATAATAGAAGCGATAGAGAAGACAATTCTAGCTGCAGCAAATGCCATAGATTTTATCTATGAAAAATAGAGTTTCGGAATAGGTGCAAGGAATGGTGTCAGAGGGTCCAAATACATCTCCCTCAACTAATGTACGATCATATCTTGTAATGAAGGCTAAATCTGAAGTAGCGCTAACCTTAGCTGAGGAATGGTGGAAGGGAAAAGAAGTTCCTGGCTATATCAAGATTCACCAATTTGAGATGGAAGATGTAGAAGAATTTGTTAACCTGTATAATCGCTGTTTTCTTGCCTCTCCTGACCCATTTTGTCCTCTTACAATCGAACAAGCACAACAATTGAACCCTGAAGGTATTTTTGTTGCTAAGCTATGGGGGAAACTTGCAGGTTTTATCGCTTGTTTTGTCGAGAAACAGAGCGCGTCCATCTATGGTGAGATTACTGGCATTGGGGTTCTACCTAGTCGAAGGCGAAAAGGCGTTGCCACTGCTCTCATTAAGAGAGCATCCGAGTATTTCCTGAATTCTGGAGTTGAAGAGGTCTACTGTGAAGTCTATGAGGAGAATATACCATCACAGCTTCTGATTCAAGCTTATGGTTTTGAACAAGTAGGACGTCGTGATATCCCCATGCAACCAACGGATACTGTTGACTCCAGCTCTTCACAGGATCTACCTGGTGGGAAGATTATGCGGCGTCTTGGCCTGAGACCGCGAACAGGTTGTGAAACATGCAGGGATATCTAATCAATTACAGGGCAGCTTTTTAGTGGGGTATCACCATTTAGAAAGTGCTATGTTCGAGTCTGAGACTGAGAATGTTCAAAATCCTCCCTCAAGGAAGCGACTCTCTCTTAGACAATTTCGGAAAGTAAGTAATCCTCGCTCGATTCATGGAATCTATCCATATCGCGGAAAGATGTCAGCTATTGATGCGTCATACGTGATTAAACAATTGCCTTCCAACTCTATTCTTCTAGATCCATTCTGTGGTACCGGAACAATACTATACGAAGCACAAGCTCATGGATTGAGTGCTATAGGCGTCGACAATAATCCCCTTGCTTGTACAATTGCACGAGGGAAGACTGAGCCTCTCAACAAGGCAATCACTATATCACAAGTTGAGAAGATTATTGAAACTGCTCGTACTCATCAAGACTCTGAACCCATGCCCACTCAACCTGCAAAATACTTCCATGAGAAAACTGCAGACCAGATAATGCGTATTTTATCGTTATCTACTTCTTTTTCTTCCTATCAACTATCCTGTTTCTATGGTGCAATTTGCCTTACAGCTCGTGCATGTAATGACTGGTTATGGACATCGACATCAGTAGGTCGAATAAATACTCCTTTGAGGGAGGTCGATTTCTATTCCACCTTTCTTCGTAAAGTAAAGAAGCACATAGGATTTGTTCGAGGAGTTCCATCAGTAGCAGTACACAATCATGATGCTAGAACACTCTCCAAAATTTTGAAGAAGAAATCTATCGATGTTGTGTATACAAGTCCTCCCTACTTTGATGCCTTGGATTATACTGGGTACTACTCGAAAATAGTCATGGAGATTCTGGATATTGATCGGGCTAAGATAAGGCAAGGTCTCATCCAGAGATATTCTACATACCGAAAAGATATGGTAAATGCGCTCCATGCAATTGATGAAGTATTGCATGACCATTCCCTTGTAATCTTTGTAGTGGGAGACAGAAAGGTTCACAAGAAACTCATCCGTGGTGCAGACTTTTTCAGTGAAATAGCGCCGTGGCGTGATCCGTATGTCATAGAAAGAGAATACACTAAGACTCCTAGCATGGTATGGGACAAGATCAATACAACAGAAAGAAAAGAACAGGTTATAGTATGGGACCTTGCAACTGGAGGACGCAAATGATATGACTCACCATCTTATTGTAAATGGTGATAGTCGACAGATGGATAGGGTGTCCGACGAATCAGTGCATCTTGTTGTTACATCTCCACCTTATTGGAATCTCAAAGATTACGATAATGATGATGCGATCGGTCAATCAGCTAGCACATATGGCGAGTATCTTACATCTATCTGTGATGTTTTCAAAGAGTGTATCAAGAAGCTAGTACCAGATGGAAAACTCATCGTGAATATTATGCCAATTCTTCTTCCTGGTAAGAGTACAAAATTCAACCGAAGAGTGACTAAGACAGTTCTTACCGACCTAGAAGAGTACATGGGTTCACTCGGAAACATGTACTTTCATTCACTCTATATCTGGGACAAGCGGAAGGCTGTCCGATTCAGTTCATGGGGATCATATCCTCATCCACCTAATCTTCTCTCTACATATCCCTACGAATGGATTATTGTGTTCTCCAAATATGGAAAACGCAAGAGAGTGAACAAGAAGATAAAAGATGCATCAGCTATCACTCATGAGGAATTCACTAATTGGGTACAGAATTCAATATGGGACTTCCAACCTGCTTCTGCAAAGCAAGAAGGACATCCTGCCCCTTTTCCAGAGGAATTACCTCGGAGATGCATTCGTCTCTATTCCTTTGTTGGTGATACGGTTCTCGATCCCTTTGCTGGTAGCGGAACAACTCTCAAGGTTGCACGTGAACTTGGCCGTAATTCTATTGGTTATGAGATAAACAGTGACTACATCTCTCTAATCCGGTCTAAGATAGGTGTAAATGAGGAATCTGGAGACTCCTTTGAATTTGAGTTGGATTGAGGTAAAGACTAATTAATGAAACAGAGATATTTGGTAGTTATCACGCAGAGGTTCATTCTAGTGGGAGGAAATTAAAACAGATGATTTACGATGTAGTGGTAGTTGGCGCTGGACCTTCTGGGTCTGTTGCAGCACATGATTTTGCCAAGATGGGGTTCAAGACATTACTACTTGAAAAATCATCAATTCCACGAGAGAAACCCTGTGGCGGGGCTGTGATGTATCATGGACTCAAATTCATAAATGGGGATGTTCCTCCAGAAATAATTGAAAGGAAAATCCATGGTATTCACTTTGGTTTTCATGATGGTTCTTCATCAGAATTTGTATCTGACAAATTAATTGGAATCACAGTTTTCAGAGAAAAATTCGATGCCCATCTTGCTAAGCGTGCTGTTAAGGCAGGAGCTGAATTGATAGATAGTTCTCGCGTGATTAATGCGTCAGTGTCTGATGACTGTGCAACTGTAGAACTCCAGGATGGAAGATCATTCAAGTCGGAATTTCTCATAGGTGCAGATGGTGTAAATTCGATTGTGAGCAGGTCTCTTGGATTACGACCCAGACGAAAGGAATTGACAAAATATGGTCTTGGGATGGAGGCTGATTTTCACGTTGGCAATGAAGGAGTACTAAAAGCAACACACGGAAATCCCTCGATAATTCAGATACTACCTGTTGAGAATCGAGTAAGTTATGGATGGGTCTTTCCGAAACGAGAACATCTTGCTATTGGAATTGCTGGCGGCAGTGGACACATGCAAGATCTACGTACTAGCTTTGATGGATTTTACAAGGGCCTTGAAAAGAAATTTGGTATAGAATTGAAATTAATTCAGAGACGAACGGGATTTCTTGGAGGAGATGGATTAGGGAGTACAAATGTGGCTGACAGAACTATTTTGGTTGGTGATGCTGCAGGATTTGTCGATCCAATGATGGGTGAAGGAATAGCATATGCAATGCAATCCAGTACACTTGCAGTGGATGTAATTAATCAGGCAATAGTAGAAAATCATCATGATGCTAAAGCATTATGGAATTACCATTTCCTTTGTCAGAAAGCATTCTCTTCTCATTTTCAGGTAGCTGGTTGGGCTGGATCAAAGGGGATATCTTATGCCTCCACTCTTCTTCCACATATCAACGGCCATAAAATAGCTTCAGATCTAATGGCAATGGTCGCTCGTGGGGAGATTGGATATGCAGACATTCCGTATATGGCTCTCCGAAAACTCCCTCGACAACTTCCTACAATAATTAAACATGTAGTGCAGTCACATGTTCAAAGTCGGAACTGAAAACTTTCATAGGGGACAAGTTTTCACTATACTTACCGATGAAAGTTCATTATCCTGTTGCACTAGGTATACTTGTGTTGCTGTTCATCTCTATACTTCCTGCCAATGGTCAAGTGACTCATACACCTATCTTTGATGGTGAAAGTGCCTATGCATATCTAACAGGACAATGTGATTTTGGCCCTCGTCCTCCCGGTTCTGAGAATCTATCCCTCTGTAGAACATATATTGTTGACACATTGGAATCGTTCAATTGGACTGTTTCAATCCAGAACTTCATTTACAAGGAAACCGAATGTGCAAATATCATTGCTACTTGGGAAGGTACATCTGACTCTCCAATTATTCTTGGTGCACACTACGATACACGACCTAATGCAGATCAAGATGCGCCAAGCAATCGGTCTCTCCCGGTTCTCGGAGCTAATGATGGCGCTAGTGGAACTGCTGTATTGATGGAGTTAGCCCGAGTCCTACCGACTTCCAACCGGTCCAAAGTTGAGTTGGTCTTTTTTGATGCAGAAGATTCAGGGGGTCTCAATGGATGGGACTGGATTCAAGGGTCCACCTATTATGTATCACAACTTTCTATGGCTAGAAAGAACTCAATTGAAGCGATGGTACTGGTTGATATGGTTGGAGATGCAGAGCTCTATCTACCTAGAGAAATAACGTCAACAGATTCATTACAAGATGCCATCTGGTCAATAGCTGCAAATCTTGGATATGGGAGTACTTTCGTGAATACAACTGGATCTTCAATTATTGATGACCATCGACCATTCTTAGATACAGGTATACCTGCGGTTGATATAATTCAAATCCCCTTTCCATCAACTTGGCATACTCTAGAGGATACGCCAGACAAATGCAGTGCTGATAGTCTTGAGAAAGTTGGTAGAGTATTAGAGGCCTTTATTGTAGATTATGATATTGAAAGTGGTAGGTTCTCTCTGGATATACCATATGTCCTCTATGGCACCCTAATAGTTCTCGTAATTATCATCGCCATCATATTATATCGAGTTAGAATGCGGTAATTTGATGTTACAAGGTTTTAAACAGCATCTGCCCATATATTCTAGTAGATACTTTACCTATGGTGAAATAGATTGGAGAAGACTTTCTTATTTAGACAAAATGGCAGCACATCTTCTCCACTTAATTGTCTATCCGTGGGTGCGAAAGGAAAATTTGTTGCGTGTGGCAGCTCAGATTCTTCAATATTCATTATCGATACACAGACAGGGAAGTTAAAACATACTATCGAAGGCCATCTTGGAGAGGTCACTGGTGTTTCCTTGATCAAAGATCGGTTTCACATTCTCTCGTGTAGTTGGGACTCTACAACCCGATTCTGGAAAATAAAAGAAAAAGGAGAACCTCGCACCCTCAAACACGCCAGTGAGGTGAAATCGTTAACAGTATCCTCGGAGATTGGGAAAGGTGTATCTGGTGCCCGTGATGGTGAAATTAAGATATTTTCATTGAGTTCAATGAAGAACCTCAGAAATATCCAAGCGCACATGTCTGATGTTTCTGGCCTATCTATTATCCCTGAAAGTTCGAGACTTGTTACAACAGCTTGGGATGGTGAATGCAAGATTTGGAATCTGAGTTCTTACGAGATGGAATTACAACTCACTAATCAGAAAGAACGTATTCGATCTATGACCACAACCCCTGATGGAACCAAGGTTGTCCTTGGAATGCATAATGGAATTGTACTTGTTATTGATATTGAATCACCCTCAAGCATCAAGAAAATAGCAGCTCACAAAGATGTGGTATCATCCCTGTCAATTGATTCTACAGGTGAACGGCTTGTTTCAACTAGTTGGGATAGATCAATCCGTCTTTGGTCTTTGAATAATTACAAAGAAATATCTTCAGGCACCCTACTTGCAGGAATTACAGCTGCACAATGGGATCCAAAAGATGAGATGGTCTATACGGCTGATTTCACAGGTGCAATCATTTCTTGGAGAATCTAGAATTCGGATTCTCTTTTTAATGGCAAATTAGCTTTTATGTCAATATCCACAAATCCTTCATTATTCCAAGTCAAACGGACTCTACCATATCTCCGATTCTTAGGAATTGTACTAGCAGTATCTGTCTTTACAATTTCCCCTTTCAAAATAGTCACTAATGCTTCAGCATTTTTATTTCTACTAAACTTATCATATGGTATTGGTAACCTCGTTCTGTCTGGCAATGTAAGAAATATTGCTTTTTCACCAACTTTCACAATTGGTTGTGAGAAAATTGCCCTCCCCTTTTTGAAGTAAGGCGTCTTGTCTCTCATACTCCTGACAGTAACTGCTAATTTTCTGTGACGCGTGATTTCAGAGGTTGCAGACCTTATTACATCAGTCAAATATGATAACCTACTGTCAAATTGCTCAGAGAACTCGTCATGAAGGGATTCAATTATTTGCGTCTGTTTAGTTAGATGCTTCTTCAGAATTTGTTTTATTACCCAATTTGTTGCCTCTCTGTACCGCGCAAATTCTTCTTGAAGTGGAGTCTGCTTTTCTCGTGTCAATATAACACTTGATAATTTGAGCAATATCTCCTCGGTATTGGGCATTTGAATCACTTATTCTTCATCAATCAGCGAGTCTAATCAATCTAACTCAAAATATTCCTAGCTAGATACGATGAGCCAGAAATCTAGCCTCGCTAATGATCCTATTAATCTCTGCAGGTTGAATATCATATGCTCCATGTTCGACCAAAATCTGATTGAAGAATTCATTGTCACAGATTCTCAGATTTGGAATAAATGCAACGTCTTCTATTTCATCTCCTTTAATTGCCACCAGTGCACGCCCTAAGGTACAGGTTGCTTGGCGCATCTCCATAACTGCAAGTTCGTAATCACCAGAGTATGTCAATCCCAGTGCCCCATTCTGCTCTCTTTGGGCCTGAGCAAGTAATTCTGTTGACTCCATGAGTTGTGTATCTGAGGGGACTTCCTCAAGCCGTCTCTCTGTCTTATCTAGCCACTCTTTAATCTCTTCAAGAATCTTGAGTAACTTGGGCTCATTCATACCTTTTAGCTTGAATGTACGAAGAAAGAGTTTGTAAGTCATAGGATCGAGCATTCTGATTTCTGAGAGTACTTCCGCAGGTCTATGCAGTGTGAAGATGTTGTTCGTTATGACAATGACCCGACCCAGTTGAAGAAGTCCATCTCGTGCCTCATAGATAGCACTCTCGTAATCCTCCTTCTCCAAGAATCTTTCTGCTCTCTCAAGTTCTTCCAATGCAAGTCCTTTTACCTTATTGATTACTTCATCTGACCAAACATAATGCATAACGCTATCTTGCCAATTCTTTAGCATGTTTTTTGTATCATGAAGAATTTTGGAAGACCTAAAACGATTAACAACTTCTGAGATTTTGAATACGTCTTTTAAAGTACCATCTAGGACTGCTTCAACTTCCTTTACGGTCATAAACACCATGTCAATAATGACTTCCTTATGTGAGGACATCAATCTCACTGGGGCATCATTTCCATCCCAAATAATTCCAATGTCCAGATCAGAGTTTGCTGTAATGGTTCCTTTGACATATGAACCATAGACAAAGATACCTTTTACATTCTTGTTTTGTTTCCATTCAGAAACAGTATCTTTGAGGGCAGTGTCAAAACGATGATGAATCTCAGCCATATGTTCTATTCCCCTCAGTATACATGATTCAGCTAATTCATCACATAACTGCAAAATCCAATAAAAGTATCTAATGTGTTACCCGACAGTAATTAATACCCGATTCCCCTCAAGTTTTTTGAGGTTTATTTATGGACCGGATTGATGGTAGAACCAGTGATGAGCTGCGACCTGTTGAATTTGTACGAGACTATCTCAAACATCCTGAAGGCTCTGTACTAATCACCACTGGTGAGACAAAAGTCATCTGCACAGCATCCGTTGAAGAAGGTGTTCCAGGTTGGCTAAATGGTAGTGGGCAAGGTTGGGTCACTGCAGAATATGGAATGTTACCAAGATCTACGAATGAGCGAATGGGAAGATACAAAGTCAGTGGAAGAACACAAGAAATTCAGCGGTTGATTGGAAGGTCTCTTCGAGCTGCTGTAGATTTGAATCGACTTGGTGAGAATACGATCAAGATTGATTGTGATGTAATTCAAGCAGATGGAGGGACTCGAACAGCATCCATAACCGGAGCTTATGTGGCCTTATGTGATGCACTTGATTACATGGTTGATATGGATATAATCCGAGAGAAACCATTAGTAGGAAATGTAGCTGCAGTGAGTGTGGGTCTTATCAAAGACGACCTTCTTCTTGATCTAAATTACATCGAGGATTCAACAGCTGATGTTGACATGAACGTAGTAATGCTCAAAGATGAGTTTGTCGAGGTCCAAGGCACGGCAGAAGGTTCTACTTTCAAGCGTGGTATGCTTGATAAAATGCTTGATGTAGCTTCCATTGGTATCAGCAAATTAATTGCTCTTCAAAATGCAGCTCTATCTGGTAATTAGTTATACTAGAGTGAATTGATACTCAATTATTACCTGATTTTCATGTGCATGTGACGGAAGGTTTATTTTGAAATTCTGCGGGACTATATTGCTCTTGTCGAAGAGAAGGTCTTATGCGACGTGACCGTCGTGAGGCTGTTCTGGTGACACTGGTGACGGTTTTCACCCTCGACACATAGCAAGCTTTAAATCACCAGCCAATTAGGCTGGCGGAGCGCTCACTGTAACTTCAGTGAAGTGCTAATTAAGGTCCGGAGTTCAGAGAATCAATCCCTGAACGAGGCTCATCGAGACCAGACCAAGAGAAGGAGTCATTCTCGATGATGGATCGTCACTGCATAAGTTTCGGTGCTGTGCACTATGGAACAGATGCATTGATTGCAGAGGATGGAAGTACACTGATCGAAAATCTTTAGGAAAAGGAAATAGACCAAAATAATTACGTTATTATTACGAAACTCCTTGGCATGATTGTTCAAAAAGAATCAATCATGTTCACATTATTGTGGACAACAGGTTATACTGTGTCAACACATGACTAGGTCCGCAATTTCGCTATACGGTCAGTGGTGGATGACTAGGTTGGCTAGCCGATGAAGGGCGTGACAAGCAGCGAAATGCCGCGGGTAGACGCATGAAGTCTTTGATCCGCGGGTGCCCTAATGGGACTTCCTCGCATGGGTTAATACCCCATGTGGATCCGGAGTCAAATCCGGATTGGGAACGCTCGGAACTGAAGCATCTTAGTACGGGCAGGAAAAGAAAACAACAGTGATTCCCTGAGTAACAGCGAGCGAAAGGGGAATAGGCCAAACCGAATCCCTGTGCGAAGAGCACAGGGGGATGTGGTGTACGGGTCACGAACAATTGCCTATGTAATCGAAGCCGAGGTTGTCTGGAACGACACGGCGAAGAGGGTGACACCCCCGTAGGCGTAAGGTACAGGCATGTTTGTGGATCCAGAGTAGCGCGGGTTGGTTGTCTCGCGTGAACGTCGCAGATACAATTTGCGAAGCCTAAATACTCAGCCAAACCGATAGTAAACTATGTAGCGCGAGCGAAAGTTGAAAAGTGCCGCGGAAGCGGGGTGAAAAGCACCTGAAACCACTGATTTATACAAAGGATGCTGATTACAAGAGTAGATACTCGAGG
>PJER01000044.1 GCA_002825465.1 Candidatus Thorarchaeota archaeon MP8T_1
ATTTCAGTGATATTTCATAAATACATATCTGGAATATATTATATTAATCAATAATAATAAAAAAAAAGAGAGAGAAGCAGGACATCCTGCTTCTAATCTATATTGATTCTATCGTCGTCTTACAATGACAGCTATTAGAAGGAGGACAACTATCGCTCCACCAATCAGAGCAAGGGTCATTGTATCTGGAACATAGCCAGTGGTGTCGGTTGATTCAATTCCAATAATCGGATCGTACTCCAGAGTTTCATTTCCAAAGTATTCGAATGCAAGATAGATTGACTCTCCAGCCTCCATCCCAATTCCTTCGCCATAGCTAGCTTTGACTTGAAGTGAGTTATTAGCTGCGAGAGCTGTTTCATTGTACTGGAAGTAACCATTCTCAAATTGGAACTTGACACCATCTCTCTGGAAACCAACCGGTGAATCACTACCTTGGAGCTGACCATGAGCACTCTCAGTAACTGTGAACTGGAGGACAAGAATTGAGTCGTCATATGTCCAATTCCAACCATCAACGACTAGGTCGAATTTAAACTCTCCTGGGTTCGTGACATCGATATGAACTCTAACCTCAATAGACACATTGAAAGCTGGCACGTGTGGCAGCATACCAAAGTCCATACCTGGGCCATCAGGGCGAGGATCAAATTCTGTAGTGGTTGTGAAATTGAAGTGAACTGCTGTTACATTCTCACCATCATCTTCAACTAAGAAATCACTGAATTCCCAATCAGTCGTAGGAAGTGCAAATGGAGCGCCAAGTATGTGATCAGTTCCATTTTCAAAGACACCATCGGAGTTTGTGTCATTTGCTTCGAACATCTTTACAAACATCACATGATAATCAACATCAGGTGTGTTTGGATCCCACCAATGAAAATGTGGAGCTTGGTTATTTCCAGTCACTCTGATAGATATTGCATCTGTTTCCAGAGTCACAATCCCAGCAGAATACTGGTATTGGATGGAATTCCCCTGCGCGGCTGCTAGAGGTACACCAACCCCAACAAGCATTAGTGCAAATATTGCAAGTGTGGCTTTTCTATTCAAATTCATTAGATCACCGAGATTTACCTCTCATTTAGTATTTATAATCAAAATTGACTAGCAAACTATTTGCTAATTAGAATAAGGATTATGAGCGCTCTAAATCGATTTTTATTGTTTATGAACCCTTACAACCATTCATATAGCTCTATTTGCTTAGAATCGTATGTGCATGTTTGACGACATTTTCCACAGTAAACCCATACTTCTCAAAGAGAACATTCGCTGGTGCTGACATTCCGAATCTATTTACACACAAACATGCACCATTTTCACCTACCCATCGTTCCCATCCCTGAGAAACACCTGCTTCTACAGCCAGTCGCACCTTGACATCAGGTAGAAGTACTGAATCTCGATACTCTTCATCTTGCATCTCAAATAATTCCCAACTCATGAATGAGACAACTCGCACATTGATTCCATCACCATGGAGTATTTCTGCAGCCTTTGCAATAAGACCAACCTCTGAACCAGATGCCATCAAAATAATATCGGGCCTATCCCCGAAATCAGCCAGAACATACGCTCCTTTAGATGCCTCCGATGCAGGATTGTATATACTTCGATCCAATATGGGAACATTCTGTCTGGTCAATGCCATCAATGTTGGTCCGAACCTACGTTTGATTGCAATCTTCCAAGCTTCCACAACCTCGTTAGCATCTCCTGGTCTGAGTACTACTAATTCAGGAATGGCTCTAAGTGCAGCTAGATGTTCTATTGGTTGGTGAGTTGGTCCATCTTCACCTACACCTATACTATCATGTGTGAAAACCCAGATACTTCCATGATGTGATAATGCAGAGAGTCTGATTGCAGGACGCATATAATCGGAGAACATCAAGAATGTAGCCGAGTATGGAATAATACCTCCATGAGCAGCCATCCCATTTACAGTAGCACCCATAGCATGCTCTCGAACTCCAAAATGCAGGTTTCTTCCTTCAGGTGTCTGAGATTGATATGCTGGACTTCCATCAATCCAGGTCTTATTTGATGGTGTAAGGTCTGCTGAACCACCCATGAGCTCTGGTAGTTTATCTGCTAGTGCATTGATGACTTTGCTCGATGCGGCTCTTGTTGCAATTCCTTTCTCATCTGAATTGAAGACTGGAAGGTTCTCTTCCCATCCTTCTGTCAAATCTGCTCTCATTCTTCGAGAGAACTCAGCAGCCAATTCGGGATACTCCTTTTCGTACTTCTCGAATTTCGAGTTCCATTTCTTCTCAAGATCTACCCCTGAATCACCGATTTTAGAATAGAACTCTCGAACATCATCCGGGACAAAGAATCGTGGATCAAGTGGCCACCCCATCTTTTTCTTTGCACCATCGAGTTCTTCATCGCCTGGTGGTTCACCATGAGCTTTTGCTGTATCCTGTTTGGTTGGTAACCCGAATCCAATATGAGTACGGCAAATAATAATCGATGGTCTTTCATCTTTCTTCGCATTCTCGATAGCTTTGTCAATTGCTTCTACATCATTACCATCTTTTACATGCTGAACATGCCAACCAAAAGCTTCGAATCTGGCTCCACGATCTTCTGTAAATGTGAGGTCCGTACTGCCATCAATTGAGATACAATTGTCATCATAAAGCATAATGATATTCCCTAGCTTTAGATGTCCTGCCAATGATGCGGCTTCTGAAGAGATTCCTTCCATTAGGTCACCATCAGTAACGATTGCATAGATATGATGACCTACAATTTTGTGATTTGGACGATTAAAGACTGCAGCAAGATGAGATGCCGCTATTGCAAGGCCGACACAGTTCCCAAAACCCTGACCAAGTGGCCCTGTTGTGACCTCTACACCTGGAGTACAATGGTTCTCAGGATGCCCAGGAGTCTTACATCCCCATTGACGAAATTCTTTGATGTCCTCCATGGTTACATTATATCCTGTGAGGTGCAATAGAGAATACAATAGCATTGAGCCATGTCCCCCTGAGAGGACAAAGCGGTCTCGATCCCACCAGTCTGGATTTTTCGGATTAAATCGTAGATGGCGAGTCCATAGAGTGTATGCCATAGCTGCAGCACCCATGGGCATTCCTGGATGTCCTGAATTTGCTTTCTGAATTGCATCAGCAGAGAGAAAGCGGATTGCATTTATTGCATGTTCTTGGAGCTTTGTATCTGTCATTTGGAAACCTCGACATAACAGTTTGAGCTGCGATTGCGCGTAGCAACTAGCTCTCTTTTGGGTCTTGCGTTTTCTTTTGGACTGGTCCTACCTTTCACTTTTTCGCCATATCAGGGCTTTCCCACTTCAGTTCCAGGTGGATACATCTCAAGGAATTCGTCTTTAGTGATGTCCATAAGAACAAAATCATGGAACTTTCCAAGAATGAATGCTCCTTGTCTAAAAGTACCTGCATATTTGAATCCAGTCTTCTCATACGCGCGTTGCGCCCGCTTATTAGAATCTAGAGTCTGCAAGAATACTGTATTCAGACCAAATACATGAAAACTCACCCAAAGCATTACTCTTGTGGCATCAGTACCATAGCCTTTGCTTAAGTTATCAGGATTATGAATCGCAATACCAAATTCAGCTCTTTGATGTTGCTTCGAAACATCGAATATACCTATAGTCCCAAGAAATTCGTTTGTTTTTTTATCTTCAATTGCTAGTACAATCTCTCCATGTTTCCAAGGATTTGACAGGGTTACTCGCTCTAACCATTGACGTTCAGCATTTCTGGACATAGGCCATGCTGTTGTGAGAAATTGTCTTAGCTCTAGAGTGTTGAAGTATTTTAGAATGATATCGAGATCCTCCATTTCTAAAGCACGTAACTTGACTAACTCACCATAATACATGGTTCCGACATCTGCACTCTTACAAATAAAATTGCCTTAATCTAGCCTTGTTCGATACACTCATTATCCCACATGACGACAAATAAGGTCGATGAGTCCACAGAAATTGTACCTTGATGAACCCGCTGTTCGCGTAGAGGTCTCTAGAATCCGTTTTCCAAAAATCTGTCCTGTCTGTGGACGTCCTGCATCAATTCTCTCTCGCATTAGTCTCAGCTCAAGAGGAGCGAACTATCTGAACCGTGCATGGGATCCCTATTATACTGCCTCAGCTCGTGTTAGGCGTAAGCTGCCACAACCCAAGTTACGAATTCTTCCACTCTATGTCTGTGAGGACCACTACTATTCAGATGAAGGAGCTGAACGATACAAAAGTTGTTGTTTTATTACCGACGGATTTGCAATAGCCTTCTTTCTCTTTGGACTGATGTTTCTGGGCGATGCCTTCAATAGAGGGAGGCCGATTCCTTTTTGGTCCTTTGTATTTACTGCGATCTTTGGTCTATCTATGTTCCTTACCTGGTTTGCCTTTCGACCAAATGCTCTTGAGCGAGCTGTTCAAATTCTCGGTTTCGATTCAGGTATGCAGAATGTTCTCGTAGTTTTCAAAAGCCAATCGTATCGAGAAACAGTGATTCAGGATAATCCTATGAGTTCAGAACTAGTGAGTTGGATTGTGAAACCAGAATAGATAGAATCTAGAAATAAATACAGAAGTACTCATGTTGCTTCGAGCATGAGTACTTCATTATCAGATAAACAGCGACGCTTTGCCTTATCGCTGGGTGGATTGGTGCAATTCTCTGATGCTGTGTTCTTTGACATTAGAATCCCCTGTAGTGATATGCATGTGTGATTGCTTCAGTAGAGATCTTGGTCTTCTGGTACTTGGTTGGTTTCTTTGTTAGAGCCATGATTAGAACCTCCGATATTGGTAAGCGTATGCTACAGCCTCGGTAGAGAGGGTATTGCGTTTGTGCTTGTGCACGAGTTCAGTTCGGTTGTTAGTTGTTAGAGCCATAATAGTTCACAAGAATTACTGCTCAGAATTAGTATATATACCGAAGCCACTTGATAGGGTCACAAATGAGAGTCACATATTGTGACTACTAATATAGGGATTTGAAGAGAGTGAGTGCCAAATTGAAGGAGATTATTATCACTGGTAAAGTATCAAGAGTACTGGATAGATATGTTGTTACAACTGATGATGGAAACCAATACACTCTATCAGCTATCATGCCCTGGGAAGCAGTCTCACCAGATTTTGGTTCTGGAGATTTTTCCCATCATCTAGGAAAGCGAATGGTAGTAACAGGTGTATCAGACGGTCATACTATCTATCGAGCATCGTTACAAGATACTTAACACTTCAAGTTCAATGGTGAGGATTATGATTGTAGGAATTGATGTGGTATACCTTCATGTTTTTGATTCAGAATCACTAAGTAAGTGGTATATGGAAGTACTCGAGTTAGAGGTCAAGTTCAGAACACCTGATCAAAGTTGGCAAGAATATAATTTTGGTAAAAGTCCTCCTTCACGTTTTGCAATTGAGGCAATTAGAATGCCTATCTCACCCCCTGAGAAGCAACCAATCATGATATCTTTCCGAGTTGACGATGTTGGAGAAATGGTCATAAATCTTGAGAAAAAAGGTGTTCGTTTCTTTGGAGATCCAAAAATCAAGAAAGAAGGACTCTCACTATTTGCAACATTTCAAGATCCTGCTGGAAACTGGTTGCAACTCTCAGAAAGAGTCGAAGAGTAAAAAGAAATAGTGATGGACCTACTTATTAGCGGTCCACCTCACTCAATATTCTAACTATTAGAGTTTCAAATCGGTCTCACTTTTCCAGAGACCATGAATATTGCAATAGGATGTTGCCATCAGCACACCTGGCTTGTTTGTTTTGAAGACAAACTTAGCTACAGGCTCACTATAGATTCCGCTTTTGTCTGGACCTTCTGCGCTTTCACCATGGTGATCAAAGGTGCAATATCCAATTTCAACGGGGAATTTTGCTCCTTCTGGCCAAAAGAACAAATCCAACCATTTGATGTGGTGATTTGTCGTGTTCGGATGTGGAATCTCTTTTCCAACTGTCACTTTGACAACTGCACGTCCATCTTCGACTCTCTTTATGTCAATGACGGGAACGTGTTTTTCATTTTTCCAATCTGCAGTCTGTATCCACTTTGAGGACATTTTTCTCTACCTCTCATTAACGAATTACATATCGTCTGTTAAAATACTTCTCTTACGACCGTTTAGACAGTTTACTGAGCTGTTTGATTGTATTTCTTCCTTTCTTAGTCAAGGCATAGTATGCTCGCTTTCTATTATCATAGGTTTTTTCAATTCTTGTTTGATCAATAAGTCCTGTAGTTCTCAATTCTAAGAGATGTTGGTATACACTTGGAATCTTAATTGAAACACCAAACTCATCTAGTAAATTTTTCCAAATACCATACCCATAGGATTCTCCGGATAATAATATCTGCAGAATTTGCTGTTTGGTTCTACCAAGTTGTGTTGTGAATTTCCTATCTTCAACTCGACTCAATAATTGCTCAAGTTTCGATTGACCTTTGATGAGCATACGAGCAATCTCTGGATATTTTAATCCCATTCCTGTAACTAAGCAAACTACTGAATCTGACGAGTCTATTTCTTTCGATTTTATCACTTGATTTAATGCTGCTACTGGTGTTGCAGATGCTGGCTCAACGAAGACCCCTTCGAGACGTGCAATAGAACTGACTGCTTTCAATATCTCCTTATCAGATACTGATATTGCTAATCCTCCTGACTCTCGAATTGCTTTGAGTGCAGTATGTCCGCAGGATGGATTGCTGACCCCGATGTCTAGAGCGATTGTAGCCCCACCTGATGTTGGTATAATATCTTCTGTACCACTTTCAAAAGCATCTACGATAGGAGCGCAGCCTATCGATTGAACTCCGATAATCTTTGTATCAACATTTTCTAAAATTCCAATGTCTTGTAACTCTCTCAATCCCTTCCAGATCATTGAGAGATGCCCTCCATTTCCCATTGGCACAATGATCCAATCAGGAGCATTCCATATCAACTGTTCGCATATTTCAAAGATTGTAGTTTTTACTCCTTCAAGAAACGATGAGCTATAGGCATCGACAACATAGCTGTGAGTTCCTTCAGCATTTGCTCTCTCTAAAGCAATCTCATGATTCTTAACAACTGTCACATGGGCACCATATGCAAGTATTTGATAGAATTTTCCAGAGTCTACATTTCCAGTTTGTGCAATGAAGACATTGCAATCCATTCCAGCTCTTGCAGCATAGGCTACAAGAGATGCTGCAAGGTTTCCGGTGGATCCGCAACATAATGAATTGAAACCCTGCTCATTTGCAACAGTAACTTCAACTGCAGTACCTCTATCAATGAAAGATCCTGTAGGATTTGTTGTTTCATCTTTTAGAAACAACGATTCTAGGTTGTAATATCTTGCTAGTCTATCGCACCTGTGAAGATATGTTCCACCCTCTCCTAGTGAAACTGCAGTTGATGGTGACTCCACAGGTAATAACTCAGCATATCTCCAGATACCAGGATCTCTCCTCTTCAGTGAGTTCTTTGTTATATTTTTCCTAGCAGCAGACAAGTCATATACGATCTCAAGAAAACTATCACACTCTGGACAGGTTCTCTCTCTAGGATCATATGCAATCTGCTTCCCGCATCTTGTACATCGGTATGAAGATATGAGACTCATCCAAACTCGCGCCTATATATAGGCTCAAAGTTATATATCCTCTCTCATTCGACCAGTCGCGTGTGATATCATGGAAATGGAATATTTTCGACCAGCTGGAAAGAATTCAGCAATTAATATTGCATTATTAGCCATCTTTACTGCACTTGCCACCGTTACAACTCTAGTTCTTACGATTCCATATCCAGTTACTAACGGTTACTTCAACCTCGGTGATACAATTGTCATGCTTGGCGGACTAATTCTTGGACCTATAGGAGGTTTCATCGTGGGCGGAGTTGGTTCTGCGCTTGCGGATATTATTGTTGCACCTATTTACGCTCCAATCACACTTGTTGTGAAAGGATTTGAAGGAATGGCTGTTGGATTCTTCTGTTCAAAGACTATAGGAAATGTTCGCTTGAGTAAATGGGATGTTACTGGTGTGCTGATTGGCTCTTTGATAATGTTGGTGGGGTACTTCATTGGCGAAATTCTTCTCTGGGGTTTCGGACCAGCAATAGCAGAATTGGTAATTGTTAATCTTGGCCAAGTTGCAGTTGGTTCGCTTGTTGCTCTCCTGATAGGACCGACAATTCGTTCTTATCTGAGAGTGATCAACTTTCGTGATATTGAATCTGGTAAATCCTATGAGGAGCTCCAGAGTAATTGAGATAATTCCTATTGGTGTTTCCATGGCTGATTGGATCTCAACACTCTTTTGTGAATCAACTTCTAATTTCCTAGATAGACTCAGTTGAATCATTCCGACCATGTGACAATGACAACTGGGAATGATATGTTTCTCAGTCGGAACGGTTTTTTAGGAGCTGTTTCTTTGCAGTAGTGACACTCAGCAGTGTCATATTAGTTCATGAATTTGAATTAAATGGACGTCCTACTAATGACTGACAGGCAAAAACTCAGAATTGGTGAGAATCGCTTGAGGGAGATCAATGACTTTCTCCTCAGCGAAGATAATCCTCTTGTTACAAACCTGCTTGATGTTATTGAAAAGTATGGGGGAGTCGATGAGATTAACAGGAAAGCAAAGGAAGCTCGAAAGCTCGATCATCTCCTAGCTAAACTCGAAACAAAGAACTCTCCCTACATCAAAGATCTTGAGTGGTTGCAAGAACAACGCGACAATGATGCATTCATCTCTGTACCTGACTACCGCAAGAAGATACTTGGTGATAAAGTGAAATCAATGAACTTTGATGATAGTTTTGCAATCACATTGGAGATTAGCGCTTGTCAATATTTCCCTTGGCTCATTGCTGAAGCAAAGCAGTCAATAGAGAAAGGCGAGCTCATGCCTGGTCGATTTATTCGAGTCAGAAAGATGGCTGAACAGACTGAAGACAACGATGTGATTGCTTTTGCTGCTGGAATGCAGATTACAGGGTCATCATATGTTGAAACCCTAGATACCAAGGGAACCTTCCCGGGTCCTGATGGTGCACCAGTGAATGTTCACCTTGGGGGACCAGACACAATTACGGGATACTTTGGCGGGGTAGGAATGCCAAATGAATTCCCACTGATGTGGGCTGATGAATTTTTGAATTATTACACAACATATGGGGTTAAACAGGTACTCAACATCAATCCTGGAAGCGTACTAGTAGGATACATGATGCATAAACTAGGAATTGATATGGAATTTAAAATATCAGTATTCATGGGTAATGATAATCCCTATGCATGTCTCTGGACGTTAATGACAGCAAAATTGTTCAGTCGAGATGATGGGACAAGTCCGCTTATCGGATTCAACCTCTCAAATGCTGTAAATAACGAAACAATTGAACAGGCAGCGTATATCCGTGGTAACTTTGGATTCGAAGATGTTGTACGTATTGAACATCATATTACCGAGACCTACAAGCACATCGTTCGTCAACCGTATGATAGACTACTAGAGTTGTTGGACCTTGCTGATCACGTGAAAAACATTAGTGCGAAACACGAAGGAGGTGTTCCTGCCATCGAAGAAACTCGCGAATATCCAAGTGATATTCTCGATTACTTCCGTGAGAAGAAGGAGATAATTGAGGCAGGTCAAATGCCCCTTCATCTTATCAACTACATGGATAAACATCACTCGCTGAACAGAACTGCAGAGGAACTCACTAAGCGTGGGCTCACCTTTCTAGCAGCGCCTAAACTGCACAAGGACTAGACTTTTTTGAGAAAATAGTGCTGGAGAGCCTAATTGGCTCTCCTTACATTACATATCTGGCTGGAAGATATCGTCGTACATATTCTGTAAGCGAGTCTTATGAACCTCTTCTTCAGCAGCAAGAGTTTCAAAGACCGATCTGTGGACTCCGCTCCCAGTGAGTTCAGATAAGGCCTTGTAGAAGCTATTTGCAGCAGCTTCTTTCTTGATTGCAATAATGAGTATGTCCTGAGGTGTGGAATCTGAACCTAGTGGAATGTCAACGAGATATTGGCTCAGATCCAATTTCTCGATTTCCTCTACTGTATCACATGTGAATGTATCACAGACTCCTTCATCAAGGGCAGCCATCAGTTTTTCCTTATGAGTTACTTCTTGCTTTGCTAAATCATGAAGCAATTTGGTTGATGACTTGAATTTTGATTCTTTAGCGGCTTTCATGTAAAAGTCGTAGGCTTCCTCCTCTCTCTGAATGGCGAGGGAGACTAATCTCTCGAAAGTTTGTTGGACTTCAGTCAATGATATTCCCCATGTTCGACATACCCCTCTACGTTTTAAGCTTGATGATAGAATATCTTCGACACCATACGAATGTTTTTCTATGGGTCACAAGCAACGCGCAAATGGAGCTAACAGAATGGAAGAAAATAACGGGCGATCCTTTAACTGCGCTGAGAGTACAATGATTGGTGTTGACCGAGACTCTCCTCTTCCAGGATTTTCCCAACCTTGTATGAGGATGGCATCAATCTTAGGTGGAGGAATTAGCGGGTTTGGAGAGGTCTGTGGAGCAGTAAGTGGTGCAGTTCTTAGTCTTGGACTCGTCCTTGGAACAAATGGTACTGAAGATATTGATGAATTCAAAGCAAAACGTGAGAAAGCTCGAGAAATTGTGAAGCAGTATATGCAAAGTTTTGCTGATGACTGGGGATCTGTACAGTGCAGAAGGCTAATAGAAATGGATGAGGGAAAACATCCCCCTGAAGGGTTATTACGACCAGATGGAACTCCTGCAAAATTGTGCGAGAAATATGTCGCTTGGTCAGTCAAGAAAGTTATCGAAATTCGTGAAACACTGGAATGATGATATCCCAACAAATAAGTGATAACTACGAATGGCTCATAATAGGAATCAGTTAGATTCAGTTTGAAGTAAATACAATGGTGTCGATTTCGATGTGTGGGAATTTACTTGAGACCCGAGATTTACGAGTTGAGATTAATGGTGTACCCATTCTTAGTGGTGTAGACCTAACATTTGAATCAGGTTTAGTCTATGCAGTGTTAGGCCCCAATGCCTCCGGAAAATCCACACTTGCAAAAACAATCATGGGAATTCCAGAATACAAGATAACTGGTGGGGACATCCTCTTCAATGATCACTCAATTCTCAATAAGACAATTACAGAGCGAGCGCAGTTAGGAATCGCTTATGCTTTTCAGACCCCTCCAAGTATCTCGGGAGTAAAACTTGATGATTTCATTTGCAGAATATGTCCTGACTATCAATGCAAAGTTGAGAGTGACCACTTGATGGGTGATTCTTGTGCATGTAAAGATGAATTGTATGATGATTTTGAACGATTGGGAATCAGAAACTTAGCAAAACGTGACTTGAATGATGGTTTTTCAGGTGGAGAATCTAAACGAAGCGAGCTTTTCCAGGTTCTCTCAATGCGCCCCAAGATAATGTTTCTAGATGAACCTGATAGTGGTCTTGATTATGATTCCTTGAAGATAGTTGGTCGTGAATTGAAGGCAATTCGAGAGAGAGGTGATACCACCCTTGTCATAATCAGCCATCATAGGTATGTGTTGGAATTCCTCGAGGTTGACAAGGTCTACATATTACAGAATGGCAAATTGGTGTATACTGGAGATATGAGCGATATACCTGCCTTGGAAGAGAAGGGATATGAAAAATTCTTGGCAGAGGTGATTAGCTGATGCCTTCAAAAGACATGAAGAAACGTGCTGAATCTGCCAAGGATAAACATGCTCAATATGGAGATGATATCGACCTCGATACCTTTGAATATGCCACTGATGATTTTAGAGAGTTAGAATCTATAGATGAAGTATCATCCTCCGACAGGTCATTAGTGAGTGAAGTTGGGTTTGATCCATCACAAAAGAGCGTTTCTGCTTCTTTCATCCAATTTGATGCTGAAAGCATACTTGCAGATGTATTTCTATCACAAGAAGGATTAGAGGTACTTCCAATGAGTCAAGCTCTAAAGCAATATGATTGGTTGCAGAATTATCTATGGAATGCAGTTCCTGTTGATGTCGATAAATTTACTGCAAGAAGTGAGCTTGAATCATACAATGGATATTTCATTCGCGCAAAGGCTGGTGCCAAAATTGGAATGCCAGTTCAAAGCTGTTTGATTATGAAGAAGAATCAAACTGTTCAAAATGTGCACAATATCATCATTGCTGAAGAAGGTTCAGAGTTACACATCATCAGTGGTTGTGCAACTCCCTCTGAGGTCGAGCAATCTCTCCACCTTGGAGTTTCTGAGTTCTATGTGAAGAAGAATGCTCAATTATCCTTCACTATGGTTCATAGATGGAGTGAGAAAACAGATGTTAGACCTAGATCTGCAGCGATTGTTGAAGAGGGTGGGACATACATTTCGAGTTATGCGCTCCTAAGCCCACTCAAATCTATTCAAACATTTCCCAAAGTTCATCTTGTCGGTTCAGGTGCAAAATCAGATCTCTATTCTATTGTCTATGGAAGTAAAGAATCAAAATATGATGTGGGGGGTCTCTTGAGCCTTGAAGCTCCTCGGACAAGTGGAAAAGTAATCTCAAGGTCTATTGCAACGGAATCATCAGAAATCATTGCGAGAGGCGACCTTGTAGGTCTTTCAGGTCAGACAAAAGGAAGATTGGAATGTGATGGTCTCCTCATAAGTGACTCTGCAATTATTCGTGCAGTTCCCATGCTTTTAGCACGTGCAGAAGGAGCAGAACTAAGTCATGAGGCAACAGTAGGTAAGGTGGGAGCTGAACAACTAAGCTACCTAATGAGTAGAGGTCTCTCAGAGGAAGAAGCTACTTCTCTCATCATTCGTGGTTTTGTCAAACTAAAAGT
Organism: Candidatus Thorarchaeota archaeon MP8T_1; assembly: GCA_002825465.1. Next base: position 12,911 of record PJER01000044.1, read on the forward strand.
GCCTGGTCTTCCTGAAGCTCTTCAGACTTCGATTGATTCAGCAATCAAGATGAGTCTTGAGGGTGGAATGTAATGAGTCTCCCTAGTTCTTAGGGATTATTTCTTTCATGCTTGCTGGCAGATACTTATGTAACGCTTGAGGAATTTTCACACTACCATCCTCTTGCTGATAGACTTCAAGTATGGCAACAATCGTTCGAGTGTTGGCAACCATTGTGCTATTGAGGGTGTGCAGGTAGTCTTTCTCTGTTCCACCCTTCTTGATTCTATACTTGATATTCAATCGAGTAGCCTGATATGCCGTACAGTTACTGCAAGAACCACCTTCTCGATATTGTTGCTGTCCTGGCATCCACAGCTCTAAGTCATACTTCTTTGCAGCAACAATACCAATGTCTCCAGTACAGACATTCACTATTCTATAGGGTAATTTCAAAGCTTGAATGTATGCCTCCTCATTCTTGATGAGTTCTTCATGGATGGTCCATGATTCATCTGGATGACTAAACACAAACTGCTCAACTTTACCGAATTGATGAACTCGGAAGATTCCCTTTGTGTCCTTTCCGTGAGACCCTGCTTCTTTCCTAAAACAGGTACTGACTCCTGCAAGTCTAATTGGCAAATCTCCCGGTTCAAATATATCATTCATATGCATAGCAACCATTGGATGTTCTGAAGTGGCGATGAGATAGAGGTCCTCCCCCTCAATTTTATACATAACATCCTCAAAGTCTGCAAGATCTGTAACTCCCTCGTAAGGCTCTCTGCGCATCATGAATGGTGGATAGATAGGAGTAAATCCCTTCTTCATTAACATCTCAAGTGCCATCTGCTGCATTGCAATGTCTAGCATGACTAATTCATTCTTGAGATAATAAAATCTTGAACCTGCAATCTTGGCTGCACTTGGAATATCCCCAATATCCAAAGTTTCGAGAAGGTCGACATGACTCGCTACATCAAACTTGAACTCTGGTTTTCCTCCCCATTCTCTAACTACCTCATTATCTTCTTCCCCTGCGCCATAAGGTACACTTTCGTGGAGGATATTTGGTATGCTCATCTGAATTCTCTTCAATTCAGCTTCATGATTTGCAGTTTCTTCTTCTACCACTGCTATCCTCTTATTCACTTTCTCAGCACGTTTCATGACTTCTGAAGCATCCGATCCTTGCTTCTTTAGTTGACCAACTTCTCGTGAGAGACTATTACGCTGTGTTCTGAGGTCTTGAATTTCCTTCTTTGCAGCTCTGATTCTCTCATCAATATCTAATAATCTATCAAATTCTGCTAGCTTGGTTTCGTCTTTTCTCCATTCGAGGTTCTTACGAATGAGGTCAATATTTTCTCTGATGAATCGGATGTGCAACATTTCTGTTTCTCACCTGTTGATAGTTGCGCTATATTCGAAGTTGTGTTTCTTGATAAGTTGTTTCCTCAACAGAACGAATCTGTCTAGTGTTTACTTTCAATGGTCCTCTTATACACATCTTCGATGAGACCGATTTGATTATGCCACGAGTAATCTTTCTCTATCTTCTTACGACAACGAACGCCCATAGATTCTCGCATTTTCTTACTCTCTCCCAGTGTCCTCATACCCTCTACTACTGCAGTTACACTATTTGGTGCAACTAGAATTCCTTCGTCTGCTCTAAGTAATCGCTTTGTTTCACCAATTGCAGTTGTAATCACTGGTAATCCACATGCCATAGCTTCCATGACACTGAGACCCAATCCACCAATGTTCTGTGGAATTACAAAAGCATCCATTTTTTGGAGAACCAAAGGAATCTTGTCATGTTCAATTACTCCTAGCCAGTTGATTGCCCCATCATCATTACTACTATCTAATTGACTCTTTAGCATCCCGTCCCCTATTACTGTTAATCTAGACTTTGGGTTCTCATGGTGGTACTCTTTGAAGGCATCGAGAAGAAGGTGCACCCCTTTATCATAGCTCAAGCGGCCAACATATACAAAGTCAACAACATCCTCATCTTTGCTGCTTTTATCAGTAGGCTTGAAGAGGTTAGTATCTACACCATTCCTAATTACTGTAAGTTTCTCTTCTTCGAATCCACTGTTTATGAAATATGGTTTCTGAGATGGATCTACTAGAATGACATGATCATATTTTCTACTTGCAAAAAGAGAAGCTTTCCATGCAATACCAAAGAGTGTTGAGTAAATCGAATGACCAGCAGAATATGCAAGATGGTATGTGACAACAAGGGGAGGTAATGATTTTTTAAAATAAGGAAGGGTGAATTCAGTACTTCCAGAGTTCATCTGAATATGGAGAACTTCAAGGCTATGTTTCTGAGAAACTCTCGCTACTGTCTTAACCGAAGACATCGTATCAATTGAGAAATGAGGATTTAATTGTACTGCTTTGAATCTATGAATTCTATCCTCTGGAAGTCCATCTATAAATTTTGACTGCGTGATAGCATGGACTTCGTTATTATGCTCCACCAATCCGTTGAGGACAGCACCTGCTCTAATACAGAGACCATCTGGAGCTCCAAATTTACTCACCATGCCAATCCTCATAGTCATCACACAGGCTTAACACTGGGTCGAAGTAATCTACTTTTAACGTCTTCCGAAGGAACTCATCCCTCAAGCTCAGAAGACGGACATAGATCACTAACAACACAAGTAGAGCACATTGGTATTCTAGCCTTACATGTCTGTCTTCCGTGGGTTCCAATGAGTCGTGCATAACTAATCCATTTTTCCTTTGGAAGAAGGTCCATGATTTCCTTCTCAATCTTTTCTGGCTTTTTTTCATGCTCAGTAAAACCAAGTTTTTGACTCACCCTCATGATGTGAGTATCCATTACAACTCCCTCTGCAATATCATATGCAACTTGAAGAACAACATTTGCAGTCTTCCTACTCACACCTGGGAATGTCACTAATTCTTCAATTGTTTTTGGAATCTTTCCACCGAAATCTTCCGTTATCATCCTAGCTGTTTTAGTGATATATTCCGCTTTCCGATTATATGCTCCAGTAGTTCTGATAATCATCGCCACGTCATTTACATCTGCTTTTGCAAGCTTCTCTGGAGTTGGGTATTTTCCAAATAGAACTGGAGTGACTTTGTTTACACCAACATCTGTCGCCCGTGCTGATAGAATTGTGGCAATAGTGATTTCGAATGGATTTTTATATTTCAGATATGTGCATGGTGCGTCAGGATATGCTTTACCTAGCTTCCTTAGAACTTCAAGAGCCCTCTTTTCATCATTTTCCATATTTTCCACCAGCGCTTTCTCTTGTAAATCTATACTTCAAATCTAGTATCATATTATTCTACCAAAGGCACTTCCTCTATCCGTTTAGATGTTAAATCAAAGCGTGCAATTGCAATGAGAATAACTACATTTAGGATTATCACCAAATAGAATAGTGACATAATACTGGATGCTTCTGAGATAATTCCCCCTATATATGGACCAAAAGATGCAGCCATCCACACAACAAACCAGAATATACTGAGAATTTTAGATGTATCTTTTCTTGGAAGTCTATTTCTAATCAGAACTAGGACAATAGTGTACCATAATGCATCGTTAATATATTTCAAAACAATTGCAAGAAATGAAGTCTTGAAGATTATACCTAATCCTGGGATCATTGAATTCGCTGCGATTGCAAATGATGCAGGTGCCCAATCTGGAAACCAATATGCTATGATCAAGAGTGCAGCAGATATTGGCATGACAGAGTAGACCATAAGAGCTGTTGATTTCACTCCCTTTCTGTCAGTTAATCTTCCCACTTTCAATATGAGTGGCACTTGAATTGCTATGGTTGCGATAAACATAACCACCATAGATGGTACATCTATCATCAAATCCTTATACATATAGATCAATGCACCAAGTTTGAAGAATGAATCACTGATACTGTCGAAAATGCAAACAATAATCATTCCTGGAATGAGAGAAAACACGACCCCAGCAGTTCGTTTATTTTCACTAACAAAATCTCTCCATAATTTTGATTCTTTCCTCCGACTTGTTTGAGGACTTGATTCTAGATATTTTGCACGACCAATGGTTGATAGAAATATCAAGAAAGCTCCAACGAGATGAAGCCATCTGTACGGAAGCCATGCATCACCGTTAGTTTCATAGACAGGAAACAAAATCCCGAAAATAATCAGTGTAATAATGGAAAATGTTCTTCCAGCAGTGAAGAGAGATAATGCAAATCCACTGTGTTCCCGTGGGATGTTATCCATAATGTACGCTGTTGACCCACCTTTTGTTACTTCAACAGCAGAATAAAGAGTCAATGCAATTAAAATGAGTAAGGGATCTGTGAACAATCCAATCATCAAATAATATGTACCCATTATGAGCATTGAAATTACAGCAAGCGATTTCCGGTTGACTGTGTCTCCGACATAACCCCCAATGAATCGAGCTATTGTTCCAACAAATGCTGTGATTGTGCCTATTGTTCCTATAAATATCAAACTTGGAATTATTGTCCATAGGTACAGATTGAGAAAACTGGTTAGGTAAGTAAAGGCATTAAAAATCCATGATGTGGCTAAATATACCCGGTAATTCTTCCATGCAAAAACAGCCTGTAAAGAGGATCGAATGCCTATCTCTTGATTCTGAACCTCTTCTTGTTCTATGTGGTCCAATGCTTCAGAGCTTGATATCTCATCGATATCTGCCGGGGCTTCGTCATCCAAATTCTTGTCACTCCGCACAGCATCCTTTTGAACCACTTTCATTTTCACTCTTTCTCCGGATTTTTCCAACATCGAAGTCCATTGCACTTGATACAGGGAGTAGCAATTGACCACGTTTCTATGTTATCCGAAGCTATTTAGTTCCCTATTCTATTTTCAACTACTTCTCACTCACCGGGAACCTCATTCCCCGAATTCAGTGATGTTTTTTCTCTAACTACCGAAAGGTAACTACTCAAAGACAAGCACCTTGACCTCCCCATCTGCTGTGGGAATAGCCATTAGTTTGTGGGTGCCAATGTCAGCTGTAATTACTAGGCACTCAGGAGGGGCGTTTGCTGTAATGAGGTTTCTAACTGCCATTTCAAGATTGCATGCAGTTAATCGTACGACCTCTGGATCAGTAAACGGATCCACTTCTCTGCCTGTTTCAGTAGATTCGATGTTTCCAATTATTGGCTCGATTCTTTCTGTTATCATTTTTTTTCTTTTCTCCGTTTGGTTGTTTTTTCTTCGGGTCATCCCGAAATTCCATTCTTAGAATGGTTCGTTTGGGGGGCTATCGCCGCTGGGCAACATTTTCTTTTTTCTCTCCGTTTCTTTATGTTCTCTTCATTTCGCGAAAGGTTGGCGGTAGATTCCGTAAATGACTTCATAGAAGTCACTCTGGGACTCCACGCCTTCTCTCTGAATGTTCTCTCTTGTTGAACTCTCACACTGCAGAGATTAGCTAAGAATCCCATACCAACCAATGTCCAGCAATGCCGGGTCTCAAAGCGAAATTCATCCACCAGAAGTGTGTTGGTATCCGTTTGCCAAATCTAGTATCCACTAGAATGGGCTAGGATCTTCACACGGTGGTTGAACCACGGTTGAGATACCGTGCACGACACCAATTGATAGAAGCTCCAATGCAGCACGATTCTTAGTCATGCTCTCGTAGAGAGTTCGTATCTTGCCTGTGCTAATCGCTTTCACCTCCATT
>PJER01000045.1 GCA_002825465.1 Candidatus Thorarchaeota archaeon MP8T_1
GCCTTTCTCATTTCATCAGTGAACTTGAAGTCCAGTACTCTTTGATAGTCGCTTGGTTTGAGGTTGAATGTATAGAGCGGTTGTCTTTCAAACAGTGCCTGAGTGTCAATGAAATAGTGATGTGCTCTTGGCTCAACCCCCAAGGACTCTTGATACAGTCGATAGCGATGCCTGAAGCTATGGTGAGCTTGGATCGCCAGTATCAGGAACAGTGTTGGTTTATTCAGTTTCATGTCATCTCCTTCTTACATATAGGACACGGAACACTCTCTGCTTCAATCTTATCTGGATACCATTCTTTGCACTCTTTACAGAAGTAGAACTTTTGCCCTGGATGGTTATCAAGCCATTCATTCTGTGCTCGATCACAACATTCAGGAACACCATATACATCCTCGGACCAACTTCTCTTACAGAACTCGCAGATATAATCTACATCACTCACTATATTTACACTGCCAACATCATCAACGTGACGCTGTATCTGCGCCTTTATACTTTTTGCAAGATCATATTCCTCTTGTTCTGTTCTGTATACGCCACCAATTCTGGCTATTCCGAAATCACCAGCATCCCTTGGATATACCTCCAGTCTGATATTACTCCTGATTGTTTTCTTAGTCATCGTGTCTGGTAATGTCGCTCTCGTCATATCCGAACTGCTGTCTGTCAGTTCTTCCAACCATCCCAGGCTTTATACTTTCCAGACTAGCCTCGAAGAAGTGACTGCTACTCTTGGTACATTCCCACCCAAAGACATTACCGAACTGTCTATCACGGTCTTCCCTGCGGATACGCTTCTCTCCACATACGGGACAAGGATCATCGTTGAAGTTATACTTTGCTTTCAATGCTTCCTCTCTTTTCTTATCACTTAGCAGTTCTCTTGCGAACCGTTCTCGCAGTAGTGCTGCTAAGTAGTCCTCGAAATGATCAGGGTCAAACTGACCATTGAGACCAGCTGCCCTGATCGTATCGATTACATCCTTATCATTCTTGAAACCCATCTGCTTGCCCTTCAAGAACAGATTGCTCTTGGTTGGCTTCAGCTTATAAGCTTCTGTGAGAAAGTTGGACATCGTACCTCCAGTACGCTATTCGTATTCTCCTTCTGACGGTACATACTTTGGCTCTTCCATGACCATTTCATCTTCACTGAGATTGTCATAGTCGGCAGGATTGTCTACATAGTTGACAAGTTTCTCAATGGTCACTTCCTTTACCCTTGGTGGGAAGAACGGAAGTCTAGCAATATCAATCTTTCCATTCGGGATCAGCTGGTTTGGCTGTCGCTTTACCTGCACTCCAAGAGACACCAGCTCTAGGATAGTAGGATTACATCTTGGCGAGTCTATATTGTTGTACGAACTCATGTGTGCTGTTACGATCAGCATGTCACAGTGCTTGGCGAGACCGAGATACTGATTTCTTAGGGCATCCCTGACCCTACCCCACACGACCTGGCTCATCTTGTTTGCCTCATCTACAGTAGCACGACCAAAGACTTCAGACTTCACCCATTCTGTCCACTGACCAGCAGTATCTATGATGATAGTCCCATAGTGTGTGTCTTCAGCATCCTTGATCTTTGGGTATGTCTCTTCGCGCCTTGAGTTGGCAACAATCTGGTGACCTACAATCCTCTCCCATTCTTTCTTGAACTCTCCCCATGTATAGCAAGCTGCTCTGGTAAATTCCCCTCTCAGATAACCAGCTTCAATCATGCGCTTGCTCTGGCTCTCATAGTCCTTGGCACTATCTTCAAGGTCAATGATATGAACTGGTTGCCATGGACTGTTCAGACTCATCAGAGTCTTGCCTTCTTTCCGTGATCCCCAAATCAGCATTCCACCAAACGGGGGTTCGTTTGGAACGTAAACTTCTTCTTTCTCTTTTGTCATGTTAGACCTCCATACTTTCCTACATTATACCTGAACATCTGTTAGGTGTCAATCGCCAGTGAACCTGAAGTACGCACTACCTACTTCCAGAACATATCCATCAACTTCTACAAGCGCATAAGTATGTTCTGAAGTTCCACCCCATGCCAGCCAGTAGCCAGGAAACCACTCCTTACTCATTGGGTCTACACTTCCCATAGCATTTTGAAGTGGTCTTGCAGAATAATTATCTACTCCGATGGGTTGAAACTCACATGGTCTTTGTTTGCACATAGCATACACTCCTCTCTAAGTCTATCGCTATTCAGGAAATTGATCACCTTCTGTGATGCCTGAATAAACTTTGGTATCCTATCTCTTGAAATGTCACGGTTCTCCCAGCTCTCGATGAAAAGCACTTCGTCCAAATTCCTACAGAGATACCCTTTGGTTACTTCTACTACTGGACACCCCTCACATTCTTCGTAAAAGTACATATTGCAAAAGCCACATGTCTGTGTTCCTTGTGTATGGAAGTAGACTGACTTTGCGCCAAGCGCGTAGGCTAACCAGAGTCCCTTGTTGAACATTTGCCATTTCTCGAATGACTTCTCCCATGCCTTGTGTATAGGGGCATGATACCCTAGGGTGATTACATGAAATATTGTTACAGCCGCAAGCATATCAGAGGTATTGAGTATCCTGACTGTCATGGCATTATACATTCCTGTAGTCGTCACTCCATGCCACAGTAAACTGTCTGTAGTCTTTCCTTTCCATATCCATTGATCTATCATTGTTTCACCTTTGGTCTTTCGTCATAGATGTCTGCCCTTTCCCACTTTCCTGATTCTACTTCTACAAATACAGTCCACGCTGGAGGAGGACTGCCATAAAACTCTTCGGCGTCTAGCAGTTCCATCTGAAAGCTTTCTTTAGTACCACAGACAACCAGATACAGGTCTCCCTCTGCATAGTTGAACGTCATCCAGTTCTCAAGGTCTACCCAAAAGCCGAAGTACCATGCATCCTGGTCTGTATCAAACTGTTTCCATCCTCCAATGTATTCGAGTTCTGGTGGACAGTAGTCCTTTCCCCAAGCCAAGATAGCATCCCACTTATATCGTTCAGTGGACTCAAAGGACTTGATGACAAGATTGCCACGCTTATTCAGCCAGTAGTTTTGTGGACTATGTGTTCCCCAATCATCTATCGGTGATCTCCAGCTATCAGGAATTAGGTAGTTCATCTTTCTCCTCCAGCCAGTCCAGTCCAATCCATGACATTGCTTCACCGATCTTCTTGCCTGAGTGACCGTCCATAAGTGGTTCATAGAAAGCGTTCATAAGCATCTCAAGTCCTTGACGCTGTTGTTCCTCTGTGCTATTGGCAGGAAACCTTGTACAGTATGATACGTCACCTGGGTCTATCCACTCCCCATCGTCATCAAGCCAAGACACATCAAAGCGGAGTAGTTCCTCATCTTCTGGATCATCTTCGTTATAGTTTCCGCACCATCCTTCTCCAAGCTCTACCCATTCAACCTTGACGCGATCTTTTATTAGCTCCATGTTACTCTAGTCCCTCGTAGTTCAGTTCTCTAACACCCATAATCTTTCTCCTTGCTTCGTTCAGTAAGTCCTTGGTAGCACCTTCATAAGATGGCGACTGGGTTTTCAGGTAGTCCTCTCCCTCTGGTATCCCCTCTACACTTGGAAGCTCTCCAAACCATTTATGAAATAGCTCTGCATATAGGAGTGTGCCATCCTCTATGAGTGGTGCTTTGAGAGATGTCTCCATAAGACACGCTATGACCTCTGCATCGGTAGCCATTTGCCTGTCTTCCTTTCTCTTGGGAATACCATTGAGAATACGTTCTATCAACTCCTTACAGTGAATACGGTATAGCGATGGTGTCACTTCTGCTGGAGTACCAACGGGACACAAAAGTGTAAAGGCATTGTTGATCCTGTGCATCTTATCAGGATACTTCTGCTTGTATTCCTTGATGACCTCCTCTGCTATCTCTAGATAGGTTGTCAAGTTTCTAAGCACACTGAACACACTCGTATTGGTAAACTCATCGAACTTTGTTGCTAGTGTTGTCATCCCAAACTCCCAACCTTTTAGCTAGCTCTGGCACTTCGTTCCAACGGAGACACCAGTCATAAGAGAAAGCGCGACCGACTGGATAATTGTTCTCCGTGTCCACAATATAAATATAGCCCTCGTCATCGCGCTTGGCATGGTATTCTCTGCCTTCATGAATCCACTTCATTGTCCATCTCATTGAGCTGTCTTACAAAATCCATTGCCTCGTCCATCATTTTATTGTACTCAGCGAATGTTTTGGGCAGCTCCATTATCTCACTGTAGTCCATCTCTCCAACGAGAATGCTACTTCTAATTGCACCTTGAAGACCAAGTACTCCGATACTCAGAGCAAGCTTCCGCTTTGGACCATACTCCTTGTATATCTCTTGGAGATAATGATACTCGTCTGATAGTGGCATGTGCTCTGATATTGCTTTGAGCCATGGTTCTTCTTCATCCCCGAACTCCTCAAAGAGAGACCAGTATCTCTCGCCAGCGTCATACTCATTGAGCAACATCATGTAGCCTTCTGCGTCATACCTTTCTACGATCTCAAGAACATTGTGCTTATCATCCCACTCCTTGAAGAAGTACACACAACCATTATCGGTAATAATCCAATGGTCTGCGTCCTTGAAGCGCAGGAGTTGATCCAGTTCTATTCTCATAGTTGTATCCTTTCATACAGTCCACCAGTTCTACTGATCTCATCACCAGCAACGCTGATCTTGATAGTCCAGCAGTCCTTGTCGCTGATCGTATTGACATCTTCTACTTCGATCTCATCAAACCCCCCAACACCAGCTTTAGCAATCAGTTCTTCGATGTCTTCTATCCCGATAGTCAGCTGTACTGTAGCATAGCTATGGACAATCTCTGGCGGTGAGATACACGGTCCAGAGGCATAGCCAAATATTGTGACAGTATCTATGTCAGACAGTCGCAGGGGCAGTGAGATCGAAGGCAATTCCTTCGTCTTCTGGTGGTTCGTATTCAATTTCTGCATAGGGGATATGTCCTTCCTTTATCAGTCTAGCCAGTCCCTTCAATAGTTCTTTATAGAAACGGTCATTGATATATGCCAACGGTTCTACATATACCTTGCTATCGACTTTCGTTGTGCTGTTCAGGCTCTGCACTATCCCATCTGGTTTCAGTTCACTGACTACAGCAAACCAGACTTCACTCTCTTTCCCCTCTAACTTCCTATAGATTTGCCAGCAGTTCCCATCACCACGATAGGCATAGTACTCGAAGCGATCATTGGTTGCATGTTCAAACTCGATACCATCAACAGTCACGGTATCTAGTTGCTTGGGCATACTACTCCTTTCTTACTGCACCAATCACGCTCAATACGGCAATCACTTCTTCATGCGTCAGTCCCCTTAGAGTGACAAGAGCACAATCAGCTCTGTAGTAGTCTACGCACCAGTGTCTGAGGCACTTGCCCATCTCGCTTGTGACAGTACCTCTAACACGATGTATCTCTGTGTCTGTGAAACTTGAGACTTCGGATAACAGACCAGTCTTCTTCTTCAGGTCTTCTGCCTGAACACTGAGCTTGTCATAGGTCTCCTGTGATGATTTCATCCATGGCTCAATGGTTGACCTGTAATGATGAACCATCGCAGGGTAGAGTTCCTTTGCAATATGAGCACCAAGGTCATAACCAATAAGTTCTTTCTCTACCTTGATGTCTAGTTTCTGATCCCAGCTATTACCGTATACATTCTGGTAATCATTAGACCAGATTACTTTCCATTCATTCTTCATTGCTCTGATTATGATCTGATAGGTCATATCAATGGTAGAAAACCTAGCCAGATGGTCATCGCCACCACGTATGACCCATCCACGGTCAGTGTGTACGTTTAGCCCTTCTACTACCTCATTGGGAAGCATATAAACCTCCAGCTTGACATCTGTTAGTATTCTGGTACAATAGAAATACCAATTCCTCTATTGGAATAGGCAGCGACCAGCCCTCGATACCCCCCTTATCGAGGGCAACTGTTTTATTACTCGTTGTACGGATTTGCGCCAGCAGCAATCAACGTTTCTACAGCAACAGCTTCATCACCACACATCACTTTCATGATCGGTACTTCTTTCCACTCTGTACCAACCTGTACCTGTCTGCACGTTGAGCCTTCTATATGATTATAGAACTCTACTTCAAAGGCGAACCACTGATACCGCGCCCACATGTTGCGCGCAACCTTTTCTGGTAGATATTCTTCTGGCGGTAGGAATGTCAGTGTGCTTTCCTTGCTTTCCTCTTTGCGGTTATCATAGACTAGTTCCCATCCAGCATCAAGGAACGCTTGCTTTATTCTTTCCCTAAGAGCGTTTCATTGACTGGCAAGTCTAATTCAGGCGGAGTAGTAGTTGTGTACATGTGCCACCTTATTCCTTCCTCGTCCAGCCATGACAGATCGGGAAGCTGTGGAGCAATGTGCTTCCGCCAATACTTTGATCGCATTATCTTTGTTCTCAGTTCATTACGAGTACTAAGATGTTGTTTCTCGAAACGCTCAGTCAGTTTTTCTGCAAATGTCATGTTAGTCCTCCTCGTGTTCCCAAACTTTCCCTTGTGTCAAGTACCTTTCTGTAACATATAGCTCGTCATAGTACGCTCGTGCCTCTTCATCCGATACGACTGCTACGCTCAGAGGTTGATAGTAATCATCGCTCACCAAGAGCGTCTTGCCAGTCTTCGCAAAGTCCGTAAAGAAGTAGACTATCGAATGTCCCTTCACCAGTATGAATGTGTTCTTGTCTACTCCGTCAGTGAAGTTGATCATCAAGCAGCTCCTTCAACAGATTGGTCACATACTTGTACATGGCATTCGCAGCAGACAGTACCATGCAGTACTCTTTCGCTCTTGTCAGTCCAGTATAGACCAGTTGTCTGAGCATAAAGCCTTCGTATGTCGTTGGCAACAGCAAGACTACTGCCTTGAATTCACTACCTTGGCTCTTATGAATGGTCATGGCATACGCAAGTGACAGATCCTCCAAGTCTTCCAATGTATACACCACTTCACGACCATCATAATCGACCAGCACCAAGGGTGGCTCTCCAGAATGGTTCTTCCTGAACTCTTGCAAGTCAGCATAAGTGGATGTCTTTACCACAGTACCAGTCTCGCCATTCATTACACCTAGCTCATAGTTATTCCTTAGATGAATGACCTTATCTCCTGGTCTGTAGTTGATACCTTCAATATCAAATCCACCTGGGTTGAACATTCCCTGAAGCACAGCGTTGAGTGCCACTCTACCCCACTCGTGACCGTTCACTGGCGTCAGCACCTGCAAGTCATTCATGTCATAGCCATACTTCTCTGTTATCCCCTTGATCAATTCAATAGCTTTGTACCCTAAGACCTGATTGTCCTGTACTGTACCTATGTAGCAGTCAGTGTAGCCATTAGGGTCAGGCACAATGCCTTTGATGATCTTGTGAGCAATATGGACTATGCCACTATTCTCGCCTTGCCTGTGTATTGTAGTCAGACGTGCCGTTGGTATCCCTGCCTTGATAGCTTGGAAGAACGGTTCGCCTGGACCGACAGGAGGCAGCTGGTCAGCATCGCCAATCAGCACCAGCCTTGTATTCCTCTTCAGTCCCTTTATCACATGAGCCATAAGATAGGTGTCTACCATTGATGACTCATCGATGAACACTACATCACCATAGAAAGTATTCTCTGCCTCTACATCTTCCCCGAATATCTCTAGTGCCTTGTGAATTGTGGTTGCTGGAAATCCAGTAGCTTGTGTCATCCTTCTGGCAGCTTTACCAGTTGGTGATACAAGCTGTACTTCTTTGCCAGCATGATCTAGGATATTGCACAAGGCAGACAGCAATGTAGTCTTGCCAGTACCAGGACCACCAGTGATAATGCTGATCTTGTGACCAAGCACTACTTCTATAGCGTGTTCCTGATCTTCTGTCAGATCAAGATCGATGTACTTGTGAAGTTCATCCTTGACTTTCTCCCACGCGGGAGACAGAACCTCGGTATCTTTAGCCATTGTACTAAAGGTACTGGCAATAGCTTTCTCTTTCTCCAACATACCACTATCGCAGACATATTCACCGAATGACACGATATTCATGCTATCCAGCATCGGGAGTGCTTTAGCATAGAACTGATGTGGCGTCATGACTGTAATCTCAGCAAGCTTCATTGCTTTCTCTACAGCCTCTAGTCTAGGTACGCAGGTATGCCCTTCAAAGACACCAGCCATTACCATCTCTCGGATAGCAGCAGCTAGTCTCATTGGTGCATTGACATCGATAGGTTCTTTGCCACTCCATGAAGCTCTGGCTATCCTGTCTGCGATCCCCCATCCAATTCCATGTATTACTGTAAGATTGTATGGCTTGTTCGTTATGATGTCAGAGAGATCGGCTTTGAAGTAGCGATGTGCTTTCTTGCTCATCTTCAAGCTGAGTCCAGCTCTTGAGCATAACAAAGCACTACTCACCCACTCTCTTTCCTTCTCCCAATCTCTCATCATCCATTGGGAATTGACAGCACCAATCCCCTTGATCGTCTGTAATTGCGTAGTATCACCAGATGTAAAAGCGTCTTCAATTACACCAAAAGTACCATAGCCAAACTTGTCCACGATCTCCTGAGCAAGATGTTCTTTGACACCTGTCAGGAAACCTGCGGACAAGAGACCCTTCATAGCTTCCAATTCATCTGGATAGCTGATGTGTGTTACTTTGAGCTGGTTGCCGTACTTCTTGTGATTTACCCAAATGCCAGTGAGAGCAGCTTTTATTCCTACTGGAACGAGAGCTGCCTCACCGACAATGACGAACAAGTCACCTTTAGTGACAGAGTTGTGGTTCTCTATAGCTTCTGCTTCTGCTACAAAGAAACCTGTTGCTTCACTCTGCCACCTGATCTTCGTAATCTTCGCTTGTATCGTCTCCAGCTGATTGTTCATCTGTTTCTCCAGCACTCTCTTCTTTCTCTTCTATCATATCTTCAAACACTGGTATTCTTGCCCTGGTTCTGGCTGTCTTTTCGGGAAGCTCAGTCGCTGTTGATGGCATCACTTCGCTTGCCCTGACTGATACTACGCCCTTGCCAGGATACCCAAACTCAACGGCATACCATACTTCCTTACTGTGCCTGATCTTCTCGATCCTGCCAACACATCCTGGTTTTGCGACAGCTACAGTCTTACCGTCTTCAATGCGCTTTCGTTCTACAGTGCCTGTGAATACTACAAAGTCTCCTACATTCATTTCAAAGTCCTCCGAGGGTATATATAAAGGATGTCCTGATCGTCACATGAAATCATACAATGTTCTCCATGTCATGTCAATCATTCCCTGAAACCTTTTGAGATTGTCTGTAATAAATCATACTCAGAACCACTCCCCCACTCTTCGATGACTGACTTCAGCTTGCTTCTGATCTCATGAGCATAGTATCTGTTAGGACATTTGACCACGATGATAGACCTGTTCTCATCGAGAAGGAACTCTTCGCCATTGATCTTTGGCGGAGTACCAGTGTAACCAGCTCTCAGTTTCCTGACTTCTTTCTCTGTATCACGAGAAGAACTATCATCTGCTATGAGCTGCAAGGTCGCAGTTACAACACTGGTAAATTTCTCTATTGCTTCTTCTTCTTGCTCTGTATATTCTTTCTCAATCTTCTTGATCTCTTTCTTGATTTCTTTGACCTCTTCATTGCTACTCTCTTTGATTTCTTTGATCTTCTCTCGTTTCAGCTGGTCAATATAATCAATGTCACTATGGAACTCTTCAAACTGTTGCCTTAGTGTCGAGATAACCCTCCGCATTTTTGTGTAGCGCATTGGGATTGTCAAAATCTCTTCAGGAATTTCCCCAACCTTCTCGAACCATGGTAACAGTTGTTCAAGCATGAACCTTATCTCTGAATATGCACCATGATTGGTGTCTACCGTGGTCAGCTTAGCTGCAAGCCACTCTTTTATGCTCTCATACTCAGCTTCTGGATCAACGAAGGCATAAGCGTTCTTCTTCTTCAGTTCCCATAGTGCCAGTATGCTAGCTCTCTCCATCGCGGGAGCAAGGACTACAGCATGAACGGTAGCATTACTTAGAGCTACAGCATTGGCGCGCTTGACTGCATCAGGAGTATTGAGTTTGTCAATGACCTTGCGATATTCTTTCCAGAACATAGCGCGATGTACATCATTGACGATCTCTTTCTCAATACCAGGATATACCTCAGTCATCCATCTTGGGAAGTCTCCGTCTTCTGGTATGGTATCTAGGTCGATTGTTCCGTTTGCAAATTCTTCCATGTCTCAAATCCTTCTATGAATATTTCCATTTGCTTGAGCATTGCATACCAGAATACGTGTTGATAAGGTATGATCCAATGTCCCTTGGTTTCATTGCCAAGTCTGTCAATGTACGTTGATTTCCATGCAAGTCTAAGGTTGTTGAAATAATACGTTGCTCCTTTCAGTCCCCTGGCAGTATCATTGAGAGGCAGGGACTTCTGTCCTCTCTCAAGCATATCCTTCTCTGCCATGCGCCATCCGTCCCACGGCACTAAGAATGCTTGGATACCGTTTGGTCTGTTTCCCTCACCAAGCTCAATGAATAGATAGCCACCGTATAGACCGAGCTTCTCTCGTTGAGTGTCACTGATTGGCTCTTGATGAGGGAACTTCCATGACTTATGTGGTCCTTTGACCTCAATGTAAGTCCATTGTAATGCTAGAAGATAATCGGGTTGCGTCTCATTCTTTGGCTGTGCTGTATGGCAAACATTGCAATACGACACATCCCTGAACTTGTAAGAGAACGCACCCTTGGGATATATATCATCTAGCAAATGGTTCATGAGATGTTTAGCTTTTTCTTCTGTAGTTTTAGCCATTCCTCCAAATACTCCTTCAGTTCTGGATGTTCATCTTTCTTCTCATCCCAATATCTCTCGCATCTATTTCTGGTATCACACACAGCAAAACTATTGAGCCTTGTCCTACCTTGTGGCGTGTATAGTCTTGGTTCATGTAATGCCCAAAGTCTTATTGGTGTGCTCACCCATCCCACGCTATTCCATCCATCATCTTCTGTCCAGTATGTCTTGGCAAGAAGGTTAGGCATCTTGACCATGTGATCTAATAGATACTGGTCATTTAGTCCTTCTGCCCATTCAGCATAAGGTTTATCGCCAATCATATAAGACTTGGGAAGTCCATCACCGCCAAATGATCCTGATACTGTGATACTTCTACGATCCCATCTGAAAGTACCCATCATGAAATGACCAAGCTGTCTCATCTTTACATGACGAGCAACACAACAGATAGTATGTAGCTTAGTATACTTGCCTTGTCCGCAGTAGGTATTCTCAAGCGAGATCGCGATCAGGAACATTCCCCCTGACTGTTGTCCTGATGTGAGATAGCCTGTCTCGCTAGGATTCGTCCACAGGTACATCGATAGACCTCCTATTTTTGAGCCATTGAGCATCTCTTAAAAAGTCTGAGGCAGCACAATCAAGTGCTTTGCTTATTGCAAGCAGATTATCTGGCGTTACGGTCTTATCACCGTTCTCGATCATAGATAGCCATGGCGCAGAGAAGAAGCAAGCGTCTGCCACTTCTTTTTGGGTCAGCCCAAGTTCCCAACGCCTAAGCTTTATTGCCAGCCCGATATATTTCAGTTTCCTCTTTCTATAATTAGAGATTGCCATTCCGCACCTTCGCCAGCAGCAACTTCAGCTCGACAACTGTAGGTTGTCCTGCCTCTGCGATACGGATCAGCCTTAGCAGTTCTGTTTCAAGCTTAACTTTATTGACTATGCCTTCGTCCTTCTTTTCATCAAGGTCAAACCAGCCATTACCCACGAGCTGTGCCTGTGCCTGATGTACTGCGTCTCCAGCGCGCATCCTTGCTTCTCGCTTTACATCATCAGTGGTAATGCCCTTGCCGTCCTCTTCCATTTTCTGCTTATGTAGTTCTAGCAGGTTATCTTGGCGTTCTTCAGGGAGTTTAGAGAGTGCGTCCGCAGTGGTCTTGCTGATCTCTCCTGTCATGGCAATCATCAGGACTTCATCCTTGATCTGTCCCTTGGTTGCCATCAGGTTCTTGATATATGTCTTCGGTTTATTTAGAGCCTTTGACATCCTGTCATACATGCCATTCTCAAGACCATATCTGTCAATGATACGGCGGATCGTGTATAGTTCATTGAGCCAGCTGTACTCACGCTCTGTATTCTCAAAGAACAGTGCCATCTCCGCATTCATCTCCAGTCCCTCATAAACATTTATGCGGATGCGTTGTGTGTCACTGATCTTCTTTTGGAACTGTTGTGCCTGTTTTCTCTTAGTTTCTTTGGTCTCGTCGTCATCTTCTTCGGTAATCTGTACCTGCTCAAGCTGCTCACGACACCACTTGTTTGCCTGACGCATTGCATACAGACGACCTTTACCCCAAAGATACTCGTACTCATCTTCATCAACCTTATTGATACCTACTTCATGTATCTGACCTACGGTCAATAAAGATTGTGCTAATGAGCTAGGCGGTGGGTCTCTTTGCTGGAGAATCCATTCATCACTTGGCAATCGTTCATCGTAGATGTCCCAGCTTTGAGACTTCGGTCTAGGAAGTGCTTCAATATCAAAGCCAGTATCTAGTGTCAACGCTACCTTGGTCATGCTACCTCCTCTAGTGGAATAACCTTCACTCTATGTACTCTCTCTTCAAGACGTGCTAATGCATTCAGCGTAGATTGCGTATCGTCCTGATTGTCTTGATAGATTTGCCAGTATCCGAATAGACCAATCGGGATAGTCATGAACCAGCCTGGAGCAAACTCTGGATCATATCCTTCAGGTGATTTCCATGCCGAGTAAGCACCCCATGGCATCTTCCTGAAGACTTCACGTCCCTTGTCATTCTGTGCATCACCCTCGACACACTGGAATGTCAAACCGAAACAGGTATGCCCGAATAGTTCCAGCCAATCCTGTGCTGGTTCTAAGTGCATCTTCTTCTCGTCTTCATCTATGCACAGACAATCGGGATACACTATCATATCTTGTATCCGCTCCTTATACAGCTTTTCAGGATTGAGGACTACTGCCTTTGGATGAACCAAACGATACTGACTTTCAAATGATACATGCTTGAAGTCAGTGGACTTAGGATTTAACCTGTGTAGTCCGAGTTCGATCACTTCCAGAACAAAGTCTGCGAGATTAGGATAGCTGCCTGATCCAACATAATCCCACATATCATGAATGATATTACCAAGATCATCCTTAGCGAATACAGGACCGTCTTGGTCATATCCAATGACACGTGGGATCACACGGATACCTTGAGCTGCCAGTCCTAGCTCTTCCAGATTTACAGAAGGAACAGGATCATGGAAGAACTCCCACCATGGAGTACCAGTCTCTTCTACGCGCGTTGTGAAGTACGCTGTATTCGAGATTGGCAAACCACATCCTCTCGCTACAATGGTTGGTGCGCTTTGATTTGTCACTTCATCTAGCCTCCAGTATACCTACATCAAGTTCACGATCACACAGGAATTTACGCCATGACTCCTGCACCATATCATAGGCGAGCTTGAACGGGAATATGTCCAATGGCTTGTTGTCAATGCCACCAAAATATTGCGCGGCAGCAAACAATACTGCCCTACTCTGATCTAATGTCCTTCTATCAGATATAGACTCGCCGTTGTAATTGAAGTCCATTACTGCCAGTGGTCTGAGTGCTGTTGCTCTTACTCCCTTGTCCCTTACATGAACTTTGCCTCTGCAATCCCATAACAATACAACTGCATTTAGATTGTACATGTATTCCTTGATGATCCCCATTGTTCTTACGGCATAGATGCCACATGTACAATCCTTTACTGGTGGAGTAGTATCGCTTATCTCTTGACCAGGAGTATAGCTATGAGATGTTGGAAGTCTACCGCAGCTGGCATAGACAATCCTACCACGCGGCCACACAAAGTCTGTTCGGGACGGAGAGACAAAGGTACGGTCAGTCGGGCAGTATTCAACTGCCTTCAACACGACCAGATTTAACATTGTTTAGGAGTTCAGCGTTCACTTCGACCTTGACAATACCTTCAGGCAACCTTACTGGAATGCCATCAGGTGCACCAACACTATAGACTACGTGTTCAGGGTCTTCAAGGTTGAACGTTACCCAAGTTATATCTTTCTTTCCTATGTTCATTTGACTTTACCTCCAGTGTTATACCTTCAGTATAACAGATGTTCAATCGACTGTCAATCCCGCGGGGGAGAATTAGTACACTCTGTACAGATAATCTGTCTTTTTAGCTGCATTTACTGTGACCTGAAAGTTACCATCCCAATTTGGGATTTGATCACCGAGCCTAGCGATGACCTGTTTCTCGCAACCAGGACATTCAAGAAGGTCTCCAGCAGCTATGGCATACGGTCTCCTATTGGCATCATATTCAAGGATATAGACACCCATCTTCTTTATTCCCATTGGTCGTCTACACTCAGCGCAGATAACAGTCAGTCTATTCACTATAGCCTCCTTGTCCATCGAGATCGTCCAGCTTTAGCTTCTCTTTGCACATTGGACAGTCAATCAAAGTATCTACCTGGTCGAGATAAGTTGCATCAATAGCAAACAGACCTCGACAGAATGGACACTTTCCCCATTCAAGTTCTCCAAGTTCTACACTAATGGCATGTGTAGTAACATGTGGGATTCTCTCGCTCATTTATTCTCCTTTCGCCCATTCCCTGATCTCTTTCAACAGTTCAATATATCTCATGTCGTGGTACTTGATCTTGTAGATTGTTAGAGTTACGACAAGATTTGCAAAGAAGTCGGCATTGTCCAGGCTATCGAATGGATGACTAAGTGCGCCTATATTTTCAACTATCCAGCCTGTTACATCAGTCATCCTACAATAGCCAGTCTGTGTCAGATTGCATACCTCGACATGTTCCTTTTTCTCTGTCTGCATGTGGACGGAAACATCGACAAGCCCTACAGTCTCTGAGCTTTTATCCTTGCTGAGAATGAAGGCGTAGAACTTGCCAACACGTAACATATCTTCAATCCAAAAACTTATTGTATCTTTATTTCTTGCAAGAACTTTCATGTTATACTCCTTGTATGTCTGAAATAGTTGAAGCTACAATGATCTCTAAAGCTTTGGAAGTCTTTCGCCTTCATACTGAAAGGGAGGACTTCAAGCTCAATGATGCTCTGGAGCAAGTGGGGATCACGCGTGACCAGTACTACTACTGGATACGTAAAGGTGAAGATGTCCTTATAGAGTTCAGAGAGAAGATGATCGAAGCTAATAAGATCATGCTTCATGATGTCATCAATGCGCGTGTTGCGGTGACCCGTAAGATCATTGAGCAGTCTGAAGACAAGATGATTTCCCTTTCTGACCGCATTACTGCTGCCAAGTATCTCGCTCAACTTCAGGAAGATATGGAACATCGTGTCGGTGTTCATGGTGTGGCGGATGATGAAGCCGCAGAGTTCCTGAAGAAAGGCGTTAGACTTATTGAGGCTGAGAGCAGGTTCACTACCATAAACGTAACACCTAAAGCGGATGGCAGTGTGGATATTTCAGTACCTCTGAAAGAGGACGAGATCATTGACGCCTACTTTGAAGACAATCAGAATGGGGGAGACGACTCTGAAGAGTCAGAGGAAGGCGAAGGTGTGACTTCATAGCCACGTTCACCTAGATAACGCATACAGAGTCTATCCATTGCCTCTGCTTCTATTCGTCCAATACCACCACTAAGAATAGTATCTCTTTGACCATAGCCGTTTATCCACACGGCAGGAGGATGCGTGTCGCTACCCTCTTCCCACGAGAATGACACTGCTGTCAGATCATAAGTGCCATATCTGCCAGTTAGCCATGCGTGTTTAGTGTCTACCTTTACTTCACGTTCATTAGGTCTTAAGTGTCTCACTCAAACCATCCTTTCATGACATCTACTTTTGGTGGTGATCCAAGCCATTCCGTATGCTTTGTAGGATCATCGATACCCTCAAACTGAACATGATAAGCACCACCACTATTGAGATAATTGACCATTGTATTCAGTCTGAATAATCTTGCATGTGCCTCTTCTACAGGAAGGCGATGTTCCTTGTATTCAGGATCATTTATCATCTTGACGAACATGTTATTCAGAAAGATTGAGTCTTGTGCTATCTGTATAATCGCGGCGGCATTTGCATGGTCATCACAGTACTCGAAGTTGAAGTTAGTAATCTCTACTTTACCATCTGATATAGTTCCTAGATTGAAATGTAGTGTACATCCACATTCATTACGTACCCAGTTTTCATAGATCATGTTCTTGGTCCTCGTGCCTTCTCTTCATGTCTATAAGGAATGCGTTTGTCACACTGTCACTTAGCCTGATGATCTTGCCATCATGAATAACGTCTGGAACTGTACCATATTTGCCAAGGAAGGCAATCCACCATATAGCCACAGTGAGACGGTCAATCACTATGTAAGTCTTTGCTCGAGGATCGAACCCCGACCGAAGCATATTCACTGCCATCGTTTCAGCATGACGGAAGTTACTTACAGGATCAACGTCATAAGTCATTGACCCATGCTGAATGTAGTCGAAGGCAACCTCATTACCAAGCAAATCTTTTATCATTTGATCAGTCTCAGTACTCTTGCGAGTAAGATTGAGGAAGTTCATGGTTAGTATTCCTTTGAGTAAGCTTCAAGGGACTTGTCTATCACGTTATCTAGTTTCGCTTTCTCCAGTACGAGCTGCGTCTCGTTCTGCGGTATCTTGCGCTTGAAACATTCCTCCACGGCAGCACCGAAGGCACTTGGAAACAGCTTGCTGTTCCATAAGGCATTTCTGATCTTGGCGAGACCCCCTGGTACTGGCTTGGTCATCTTGCCATCTTCAATGTAGAACAGGTTGAATGTATTGGCATCCTCATACTGCATGACAATGACAAACGCACGACTCTCTCCAACCCATTCCTTAGCCTTGTTGATGTCATCAAATTCTTCTACTCTAAGATCACCGAAGTCAAGGTTGATCGCAATACAATAATGGTACGATCTTTTTGTCCTGAAAGACATTACTAACTGGATTGCTGTTGTAAAGTGAAATGACCACTTGCTCATTAGCGTATCTGCAAGCGCAGCATTCCCCAAGTGTTCATTGTCTTTCAAGTATTCCCATATTTCAGTGAACATTGGATTTCTTGTCATCAATCATTGAGCATAAGATGACATCCTTAGAACAAAGGATCATGAAGCTGATTGCAATCAGGAACATTCTTTCGTATGCATCTTCCAGCATTCCTGACGCAAGTGCTATGAACAATGCAATCACCGAGAACAGTAGTGCTGTTTTCATCATCGCCTTCCTCGCTTTGTCTTTTTCTTAGTTGGTTCTTGAGTACTATGTGCAAATACTTTGGCGACACCTGAGGTACTGACGGTATAAACAGTATTGCCGCGCTTGAAGAACCCTTTGATCTTGCCCTGCATGGTCATTACAGTCAGATGGTCTACATCATCTCTGGATATGACTTCAATCACGGAACAGCTCCTTTGGATACCTGTCTTCAGGGAAGAAATTGTACGGGTCTTCTGGACCGAGACCAGGATATATCTTATCGCCATATTCTGCAACGGTTTGGATCTGTTGCTCGATTGGCATATTCTCAGGGCAATAACCAATATACGTTGTCCATTCATCCAGTCCGCCATCAATCAAAGTCTCGACCAACACGACTACTTGAAAGATAGTCTTATAGTGACCTTTGTCACCAGTATACAATGCTCTACTGTTGCGAACATACTTGCGTCGCTCTACAAGTTCTGGCATTTTGCCTCCTTTCTACATTATAACAGATGTTAGTAAAATATGGGCTTCCCTCGCGGGAGAAATACGCAAATGTCCTACAAATTCCTACTTTTCCTTATCTTTTCGAGCCAGTCAGCGCGTTCATAATCCCACGCTTTTACGGCGTTTGTCCATCCATCCTCGGCATTGTAGCCAAGGCATACGAGCCACAGGAACTTCTTAGCTTCAACAACAGCTTCCATCTCGTTTGCTCTCTTTTCGCCAAAGAAAAGATCGATGTATTTCAGGACATTGACTAGAGTTCTTTCGATGCGGATGCTATGCTCTGTGACCAGATTGACATTATGTACTGCTGTCCTCAAAGTCAGGTTTGTCAGGTCGCCCATCTCGGTAGCAACCAAGGTATCTTCGAGATAGTGATCAGCGACTAAGCATTGGAACTGATGTAGTGCTTCCATCTCTTCATCATCAAGAGTGAAAGCTTTTAGTGATGACCGACACTTAGGATTATTGAGATCAATGTGCTCTTGGAAGATATGCCGTATCATCTGGAAGAGTTGTTTCTTATCTTTTATGATCATGGTGTGACTGACAATAATGCCCAACCCTTGCTCATGTCAAGAGGCTCAGCTTTTGTATGATGGACGATAAAGCAATCGGTCTGGTCATACAGAGTTTCTATGAGACTGCGAGCGTGGGACTCGTTGCGAGCTTCAACGAGATATGTTGCCATCTGGTCTTCCTTATGGAAAGTGATACGACCGACAAGTTCTTCCTCGGTATAGTGAACAGTAACTGCAAAGAGCTTGATCGCGCTTTCGTATGGAACGAAGTCCAGTGTATCCTTGAACCACTGCTCAATAGTGCGTGGATGCTCCATTGGGTCAAAATGGAGGAATGGCACATCGAGTGTGGTGCGTAGATACGCATCCCATAGTGCTTTTGCCTTCTCTTCTATGTAATCTGCATTAGACGTAACAGCTACAGAGCCATCTTCAAATACTACGAAAGCACCATCTTTATAGATCACTTCGGGTTTCATACAAGGTAACCTCCTAAAGGCAATACCCCGTTCTTTTTCTTGAGATTAATCGGTTCGGCATGAATTTCTCCAGGTTCGCTGTAGAGCACTGCTATCTTGCGTTCAGCTTCTTTTGCATTCATGGCTTGCACAATGAAGCTGAAGTGACTGATGTATGTGCAATCACAAACGACGATTCTCTTGAGGCGTGTCACCAGAAACAGCATTTCACGCTACTCGTGGGACGATGTAGAGCTTTATGCGTTCACCGCAATAGGGACAGTGATCAACCTGACCATTGTTGTAGATGTACTCATTCTCTAAAGCGAAACCGCGACTGCAATGCGGACATTTGAGAAAGTACATATCACAGCCAAAGGCAGTTTTGGACGCCCATGGGAACACATAGATCGTCATTGACGGTTTGCTGGTCTCACGGATCAGACCATTCTTACCGCTCAGCTTTGGAGGCTTCACATCAAGGTCAAGGTCAATGAACCCGTTATCGAACAGACGCAAGAACCTGTATGAACCCCCAATCTCCGCCTTAATGTAGAGCGTCGCAACATACCTGAGACATCGGTCCTCATCGACCTCCGTCCAGAAGTTCAAGGCATACCTGTCGCCAAGCCCTTTCCACTCATCATTGAAATTGCCATCATTATCTATGTAATCCCCTATCGCCTTATACGCATCCAGTATCACACTCTTCGGAAATTCCCCTATATGCGTAATATCACCATGATCATCATCGTCCAGGATGTTAGGGGGAGTATTGACACCGCTGTCATATTCACTGGGCAATGTTTCACGTGAAACATCCCTGCGGTAGACACATTTCCACAGTTGAGCATCCTGTACAATGCCGTCTTCTTCCATGATGAATGAGAAAGCGCACCCATTGGCATCTTCAAGATAGAAGAATGCGCTACCGACACTGACACTAGGCACGAGCCCAGGTCTTTTCCATGTAAGACGGTGTTCAGTTGCAAAGTTTACTAATGCTGCAAAACTGTACGTGTATCCTTCATAGACGCCGAAAGGGTCTTCGTCTCCCGCGGGGGATACAACGTCATCGAACACAGCACCGTTCCAGCATTCACCGCATTCTGGACATATATCATGAGGACCATAGATGACGAACTCATGTCCTTGACGGCATGTTACATGATGATGGTTGAAAGTGCCATATCCTTTAGGTTCTAAGGCATCCTCGGACACGTCAGGCGCATTCTGTCTCATCAATGAATGCTCAACATCGTTGGGATTGGCATACAGATGAATACGTGAGCGCATGTCCTTTTCATGTAAATAGGGATACCCATCGTCCTTCCAGCACTTGATACAAAAGATGATCGGACGATTAGGGATCGTGCATGTCACTTGGTGACCCCTTTGGCAAATCGCGTGGTACATGGAGTGCCTCCTTTGCACAATCGGGACACCACGACTCCGTTTCCGTCGAATCACGGTGTCCCTTTGTCACGAATAATACGAGCGAGACGGTAAATACTGGCAGGTCTCTTGATATTATCGCAAGACCTACCAGATGACAATACAATCTACTTGGCGATCTCGAAGGTTGCGCCAGTCTTGATCAGTTGGGTTGCCCAAATCCGATCAACGATGGGATTCGCACCAAGAAGCTCCTTGATGGAACTCCGATGCCCCGCAGGACTGATCGTCCATACGTGGGTCGGGTATGGGATTTCGCCCACTGTCAAGACTTCACCATCGATACTGGTGACACGGATAGCATCACCATTCATGGTTGTCTTCTGGATTTCAGGCGGTTCTTGGATGACGCCACCGCTCTTTACAACACGAACTTGGTCAGCTTGCTCAGACAAGCGTTTGTAGGTCGTGCGTTCATCGAACAGTATGCGATCAGCAGCAGTAGCCGCCTTCACAGGATCATCTTCCATCCAGCAGTTCTCGAACCGTGGAAGGATATAACCTTCGGACTGTCCGCCAATCTTGATGCGAATATTCACACCACTGCGGATAGCGCGTAACGCTTCACAGCGATAGAATACGCGGATTGACTTGTTCTCCTTGTCGGTGCGCTCGTTGTTGAACTTGTTCATAGCTTGCGCTACGGTCACAGCACTGTGATGTGCTGTTGGAACAAGCTTTCCACCATAAACGCCCAACTCGGTCCACCCATCAGGGTAGATATTCAACAATCCGAAAGGACCGAAGTCCCCACTGTGCGTCCAGTGAACGTATGCAACACTTGGAACATTCTGGCGAGCAACAGCGATATCAAATGGCACTTTCAATGCCACTTTGGGATCATTGTTGTCCACATACGCTCCACGGCGCAAGTGGCAGAGGATCAGGTTCGCCACTGCCTTTGCGTCAATGGTTTGGTAACCAAAGGTTGCCGCACCATCCATTTCAGGATTGACAATCACCTTCAGGGAGGAAGGCTTGGATGTATCCTTGCCGTTCTCGTCCTTCCAGTATGTCAGCTGAACGTTGAGGCGTTCTTTCCAGAAGTTCTGGAGTGTTGCTTCGTTCAATGAAGCAAACACTTCATCGCCATTCGTTGTCTTGCCGTTCCCATTCTCGTTGCTATCGACTGATGCCTCGAACTCTGCGTCAGTTTCAATCACGAAATCGGAACTCGGTTTTGTCATAGTGACCTCCTTGTGGTCTTCAACAGTCGCAATCTGACCGTTCATCCCATCGTTGATGCTATCGCTAACGGGGTGCTTGGTTTTACGTGGCATATATAACCTCCTATACGTCCCACAACTTTGCCATCTCAGCGGTGATCTCATCCGCTACAGTCTCACCAGGGCTGTCGAACTTCACAACCCCTAGTGATTCGAGCTCTTGAGCTTCAGCGATTTCTGCCTTGCTCAGACCAGAATACCGCTTCTGCTTGTTTGCTCGCTTGGCTTTCTTGGCGTCCATACGATCCTTATATCCCCCGATGTTGTTATCGTAACGCCAAGCATTTCTGGAGGCATGGGCAGCCTTCAGTGCCATCTGGACGCGCTTCTCGTGATCCTTCAGGGACACACTGTTGGGGAACTTGTCCTCAACAAATGCCTTTATATCGGCATACGCCTGAGTGTCCCATTCAGATGACGTTGGCGCATCGCCATCATGAGAGTCAGCCCACCGTTTCGAGATACTGGACAGCCTTCGTCCAAGCACCTCTAGGACATTCGAGTTCTCAAGCCATTCATCAAATTGCTGGTAGAATGACTTCGCCTCACGTCCCTTTTCGAGATTGCGACAACTCTCGACCTTTCGAGCGACCTGAAACAGCTCGTCTGCTTGAGCTTCCTCGATTAGCATGACAGCTGTATCAATTTGCTCTTGATACCTAGCCTTGATCACATTCAGCTCAGCCTCGGTAAAGACCGCTGCTTCTGCTAACTTGATCTTAGCCTTGGTATCAGCCACAAAGGTCTGAAGCTTTCGGACTTGAGCGAGAGCAGCCACAGCTGCTTGCTCAGTCTCCACAATCTCATCAACCTTGAAGCTGATCTCTTCAACTGCGGACTCCAAGGCAGTAAGCTCTGCCCCGAAATCCAATTCCAATAAACTACTCATATTTTGCACCTCCTATAGTGCACAGTCACAATCGCTTTCACGATCACTATCAACCTAAACCGTGAGGAATAGGTATCCATCTTTCTCGGCTTCACCACTATCGAAATAGTGGTTCAACTGGTCAAGGGAATAGAAGCTCTTATCGGCTTCCAGCGGAAAACATTCCTGGCAACCCGCAAGAACACAGACGAACTCATGTGGGTCAGACGGACGTTCTGTCATCCCAAAGCTCATCATCATGCGTGTGATAGGGCGTTCACATCCATCGCAATGCTCAACAGAGATATTGTTCTTGATGCAATACTCTTTCAGAACATTCTTGCGTTCCGCGATGTCATCAAGCCCACACAAGACTGTATGAAACAGGTCTGTGCTGCCAGTCAGATCACGGCAAATGCCACGTCCGCTATAGACATAGCTCTCGTCAGAAATGTGGAACTCTTTCTTCCAGTGTGCCGTGTGCCTCTCTTGCGAGAAAGCATATATCTGATCAAACTCTTCTTCAGTCATATCGCTCCTTTCTTCTAGGTTTCGGATACTGTGGTCATCTATGCCACAGCAAGAGGGAGACCAATCCCTTTCGAGACTGGTCTCCTATTTGCCCCTGGCATAAATGGGGTTTGCCTAAATACTTACGAGGATCATAGATACCTCCTAGAAACAGATAACGACCAACAGTGGATTAGGCAGCGACCACTAGCTGTTGGGCTTGGTGACCACGGTTTCTACAGTCCCGATGGTCTTGGCGGGTTTCTCGACTGTAACGAGAGTGGATAGGGCGATAACCTCATTACGCTCGTTTAGAACGTATGAAGTTCCGCTACTCACCTCAACACCGCTCCCGCGAGGGAGCACGTGTGTCCGTGAGGTCTTACGTGATGGTCGTCCTGGCATGAGTTACCTCCTTGCAGCAAAAGACCGTACCGCATACTTGGCGCGGGTATCGCGCCTTTCTGCCTTCCTCGATGTTCTGAGGGGATTCCATTCGTAGTCCTTACGGGGGTCACGGTCCACATAACCCCCAATCTGGCGGATGACGATAGCGAGCTTGCCAGGGTACAGGCGGTAGCTCTTCGTCACGTTGATACGCTTGGTGCAGATGCGAGTGGTCATTACTGCGTCCTCTCAATCCACTCGCACAAGAAATCGTCCCTCGTCATCTCTTGCCAATCGAAGGGTTTCTCCTGCTGACGTACCAACCACAGGCTTGCTACTTCTGGAAAATCGTCTAATCCCCCTTTGATTTCCACCTGCTGTAGACAGGTGCGGCTCTCGATCATATCGCCATGATCAAAATTGGCAATGATATGATACGCCTTGCCAGAAGGAGCGAGGAACACGCGGCTCTCCAGAAGAAGCACCAGAGGTCTTCCGTCAATGTAGTTTGTGTAGTATGAGCCTTTCAGCACACCATCACAAAACAGCGTGACGAATGCCTCCACGTGAGGAAAGAGCCTTACTTTCTGTTCCTCAGTCAAAAGGTAGGGTGGTGGATAGCAAGGAAATGGCATCTCCTTGACTGCCGCATCCTTGTTTCCCCACTCCGATACAACGATCAGGCACATATTTGTGCCCTCCTTTCCCTGCATATAGAGCAGGAAGAAGCATAGCTAAAGTTCCCCCTGTGCTATGCTTCCGCTTGATCTTATGCCTAGAAGTTGGATATAAGGCTCACCAGAATGCTGACCAGCAGCGAACC